>NZ_BAGJ01000125.1 GCF_000308775.1 Nocardia testacea NBRC 100365
AGCCTGCCGGTGATCTTGGTCGGCGTGATCCGCACCGCCACCCGGGGGCCGTCGTCCACCGAGGCCGGGTTGAACTCGGCGTAGGGCTTTCCCGTGTATTTGATCGACATCCGGTCGCCGACCAGCATGTCGGGGTCCGGGGTGAGGGTGGCGGTACCGCGGATCTCCGCGTACACGTACGGGTTGTCCGGCGGCGCGATCAGCACCGAGATGCGCGGATCGCGGGCCAGGTTCTTGCCCTGGACGCGGTCGGTCGTCGTGGAGTAGAGCAACTCGTCGCCGTCCCGGTCGATCCAGGTGACGGTGAGATGCGGATGTCCGTCACGGCCGATAGTGGCCACGGTGACGAACAGTTTGGCCTCGTCGATGTATTTCTTGACGGTGTCGGGCAACGAGATAGCGCTCATGACCACGAGCAACCGGCGCCCGCGCGTGTTCATTCCGGCTCAGCGCGGTGGATCCGCCTCCAGTTCCGCCAGCAGCAGTGCCATCAGCCCCGACTCCTGGGTCTGCGCGGTGATCATTTCCCGGGCCACCTGTTTCACCACTCCGTCGGTGAGCAGCGCGTCGGCCACCCGGGCCATGGCGATGCCGCCCTCGTGATGGCGCTGCATCAGCCGCAGGAACAGGATCGCGGCGGCGCGGCCCCGCGCGGCCGCGAGGTCGTCCAGTTCGGCCTGCGTGGCCATCCCCGGCATCGCGGCCGTGTCGGGGTCGTGGGCGGCGTGGTGATCGTGGGTCCGTGCGGGCATCCAGCTCATCGGCTCCGCACCCGCCGCCGGCGCGCCGGCCAGGCGCAACCAGCCCAGTAAGGTGCCGATCTCGGAGAGCTGGGTGTCCTCGATCTGCCGGGCCAGGCCCTGCACCGCGGGGGCGGCGCCGGGATCGAGCCGCTGCACCATCACCAGAGCCTGATGGTGATGGGCGGCCATGTCCTGGACGAATCCGATCTCCGTGGCCGACAGGATCTCCGGCGCCGCCGGGTCGTCGACGAACAGCGGACGCAGAGCCGCCCCCAGCACCAGCAGCAGCCCCGCGGCCACCAGCACGGCGACCGCCTCACGGACGCGCTTCACGTGGACCTCCCGGCCGGTCCGGGCGCCGGCTCGCCGCACCCCACCCCGCCCGGCCCTGTACGGCACAGCGTCACGTTCATCGTGGTCCTCCCGCCCGGCCGAGCGGCGCGCCCCGGCCATCGAAGGGATTATGGGTCGGCCGGCCGCGCCCGGGCAGCGATTCGCGATGTTCCGGCAGGCCGATGATCCGCCGAATCGGCACCACCCGGGACTGAAACACGTTACAGTCTCCCGCACGCGGGCGTCCCGGTGTCGTGACAGGCGAGATCGGCCGGTTTCCGCGCCGAGGCCGGATGGCGTCAGGAGGACGATGATGCCCGACGATGTGAACCCCACCGAACATATGCGGCTCACCACCAGCGAACGCGATCTGGACGCGCTGGCGGGACAACTCTCCGAATGGTTACGGGACAAGGTCGGGGCCGACGGACCGCCGGTCATCAGTGATCTGCAGCGGCCGCTGTCGGGAGGGCTCTCCAGCGCGTCGGTGCTGTTCGACGCGCACTGGAAATCCGGCGGCCGCACCGAAGGAGGCGCCTTCGTGGCCCGGATGATCCCAGAGGAGGGCGCGTTCCCGGTCTTCGAGAAATACGATCTGGCCCTGCAGTACCGCGTCATCACCGAAATCGGCGCCGCCACCGACGTCCCGGTACCGCGGTTGCGCTGGCTGGAAACCGAGAGTGCCGCCTGCGGCGCACCGTTCTTCGTGATGGACCGGGTTCCGGGCCGGATCCCGGGTGACAATCCGCCCTACGTGTTCGCCGGCTGGCTCTACGACGCGACCACCGCCGAACGGGCCGAACTCACCCGCAACACTGTCGATGTCCTGGCCCGGATCCACGCGCTACCCGACCCGGCACAGCGGTTCCCCGAACTCGACGGTCCCGGCCCGGCGTTGCGCCGCCATATCGAATCGGACCGGGCCTGGTACCACTGGGCCCTGGCCGGCGACGGCTACGAGATCCCGCTCATCGAGCGCGCTTTCGACTGGCTGGACCGCAACTTCCCCGACGACCCCGGACCCGATGTGCTGAGCTGGGGTGATGCCCGGCCCGGCAATATCATCTACGAAGGATTCGCACCGGTCGCCGTATTGGACTGGGAGATGGCCGCACTGGGCCCGCGCGAACTCGATCTGGCCTGGATGATCTTCCTGCACCGCTTCTTCCAGGACATCGCCACCGGCTTCGGCTTCCCCGGCCTCCCCGATTTCCTGCGCCGCGACGAGGTCGTCGCGCACTACGAGAAGGTCAGCGGCCACACCGTCACGGATCTGGACTTCTATCTCACCTATGCCGCGCTGCGGCACGCGATCGTCATGGCCCGGATCAAACGCCGGATGATCCACATGGGTGAGGACACGGCCCCGGCCGAGCGCGACGACTACATCATGCATCGCGCCACCCTGGAGGCCATGCTCGACGGCACCTACGGATGGGATTGAGATGAGCGAGACCACCGGCCACACCCCGGCCACCGCGCCGGGACCCCTGGACGAGTATCCGATCCACCAGACACCGCTGCCCATCGCCCGGGCCGCGACCAGCGACCGGAACTTCTACGACCGCAGCTATTTCAACGCGCACAACCGCGACGGCGCGATCATGCTGGTGACCGGCTTCGGGGTGTACCCGAATCTCGGTGTCGCCGATGCCTACGCCGCGGTCCGCCGCGGCGACGAGATCACCTCGGTGCGGTTCTCCGACGCGCGCGGCGACCGGAGCCTGGACATGGCGGTCGGCGGCTACCGGATCGAAGTGGTCGAACCGCTGCGCCGGATCCGCGTGGTGTGTGACCACGAGGACCTCGGCCTCGACCTCACCTGGACCGGCGCCTTCCCCGCCGTCCAGGAGCAGCCGCACGTCATGCTGGCCGGTAACCGTCCGACTCTGGATGCCTCCCGCTTCGCCCAGGTCGGCTCCTGGGCGGGCACACTCGCGCTCGGCGGCGAGGACATCACCGTGGACCCGGCGATCTGGACCGGCACCCGGGATCGCTCCTGGGGCATCCGGCCCGTCGGCGAGAGCGAGCCGCCGGGCCGGGCGGCCACCGAAGGAGCCGGCGGGTTCTGGTGGCTGTACGTGCCGCTGCGGTTCGACGATTTCGCGGTGGTGGTGATCATCCAGGAGAATCCGGACGGCTACCGGACCCTCAACGATGCGGTCCGGGTGTTCCCCGACGGCTCGGTGGAACAGCTGGGCTGGCCGCGGATCACCATCGACTACCGGTCCGGCACCCGCCATCCGGAGAGCGCGAGCCTGGAACTGCGTACCTCCGACGGGAAACCGTTGACCATCGATATCCGCACCGTCACCGGGATACCGCTGCACATCGGCTGCGGTTACGGCGGCGACCCGGATTGGCAGCACGGGCAGTGGAAGGGCCGCGACTGGTCGTGGGCCAACAGCTACGACCTCACCGATCCGGCGATCGCGGGGCGGATCCCGTGGGGCGTCACCGATCACATCGCCCACGCCCGCTGCGGGGACGCCGAGGGCTGGGGGCTGTTCGAACACGCGAGCGTCGGACGGCACGACCCCACCGGTTTCGCGGATCTGCTGTCGGTGGCGCCCTGACAGTCGCGGGGAACTCGGCGGTTCAGAGCCCATCGGTATCGCCCCGACCCATGGACCTGGTCAGTACGCCGGCCGCGGCTATCGCCGCGCCGCAGACGGCGATACACGCCGACCACCCGGCACCGGCAACCGCCGCCGTTCCGAAGCCCGTCCCCAGGCTCCCGCCGATGAAGTACACCAGCATGTATGCGCCGTTGAACTGCGCCGGTGCCTGCGGGTTCACCGCCAGGATCGTGGTTTGATTCGCGACCTGCGCAGCGAAGAGGCCGGCGTCGAACAGCGCGAGCGCAACGAGTGTCACCGCGACGCTCGACAGTCCGCAGACGAGGATCACGCACGAGGCGCCCGCCGTGACCAGCCCGGCCAGGATGACCGGTCGAGGCCCGACCCGGTCGGTCCACCGACCGGCGAGGCGCGTCGCGAAAATACCCGAGACACCAGCAAGTCCATACAGCCCGATCTGTTCGGCCGACAGCGACAACGGTGGTTCCGACAGCGCGACAGCGATGCCGGACCACACCGCGCAGAAGGCGAAGAACCACAGGGCGCCCCGCGCCGCTCCGCCGCGCAGGACCCGGCTGCGGCGAAACAGGCCGGGAGTCGACACGAGTGCCGCCAGGTACCCCTGCGTAACGCTTCCCTTGGAGGCGGGCAGCGTGCGCAGGCAGACCACCGCGACGACGACGCACGCCGCCGCGGCCAGCAGGAGCATATTTCGCCAACCCACCAGGTCGGACAGCCATCCGCCGAGGATTCGGCCGCCGAGGATACCGGCCGAGATCCCCGCGGTGACAATCCCCAGACTCGTCGACCGACGCGCCGGTGGGGCCGATCGCCCCACCACCGAACTCAGGCCCGCCCCGACCGACGAACACGCTCCCGTGACCAGCATCGCGAGCCCGATCAACCACACCGTGCCACTGACAGCGGTCAGCACGAGTGCGGCAGTGAGCACGACGAACTGCAGCGCCAGAACAACTCGTGGTGAGAACCTGTCGACCAGCGGGACGAGCAGGGCCAGACCCACCATGTAGCCCACCGGGCCACACGCGAGGGCCACGCCCATGGCGGCGACGGTTACCCCCAGCGCTCCCGACACTTCGGCGACGGCCGGCTGAAGTGGGTAGATCGTCGCTGTTCCCAGCGCCGCGGCGATAGACATGAAGGTCACCGTCGCTGTACCGACGATGCCCTCGCGAGTGGAGACGATTGTGGTCACGGATCGACGGTAAGGACCCTTGCCCGGAGCGCGCTGGCAGAAATCGGCCCTTCTCGTCGAACGACGAAATCTCTCGGTAGCCGCTGCGCACGCACCGCACGCGGCGGGCGGCACCGTTCATCCGGCAGACGACCGGAGCCCCGGTGGGTGGTCAGCCGTGCGCGGCGGTCGCGGCGACCACCACGCCCCCCACCACCTGTCGCGGCACGAGCAAAGGCCCGGTACCGGCCAGCAGCGCCGCGGCCTCGGCCACACCGGGAATGCCCAATGCGGCGACCACCCGCTCCGACGGGTTCGGCACCGGCACCCGCGCCAACTGCTCGGCGGAATAGCCGTGCAGCGGCACGCCCAGGGTGGCGGCAGCACCGCGCGGGCCCGGTTCACCCGCCCGGCGTTCCAGGGTCGCAAGGCAGGCTATCCGCCGGCCGGGAAAGGCTTCCGCCAACGCCGCGAGAATCCGCTCAGCGGACAGGTCCGGCCGCAGGCCGAGACCGACCGCGAGTCCGGCACGGTCCGGCGCGCGCCGCGGTGCGGAGCCGGGTCGGGGCCGCCGGTCTCCGCCGATCACCGTATGCGCGCGGCGGGGCGGGTGCGCTGATAGACGCGGGCGGCGGCGACGAACCGACGCACGGCGCCCGGGTTCCCGGCCGGATGTGTGTGCAGGTAGGACGCGTGGACCCGGTGCACGAGCGCACCCTCGCGCATCTGCTCTCCGGCGATCCGCCATCCCCAGGCGGGCGGGTCGCCGCCGGACCGCACCAGCCGGGTCCGATGGAATTCGTGGCCGCGTACCCGCTCACCGGTGCGCCAGAGCACGGAATCGGCCAGCGCCACCGCTTCTCGGTAGCCGAGCGTGAGGCGGGGCCCGAACTCGGCGGCGGCATCGATCAAGCCGGCCATCGGATGACCGTCCAGAGACCTCGTGAGGTACAGCAGCCCGGCGCATTCGGCATGGATCGGCAACCCCTCCCGGGCCCGGTCCGCCACCGCGGCGCGCAATCCGGTATTGGCCGCCAATGTCCCCGCGTGCTCTTCCGGGAAACCGCCCGGCAGCACCAGACCCGCGGCATCGGCCGGCAGGGCGTCGTGCAGCGGATCGATCACGGCCACCCGTGCGCCCGCGGCGGTGAGCAGTTCCCGGTGTTCGGCATATCCGAAGGTGAAGGCGGGTCCTCCGGCCACCGCGATCACCGGATCCGGTCCGTCCGGCACCGCGGCCTCGTCCGCGAGTTCGCGGGCCGGCTCCCAGCTCGGCCCGGACTCCGGCGCGGCGGCCAGCGCCGCGACCGCGGCCAGATCGATATGGCGCGCGGCGAGATCGGTCATCGCGTCCACCGCGCGCATCGCCGCGACGCCGTGTTCCACCGCCGGGATCAGGCCCAGATGCCGGGACGGGACCTCGAGTTCGGCCAGCCTGGGCAGCGCGCCGAGCACCGGCAGGCCCACCCGGTCGCAGGCGGCGCGCAGCACCTGTTCGTGCCGTGCGCTGCCGACCCGGTTGAGCACCACCCCACCCAGCCGGACACCGGAATCGAAGGTGGCGAAGCCGTGCAGCAGCGCGGCCAGACTCTGGCTGTGACCGCGTGCGTCGACGACCAGGACCACCGGGAGGCCCAGCAGGCTCGCCACCTGGGCGGTGGAGCCCTCCGCCACGGGATCGGCGGCCTGTTCGTCGATCCGTCCGTCGAACAGGCCCATCACGCCTTCCACCACCGCGATATCGCAGTCGCGGGCACCGTGGCGGTAGAGCGGGGCGATCCGGTCGTGCCCGACCAGTACCGGATCGAGATTACGGCCGGGACGTCCGGCGGCGAGGCCGTGATAGCCGGGATCGATGTAGTCGGGCCCCACCTTGAAGGGGGCCACCCGGCGGCCCGCCCGGCGCAGGGCACCGATGAGACCGGTCGCGACCGTGGTCTTCCCGCTGCCGGAGGCGGGCGCGGCGAGCACGATCCCCGGGGCGGCGCTCATCGGGGTGTATTCCCGGCCCAGCGGTACCGGCGGGCAGCGCACCGCGCCCCGGCCGAACTCACCATTCGATTCCCCGTTGTCCCTTGCGGCCCGCGTCCATGGGGTGGCGCACCTTGGTCATCTCGGTGACCAGGTCCGCCGCCTCCACCAGTGCCGCGGGCGCGTCCCGGCCGGTGATGACGACATGCTGGTTACCCGGCCGCTCTCGCAGGGTCTCGACGACCTCGGCCACGTCCACCCATCCCCATTTCAGCGGGTAGGTGAACTCGTCCAGCACATAGAACCGGTGCTCCTGGGCCCGCAACCGGCGGGCGATCTCCTGCCAGCCGGCCAGCGCGGCGGCCGCGTGATCGGTTTCGCTGCCCTGCTTACGAGTCCACGACCAGCCCTCGCCCATCTTGTGCCACTGCACCGGCCCGCCCATGCCGGACTCGCTGTGCAACCGGCCGAGTTCACGGAAAACCGCTTCCTCCCCGACCTTCCATTTGGCGCTCTTGACGAACTGGAACACCGCCACATCGAAACCCTGGTTCCAGGCGCGCAGCGCCATCCCGAAGGCGGCGGTGGACTTCCCCTTGCCCGGGCCCGTGTGCACGGCGAGCACCGGCTGATTACGACGCTGCCGGGTGGTCAGTCCGTCGTCGGGTACATGCTCGGGCACCCCTTTGGGCATCGGATCTCCTGATCTGGTTCGGGTTTCGTGCTCGTCCGGGTCGGGCCGGGGCCGGGATCACGCGGCGCGGACCCCACCGGCGGCGCCCGCCCGGACCACCTCGGCCACCGAGGCACCGGTCAGTTCGGTGAGCCGGACGACCGGACCGCCCAGCACGGTCGCCAGTTCGGCGGCCAGGCCCAGCCGGACCAGGCCGCGTTCGCAGTCCACGACGACGGAGGTGACACCGTCGCGGGCCAGCCGGGCGGCCGCCGCGCGCGCTCGCGGGACAGGGTCGGTCCCGCCGGTGGCGCGGCCGTCGGTGAGCAGCACCAGCATGGGCCGGCGCTGCGGGTCGCGGACGCGTTCGCGGTAGACCAGCTCCCGGGCGGTGCGCAACCCCGCGGCGAGGGGGGTCTTGCCGCCGGTCCGTAAACCGGACAGGCGACGGACCGCGATATCGATCGAGGAGGTGGGCGGCAACACGAGTTCGGCCTCGCTGCCGCGCACCGAGATCACGGCGACCTTGTCGCGCCGCTGATACGCGTCGCGCAGCAGGGTCACCACCGCGCCGGTCACCGCGGACAGCCGGTCACGGGCGGCCATGGATCCGGAGGTGTCCACCACGAAGAGCACCAGATTGCCCTCGCGCCCTTCCCGGTACGCCCCGCGCAGATCGCCGGGCG
>NZ_BAGJ01000124.1 GCF_000308775.1 Nocardia testacea NBRC 100365
CGACCTCCTGCGCGGTGTAGCGCAGGGTCAGCGCGATCAGGCCCACCAGCAGGCCGCCGATCGCGGCCACCAGTAGGGCCAGGGTGTAGCCGTCCCCGAGCGCGGTGATCTCCGCCGCGGTCATCTCGGCCGGTTTCTTGATGGTCCCGCCCTCGGACAGGGTCCGGGAGGCGGCCAGCGGGGTGAGCACGCCGATGGCGATGGGCGTCCCCAGATTCAGGAACATCTGCCCGATCGCCGAGAGCGGGCCGATCTCGTCCGGCGGCACCCCGACCAGTACGCACAGCGGGATGAGCACCATGGCTATACCGATGCCGAAACCGATCACCGAGAACAGCGGCAGCAGGGTGGACCAGTAGCCGACGTCGGCGTCCAGTGTCGAGCCGTAGCCGAGACCGGCCATCAGCACCACCGACGCGCTCACCAGCAGCCACCGGGGTGCGACGTGCAGGGCCAGCCGGGTGGCCACCGCACTGCCCAGGCCGACGCCGACGGTGAACGGGATGAACGAGATCCCGGCGACCAGTGGGCTGTAACCGACCACGTTCTGCACGAACAGGCCGGCGAAATACGTCGTGGCGCCCAGTACGCCGCTGGCGAGCAGGATCACCACGAAAGTGGAAACGCGGTCGCGGCTGTCGAACAGCGTCCACGGCAGCAGGGGGTTGTCCACATGACGTTCGGCGAAGACGAAGAGCGGAAGCAGTACCGCGCCCGCGATCAGAGTGCCGTAGACCAGCGGATCACTCCAGCCGAGCTCCGGTCCCTCGGTGGCGCCCCAGACGATCAGCGCACACGCCAGAGTCCCGAGGAACGCGCCGCGTACATCCAGGGTGAGACGCTGATGATGGGTATCGCGCAGTGCGACCAGTGCGCCGATCACGATGAGCACACCGATCGGCACATTGATCAGGAAGATCCACCGCCAGCTCGCCTCGGTGAGCGCGCCGCCGATCACCAGCCCGCCGACCGAGCCCAGCGCGACCATCGAGCCGAAGATGGCGAAGGCCTGATTGCGGACCCGGCCCGGGGCGAACGTGCTCGCGACCAGTGCGAAGGCGGTGGGCGCGGCGAGCGCGGCGCCGGTGCCCTGGAAGGCGCGCGCGGCGATGAGCATCTGCTCGCCCTGCGCCAGCCCGCACAGCATGGAGGCCAGCGTGAACAGGCCCACACCGAGGACGAACATGCGCCGGCGTCCGAACGAATCACCGATCCGGCCGCCGAGCAGCATCAGTCCCGCGAACGGCAGCCCGTAGGCGGTGATGGTCCACGCGCTGCCCGAGCTGGACAGGCCCATTTCCTCCTGCAGCCGCGGCAGGGCCAAGATCACCACGGTGCCGTCGAGCACCACCATCAGCTGTAACCCGCTGAGCACGAGAATGGCGAGGCCGAAGGCTCGTTTCGTCACCGGATACTGGATAGCTGGGGGGTTATCGAGCACAGTGGGTCACTGTAACCGACCGTCGCCGGCCGCCATCGGCGCGGCGCTGAACCCGGCCGTGGGCCCGATCACAATGATCGCCGGCGGCCGGATACCTTCGGCACGGACGCGTTCGGCCACATCGGCGAGCGTGGCCCGCAACACCCGCTGACCGCGCAGGGTTCCCTCCTGGATCACCGTGGCCGGGGTCTCGGCGGGGCGGCCACCCGCGCGCAGGGCCGCCGCGAACTGCTCGATCCGTTCCACCGCCATCATCAGGACCAGGGTGCCGCGCAACCGGGCCAGCGCCGGCCAGTCGACCAGCGAGTCCGGGTGGTCGGGTGGGATATGGCCACTGACCACCACGAATTCATGGGTGACCCCGCGATGGGTCACCGGGATCCCCGCGGCCGCCGGGACCGAGATCGGGCTGGTGACGCCCGGCACCACCGTCACCGGCACCCCGGCGTCGACACACGCCTCGAGTTCCTCGTAACCGCGCCCGAACACATAGGGATCGCCGCCCTTGAGCCGGACCACGAACTTTCCCGCCCGGGCGCCGTCCACGAGAGCCCGGTTGATCGCGTCCTGGGCCATCGCGCGGCCGTAAGGGATCTTGGCGGCGTCCACCACTTCGACATCCGGTCCGAGTTCGGCCAGCAACTCCGGCGGGGCCAGCCTGTCGGCCACCACGAGATCGGCCCGGGCCAGTAATCGCCGGCCGCGCACGGTGATCAGATCGGGGTCGCCGGGCCCACCACCGACCAGCGCGACGCCGGGCGCCATGGGAGTCGCGTCGTCGGTGACCACCCCCGATTGCAGCGCTTCCAGCAGGGCTGTGCGGACCGCGGCCGAGCGCCGATGCCGGCCACCGGCCAGCACGCCCAGGGTCATCCCGTCGTAGCGGGCGGTCGCCGGGGTGACCGCTGTGCCGGACTGGGCGTGATCGGCGCGGACACAGAAGATCCGGCGCCGGGTGGCCTCGGCGACCACGGCGGCATTGGTCTCGGGCCCGTCGGTGCAGGCGATGGCGTACCAGGCGCCGTCGAGATCACCGTCGGCGTAATCGCGCAGGGTGAGGGTGATCTGGCCCGCGGTGGCCATTGCCTCGACCGCGGGGGTGGCCTGCCGGGTGATCACCTCGACGGCCGCGCCCGCGGCGATGAGCAGGCCCAACCGGCGCTGTGCCACGCTGCCCCCGCCCACGACGACGACCCGGCGTCCGTTCAGATCGAGTCCCACCAGGTAGTTCGAGTCCCCGGCGGACAGGTTGTCGGTATCGGCTGACGTGTTCGGCACAAGGCTCGAGCCT
>NZ_BAGJ01000123.1 GCF_000308775.1 Nocardia testacea NBRC 100365
AACCCCACCGCCGGCGGCCTCGTGGTGCTCAAGTGCGCCACCTAGGGCTTGTATCGAAGTGTTGAACAGTGGGCGGGCGTCAGCCCGCCCACTGTTCAACTGTGGCGGAGCCATTGGTTGATCGCTGCGATGTGGATGGTCGCTTGGTAGCGGACGGCGAGTTTGTCGAATCGGGTCGCGACCGCACGATGTTGTTTGAGCTGGTTGATGCCGCGTTCGACGGTGTTGCGGTCGCGGTAGATCACCGGGTCGAACACCGGTGGGCGCCCGCCGGCCGAACCGCGGTCTCGGCGGTGGCCGGCTTGATCGGCCGGGACCGGGATGGTGGCTTTGATACCGCGGCGGCGTAGCCAGCTGCGGTTGCCGCGACTGGAGTAGGCCTTGTCGGCGAGTACTCGATGCGGTCGCCGGCGGGCCCGGCTGCCAGGTCTGGATATGTCGATCCGGGCGAGGACCGCCGCGAACTGCGGACTGTCTCCGGCCTGGCCTGCGGTGAGCAGCATGCTCATCACCAGGCAGCTGTCCTCGCAGGCCACATGCAGTTTTGTTGTCCAGCCGCCGCGGGAGCGGCCGAGGGCGTGATCGGCGGGCTCATGCTCGCCGGGTCCGCCGGGTGGCTCGGCCTGGGCGTGGCTGTCACGGCGGGCTCCGGCCGCGTGCTGATGGGCACGCATGATCGTGGAGTCGACGCTGATCTGCCACCCGATCCGGCCTGCGGACTCGGCGAAGCATTGCAGCATTTTCAGGATCAGCGCCCACACCCCTGCTTGCTGCCATCGCCGGAACAATCCGTAGACCGCGGGCCAGGACCCGTAGTGGGGTGGGATGTCACGCCACGGGCAGCCGACGCGGGTACGCCACCTGATTCCCTCGATGAGCTGTCGTTTCGTCCATACCGGCGGGCGTCCGGGTTTTCTGCCGCGGGGCAGCAGCGGTTCCAGCCTCGCCCATTGAGCATCGGTCAGATCCGCGCGCCCCGTCACCGCTACTGTGGTCACGAGGTCCTACCTTTTTCCCGGGTCGTGCAGGCCAGTCGTAAGGTCTGAAGGCCCTGGGGAACCGGGTGTGGCTTTCACGAGGTCGCCGTTTCATGGCTCCGGAGACTTGGCCGCCCGGTTCCCCGCGACGACCCGGCCGCCAATTGGGATGTGCGAGCGAATCGCTGTGTAGGACAACGCCGGCGTGGTCGTCCGCAGGACGAATATGTGTGTCGAGCGACCGGAGGTATTCATGGCCCAGATCTGGGCCGGCGTCGATGTCGGAAGAACTCACCACCATTGCGTGGTCATCGACTCCGAAGGCAAGCGACTGCTGTCGCGGCGGATTGCAAACGACGAGACCGAACTCCTGCGTCTGATGGGTGATGCCGCCGACCTTGGAGACCAGGTCACGTGGGCGATGGATGTGCCCGACGGCGGTGCGGCGTTGCTGATCGGCCTGCTCGTCACCCACGACCAGCAGTTGCTCTACCTGCCCGGCCGCACTCTCAATCGCGCAGCCGGCGGCTATCGAGGAGAAGGCAAGACCGACTCACGGGACGCCGCGATCATCGCCGATCAAGCGAGGATGCGTCGTGACCTGCGCCCGCTGCGTCCCGGCGACGAGGTCACCGTGGAATTGAAACTGCTGACCGCCCGACGCAGTGACCTGGTTGCCGACCGCACCCGCGTCATCAACCGGATGCGCGCTCTGCTGGTCGGGATCTTCCCCGCACTCGACCGCGCCCTCGAAGACCTCACCCGCACCGGGCAGCTGATGCTGCTGACCGGCTACCAAACCGCCGCCGCATTACGCCGGATCGGCCTGGTCCGGCTCGAATGCTGGTTACGCACCCGGAAAGCCCGCCACGCCGACAAGATCGCGGCAGCGGCTGTGGCCGCCGCTCACCAGCAGCACATCCGCCTGCCGGGTGAGGCACTCACCGCCACCGTGATAGCCGAACTGGCCGGAGAGGTCATGGCGCTCAACGACCAGATCAAGAAGACCGACACACTCATCGAGACCCGATTCCGCCAGCACGAACTCGCCGAGGTGATCACCAGCCTGCCAGGGTTCGGAAGCTTGCTCGGCGCGGAGTTTCTTGCCGTCACCGGCGGTGACCTGGCTTCCTTCGCGACCCCGGACCGCCTGGCCGCGTTCGCTGGTCTCGCGCCGGCGCCCTGGGATTCCGGCCGGATCCGCGGCAATCTGCACAGGCCCCGCCGCTACCACCGCGGCCTCAACCGTGTTTTCTACATGTCGGCCATGGTCAGTATCACCTGTTGTCCGGAATCGAGACGGTTCTACGACCGAAAGCGAGCCGAAGGAAAGCGCCACAACCAGGCCGTCCTCGCACTCGCCCGACGACGCGTCAATGTCGTATGGGCGCTCATCCGCGACCACCGGCTCTACCAACCGGCCCCACCCGGCACAGCAGCGGCCTGATCCGGCTTGACAACTCCATTGGGAAGTCTCCGGTTTGGTTCCGGTTGTGCTTGGTCGTTCAACCCACTTACCGGAGACCTCGCCTATTCGCCAACGCGGACAGTGTCTTTCACGAAACCGCTGATGGGGTGGCACCGCTTCGCGGTGCCACCCCATCAGCTACTTCGATACACGCCCTAGCCGCGGACCCGGGCGAGCACCGCCTCGACCGCGGATTCGGCGGGCACGTCCTGCGCCTCCCCGGTGAACCGGTCGCGCAGCTCCACCTTGCCCTCGGCCCAGCCCCGGCCGATCACCAGCACGTAGGGCATACCGAGCAGCTCGGCGTCCTTGAACTTCACCCCGGGTGAGGCGGTGCGATCGTCGAAGAGCACGTCGAGGCCCTGGGCGTGCAACGCCGCCACCACCTCTTCGGCACCCGCCCGGGCGGCCTCGTCCTTGTTGGCGATCACCACGTGTACGTCGTACGGCGCGACCTCGGCGGGCCAGCGCAGTCCCTTGTCGTCGTGCTGCTGCTCGGCGATGACGGCCACCATGCGCGAGACGCCGATCCCGTAGGACCCCATGACCAGGCGCACCGGTTTGCCGTTCTCGCCCAGGACATCGACCTCGAAGGCGTCGGTGTACTTGTAACCGAGCTGGAAGATGTGGCCGATCTCGATACCGCGCGCCGAGACCAGGGGCCCGCGACCGTCGGGCGACATATCCCCGTCGCGCACCTGCGCGGCCTCGATGGTGCCGTCCGGGGTGAAATCCCGGCCGGCCACCAGACCGACGACATGCTTGCCGGGCGCGTCGGCGCCGGTGATCCATGAGGTTCCGGCGACCACCCGCGGGTCGACCAGGTAGCGGATACCGTTGGCCTGCAGACCCTTCGGTCCGATATAGCCCTTCACCAGGAACGGATTCGCGGCGAAATCGGCATCGGTGAGCAGTTCCACCTCGGCCGGCTCGACCGACGCACCGAGACGCTTGTCGTCGACCTCACGATCGCCGGGCACGCCGATACCGACGATCTCGGTCTTGCCGTCGGGATACCGCAGCTTCACCATGACGTTCTTCAGCGTGTCCGCGGCGGTGACCGGGCGACCGTAGCGTTCGGCGATCCCGGCGCCGTTCGCCCAGTCCACCAGGGTCGCGATGGTGGGGGTATCGGGGGTGTCGTGGATCTGCGCCTCGGGCTGCCCTTCGATGGGCAGCGGATCGGGCGCCGCGGTCACCACGGCCTCCACATTCGCGGCGTACCCGGACTCCCGGCACACCACGTAGGTGTCCTCGCCGACCGGACTGTCGGCCAGGAACTCCTCGGAGGCACTGCCGCCCATGGCGCCGGAGGTCGCGGCGACGATCACGTACTTGACCCCGAGCCGGTCGAAGATGCGCTGATAGGCCTCGCGATGAGCGTTGTAGCTGGCCTTCAGACCGTCCTCGTCCAGGTCGAAGGAGTAGGAGTCCTTCATGATGAATTCGCGACCGCGCAGGATACCGGCCCGGGGCCGTTCCTCGTCGCGGTACTTGGCCTGGATCTGGTACAGGGTGACCGGCAGATCCTTGTAGGAGTTGTACTCACCCTTCACGGTGAGGGTGAACAGTTCCTCATGGGTGGGGCCGAGCAGATAGTCCGCGCCCTTGCGGTCCTGCAACCGGAACAGGGCGTCGCCGTATTCGGTCCAGCGGTTGGTGGCCTCGTAGGGGTCGCGCGGCAGCAACGCCGGTAGCGAGATCTCCTGCGCGCCGATGGCGTTCATCTCCTCGCGCACCACCTCCTCCACCTTGTGCAGCACCCGCAGGCCCAGCGGCAGCCACGAGTACACACCCGGCGCGATCCGGCGCACATAGCCGGCGCGCACCAGCAGCTTGTGGCTGGGCACCTCGGCGTCGGCGGGGTCGTCGCGCAACGTACGGAGGAACAGTCGGGAGAGGCGGGTGATCACGGTTGCCCAGCGTAGCCCCTGTGCGTCCACCGGCCACATTCGATTACCGGTGGTGGGCGCCGTGGGCCCGGTACGGGCGCACACCCCGGATCCGCCGCGCCGGGGCCGGCGGGCCCGCGGGGCGGCGACCGGTACCGTAACCGGTCGTGCTGGTGCTGCTCCCCCCTTCCGAGACCAAATCCGACGGCGGTTCCGGCGGCCCGCTGGATCTGTCCGCGCTGGCCTTCGGCTCGCTCACCGGGATTCGCGCGCAACTGGTGGGCGATCTGGTCGCGCTGGCCGGTGACCCGGACGCCGCCCGGGCCGCCCTCGGGCTCGGTAAGAACTCCGAGTCGGAGCTGGCCCGCAACGCCACAGTGCGCACCTCCCCCACCCGGTCGGCGCTGGAACGCTATACCGGCGTCCTGTACGACGCGCTGGGCGCGAGTACCTTCACCCGGGCCCAGCGGGCGAAGGCCCTCGCCCGGATCGCGATCGGCTCGGCCCTTTTCGGCGCGGTCCGCGCCGGGGACCCCATCCCCGCCTACCGGCTGTCGGGCGGCTCGAAACTGCCGGGCCGTCCGACCCTGGCCGCGGTCTGGCGCGATCATCTGGGCCCGGCGCTGCGCGAGGCGGCCGGCGAGGAACTCGTCGTGGACCTGCGTTCGGGCACCTACCAGCAGCTCGGCCGGGTACCGGGCGCGGTCACCGCGACGGTGCTCACCGAGCACGCGGACGGATCGCGCACGGTGGTCAGTCACTTCAACAAGCATCACAAGGGCCTGCTGGCGCGCGCGCTGGTGCTCACCCGCGCCGAGCCCGGCGATATCCGCGCGGTCGCCCGGGTCGCCACCAAAGGCGGACTGCGTACCGAGATCGCCTCCGATACCGAGTTGATCGTCCTCACCTGATTCCGGCGCGGCCGAGGTGAGCGCAGCCCGCACCCCTCGCCGGGGCCGGTGGTTCGCGCCGGGAGAACCGGACGCACCGCGATCCACCATGGTCCGCCGCTGCACAACCAGGCGACGGTCCCGCGCGACGATCGGGCCGCACGGTCTCGAGGTGCCCCGATCACGCCGGCAGGCGCTGGCCGACGGCCGGACCGCAGCCGCACACGGCGGACGGACGTTCGCGTTCCGGCGCAGCGGCGACGGCTGTCCCGCTGATCCGTTCGCGCACCCCGCGGTAGCGGGCCGTCAACGGCCGCGGGACCGCCGGCCCCCGGTCGTCTCCGTTCCCAGCGCGCCGCCGCCGTGCTCACCCGCCGCTGCCCGGCGCCCTCGACCCCCGCCGGGCGGCTGCGGTGTGCGCCGCACCGGGCCGTAGGCTCGAGCCTTGTGCCGAACACGTCAGCCGATACCGACAACCTGTCCGCCGGGGACT
>NZ_BAGJ01000122.1 GCF_000308775.1 Nocardia testacea NBRC 100365
GCGGGGCCGGGACGCGGACCCGCGGGTCTGGGCGCGTTTCCGGCGGCCGGAGCCACGGTGGACTCGGCGGTCGGCGTGGTATCGGCCGGGCTCGGGGCCGCGGGGGTGCGCGGACCGGGACGCGGACCGGGCGCCGCGGGTTTCGCCCCGCCCGAGGGGCCGGGGCGCGCGGTGGTCTTGGATCCGTTGGATCCGGATTTCGCCGGGGCGGATTTCGCCGCGAACGATTCGCGCAGCCGGCGCGCGACGGGTGCCTCCACCGTCGACGACGCGGACTTCACGAACTCGCCCTGCTCCTTGAGCTTCGCGAGTAGTTCTTTACTCGTGACACCGAGTTCTTTGGCCAACTCGTGCACGCGGGCCTTGCCTGCCACTGCTCTCCTCACTGAGAGGTCGAGCAGTGCCGCCCGCCTGCTGGCGGGGACCCGCACGACCTCGGGTTAACTCCGATGGACGTTCATCGTTGGTACTTCACGGTGTGCTCATGAGTGCTCGTGCCTGTTCTCGAGGTGTTGCTCCACGGCTGAGATATCCAGATGTCCGGACACTCGTAGTGCTCTGCCGATCGCTCGGCGCCGGACCGCTGTGCTCAGACAAGCCGAAAGGGGGTGCAGCCACGCACCCCGGCCGGGAAGTCTGCGCCGTGGATCGGGAACGATCGTGACGGCATCCGCACCGTCACCGGTGGAATGGCCGTACGCCACGATCCGCAGCAGTTCGGGGACCGGTTCGCGTTTCCGGCAACCGACACACGTACGCACCGGAGCCACCGAGCGCCGAAGCGCCGAAGACTCACCACCGCGTTCGCGAGCGGTAACCGAAGACTCGGACCGAACCACACACCACTCTACCGCTGCCCGCGGGCCGGGCTCCAACCCCGCCCCCGATGACGTCGCCCACGGCGAGTCGGCGCGGCGAGTTGCCTGGTCCCGGACCGGCCGACGCGCGGCCCCCGATTCGGTCACCGGCGATGCGCCTCCGTCCGTACCGCGCCACCGGCGTCCGGGGCTGCGTCACTGCGGATATCGATCCGCCAGCCGGTGAGCCGGGCCGCGAGGCGGGCGTTCTGGCCTTCTTTGCCGATGGCCAGCGAGAGCTGGAAATCCGGGACGATCACTCGCGCGGCCCGGGCATCCGGATCCACCACTGTGACGGAAACCACTTTGGACGGCGACAGCGCATTACCCACGAACGTCGCCGGATCTTCGGCGTAATCGATGATGTCGATCTTCTCGCCGGCCAGTTCGCTCATCACATTGCGGACGCGCTGCCCCATCGGTCCGATACAGGCTCCCTTGGCGTTCACCCCGGAGACCGTGGAGCGCACGGCGATCTTGGACCGGTGGCCCGCCTCCCGGGCCACCGCCACGATCTCCACCGACCCGTCCGCGATCTCGGGTACCTCGAGCGCGAACAGGCGCCGGACCAGATTCGGGTGGGTCCGCGACAGCGTGATCTGCGGGCCACGCGGCCCGCGCGACACCCCCACCACGTAGCACTTGATCCGGTCGCCGTGCTCGTAGCTCTCGCCGGGCACCTGCTCGGCGGACGGGATCAGGCCCTCGGTCCCGTGCAACTCGCTACCGATCCGCACCACCACCGTGCCGCGGGCATTGGCGCGGGCGTCGCGCTGCACCACGCCGCCGACGATATCGCCCTCGTGGGTCGAGAACTCGCCGAACGACTTCTCGTTCTCGGCGTCGCGCAAGCGCTGGAGGACGACCTGACGGGCGGTGGTCGCCGCGATCCGGCCGAAACCCTCAGGGGTGTCGTCCCATTCGGAGATCACATTGCCGTCTGCATCGAGTTCGGTGGCCAGCACCCGCACGACTCCGGTGCGCTGATTGATCTCGACCCGGGCGTTGGGTTGATGCCCCTCGGTGTGCTTATAGGCGGTGAGCAGCGCGGATTCGATCGCCGAGATCACGGTTTCGATCGAGATCCCCTTATCCGCCACGATGGCGCGCAGGGCTTCGATTTCGATGTTCATTCCATGGTCCCTTCGGTCGAATCGGACGCGGCGACAGCAGTTCCGGTGAGCTCCGCGGCGTCCGCTCCCGCGGGTGGGCGGCCGGCGGCGACGCCCCCGGCGAGTTCGAGTTCGCGCGCGTTCGGTGGGGAGAACTCCACCTCCACCACGGCGCGCGCGATATCGGACAGACCGACGCTCGCCAGGCGCGGTCCGGGTTTGCCACTCAGCACCAGCGCGATCCGGTCGTCCTCGAGGACTCCGATCCGGGCGGTGAAGCGCGTCGGCAGGCCCGGTTCCGGAGGCGCGACGCCCGGTTTCAGGGTGATCTCGGCCTTCCGGCCGCGCGCCCGGCGCCAGTGCCGGGGGGCGGTGAGCGGGCGGTCGATCCCGGGGGTGGTCACCTCGAGCAGGTACCAGGCGGCCTCGAATTCGTCGTCCGCGTCGTCCAGGCAAGCCGACACCTGCGCGCTGAGTTCGGCGATACTGTCCAGGTCGGCGCTGCGGTCACTGTCCACGATAACCCGGACCCGGGTCTGGCCCGCCGCGGTCGAAACCTCGACACCCTCGAGATCGAATCCTCGACCGGCGACGAGTCCGGCGACGAGCCGGCTCACCCTCTCCTCGGTCGGCATGGGCATATGGGCAGCTCCTGGTTCAGTTGTCACGCGGACGGAAATGTTCTGTGCCGGTGACCTAGCGTAACGCGCCCGCAGAAGGTAAAGGACCAGCGGTCGGCGGTAAGTCCGCGCGGTGGTGCCCACGGCCGGGCGCCCGGTCCGGTCTGGCACGATGGTCCGGTGACCGAGCGCGTTACCGACCGGCCCGCGGCCGGGTGTCCCCGCGGCCCCTCCCTCGACCGGCCGGGCAGCGTCCGCCGGATGAACCGCCGTACCGCGCTACGGGTCGCGGGCGGCGGCACGGTCGGGTTGTTCGCGGCCGGCACCCTGGCCGCCTGCGCGGAAGATCCGATCACCGAGCCGGATGTGCTGGTCGCCCAGGAGTTCTCGGCCCGCAACGATGCCGCGGCGGCCACCGCCGCCATCGCCATCGAGCCGCAGCGCACGGACGCGCTCACCGTCATCGCCGCCGAACGCACCGCGCACGCGGCGGCCCTGCGCACCGAGATAGATCGGGCGATCGGTGTCTACGGTGACGGCACGACCCCCGCCGTACGCACTCCCGCGCCCACCACGACCCCGGCTCCCGACGCGCCGCCGAGTATCGCCGCGCTCCGCGACCAGTTGACGGCCTCGCAGCGGGCCGCGTCCGATCTCGCCGTCACCCAGTCCGGCTACCGGGCGGGGCTGCTCGCGTCGATCAGCGCCGCCTGCGCGGTCCAGGTGGGGGTGCTGCTGGTATGAGCGGCACCGAACAGCAGGCGCTGCGGGAAGCCCTCGACGCCGAATACGCGGCGATCTACGCCTACGGCCTGATCGCCGCCCATACCGGCCCGGAGCTGCGGCGCACGGTCAACGAGCACACCGCCGCGCACCGCGCCCGCCGGGACGGCACCGTCGACCTCCTCACCGGCGACGGGGCCGCCGTGCCGCCTCCCGAGCCCGCCTACACCGTGCCCGGCGAGATCACCGATCCGGCGTCGGCCGCGCGGCTGGCCGTCGTGGTGGAAACCGATACCGCCGTGGCCTGGCGCGCGGTGATCGAGCACGCCGGCACCGAGCTCGTCCGGCGTACCGGGCTGGACGCGCTCACCGAATCGGCCGGGCGGCGCGCCGTCTGGCAGGCCGCCGCCGGCGTCACCCCGGCGACCACCGCGTTCCCCGGGCAACCCTGATCGGGCGCCGGTTCAGGACGGTGCCCATTCGGTGCGGTTGGTCGAGTTCGGTCGATCGGGCCGCGGCCGGGGCCGGGGGAAGACCGTCTCCTCCTGACCGCCGCGCCCGCGCGCCCAGGGTGCCCTGCCCCGCGGCGGGCGTTCCTCCGGGGTGAGGGATCCGAGCCCGCCGGGCATCCCGGGGGCATAGGGCATCGACGAGCCCGCCCCCGAGTTCCACGGTGTGGACCCGGGCGCAGAGCCGGATGCCTGCTCGGCGCCGGCCGGAGTCCATGGCGTGTGATGCCCGGTCGCCGGGGTCATCGGCTCACCCGGCGGCAGCGCGGCGTCGGTCCCGGGCGGGGCGTCCGCGGCGGGGGCCGGCGCGGGCGGTTGCTGCCCCGGGTCCGGGGGTGCGGGGCGGTCTCGAGTGATTTCGGAGCCGGACCGGCGGTGTTCGGGCCGGGATGCTCC
>NZ_BAGJ01000121.1 GCF_000308775.1 Nocardia testacea NBRC 100365
ACATCCGGTCGCCTTCACCAATAGCAGCACCCTCTCGGTGCCGAGTTTTACGAGGCCCTCAAAGGGTTGAGGCCCGTCCCGCCGTTCAGGCCTCGAAAGCGCCCGCGCGAAGCGCAGGTCTCGAGGCCTGAACGGCGGGACCTTCGGGGGCCTCGACCCCGCGGCGCCGAGGCGCCGCCGATAAACACAGCTCAGCGGCCGGCCAGCACCGCCTCGGCGTACCGCCCGATCGCCAGCACCAGGTCATCGGAGTGCCGCGGCCCCACGATCTGCAGCCCCACCGGCAGACCGTCACTCGTCCGCCCGGCCGGAATACTCAGCGCGGGCTGCTGGGTGAGATTGAACGGATACGTGTAGGGCGTCCAATCCGGCCAGTCCGACATCTCGCTGCCGGGTGGCACGTCGTGGCCGGCTTCGAACGCCGTGATCGGGACCGTGGGAGTGAGGAGGATGTCGTAGGCGGTGTGGAAGGTCCCCATGGTGATGGCCACCTGGGCGGCCACCGCGCGGGCATCGAGATAGTCGGTCGCGGTGAGGGTTTCACCGTGTTCCCAGACCCGCCGCAGGCCGGGGTCGGCGTTCTCGCGCGCACCCTCCGGGAAGGTCGCCATCATCGCCGCGGCGCCCGCTGCCCACATCACGTCGAAGGCGTCGCGCGGGTCGGCGAAACCGGGGTCGGCGAGCGATACCCGCAATCCGGCGGTCTGGAGTGCGTCCACGGCCGCGGACACGATGGCCTCCACTTCCGGATCGGGACGCACATAGCCCAGCGTCGGCGAATAGGCGGCGGTCACACCGCGGACATCGCGCTGGATCTGGCCGCGGAAGGTGGTCAGCGTGGGCGCGAGCGCGGTGGGGTCACGTGGGTCGGGAAGAGAGAGGATATCGAGCAGAAGGGCCGCGTCCTCGACCGTGCGGGTCAGCGGCCCGCCGTGGGCCAGCGGGCCGAACGGGCTGGCCGGGTACAGCGGAATCCGGCCGTGGGTGGGTTTGAAGCCGACGATGCCGCAGAATGCGGCCGGAATCCGCACGCTGCCGCCGCCGTCGGTACCGACCGATACCGGACCCATCCCGGCGGCCACCGCCGCGGCGCTGCCGCCGGAGGAGCCGCCGGCGGTGCGCGTGGGATCGACAGGGTTGCGGGTGATCCCGGTGAGCGGACTGTCCGTGACGCCCTTCCAGGCGATCTCGGGCGTGGTGGTCTTACCCACCAACACCATGCCGTCCTCCCGCACCCGCGCCACGACCGGGCTGTCCACCGGCCAGGGGCCCTCCGGGCCGATACTCAGCGAACCGCGCCGGGTGGGCCAGTCCTCGGTGAGGAAGATGTCCTTGATCGAGATCGGGACGCCGTCGAGCAGACCGCGAACATGCCCGGACTGCCAGCGCGCCTCGGAATCCTTGGCCTGCACCAGCGCCCGGTCCGGGTCCACCAGGCAGAAGGCGTTGATATCGGTATCGCGGGTGGTGATGGCGGCCAGCACGGCCTCGGTCGCCTCGACCGGGGACAGAGTCCCTGCGGCATAGGCCGAGACCAGTTCGACCGCGGTCATCTCGACGGGGTCGGTCGGTCGCGGGGTATCGGGGTGGCTCATTCCGGGGCCCTCCTTCAGCCGGGCACGTACCCCAGCGTTTTGTCGACGACATTGTCCAGCGGACGGCCGGCCGACCAGCGGTCGAAATTGGCGGCGAACGCGGAGACCATCTCGGCACGCCAGCCGATGAAATCACCGGAATTGTGCGGCGTGATCCGCGCGGTGGGCAGGGTCCACAGCGGATGGCCGGACGGTAGCGGTTCCGGGTCCACCACGTCCAGCGCGGCGCCGGCGATGGCCCCCGAACGTAGGGCGGCGACCAGGTCGTCGGTCACCACGAGTTCGCCGCGACCCACATTGATGAAGCGGGCGTGGGGTTTCATGGCGCCGAAGGCGCGAGCATCGAACATGTGCCGGGTGCGGTCGGTGAGCGGGGCGATGGCCACCACGTAATCGGCGCAGGGGAGTTCGGCGTAGAGGTCGGTGGTGACGACGCCGAAATCCGGATCGTCGCGCCGGTTGCGGCGGCCGACCGCGCGCACCCGCATGCCGGTGGCGCGCAGCAGTCCGGCGATGGCGCGGCCGATCGCGCCGGTGCCGACGACGAGCACGGTGGAGCCCGCGATACGCTCGGATTCGCGATGCCGCCAGATCTGTTGCCGCTGGAGGCGATTGGAGCCGGTGAGGTCCTTGGCGAAGTCGAGGATCTGCCCGAGGACGTATTCGGCGATCGCCGTGTCGAAAACGCCCCGGGTGTTGGTGACGACGACATCGCTGTCGCGCAGCGCCGGGAACAGCACCGTATCGACTCCGGTCGCGGCGATGTGGACCCACCGCAGCCGATCGGCGGCGGGCCAGGCGGCGGGCAGCGCACGGGTCTGGAAGTCGTAGACGAACAGTACCTGCGCGCCGGGCAGCGCGTCCGCCAGTCCGGCGGCGTCGGTGTACCGCACCGTGGCCCGCGCACTCACCGGCGCCATCAGGGCCGGATCGGGCGGCCGGCCACTGTGCACAACGGTGACGATGGGGCCCGATTCCATATTGACACGGTATGGTCACATCGTATGATTGTCAACAATCCGATCGTCCTCGGAGGTCTTCCCGGCTGAGTGCGAGAGGGGCCGCAGTGGAGTTCGATTTTCCCGATATGGAGGGCCCGGTCGCACAGCGGGGCATCGGTGTCATCGCGCCGTTCGACCTGGCGCTGGAGCGTGAGCTCTGGCGCTGGGCACCGCTGGAGGTGAGCCTGCACCTGGCGCGGACTCCGTACGAACCGGTGCCGGTCTCGCTGGAAATGGCCGAACTGGTATCCGACGCGGTGCATCTCACCGCCGCGACGCGCAATGTGCTGCACGTCGAACCCGAGGTCGTCGCCTATCTGTGTACCTCGGGCAGTTTCATCAAGGGCATCGACTACGAACGCTCGCTGCGCGATACGATCTGCCGCGCCGGAGCCGCGAACGCCGTCACCACCTCCGGCGCACTGCTCGAGGCCGTCCGTCATCTGAATATCGGCCGGATCTCCATCATGACCCCCTACGACGAAATGCTCACCGGCAAGCTGCGCGACTTCCTCGACGAGGCCGGTTGCACCGTGATCCGCTCCGAACACCTGGGGCTGGGCGGCGGCATCTGGAAGGTCAACTACCGCACCATCGCCGAACGAATCCTCGGCGCCGACGATCCGCAGGCCGAGGCCATTTTCGTCAGCTGCACCAACCTGCCCACCTACGACATCATCGAACCGCTGGAAAAGGCGCTGGGCAAACCGATCCTCACCGCCAACCAGCTCACCATGTGGGCCTGTCTCGGCCGGATGAAACTGCCGATGATGGGCCCCGGCCGGTGGCTGCTGGAGGTGTTCTGAGCCATGCCGACGCCCGACCGGACCCCATACAGGAACGGAGACCCCATGCCGGCCCCCACGATCGGTTTCATCTACCCCGACCACGCCGCCGAGGACGACTACCCGCGCGCCGAGACACTGCTCGGCGTGCGCCTGCCGGTGGCCCATATCTACGGCACCGACCTGCACGCGATCCCGGAACTACTGGACCTGGGCAGTCCGGACAAACTCCGTCTCGGGGCGGAACAGCTGGCCCCACAGCGACCCGACGCGGTCGTCTGGGCCTGCACCTCCGGCAGTTTCGTCTACGGCCCGGACGGAGCCCGCGAACAGGTCCGTGATCTGGCCGAAGCCGCGGGCGTCCCCGCCTCCAGCACCAGCTTCGCATTCGTGTCGGCGGCCCGGGCGCTGGGTATCCGCCGGGTGGCGGTGGCGGCGAGTTACCCCGACGAGGTCGCCCGGCTGTTCGCCGACTTCCTGGCCGATGCCGGGATCACGGTCGTCGCGTTCCGCAGCGCGGGTATCGAAACCGCCGCGGAGGTCGGCACCCTCACCGCCGAACAGGTGCTCGAACTCGCCGTCGCATGCGACCATCCCGACGCCGATGCCCTGCTGATCCCCGATACCGCCATGCACACGCTCGAGGTGTTGCCGCGGCTGGAGGAGGCGCTGGGCAAACCGGTACTCACCGCGAACCAGGTCACCATCTGGGAAGGATTGCGGCTGATCGGCGCCGGGCCGATATCGTCGTCGCTGGGCGCATTGTTCGCGGAAGGATCTGTTCATGTCGGTGATTGATTTCGAACCGGTCGATCAACGGTCCACCGCCGAGGTGATCGCGGACAAACTGCGCGAGGCGATCGTCCGCGGCGGGCTGGGCCCGGGCGAGCAGCTCGGCGAAGCGGATCTGGCCGCCCGGTTCGGGGTCTCGCGGGGACCGGTCCGCGAGGCCATGCAGCGGCTGGTGTCGGAGGGACTCCTGCACAGCATCCGCAACCGCGGCATCTTCGTCATCGAACTGACCCTGGCCGATGTGGTCGACATCTACCGGGCCCGGACTGCCATCGAAGGGGGCGCCCTCACCCTGATCCTCGACGGCCGCCGGGATATCGCCCACGAGGCACTGGCGCCCAGTGTCGCGGCCATGCTCGACCGGGCCGCGGCCGGGGACGCGGCGGGCGTCTCCGACGCCGACCGGCAGTTCCACGAGGCGCTGGTGGCCGCGGCCGGTAGCCCGCGTCTGGTCCGGGCGGCACGCACCCTGCTGATCGAGACCAGGATGTGCCTCGGGGCCCTGCAGACCACCTACCCCGATCTGCGGGAACAGGCCCAGGAGCATGTCGCGCTGCGCGAGGCGATCAGCGCCGCCACCCCGGCGCGCGTGCACCGGCTGCTGCGCGACCATATGGACGATGCGGTCCAGCGGCTGCGCGGCCGATACGCCGAACCGATCCCCGGCTGACCGGATCGATCAGTCGATCAGTCCGCGCGGGCGCACCACCAGCACCGGCGCGGCGCGATTGCCCTTCTCCTGGAGCAGCGCGATCACCTTCCCGTCCGCGGTGCGGGCGGCGTACACGCCCGCTGTCCCGACCGGCTCCAGCCAGCGCCCGTCCCGCAGCTTCTCCGCCTCGGCGGCGTCGATCGTGCGATGCGGGAAAGACAGCTCCACCGCGGCATCGATATCCAGGCCGGGTGCCGGAAACTCGGCCAGCTCCTCCAGCGTGCGCGCGTGTTCCAGGGTGAACGGCCCGACGCGCGTACGCCGCAACGCGGTCAGATGGCCCCCGACCCCGAGCGCCGCACCCAGATCGCGGGCCAGCGCGCGCACATAGGTGCCCGACGAGCAATCGACCACCACATCCAGATCGACCAGCCCCTCCTCCGGGAGGTCGCGGCGCTCCAGCACCTCGAACCGGGAAACGGTGACCGGACGTGCCGCGAGTTTCACCTCTTCACCGGCCCGGTGCCGGGCATAGGCGCGCTCCCCACCGACCTTGATCGCGCTCACGGTGGCGGGAATCTGCTGGATATCGCCGGTGAGGGTGCCGATGACCCGGGCGATCTCGGCATTGTCCACGCCGCCGGCCGCCGTGGTGGTGAGCACCTCCCCCTCCGCGTCGTCGGTGGTGGTGGACCGGCCCAGGCGGACGGTCGCGGTATAGCTCTTGGTGGTGAGGGTGAGCAGGCCCAGCAGTTTGGTGGCGCGCCCCACGCCGAGCACGAGTACTCCGGTGGCCATCGGATCGAGCGTGCCCGCGTGCCCGACCTTCTTGGTGTGCAGCAGTTTCCGCGTTGTCGCCACGATATCGTGGCTGGTCGGGCCACCCGGCTTGTCGACGATCAGCAGACCGCCCAGCAGATCCGCCATCAGCTGTGCGCGATCGCGGTGACGATGAACCCGCCGGTGATCCGCCAGCGCCCGTCGAACGCGGTCAGTGGCGATCCACCGTCACCGGTCTGCCCGGGCACCAGCAGCTGCGACCGGAAGGTCCCCGAGCCGGTGCTGTCGGTGGCCTCGTCCACGGTGAAGGTGATGTGCGCGTCCTCGAATCCGAGCCAGCGGCTGGTGAGCGGGAACCACGCCTTGTAGGTGGCCTCTTTGGCGCAGAACAGCAGACGGTCGAGGTGCAGCGCGGAATCGCTGGTGCGCAGCCATTCTCGTTCGGCGGGCAGGCTCACCGAATCGAGCACGCCCGCGGGCAGGGTGTCGTGCGGTTCGGCGTCGATCCCGATCGACCGATAGCGCATCTTGTGTGCCAGCGCCGCACCGCGGAAACCGTCGCAGTGGGTAAGGCTGCCCACGATTCCACGCGGCCACACCGGCGCGCCCCGCTCGCCCTTGCCGATCGCCACCGGCGGTTCGCCGAGCTGCGCCAGGGCCTGGCGAGCGCAGTGCCGCGCGCCGATGAAGTCACGTCGCCGCTTGTCCACCGATTTCGCGATGAGGTGTTCCTCGGCGGGATACGGTTTCAGATCCTCCGGATAGTCGAGCAACTCGGCGGAGGCGACATCGGCGGGCAGGATTGTCTCGATCATCGTCGCCGAGCCTACTGGGTACGCACCGGGCGACGCCGGGCACATCGCCCACCATCCGCGCACCGCGTTCCCGGCTCCGCGACCGCGGGGGTACAGCCCGGCATCTCAGTCGAGCCCGCGCCGCTGCTGGGCCTTGGCCCGCATCTCCGCCGCGGCCGCCGCCATCTCGGGGGTCACCCGGAAATGGCCGCCCCATTCGTTGAGATCGCCCGGCGCGTACTTCGGATCGGGCAGGATCTGCCGCAACAGGTGGTCGGGTTTACCGCGTTTCTGCCATTCCCGCGGATAGCCCAGCGAGACCTCCTCGAACCGGACCCCGTCGTGGAACGTGGTCCGCGGGATGTGCAGATGCCCGTAGACGGCGCAGAGCACGTTGTAGCGGGTGTGCCAGTCGGCGGTCTGGTCGGTTCCGCACCACAGCGCGAACTCGGGATACCAGAGCATATCGGTGGGTTCGCGCAACAGCGGGAAATGATTGATCAGGACCAGCGGCGTGCCCTCGGGCAGATTGTCGAGCTTGCGCCGGGTCGCGCGCAGCCGGGCCTCACACCAGGCGTCGCGAGTGAGGTAGGGGTCCGGCGACAGCAGGAATTCGTCGGTGGCCACGACATTGCGCTCCCGGGCGATAGCGAGCCCCTCGGCTTTGGTGCGGGCGCCCTCGGGCCGGAACGAGTAGTCGTAGAGCAAGAACAGCGGAGCGATGGTCACCGCGCCGCCATGGGCCTCGGCGCCCGCACCGGTCCACACCGGGAACGGGTCCTCCGGGGTGAGCACGTCCAGGTCCCGGCACATCGAGACCAGGTAGTCGTAGCGCGCCACCCCGTGCATCTGCAGCGGGTCCTTCGCGGTGGTCCACAGTTCGTGATTGCCGGGCACCCAGATCACGGTGGCGAAGCGCTCCCGCAGCAGTTTCAGCGCCCAGCGGATATCGTCGCTGCGTTCGGCGACATCGCCGGCGACGATCAGCCAGTCCTCCGGGGAATCGGGACGGATGTCCTCGACCACCGGCTTGTTGCCCTGGTGACCGACATGGATATCGCTCACGGCCATCAACTTGGGTATCACCACACCCACCTTCGCATATCGCCTGCTTCGCCCGGCACCGCTGTACCGGACCACCCGCCGTGTTACCCGCTCACGACGGGATTTCGGCGCCGACCCGGATCCAGCGCCCCGACAGCGTCCGCGCACTCACCGCCGCCAGTCGCAACAGCATGAACGCGATCAGGCCGCACCAGATTCCGCCGATCCCCCAGTCGAAGGCCAGCGACAGCCAGATAGCCGGCAGGAAACCGACCAGCGCCGCGCCCAGGGTGGTGGTGCGCAGGTAGGCGGCGTCACCCGCGCCCAGCAGCACCCCGTCCAGCGCGAAGACCACACCGGCCACCGGGATCATGGCCACGAAGTACCACCACACGACACCGGTCCGATCCAGGACCGCGGCGTCGGTGGTGAACAGCGGCGGAATCAGCGCCGCGCCCGCCGCGAAGGCCGCGGCCAGGCCCAGTGCGAACACCTCCGACCAGCCGGTGACCCGGCGGGCCACGGCCCGCGCACCGGCCGCGTTCCGGGCGCCCAGCGCCGATCCCACCAGCGTCTGCGCCGCGATGGCCAGCGAATCCAGGGTGAGGGCGAGGAAATTCCACAGCTGCAGCACCAACTGATGCGCCGCCACCGACGCGGCCCCGAACCGGGACGCGACAGCGGCGGCCGAAACGAAACACGCCTGGAAGGCGAGACTGCGCACGATCAGATCACGGCCCAGCACCAGCTGAGCCCGCATCACCGGCAGCCGCGGCGCTAGCGGTACCCGGGCCCGGGCCAGCGCACTCAGGAACAACCCGGCCGTCACCGCCTGGCCCACCACATTGGCCACCGCCGAGCCGGGCAGGCCCAGCCGCGGCAGCCCGGCGAGGCCGTGCACCAGCAACGGGCACAGCACCGCCGACAAACCCAACCCGAGCACCACATAGGTGAGCGGGCGCCGCGTCTGCTGAACCCCGCGCATCCACCCGTTCCCGGCCATGGACAGCAGGATCAGCGGCACGCCGAACAGGGCGATCCGCAGCCAGGCCAGCGCCTCGGCCGCGATCTGCGCGTCTCCCGCGACAGCTCCGGCGATCGGCACCCCGGCCAGCTGCACCACCAGCACGATCACCAGACCGATACCGCCGGCCAGCCAGCTCGCCTGGACACCCTCTTCGACCGCGCCCGGCTCGTCCCCCGCACCGTGCCGCCGCGCCGACCGGGCGGTCGTGCCGTAGGCGAGGAAGGTCAGCTGCGAACTGACCTGGGCGAGGATCAGACCGCCGACGGCCAGGCCCGCGAGTGCCAGCGCCCCCAGCCGGCCCACCACGGCGAGATCGAACAGCAGGTAGATCGGTTCGGCCACCAGCACGCCCAGGGTCGGCAGCGCCAGACCCAGGATCCGCCGGGGGCCGGCCTCCACCGCCGGGGCCGGTGGCCCGGTCAGTTCCGTGTGCATCGTCGGCTTCCCGTCCGTACTCGCCCGGCGCGAGCGCGCCCGGCGGGCCCGGGTCGCGCCCCGGGGCACCTCCTCACCTGTCGAGCGGCTCGCACGTCATCCCAGGGCGGTGCGCAGCTGCGCCAGGATGTCCGCCGGCTCACCGAAGGTCGTGTACCCGGCCGCGTAGCGATGGCCACCGCCGCCCAGGCTCGCGGCCACCGCGGCCACATCGGCGCCGTCACCGGTACCGGGACCGCTGTCCTTGGACCGCAGCGATACCGTCCAGCGGCGCCGTGCGTCGACCGGCCGGGCCTCTTTGAACACCGCCGCGATCCCGGCCTCCGCGGTCGCGCGCACGATATCGACCACACTCTCGGCCTCTTCCTGCCGGACCTCCGCGAGATCGGCGGCCAGCACGAACGCCGCGACCAGGCCGGTGCCACCATGCGCCGCGCGATCGAGCCGCGCCGAGCCGAGCACCGTCGACAGCATCCGCAGCCAGGCGAAGGGATGGGTGTCCATCAGGGTGCGGGTGATGGCGGCGCCGTCGATCCCGGTGGCCAGCAACCGTTCGGCCAGCGCGTGGGTCCCGGGGGTCACCCAGCGGAACGACCCGCTGTCGGTGGCCAGCCCGGCGAACAGGCAGTGGGCGATTCCGGCGTCGATCGGCTCGCCCCAGGCGTCCAGCAGAGCCGTGATGACGCTGGCGGTGGACACGGCGTCGGGATCGATCAGGTTGATCTCCCCGAACCGGGTGTTGGACCGATGGTGGTCGATCACCAGTGTGCGCGCCGCCCCGGGCAACCGGTCGGCGAGTGCGCCGAGCCGGCCCACGCTGCCGCAGTCCACCGTGACCAGCAGATCCACCTCGGCCGGCACCGCGCCGGGCGGCACCAGGAACCGCATCCCCGGCAGGGTACGCAGTCCGGCCGCCGGTTCGGCCGGTTCGGCGAACGACACCCGCACCGGCACACCGCGGCGGTCCAATACCGCGGCCAGCGCCAAACCGCTGCCGAGTGTGTCGGCATCGGGCTGGATATGGCACAGAACCGTCACCGAACGCGCACTGTCCAGCACCCCGACGGCCGCGGTGAAATCGACAGCGGCACCGGTTGTGGTCATATCGGCCGCGACTCAGTCGTCGTCGCGGGGTGTTTTGTACGGGTCCGCGTCGCCCGCCGGGGTGGCCTCGGCGGCCACCCGCGCGACTTCGTCGTCGGCGGCCCGCGCCCGCGCCAGCAGATCCTCCATCTGCCGGGCCGCGTCCGGCACGGTATCGAGCACGAAGCCGAGCGTGGGAGTGAACTTCACCCCGGTGCCCGCGCCCACCTTCGACCGCAGCACCCCCTTGGCCTTCTCCAGGCCGGCGGCCGCGGCATCGTAGTCGGGTTCGGCGTCGACGGTCTCGCCCATCACCGTGTAGAAAACTGTGGCATCCCGCAGATCACCGGTCACCTTCGCGTCGGTGACGGTGACGAAACGCAGCCGCGGATCCTTGATCTCGTATTCGATTGCCGTGGCCACGATCGCGGAGATCCGCTTGGCGAGCCGGCGTGCCCTGGCTTGATCCACCATGGCCGCTCCTTTCCCTTTTCAGCGACGGTGGGACGGTCCGCGCGCACTGTCGCGCGGACCGCGGCCACCGCTGATATCACTCGCGACCGGTCAGTCCTCGGGCCCGAAGACACGCCGGCGTACTGCCAGCAACTGTAACTCCGGACGTGCCGCGACATGCCGTTCGCATCGATCCAGCACGGCCGTCAGATGGTCCATTCCGGCCGATACCATCGCCACCCCGAGCAGGGTGCGGCGGTATCGGTCGTGTTCCCCCGCCTCGGCGGTGCTCACCCCGAAGCGCTGGAGTTCGGCCAGAATCGGCCGGATCACCGAACGCTTCTCCTTCAACGAGTGCACATCACCCAGCAGGATGTCGAATTCGAGTGCACCCAGGTACACGCGACCTCCCGGTTATGCCGACATTCCGGTCCCGCGGAACCGCTCACCGGGCCGGTTCCGCGGGGCCGATATCGATGGCCGGACCGGGCGGTGAATTCCGCCCGGTCCGTATCAACTCAGTCGCGCGGCTTCTCGCGCAACTCGTAGGCCTCGATGATGTCGCCTTCCTTGATATCGGAGTAGCTCAGCGTCATACCGCATTCGAAGCCCTCGCGGACCTCGGTGGCATCGTCCTTCTCCCGGCGCAACGAGTTGATCGTCGTGGATTCGGCGACCACCACGTTGTCCCGGAGCAGGCGGGCCTTGGCATTGCGTTTGACGCTGCCCGAGGTGACCATGCAGCCGGCGATGAGACCGATCTTGGACGACCGGAAGATCGCCCGGATCTCGGCGCGGCCCAGCTCCACCTCTTCGTAGACCGGCTTGAGCATGCCCTTGAGCGCGCTCTCGATCTCGTCGATGGCCTGGTAGATCACCGAGTAGTACCGGATGTCCACGCCTTCGCGGTTGGCCAGCTCGGTGGCCTTGCCCTCGGCCCGGACATTGAACCCGATGATGATCGCGTTCGAGGCCGAGGCCAGGTTGACGTTGGTCTCGGTGACACCACCGACACCGCGGTCGATGACCCGCAGGCGCACCTCGTCGTCGACCTGGATCCCGAGCAGGGCCTCTTCCAGCGCCTCGACGGTACCGGAGTTGTCGCCCTTGAGGATCAGGTTGAGCTCGCTGGTCTCCTTCAGCGCGGCATCCAGATCTTCCAGGCTGATGCGCTTACGGCTGCGTGCGGCCAGCGCGTTGCGCTTACGCGCGTTGCGCCGGTCGGCGATCTGGCGGGCGATACGGTCCTCGTCCACCACCAGCAGATTGTCACCGGCGCCGGGCACCGAGGTGAAGCCGACGACCTGCACCGGCCGCGACGGCAGCGCCGCCTCGACATCGGCGCCGTGCTCGTCGACCATCCGGCGGACGCGGCCGTAGGCGTCGCCGGCGACGATGGAATCGCCGACCCGCAGCGTGCCGCGCTGGATGAGCACCGTGGCGACCGGGCCGCGACCGCGGTCCAGATGCGCTTCGATGGCCACACCCTGAGCGTCCTGTTCCGGGTTCGCCCGCAGGTCGAGCGCGGCGTCCGCGGTGAGCAGCACGGCCTCCAGCAGGGCGTCGATATTGGTGCCCTGTTTGGCGGAGATGTCGACGAACATGGTGTCGCCGCCGTACTCCTCGGCCACCAGGCCGTACTCGGTCAGCTGCTGCCGGATCTTCTCCGGGTTCGCGCCTTCCTTGTCGATCTTGTTGACCGCCACCACGATCGGCACGTCGGCCGCTTGCGCGTGGTTGATCGCCTCCACCGTCTGCGGCATGACGCCGTCGTCGGCGGCGACCACCAGGATCGCGATATCGGTGGCCTTCGCACCACGGGCACGCATGGCGGTGAACGCCTCGTGACCCGGGGTGTCGATGAAGGTGATGAGCCGGTCGTCGTCGCCCAGATGGGTGAGCACCTGGTAGGCGCCGATGTGCTGGGTGATACCGCCGGCCTCGCCCTCACGGACGTTCGCCTTGCGGATGGTGTCCAGCAGCCGGGTCTTACCGTGATCGACGTGGCCCATGACGGTGACCACGGGCGGACGCTGTTCGAGGTCCTCCTCGCCGCCCTCGTCCTCGCCGTAGGACAGGTCGAACGATTCCAGCAGCTCGCGGTCCTCGTCCTCGGGGCTGACCACGTGCACGACGTAGTTCATCTCGCCGCCGAGCAGCTCGAGGGTCTCGTCGTTGACCGACTGGGTCGCGGTGACCATTTCGCCCAGGTTGAACAGGGCCTGGACCAAGGCGGCCGGATTCGCGTCGATCTTCCTCCG
>NZ_BAGJ01000120.1 GCF_000308775.1 Nocardia testacea NBRC 100365
GCCCTTGGTCATCGCGACGCCGCCGAGGCGGGCCATCGCGGCATTGAGCCACAGCAGACTGGTATTGATATCGCGCGCCCGCACCACATCTCCGGCCGTGAACGCGTCCACCATTTCGCGCAGTCGTTCCGGCACCAGATGCCCGATCACGCTGATGAAACCGACCGCGCCCATCGCCAGCCACGGCAGGTTCAACATATCGTCACCGGAGTAGAAGGCCAGATCGGTTTCCGCGATGAGCGCAGCACCCGCGTTCAGATCGCCCTTGGCGTCCTTGACCGCGACGATCCGCGGGTGTTCGGCGAGCCGGCGGATGGTGTCGGAGGCGATCGGGACGACCGATCGCGGTGGAATGTCGTACAGGGTGACCGGTAGATCGGTGGCGTCGGCGACCGCGGTGAAATGCGCGTACAGGCCTTCCTGGGTGGGCCGCGAGTAGTAGGGGGTCACCACCAGCAGGCCGTGCGCGCCGGCGCGCTGGGCATTACGCGCCAGCTCGATCGAATGCGCCGTGTCATAGGTGCCGGCCCCGGCGATCACGGTCGCCCGGTTACCGACCGCGTCGACGACCGCGCGCAGCAGATCCGCCTTCTCCGATTCGGTGGTGGTCGGCGATTCGCCGGTGGTCCCGGAGATCGCGAGCAGGTCGACGCCCCGATCGACCAGACGATGTGCCAGGGAGACGCCGGTGTCTATGTCGAGCTTGCCCTCGGCACTGAAGGGGGTCACCATCGCGACACCTACTGTGCCGGACGCGCTCAACACCGGGGGCGTCGATTCACCGTTCGTCATGGTCAGAAAGGCTACCCGGTCACCTGGTACAGCTCGACACCCTCGTCTGTGTTCTCGGCCGCCGGACCGGCCACCGACAGCATGATACCGCCATCACGCCGTCATTTCCGTCCTTGAATGACATCAGTTGTGGCGTCACACTGGTGTCATGGATCTGACCCGATACACCGCCCGCATCCGTGAGGACCTGGTGGCCGCCGCCGCCCTGGGCGACGAGAAGACGCAGGCCACGGCCGCGGCGCTGGCCGGGGCGGTGGAGAACTCGGCCCGGCTGGCTCTGCTCTCGGCCCTCACCGAACTCGCCGATACCGTGAGCGCCGAACTGGGCGACCGCACCGTGCGTGTCTCCCTGCACGGCACCGAGGCCGATATCGAAGTGCGGCGCGCGCCGGCCGGCGACAATCCGAGCTTCGAGGAGATGACCGGCGATATCAGCCGGGTGACCCTGCGTCTGGTCGAACAGGTGAAGGCGCGCGCCGAGGAAGCCGCCGCACAGAGCGGGCAATCGCTGAACTCGTGGATGTCCGGGGTGGTCTCCGGCGCGCTGCGCGATCAGATGCGCGGCGGCTACGGCTCCAAACGCGACGAGCAGTCCTAGCCGGCGCTCCGGCTCGTTCCGGTCCCGGGAGCCTCCCCCGGTGCCGGGATATCGGTACGCCGGTCGTCTCCCTCGGCGCTGACCAGTACCGTCGCCAGGAGGCGCCGGCCCGGGGGTAGTACCCGGATCGTCACCGCGCCCGTCGCGGCGGCATCCAGGGCCTCGACAGCGACGCGCACGACCCGTTCCCGGAGCGCCGCGGGTGCCTGTGCGAAACCGCCGTCGTCGAGCAGCAGCACCTCGACCCCGCGGGACCGGGCGCCGCGCGCCGCGTCGCCGAGCCGGTCGGTGACCAGTTGCGGCGCGCGCAGGCTGTCCCGCAACTCGGCCTCGAGCAGCCGGCACCGCTCCCGTTCGGCCGCCGACAATTCGGCCCCGCGGGCGATCCGCTCGAGCACCGGGCGTGCGACCCGGTCCAGCCGGGCCAGCTGGCGGACACGTTCGGAATGCTCCGCCGCCAGGGTCGCCTCCGCGGCCGCGCGCATCGCCGCGTCCTCGTGCAGCGATCTCAGCGATCGCTGCGTCGGACGCAGGATCAGCGCGCACACCGAGGTCCCGGCCACGGTGCACAGTGCGATGATCGGCACGAACGGGGACCCGAGCCCGACATCCAGCGCGATATCGAGGACTGCCAGAGTCGCGGCCACCGCCGCCGCGCCGGCCCAGGCCGCACCGATGCGGCCGCGCAGCGCGAGCACGGCCAGCACGTAGGAGGAGGCATAGACCGCCCACGGGCCCCGGACCGCGCCGTCGTGGAAATTGCTATTGGTCGAAACCACCGCGGCCGGCCCGGCCAGCAGCACGGCTCCCGTGGCCGGCCACGGAAGCGGCTCGCCGGGCACGAGAAGCACGATCACCGCACCGGCCAGCATCGCGACCGACGCGGGCACCGCCTGCGCGGCCGGGACGGCCCGGAAGGTCGGCAGCATATGCAGCGCGATCGTGGTGGCCAGCCCGGCGAGAAAGAACCAACCGGCCCGGCCGCGCATACCGAGCAGTGCGCGCAGTTCGGTATCACCGTCGCTCTCGGGCATCGCCGTCCCCTCCGCGGCTGTCCCACAACAGCGTGACCTCGGTGCCGGCTCCCGGCACCGAGTCCACGAATCCGGCACCGCCGGGCAGCTGCCGCATCCGGCCCAGGATGCTGACCGACACCCCGAGCCGGTCGGGTGGCACGGCGTGCGGGTCGAAACCCGCCCCGTCATCGCGCATCACGACCCGCAGCCCGGCCGCGTCGACCGTGACCGTCACCGTGTGCCGGACAGGGCGCCCGGGCACGGCCGCATGGCGCAGACTGTTGCGGACGGCCTCGACGAGCGCCGCGGCCACCGTGCCCGCCGCGTGCCAGGGCATCCGCAATATGGCGCCGCTATCGCGCCGGCGCACCGTGCATTCGACACTCCGGCTCACTCCGTGCACTGCCGAGCACAGGAATCCGGCCACCGAATCGGCATCCAGGATCTCCGGCTGGGATTCGGCGATCCGCGTCTCGTCGAGTCGGTCGAGGGCGCGCTGGGCCTGGTCTCGCAGGACCGGTGCCGGGCCCGCGGCACGGGAGGCCTCCAGCAGTGTGGACAGCACCGCGTCGTGGATGAGGGCGGCGAACCGGGCGCGCTCCCGTTCCCGGGCGGCGGCGCCCGCGACCGCCGCCGCCAGCTCGCTCGACCGAACGGTCTCCCGGTCCACCCGGGCGCCCGCCCGGCGGGCGTACACGACACACCACAGCATGAGCAGGCACAGTGTCGCATCGCGCGCGAAGGCGTCGAGAGCCTGCGGCAGCGAGGTGGCCCCGAGCAGGAAGAACAGCGAAGCGCCGGGCAATGCCACCGCGAGCACGAGATATCCGCCCGCGAGCAGCGGATGCCACGCCAGCGCCGCCGCCAGCACCCCGACCGCCATCAGGCGGTAGGCCCACACCGGTCCCGGTGCCGCCGCGATCGACGGAAGGTGGGCGAGCAGCAGGACCATGGCGGCGAGGTAGCCCAGCGCGGCGGCTCCGGCCACCGGCCGGATCGAGCGCGGCCCGGCGCACAGCGACACCCCCACGAGCACCGGCAGCATCCCGAACGCGATCGACACGGTCAGCAGCGACCACGGCAGCGGAACCTCGCGATGCTGCAGGACGATCTCGGGTAGTTCGAACAGCGCGGCGAGGGTACCGGCCAGACCGATCACCAGTCCGAGCGCACGCAGCACCCGGTAGGCGGCCGGTTCTTGTTCCGCGCCGCGGCCGGGCGAGAGCACCGCGCGCACCCGGTGCGCCGCGTCCGGACCCGCCGCCGCGGCGGTACCGAACCCGCGCCTCACCGGCGGCGTTCGGGGACCGGCAGCCAGCCGTCCTCCACCGCCCGCTTGTACAGGTCGGTCTTGGTGGGTGCGGGACGTCCCGCATCGGCGTACTTCTGCCGGATCCGGCCCAGATAGTCGTTGACGGTCTGTTCGGACAGACCGGTCAGCCGTGCCACCCGGGCCGCCTTCTCCCCGGCGGCGTACAGCATGAGCACTTCCTCCTGCCGCGGGCTCAAGCCCACACCGGACAGCTGCGGGTCGCCGTCGATGGCCGCGGCCCAGTCGGTGGTCACCACCTGTTCGCCGGACGCGGCGCGACGGACCGCCGCGACCACCGCGGCCGCATCCTCCGATTTGCGCAGCACGCCCAGTACCCCTGCCCGTGCGGCCGAACGCACCAGATACGGATTCTCCGCACCCGTGAACACCAGTACCTCGACGCCGACGGCGCGCAGCGCGCGCACATTGTCCTCGGGCACGGAATCGTCGGCGAGGCGCAGATCCAGCAGGACCAGGTCCAACGCCCACGCGTCCCCGAGCCGGCAGGCCGGATCCGCCAGCAGTCCGTCGACCGTGGTGGCGGTCGCGACCAGCCTCAGATCCGGATGCGGCCCGAGCATCGCACCCAGCCCGATGGCCACCGATTCGTGATCCTCCACCAACCCGATCCGGCGTGGCACACCGGTTTTCGCGACAGCGTCGCTCACCTCTGAACTCCCGTCACCCCGACCCGACCCCCTGTCCCAGCAGTATGGCGGTCCGGGCGTGGCCGGGTCATCCCCTATTCCCGGCAAAGGTGAGCGATCGGGTCAGCCCATCAGCCGAGCGGCCACCGTGGCGCCCAGTTCCCAGCACCGTTCCAGATCGTTCTTCGCCGGCTTGCCCATCAGCACCACCGGATTCGCGGCCTTGACCCAGCCCAGACCGGTGGTCACCGATTCCACGCTCCGCTCGGCGCCCTCGGTGCCCTCGTTCCCGTGGATGTACAGCCCGTAGGGCCGGCCGCGGGTGCTGTCCAGACACGGGTAATAGCACGTGTCGAAAGCATGTTTCAGCGCACCGGACATATAACCCAGATTCGCCGGGGTCCCCAGCAGGTAGCCGTCGGCGGCCAGCATCTCGTCGGGAGTCAACGCCAGGGCAGCGCGCCGCACGACCTGCACACCTTCGATCTCCGGGTCGGTGGCCCCCGCGAGGACCGCCTCGAACATGGCCTGCATATGAGGGGACGGGGTGTGGTGGACGATCAGCAACCTCGGCACCCGCCGAGACTAACGGCTCGGGCTCAGGCTCCGGCCCGGCGCTCGTGTTTCTCCAGTTCCACCGCGCGGCGCATGGTGTCGCGAGCCCGCGAACGGTCGCCGGCGCAATCGTAGGCACGCGCGAGCCGGTAGGACACCCGCCAGTTGTCGGGGTCGGCTTCCCATTCCTTCTTCACCGACAGGAACAGTTCGTCGGCGGCCGCGCGTTCGATACGGCCGGACGGGCGCCGCGGCAGCTCCGCGGTATCCAATTCCAGGCCCTCGTCGTGGATCCGGCGGGCCAGCCGCTGATGATCCAGCGCCGATCGGAGCGTGGACACCACCATCCACACTCCCAGCAGCGGCAGAATCAGTACTCCGACACCGAGCGCCACGGCCGCGACGTCGCCCGAGGTCAGCAGCGACACCGCGATCCGGCCCAGCCACAGGAAGTAGAAGACCAGCGCGAGCACCAGCGCCGCAACCATCGCGACGATCTTGAAAACCTCGCGGCCGGCCCCACCGGCGGAATCGCTCACAGGTCGAGGAACGGATCGAGACCGACGGTGAGCCCCGGCCGCAGGCCGATCTGGCGCACCCCGAGCAGGACACCGGGTGCGAACGACGAGCGGTCGATCGAATCGTGGCGGATGGTCAGCGTCTCGCCCTGGGTGCCGAACAGCACCTCCTGATGGGCGACCAGACCCGCCAACCGCACCGAATGCACCCGCACCCCGCCGACCTCCGCGCCGCGGGCCCCCGCGAGTTCGGTGGTGGTGGCATCCGGGATCGGACCGGCGCCGGCCTTCTCCCGGGCCTCGGCGATGATCCCGGCGGTCCGGTAGGCGGTACCCGACGGCGCGTCGGCCTTGTTCGGGTGATGCAGCTCGATCACCTCGACCGATTCGAAGAACCGGGCGGCCTGTTCGGCGAAGCGCATGGACAGCACGGCGCCGATCGCGAAATTCGGCGCGATCAACACCCCGACCTCCGGCCGGCCGGCCAGCCGGCCGCGCACCTCGTCGAGCCGGGCCTCGTCGAACCCGGTCGTCCCGACCACGGCGTGGATCCCGTTCTCCACCAGGAACCGCAGGTTCTCCATGACCACATCGGGATGGGTGAAGTCGACAACGACCCGGGCGCCGGATTCGACGAACCGGCTCAGCGGATCGTCCTTGTCCACCGCGGCGACGAGCTCGAGATCGGCGGCCGCCTCGACGGCCGCACAGATGGCCCGCCCGACCTTGCCCTGTGCTCCCAGAACGCCGACCCGAATCGGTTCCGTCACCTCGTCACTCCCTGTCCCTGTCCGTCGTTCGACCTGCGCACCGAGCCTACTGTGTTCATTTGCGCCGCCTCCGGCGGCGCGGGGTCGAGGCCCCCTCGGTCCCGCCGTTCAGGCCTCGAGACTTGCGCCTTCGGCGCGGGCGCTTTCGAGGCCTGAACGGCGGGACGGGCCTCGACCCTTTATGGGCCTCGCTGAACTCGGCGCCGGGCCGGTTGCGTGTTCGTGGCGCGCGAAGGCGACGCGGTAACACACTTCAGAAGATGATCACCTGGCGGAGGGCGTGCCCGGCGGCGAGTTCGTCCATGGCGGCGTTGATATCGGCCAACCCGATCCGCGCGGAGATCAGTTTCTCCACCGGGAGCCGGCCGTCTCGCCACATCCGCACATATTCCGGGATATCGCGGGCGGGGACCGCCGACCCGAGATAACTGCCCACGATCGAGCGCCCCTGGGCCACCAGGCCCAGCGGTGAGATGCTGGCGCGGGCGTCGGGGGCGGGCAGGCCCACCGTCACGGTGATACCGCCGGGTGCGGTGGCCGTGACCGCGCTCTCGAAGGCCCGCGCGTTGCCGACCGCTTCGACGACCACTTCCGCCTGGATGCCCCGGTCGGCGACTTCGGCGGGCGTGTACGCGCTGCCGGCGCCGAGTTCCCGGGCCAGCGCCAACTTCTCCGGGATCGTGTCGACGGCGATGACCTCCCGGACGCCCAGGGAGACCGCCACCAGGACGGCCGCCATGCCCACCCCGCCGAGCCCGACCACCATGACCCGGTCGGTGGCCGCCGGTTTCGCCGAGTTCAGCAGGGCGCCGCCGCCGGTCAGAACCGCGCAACCGAGTACCGCGGCGACTTCCGGGGGCACGTCGTCGTCCACGGGCACCACGGAACGCCGGTCGACCACCGCGTGGGTCGCGAATCCGGAGACCCCGAGATGGTGCTGTACTTCGGCGCCGTCGCGGTGCAGTCGCCGGCCGCCGCCGAGCAGTTCGCCCGCGTTGTTGGCCGCGCTGCCGGGTATACACGGAGTCCGGCCGCCGGAGGCGCATCCCGCGCATTCGCCGCAGCGCGGCAGGAAGGTCATCACGACCCGCTGCCCGATGGGCAGATCGGTGCCGGGGCCGGCCTGGACGACCCTGCCGGAGGCCTCGTGACCGAGCAGCATCGGCACCGGCCGCACCCGGTTGCCGTCGACCACCGAGAGGTCGGAATGGCAGAGCCCGGCGGCTTCGATACGCACCAGGATCTCGCCGGGCCCCGGCTCGGCGAGCTCGAGTTCGCTGATGGTGATCGGCGCCGACTCGGCGTACGGCACCGGCGCACCGATCCGTTCCAGGACTGCCCCACGAATTCTCATGGCACCACGGTAGGCCGCGCGCGCGATTTGATCATGATCCGGTTCGGACTATTCTCGGTGGCGTGCCGGTGCTCCCGTTGGCCGCCTTGTACCGAGCCCGGGGTCGGGACCGGCACGACCCGAGGAGATATTCCTTTGTCCGTTCAGTTCAACCACACCATTGTCGGATGCCGTGACAACCGCGAATCGGCCGAATTCTGGGGCGATATCCTGGGCGTGGAACCGGGCGCCCCATGGGGGCCTTTCATTCCACTGGTCACCGGTAACGGAGTCACGTTCGATTTCGCGAACGTCCCCCCGCATATCACCGAGATCCAGGGCCAGCACTACGCGTTCCTGATCTCCGAGCAGGAATTCGACGCCGCCTACGCCAAGATCCAGCGTTACGGCCTCGAACACTGGGCCGACCCGCAGCAGAAAGCCGCGGGCGAGATCAATCACAACGACGGCGGGCGCGGGGTCTACTTCCTGGATCCCAGCGGTCACTATATGGAGTTGATCACCGTTCCCTACGGGGGATGGCCGGCGTAGCCCTACCGGGTGCCGCGACGCAATCCCAGCGTCGCGGCGCCCAGGCAGGCCACCGCCACGACGCCGACGAACCAGGGGAACACCGTGTGCAGACCCCAGGTGGTGGCGGCCCAGCCCGCGAGGACGGTGGGCAGTGCCATGGAGGTGTAGGCGAGCAGGTAATAGGCCGACATGGTCTCGCCCCGCCGGTGTTCGGGTACCACGTGGGAGAGGTGCCGGAGGGACCCGCCGAACCCGAGACCGAAGGTGGCACCGAGCAGGACACCGGCCACCAGCACCGCGGCCCAGTTGTGCGTGCCCAGCGCGGGCACTGTCAGGACCAGGGCGAGCGCCATTCCGATATCGCCGCCGACGGCCGCACGCCGGGCCGGAACCGCGGTGGCGAACAATTGCACGAGCGCGGCCGCCGTGGCGGTGGCCGCCACCACGACGCCGCCGAAGACGAGGTTGTGGATACCGGTCTGCTGCGCCGCCAGCGACGGATACAGCGACAGCAGGACACCGAGCACCGACCACGCGGCCATGACCCCCATCGCCGCGAACCAGAAATCGGCGCGGATCTCGCGGGGTACGGCAGGGCGGGCGATCCGGATCCGGCCGGCGACCCGGGCCGCGTGCGGTTCGCGCAGCGCCAGTACCCCGGCGGTGACGAGCAGGCAGATCACGCTGATCACCACATACGGTGTGCGCAGCGGATGGGGTGCGTACTGGGCCAGCAGCGCCGAGCCCATGATGGCCACCGCCATACCCACATTGAACGCGACGCCGGTGAGCTGCCCCGAGCGCGCGCCGCGATGCGGTCGCAGGTCGAGCAGCGCCGCCGCGCCCGCCACCACGGTGGCGCCGACGGCCATTCCGTGCAGGGCACGGGCGAGCAGCAGCATCGGCACGGTATCGGCGAGGACGAACACCACCAGCCCGGCGATCATCACCGCGAATGCTCCGAGTAGGACCGGTTTGCGCCCGACCACGTCGGAGATCCGCCCCGAGACGAGGACGGCGCCGAGGGCCGCGATCGCGTAGACGGCGAAGACGACGGTGGTGGTCAGTGGGGACAGATGCCACTGCTGTTCGTAGAGCCCGTAGAGCGGGGCCGGTACGCCGGAGACGCCGAGCGCCACCCCCGTCGCGCCGAGCACCAGACCGTAGGCCCAGGGTTGGATCGTTCTGTCGTCGGTGAGAACCGCCGCTGTCGCTGCCATGAGAACCCCGAAACAGGTAAGTTTGACGTTGATCGAACTGCATTGAGCCTAAACCGAGGTTCGATGATCATCAAACCCAAGCGAGTAGATCATGACGCAGACCACACCGACCACGGACTCCCCGATCCCGGTGGCCCCGCTCCCCGTGGTCCTGGCCGCGCTCCAGGACCCGGTGCGCCTGGAAATGGTCCGCCGCCTGCACAATGCGGACGACGCGGTACGCTGCGCCGCCCTCTACGATGTGATCAACAAATCGACCGCCACGCACCACTTCAAGGTGCTGCGCGACGCCGGTGTCATCGAACGCCTGATGATCGACGGACAGACCCACCAGCGCCTGCGCGCCGACGACCTCGACCGGGCCCTGCCCGGCCTGCTGGACTCCGTGGTCGGCGCCGCCAATCGCGCGGCCCCGGAGCGGCACGAGTGATCCGCCGCGTGCCCCGCGCGGGGCTCGTCACGCGCACTGGGCGACGCGCTCCCGCCGGGACAGGTCGGCGACCGACAGCACTCGTGACCCGCCGGCGCCGACCGGCGGCAATTCGACCACGCAGGTCACGGATGGCCGCATGCGGTCGGGCGGCCTGAGCCCGCAACCTGCGCCGGCCGAGCCGTCGACGGTACCGGCGTCGTGATGCCGTCGCATACCGCGATGGTGGGCAAGCGCCGGAGCGCGACCGGTAGGGTTCCACCGGCGGCACGACACGGGTACCCGCTCAACCGAGGAGGCCCGGGCAGTCGGCGCCACCGCGCATCCGACGCGCCCGGTTCCCGCGCCGATCAGCTCGCGGCGAGCCGGCGCACCGGCGCCGGCAGATCACGCGTCCGCTGGTACGGCCCCGCCACCGATGCGGCGAACGGCCGGGACAGTAGCGCCGCCGCGACCTCGCCGACCTCCTCGGTGGTCACGGCGTCGATCCGGGCCAGCGTCTCGGAAACACTGCGGTGGTTGCCGTAGCTGAGCTCGCTGCGGCCGATCCGGTTCATCCGGGACGCCGAATCCTCCAGCCCCAGCACCAGCCCGCCGCGTAGCGAACCCTTGGCCCGGGCGCATTCGGCATCGGTGATCCCGTTCGCGGCGATCTCCTCGAGCACCCCGCGGGCCAGCGTCGTCACCTCGCCGAGATTCTCCGGCTGACAGCCCAGGTACACCGAGAACGCGCCGGTATCGGCGAAGGTGTCCACACTGGAGTACACCGAGTAGGCGAGCCCGCGTTCCTCCCGGATCCGCTGGAACAGCCGGGAACTCAGGCCACCGCCGACCACCGTGTTGAGCACCGACAGCGGCCACCGCAATTGGCCCTCATGGCGGCCGTAGGCCCGCACCCCGAACACCAGATGCGCCTGTTCGCTGTCCCGGTTGGCCCAGGTCAGCCGCGGCTCGTTCCGGGTACGGAACCGGCCCTCGCGCCGCGGCGCGGGCAGGGCGCCGGGGTCGAGACGGCCGGCGACCGCGCGATGTACCAGTTCCACGGTGTGCTCGTGCTCGATATTGCCCGCGACCGCGACGACCATCCGGTCGGGGGTGTAGCGGCGCTGATGAAAGGACCGCAGCTGGCTCGCGCGCATCCCCTCGATGGATTCCACCGATCCGATGATCGGCCGGCCGATCGGGTGATCACCGAACAGCGCGGTGAGGAAGGCGTCCCCGACGAGATCCTCCGGATCGTCGTCGCGCATCGCGATCTCCTCGAGCACGACCTGCCGTTCCACATCGACGTCGGCCGCCCGGCACAAACCGTTGAGCACCACATCGGTCACCAGATCCACCGCCAGCGGCAGATCCTCGTCCACCACATGGGCGTAGTAGCAGGTCTGCTCCTTGGCGGTGAACGCGTTGAGTTCGCCGCCGACGGCATCCATGGCCTCGGCGATATCCAGCGCCGAACGACTCGGGGTGGCCTTGAACAGCAGGTGTTCCAGGAAGTGGGCCGCACCGGCGACGGTCGGGCCCTCGTCACGGGAACCGACGCCCACCCAGACCCCGACCGAGGCCGAGCGGACACCGGGCACGTGTTCGGTCACCACGCGCAGACCACCCGGCAGGACGGTACGCCGTACCCCGTAGTCGATATCGACCGTTTCGCCGATCCGCCACGCCGATGACGGACCCCCCTGCCCACTCGGGCGCAGGGGGGCCGTCGTTTTCTGCTCCGTCACACGACCAGTACTACTCGGTCGCCGCCGCGTCCGCATCGGCGGGCGCTTCGTCGGCGGTCTCGTCGACCGGGACCAGCGAGATCTTGCCGCGGTTGTCGATATCGGCGATCTCCACGCGCAGTTTGTCGCCGACGTTCACCACGTCCTCGACCTTGGCCACACGCTTGCCGTTACCCAGCTTGGAGATGTGCACCAGACCGTCACGGCCCGGCAGCAGCGAGACGAACGCGCCGAACGCGGTGGTCTTGACGACGGTGCCGAGGAACCGCTCGCCGACTTTGGGCAGCTGCGGGTTCGCGATCGCGTTGATCGCGTCGATCGCCGCCTGCGCCGACGGGCCGTCGGTGGCGCCGACGAACACGGTGCCGTCGTCCTCGATGGAGATGTTGGCGCCGGTGTCCTCGGTGATCTGATTGATCATCTTGCCCTTGGGCCCGATCACCTCGCCGATCTTGTCGACCGGGATCTTGATGGCGGTGACCCGCGGGGCGTAGGGACTCATCTCGTCCGGGGTGGCGATGGCCTCGGCCATCACGTCCAGGATGGTGGTGCGGGCGTCGTGCGCCTGACTCAGCGCACCGGCCAGCACCTGCGAGGGGATCCCGTCCAGCTTGGTGTCGAGCTGCAGGGCGGTGACGAAGCCCCGGGTGCCGGCGACCTTGAAGTCCATATCGCCGAAGGCGTCCTCGGCGCCGAGGATATCGGTCAGCGCCACATAGCGGACCTCCTGCGCACCGGCCTCGTTGGTGACGGTGTCCGACACCAGGCCCATGGCGATACCCGCGACCGGCTCCTTGAGCGGCACACCGGCATTGAGCAGCGACAGGGTCGACGCGCAGACCGAACCCATGGAGGTCGAACCGTTGGAGCTCAGCGCCTCCGACACCTGCCGGATGGCGTACGGGAACTCTTCCTGGCTCGGCAGCACCGGGATCAGCGCCCGCTCGGCCAGCGCGCCGTGGCCGATCTCGCGGCGCTTGGGCGAACCGACACGACCGGTCTCACCGGTGGAGTACGGCGGGAAGTTGTAGTGGTGCATGTAGCGCTTGGAGGTTTCCGGGCCGAGCGAATCGACCTGCTGCGCCATCTTGACCATATCGAGGGTGGTCACCCCCATGATCTGGGTTTCACCACGTTCGAACAGCGCCGAACCGTGCGCCCGCGGCACCACGGCGACCTCGGCCGACAGCGCCCGGATATCGGCCAGCCCGCGGCCGTCGATCCGGAATCCGTCGGTGAGGATGCGCTGGCGGACCAGCTTCTTGGTGACCGAGCGGAACGCAGCGCCGAGTTCCTTCTCCCGGCCCTCGAACGCCTCGCCGAGCCGCGACAGCACCTCGAGCTTGATCTCGTCGATCTTCTCTTCGCGCTCCTGCTTACCGGCGATGCCCAGCGCCTCCGACAGCGGCGCCTTCGCGGCGTCCTCGACAGCGGTGTAGGCGTCGTCGGCGTAGGGCGGGAACAGCGGGAAATCCTCGGTGGGCTTGGACGCCAGCACCGCGAGGTCCTGCTGGGCCCGGCACAGCCGCGCGATGAACGGCTTGGCGGCCTCGAGGCCCTCGGCGACCACGGTCTCGGTCGGCGCCTGGGCCCCACCGTCGATCAGGGCGATGACGTTCTCGGTGGCCTCCGCCTCGACCATCATGATCGCGACATCACCGGAGTCGGTGACCCGGCCGGCCACGACCATATCGAAGACAGCCTTCTCCAGCTGCTCGTTGGTCGGGAAGGCGACCCACTGCCCGCCGGGGGCGGTCCCGGCCGCCGGATCGTTGATCAGCGCGACCCGCACGCCGCCGACCGGACCGGAGAACGGCAGGCCCGCGATCTGGGTGGACGCCGAGGCCGCGTTGATCGCGACCACATCGTAGAGATCCTTCGGATCCAGGCTCAGTACCGTCACCACGACCTGGATCTCGTTGCGCAGGCCGTCGACGAACGACGGGCGCAGCGGCCGGTCGATCAGGCGGCAGGTCAGGATGGCGTCGGTGGAGGGGCGGCCCTCCCGGCGGAAGAACGAACCGGGGATCCGGCCCGCGGCATACATCCGCTCTTCGACATCGACGGTCAGCGGGAAGAAATCGAACTGGTCCTTGGGGTGCTTACCGGCGGTGGTCGCCGACAGCAGCATGGTCTCGTCGTCCAGGTAGGCGACGACGGATCCGGCGGCCTGTTTCGCGAGCCGGCCGGTTTCGAAGCGAATCGTGCGGGTGCCGAAGGCGCCGTTGTCGATCAGCGCGACGGATTCGAAAACACCCGGTTCGACCTCGATGGCCGAGCTTTTCGAGCGTTCAATCGTTTCTGGCATTTCTCTGTTCTCAACCTCTCGTCTCGCCGGATGCGGCGCCCGGTGGCGCGATCCGGCTGTGTCAGCCGTACCAGGTTCGAACGCGGCGCGTCGGCGGAACCGCGGTGACCGTCGGGGTCAGCGGTGGCCGTATTCGTGCTGCGGCGCGTACACCCGGCCGGGCTCCCCTTGGAGCCGGCGACGCGGAGGCGGTCATCGATCGAAGCTCTCCGGCGTATCACGTCCGGGCCGAAAAGCCACTACCGAAGACCGACGCCACGAGCGCGGGTGTGCACGGCTGGTTCTGTCGTTCCGTGCCCGGCTACCCGGTACACGAAAATGCCGACGAGGCGATTGTATGCGCCCCGTCGGCATACGTACCGCCCGGCTCGTGGAACCGGGCGTGTTCAAGATCGCTCAGCGGCGCAGGCCGAGGCGTTCGATCAGGCTGCGGTACCGGTTGATGTCCTTGTTCTGCAGGTACTTCGACAGCCGCTTGCGGCGGCCGATCAGCGCCATCAGACCGTGGCGGGTGTGGTGATCGTGCTTGTGCACCTTGAGGTGCTCGGTGATTTCGGAGATCCGCTTGGACAGCAGCGCGATCTGCGCCTCCGGCGAACCGGTGTCGGTCTCGTGCAGACCGTACTCCGCCAGGATCGATTTCTTCTGCTCGGTGGTCAACGCCATGGGGCATCCACTCCTGTTTCTCAGTTCCGCGCGCAAGAGGCCCGGTGACCACACCACCCCGCGCTCGCCGAAGGCGTGCACCGTGGTGGTCCGGCCGGATGTCCGGGTGGGGCGCCGCCGCGGACCGCAGCAGACCCGACGGGCCACCCTACCCGAGCCGTCGCCGTCCGCCCGCATCGGGCCGCCGATCAGCTCCCGGAACCGAGGATCTTGCGGGTCGTGTCCACGTCCCGGCCCATGACCGCGACCAGTTCCTCGACCGAGTCGAATTTCCGCATCCCGCGCAGATGGTCCACGAAGTCCACGGCCACATGCTGCCCGTAGAGATCGGCCTCCCGGTCCAGGACGTAGGCCTCGACCGTGCGGGCCCGCCCGGAGAAGGTGGGGTTGGTGCCGACAGAGATCGCGGCCATCACGGGCTCGCCGGGAGTCACGGTGCCGATGGTCGGCCCGGGGCCCAGCACGGTGAACCAGCCCGCGTACACCCCGTCGGCCGGGATGGCGGCATGCATGGGCGGTGCGACATTGGCCGTGGGAAAACCCAGCGTCCGGCCGCGACCGTCGCCGCGCACCACCACACCCTCGACCCGGTGCGGGCGGCCCAGCGCGTCGGCGGCGGCGGCCATATCGCCGGCGTCGACACAGGCGCGGATGTAGGTGGAGGAGAAGGTGACGGCATGCTCGCCCAGCAGGGTCACCCCGTCGACCTCGAAACCGAACCGGCCGCCGAGTTCGCGCATGGTGTCCACGGTGCCCGCGGCCTTCTTACCGAAGGTGAAATTGTCGCCCACCACCACTTCGCTGACGTGCAAGCGCTCGACCAGCAGGTCGTGCACGTACTCGCCGGGGGTGAGCTTCATGAAATCGTGGGTGAAGGGCATGACGCAGAAGACGTCGACACCCAGTTCCTCGGCGAGTTCGGCGCGCCGGGTGAGCGTGGTGAGCTGCGCCGGATGGGAACCGGGCCGGATCACCTCCATGGGATGTGGATCGAAAGTCATCAGGACCGCCGGGACACCACGCGCGGCAGCGGACTTCACCGCCCGGCTGATCAACTGCGCGTGTCCGCGATGAACACCGTCGAACACGCCGATCGTGAGAACGCACCGCCCCCAGTCCGCGGGTACGTCGTCGAGACTTCGCCACCTCTGCACAGACGCCAAGCCTACGCAAACATGCGGCCGTACCGTATTCGGGTGCGACGGGTGTTCGACTGCGCAACGCCCGGGCGAACACCGGGTTTCCCGGAGGCGGCGGGATATGTGTATCGCCCCGGAAATGCTTAAGCTCGTGATTGTGCCCGGAAAACGAGATATCGCCACCCGACGGGACCTCGCCGACGCCGGGGAATCGGTCGCTCCGGGACTGTCGTCGGTGGCCCAGGACTATCTGAAAGTCATCTGGACCGCCCAGGAGTGGTCGCAGGAGCGGGTGAGTACCAAATTGCTCGCCGAGCGGATCGGCGTCTCTGCCTCCACGGTGTCGGAGGCCGTGCGCAAATTGTCGGACCAGGGCCTGGTCGAGCACGCCCGCTACGGCTCCATCACCCTCACCGAGGAAGGCCGCCGCGCCGCCATCGATATGGTGCGCCGGCACCGCCTTATCGAGACCTTCCTGGTGAGCGAGCTGGGCTACGGCTGGGACGAGGTGCACGACGAGGCGGAGATCCTCGAGCACGCGGTCTCGGATCTGCTGATGGCCCGGATCGACGCGAAACTGGGCTTCCCCGACCGGGACCCACACGGCGACCCGATTCCGTCGGTGGACGGGGCGGTGCCCACGCCACCGGCGCGCCGATTGAGTGATTTCGAGGCCGGCGAGTCGGGCCGGGTGGCCCGTATCTCCGACTCCGATCCGGAGATGCTGCGGTATTTCGATTCGGTGGGCATCGCCCTGGACACGGTGATCGTCGTGGTGGAGCGGCGAGATTTCGCGGGCACCATCGCGGTGCGGATCGGACGCGAGGAATCCCTGACCGATCTGGGCAGTATCGCCGCCGAGGCCATCTGGCTGCGGGAATGATCCCGGGGCCGCCGCGACCGGACCGGGCGGCCGGGATGGGCACATCGCGCGACACGCGGGCGACAACAGGCCGGCCGAACGGATAGACCACCGACCCGCGCGGTCTGAGCCATTGCCGCGGGCAGTGTCGCCGTGCTATTCATATTGTCAACAATCCGACAATTCCGAGTGGCTTCCACTCGGCCTCGCACACCCGTCGGTCCGGCGCGCCGCACCGACTGTCCCGGGAGGCGGAACACCATGGCCGAACTTTCCCCGATCCTGAAACAGGCCACACCGGTCACCGTCGATCACGGCGCCGGGTGCTACCTCTACGACGTCGACGGGCGCCGGTTCCTCGACTTCACCGCCGGTATCGGCGTCACCAGTACCGGCCACTGCCATCCCCGGGTCGTCGCGGCGGCGCAGGAGCAGGTCGGCAAGCTGATCCACGGCCAGTACACGACCGTGATGCACCGGCCGATGCTGGAACTGACCGAACGCCTGGGCACCGTGCTACCCGAGGGGCTCGACTCGGTGTTCTACGCCAACTCCGGCAGCGAGGCCGTCGAAGCGGCGCTGCGGCTGGCCCGGCAGGCCACCGGCCGGCCCAATGTGATCGTCTTCCACGGCGGCTTCCACGGCCGCACCGTCGCCGCCGCCACCATGACCACCTCCGGCACCCGCTTCTCCGCCGGTTTCAGCCCCCTGATGCCGGGCGTGCACGTGGCGCCCTTCCCCACCGCCTTCCGGTACGGCTGGACCGAGGCCGAGGCCACCGCCTTCGCGCTGCGCGAACTCGACTACATCTTCGCCACCCTCACCTCCCCCGCGGAGACGGCCGCGTTCATCGTGGAGCCCGTACTGGGTGAGGGCGGCTACATTCCCGGCAACCGCGAGTTCTTCCAGGGCCTGCGCGAACGCGCCGACCGCTACGGCATCCTGCTGATCTTCGACGAGATCCAGACCGGCTTCGGCCGCACCGGGAAATTCTTCGGCCATCAGCATTTCGACGTCCGCCCCGATGTGATCACCATGGCGAAAGGTCTGGCCAGCGGCTTCCCCATCTCCGGGATCGCCGCCTCGGCCGAGCTCATGGGCAAGGCCTGGCCCGGATCGCAGGGTGGCACCTACGGCGGTAATGCGGTGGCCTGCGCGGCCGCCCTGGCCACCCTCGACGTGATCGAATCGGAGGGCCTGGTCGAGAACGCGGCGGTCCGCGGCGGGCAACTGCTGGCCGGTGTGCGCGCGGCCGAGACGAAAGCCGTCGGCGATGTCCGGGGTCTCGGCCTGCTGGTGGGTTCGGAGTTCACCACCCCCGACCGCACCCCCGATCGGGAAACCGCCACCGCGGCCCAGCAACTGGCCGCCACCAAGGGCCTACTGCTGCTGACGTGCGGGGCCCATATGAACGTGGTGCGGATGATCCCGCCGCTCATCGTGTCCGAAGCCCAGATCTCCGACGCCCTGACCATCTGGTCGGAGGTCCTCGCCGAACTGGGGTAGCCGACCCACCCCGCCGAAACCCGGGCGACCTCACCCATCCCACCCGTACGACGCCCCAGGACGGATCGATGGCCCGCTACATGACGATCACCCTCACCAAGACCGGACTCACCTGCCGCGCCCGCTTGCTCGACGACGAGGCGCCGCGTACCTGCGCCGCAGTATGGGAGGCCCTCCCCCAGGAGGGGGATGCCTTCCACGCCAAATACGCCCGCAACGAGCTGTACACGCTGGTGCCCCGGATCCCCGGCGCCCCGCATCGGGAGAACCCCACGGTCACCCCCATCCCGGGTGATGTCTGCCTGTTCGATTTCGAGCCGTGGGAGATCGGCAATCCCGCCTACGGGTACGAACCGGGATCGGCCGCCCATCACGATCAGGGCGCTACCGATCTGGCACTGTTCTACGGCCGCAACAATCTGCTCATCAACGGCGACCTGGGCTGGGTACCCGGCAATGTCTTCGCCACCATCGAGGACGGCCTGCCCGAACTGGCCACCGCCTGCAATGCGCTGTGGTTGCACGGGGTGGTCGGGGAAACGCTCGCCTTCGCCCGGGCCTAGCTGTGTTTATTTGCGGCGCCTTCGGCGCCGCCGGGGTTGAGG
>NZ_BAGJ01000119.1 GCF_000308775.1 Nocardia testacea NBRC 100365
GCGGCGGGAACGAGCGCCGCCGGCCGGGCGCGCGGCCGCCTTACGTGTGGTTCTCCGGGCCGGACCCTGGGGCCGCGGCCGCGCCGGCCGCGCCGCGTGTACTGCCCGAACGAGAACGCGCCGCGGTGGTCCGCCCCCGAGCCGATCCCGCCCGCGTACCAGGTGTGGTCGTTGCGCGGGACTTACCTGCCATGGCCTCAGGCTAGCCGCAACAACCCCACGGGGACCATCCGCAACACTGGTTACCGCCGCCCGACGGCGTGCGATACCGGTTCGCGCCGATGAGCGGACCGCTCCGCGGCGGGGTCGTCACGCGGTACGCGGCAGGGTCGTCACGCGGTACGCCGCGACGGCGATACCTGCGCCGACCGCCGGCCCATATGCGGCGCGCCACAGCGAAGGTGTGGTCGGCGCTACCCCGCCCACGACCCGCACCGCCAGCGGCGTTCAGAGGGAGCGGTCGAGTTCGAGTACGTGCCGGACCGCGTCGGGTTCGCCGGCCGATTCGATCCGGACCTGATCGCGACCGAAGGCGTGCAACAACAATTCCGACGGCGTGCCGGTCAGGGTCACCACCGGGCCGGTGCCGTCCACGATCCGGGCCCGCTCCCCCTCGGGTGTGGCGAGTTCCACCGGTACCGGCGACTTCCGGTATGCCATCTTCCCCATCTTGCGCACCGTCGCCCACAGCCGCCGTTGGTCCTCGGCCGACAGTTCCCGCGGTTCCCAGCCCGGGCTCGCCCGCCGGACATCCTCGTGGTGGACGAACATTTCGCCGAGATTGGCGATCGCGTCCACCGGACGCAGCGGCGACCACCAGGGCGGCCCGGTACGGATCTTGTCCAGCAGCAGGTCGAACTCCTGCCCGGCCGCTTTGTCCTGCACCTTCTGCAGATAGCCGGCGAAGGGCCGCAACATGATTCCCGGCGCGGCATCGGGACGTCGCTCCCGGACCACCAGATGCGCCGCGAGGTCGCGTACCGTCCACGCACCGCATAGGGTGGGCGCGTCCGGGCCGGTGCCCTTCATCGTTTCGACCAATGCACGGCGTTCACGCTGAGCCATGTTCACACGATGAATCTAGCCGAGACCCAGCCATCGGGGAGGGAACGTGTTGCCGATCCGGTTGCTCACCGGCAGAGATGCTCTGTACTTTGTCATTCGGTCCATAGGGTCGTGGACCGAAATACACAGATGGGAACACCTTTGAAGAAGATTCTCACCGTTGCCGCCGTTCTGGTGGCGACCATCGGCTCGATGTTCGTCGCTTCGGTGACGCCGGCGCACGCCCAGTACAGCAGTTACTACGGCGCCATCGCGGTGTCCCTGTCCACCGGCAACTACGGCTGGTCATACGACTACGACAGCTACGCCGAGGCCGAATCGGCCGCGGAGAGCAGCTGCGGTGCCGCCGACTGCGTCTCCAAGATCTCCTGGCGCAACGGATGTGGCGCGCTGGCGGTTTCGGACAACTGGCTGAGCTACGGCTCCGGCGCCACCATGGCCGCCGCCCGGTCCGAGGCGCTGGCCAACAACCCGGGCAATGCCTACATCGAGCACTGGAACTGCACTTCCGGCTACGACCTGTGAGCTCGTACCGACCACATCTTCCGGCCGGCGCCGAACTCGCCGACTACACCGTAGGGGAATCAGAACTGTGAAAATTCGACCGATCCGGGTCGTGGCCGCCGCGACGATGGCTGCCGCCGCCCTCACCTTCACCGCCTGCTCGTCCACCGAGGACTCCTCGACCGAGGCCGCCGCGACCAGCACCGAGGCCGCCGCCGAGTTCGAATCGGGTAAGACCCAGGACGGCCGCGAGGAGGGCAAGGCGCCGACCACCACACCCGCGCCCAACCTGCCCAAGCCGACGGCCGAGGAACTCAACGACAAGATCAACCGGGCGCTCGACGGCTCGGTGGGCGAGGACGAGAAGCTCGCCTGGATCGAGGACGCCGAACAGGATCCGCAGCTGGTCGACAAACTGGTCGAGGCGGCCAAGAAGAACGAGGTCACCGTCAAGATCACCAATGTCGGCGAACCGGTCGACGGCAAGGTGACCGCCGATGCCGATGTGACCATCGGCGGCAGCCCGGTGGAGAACGCGACCGTCGATTTCGTGGCCGAGGGCGATCAGTGGAAGATCGCGCACGGGTTCGCCTGCAATATCGTCAAATCCGCGCAGCTGGATTCGGCGGCCTGCCAGGCCGACTCCTGAGCTGCGCGTAGCTGCGCAGCGACGCGAAACCGCCGGAGAGCCGAGCTCTCCGGCGGTTTTCGTTTGGCCGTACTAGACGCCGAGCACGGTGGGCACGATCATCGGGCGCCGCCGATAGGTATCGGCGACCCAGCGGCCCACGATCCGCCGCACGGCCTGCGCGATGCGGTGTGTATCGGTGACGCCCTCACCGGCCAGCCGAAGCAGTTCGGCTTCTACCAGTTCCGCCGCTTCCGCCAGCGCCGTCGGATCGTCGGAGAATCCGCGCCCGCTGACCTCCGGCGGGCTCACCGCCTTACCGGTGGTCTCGTCGACGGCCACCGTGATGGCGATGAAACCGCCCTCACCGAGCACGAGCCGATCCGACAGCGTGGATTCGCCCACATCGCCGACCGAGAGGCCGTCCACGTAGACGTGCCCGACCGGGACGCGGCCGACGATGGAGGCGATGCCGTCCACCAGATCCACCACCACACCGTCCTCGGCCAGCACCACGCGCTCCTCGGGGACGCCGGTGGCGACGGCGAGTGCCGCATTGGCGCGCAGATGCCGCCATTCACCGTGTACCGGCATGGCGTTGGTCGGCCGGACCGCGTTGTACAGGTACAGCAGTTCCCCGGCCGACGCGTGCCCGGAGACGTGCACCTTCGCGTTCTGCTGGGTGATGACCGTGGCGCCGAGGCGGGCCAGCCCGTTGACGACCGTGAACACCGAGTTCTCGTTGCCCGGGATCAGCGAGGAGGCCAGCACGACCAGATCGTCGGCGCGGATGTGGATCTGGCGGTGATCGCCCCGGGCCATCCGGGACAGTGCGGAGAGCGGCTCGCCCTGCGAACCGGTGGAGATGAGGACCAGTTTGTTGCCCGGCAGGGTGGCCGCCTGATCGAGATCGACCACGATCCCGTCGGGCACCGACAGATAGCCCAGATCCTGAGCGATCTGCATATTGCGCACCATGGACCGGCCGACGAAACACACCCGGCGGCCGAATTTTTGCGCCACGTCCACCACCTGCTGGATCCGGTGTACATGGCTGGCGAAGGACGCCACGATCACCCGGTTACGCGCCTTGCCGATCACCGTGTCCAGGACACCGCCGATCTCCCGTTCCGGGGTGACGAAACCGGGGACCTCGGCATTGGTGGAGTCGACCAGGAACAGGTCCACGCCCTCGTCGCCGAGGCGGGAGAAACCGGCGAGATCGGTGAGCCGGCCGTCGAGCGGCAGCTGATCGAGCTTGATGTCGCCGGTGTGCAGGACTGTGCCGGCGGGGGTCCGGATGGCCACCGCGAGCGCGTCCGGGATGGAGTGGTTGACCGCGAAGTACTCGCATTCGAACGGTCCGTGCTCGGTGCGCTGCCCCTCGCTGACCTCGAGCAGCCGCGGATGCAACCGGTGTTCCCGGCATTTCGCGGCGACCAGTGCGAGGGTGAACTTGGAGCCGATCACCGGAATATCCGGGCGCAGCCGCAGCAGGAACGGCACGGCGCCGATATGGTCCTCGTGCCCGTGGGTCAGGACCACGGCCACCACATCGTCGATACGGTCCTCGATCGGCCGGAAATCGGGCAGGATCAGGTCCACGCCGGGCTGCTGGTCCTCCGGGAAGAGGACGCCGCAGTCGACGATCAGCAGTTTGCCGCCGTATTCGAAAACGGTCATATTGCGCCCGAT
>NZ_BAGJ01000118.1 GCF_000308775.1 Nocardia testacea NBRC 100365
GCACCCTGGACAGGGGTACATCGAGCGCCTCGCAGATCGCGGCCAGCAGTTCGCTGGATGCTTCCTTACGACCCCGCTCGACTTCGGAGAGATAGCCCAGGCTCACCCGCGCCGAGGTCGAAACTTCGCGTAGGGTCCGGCTCTGGGCGAGGCGCGCACGCCGCAGACTGTCCCCGATCGCTTCTCGCAGCAGCGTCATCGAGTTCTCCTTCTCCCGGTAGGCGTCGCCCACGGCACGCACGCGGTTCTCTCTTGGCACAACGTCGGAACCGGCCCCGTGGGTTCCCGGGCCGGTCGCGGAACTGCTCACCGGGTGGGTGATTCGCCCCGCACACACCGCAGCAGTTCCCGAACCGCGGCCTGTGTCGCTGTGAACCTGATATTCCACCGGTCGCCGGTGAGTTTCAACCGCATCACCTCGGTATGCCCGGGTCCGGCGAATCCGAGGAAGACGGTGCCCACCTCGATCCCGTCCTGGGGGTCGGGCCCGGCGACCCCGGTGAGTGCGATTCCCCAGTCGGCGCCGCAGCTGTCCCGGGCACCGACCGCGAGCTGTTGGGCGGTACTCGCGGCCACCGGCCCCTCGGCGGCCAGCACCTGTTCGTCGACCCCGGCCAGAGTGTGTTTGAGGTCTGTCGCGTACACCACCAGTCCGCCGCGCAGCACCGCGCTGGCGCCGGGCACCCCGGCGATGGTCGCGCAGACCAGACCCGCGGTCAGCGATTCGGCGGTGGCGACCGTCTGCCCGCTCTCCTTCAGCGCGGCGACCAGATCGGCCGCCGCGGTTCCGGCGGTGAGCGGGCCGGTGTGCCCGGGCGTCATCCGCGGGTCCGGTGCGGGCCGGCGATCCACAATCTCGCCGCCTGACCGACATAGTCCAAGCCGGTGACCACTGTGAGGACCAACGCGATCCACATCAGCGTCATTCCCGCGGTGGCGAAACCACCCGAGAGCGGGAGCAGCAGCACCCCGATGGCCACCGATTGGACAAGGGTTTTGAGTTTTCCACCGCGACCGGCCGGAATGACCCCGCGACGCACCACCGCCAGCCGCAGCAGGGTGATCCCGATCTCGCGCGCGCAGATGACGACGGTCATCCACCACGGCAGGTCACCCAGCAGCGAGAGCCCGATGAGCGCCGCACCGATGAGCGCCTTGTCCGCGATGGGATCGGCGAGTTTGCCGAAATCGGTGACGAGGCCGTATTTGCGGGCGAGCTGACCGTCGAACCGATCGGTGATCGCGGCGAGGGCGAACAGCAGCGTCGCGGCGATCCGCCAGCCGGTCTCGTGCCCGCCACCGGCGAACAGCGCCAGGACGAACAGCGGTACCAGCGCGATCCGGATCATGGTGAGGATGTTCGCGATGTTCAGCAGCGGAACCGCGGATTCGGCCGGAGCGGGCACGAGACCACCACGCGGTGGTCCCGGCACGGCCAGACGCCGGTCCATCTCCTCGGGGTGCACGCTCATGGCCGCCTATGCGCCGCGGCGCCGGGACAGGCGCGCGAGGACGAGCGGGAGGGCGGAGTCTGCGGCACACACTCAGACTATCGGTAGCCCGGCCGACTACTGTGCACCCCATGACCTCACGGGGACCACTGAGTGGTTCGACCAGCGACGCGCCCGGTGCGCAGACCGCCACCGTGCGGGTGCGTCGCGCCCGCACCTCCGATGTACCGGCGATCAAATCGCTCGTCGACGTGTACGCGGGCCGCATTCTGCTGGAGAAGAACCTCGTCAATCTGTACGAGTCGGTACAGGAGTTCTGGGTGGCCGAACTCGGCGACCGCGTGGTGGGCTGCGGTGCGCTGCACGTGCTGTGGGCCGACCTCGGGGAGGTGCGCACGGTGGCCGTCCTGCCCGAGGTGAAGGGCCACGGTGTGGGCAAAGTCATCGTGGAGCAGCTGGTCGAGGTGGCCCGGGAACTCGAGTTGCGACGCTTGTTCGTTCTCACCTTCGAGGTCGAGTTCTTCGCCCGGCACGGTTTCGCGGAGATCGACGGCACCCCGGTGACCGCCGAGGTGTACGCGGAGATGTGCCGGTCCTACGACACGGGTGTCGCGGAGTTCCTGGACCTCAGTTATGTGAAACCGAACACCCTCGGCAATACCCGGATGCTGCTCACGCTCTGATGAGCCCGGCTCCGGCGGCCACCGCACCCAGCCGGTGGATGGTCGAGATCGCGGCGCCACCGGCGCGCACTAGAGTCGCCGGGTGCCTGTTTTCGCTGTTCACTACACCTACTCCGAAGCCACCGTGCCCGCCCGGGACACCCATCGCCCGCGCCACCGGGCCTGGCTGGCCGACCGGCTCGCCGCGGGCGCGCTGCTGAGCAGCGGCCCGTACCCGGACGGTTCCGGTGCGCTGCTCATCTTCCGCGCGAGCGACGCCGCGGCACTGGACGAACTGCTGGCCCAGGACCCGTTCGCCGAGGAGAAGCTGATCGACGCGGTCCGGGCCGTCGAATGGCAGCCCGTCCTCGGCGCGTTCGCCGACTGAGTGGTACCGCGTCCCGGCCGGGCATCGTCCCGGCCGGGACGCGCCGGCTACTCGCCCGGACCCGCGGCCGACTTCGGCCGGGCCTGTCCCCGAGTGCGCAGCAGGCTGGCGACGGTTGCCACGACCAGGATGCCGAGGATCACCGACAGCGACAGCGCGGTGGAGATCTCCGGGACGTTCACGTGCTCACCACCGTTGATGAACGGCAAGTTGTTCTCGTGCAGCGCGTGCAGCACCAGTTTGACGCCGATGAAGGCCAGAATGGCCGCCAGACCGTAGGACAGATAGACCAAACGGTCCAGTAGCCCGCCGATCAGGAAGAAGAGCTGGCGCAGCCCCATCAGCGCGAACGCGTTCGCGGTGAACACGATGTAGGGCTCCTCGGTGAGGCCGTAGATGGCCGGGATCGAGTCGAGAGCGAACAGCAGATCGGCGAATCCGATGGCCACCAGTGCGAGCAGCATCGGGGTGAGCGCGCGTCGCCCGTCGATCCGGGTGATGAGTTTGTCGCCGTCGTAGGTCTCGGTGGTCGGTACGAAGCGTTTGATGAGCGCGACGATCCGGCTGTCGCGTTTCTGCTCCTCCTCCACCTCGTGGCCGCTCTCCTTGAGGAGTTTGGCCGCGGTGTAGACCAGGAAGAATCCGAACAGGTAGAACACCCAGCTGAAGGCGCTGATGGCGGCGGCGCCCACCGCGATGAAGACACCGCGCATGACCAGCGCCACCACGATGCCGATGAGCAGTACCTTCTGCTGGTAGATCCGGGGCACCGCGAAGGTGGACATGATGATCAGAAAGATGAAGAGGTTGTCCACCGAGAGGGCTTTCTCGGTGACGAAACCGGCGTAGTACTCACCGGCGAAGGTTCCGCCCCATTTCCAGGCGATCACCCCGCCGAAGGCCAATGCCAGGCCGATATAGACCGCGGACCAGAAGCCGGACTCACGGAAGGTCGGTTCGTGCGGGGTGCGCACATGGGCGAAGAAGTCGAAGACGAACAACCCGAGGATCACCAGAATGGTGATTCCCCAGACGAGAGCGGTTACCTGCATACAGTGATCCGTTCAGCGGTGCGAGTCATGACACCAATAATGCCCGATATGCCCGATTCAGCCGACTTGCGGGGTGGTTGCCCGCTATGGTCGCATATCGGCGCCCGCGCCTACGGCAGGACACCGGTCAGCCGGCGTCCGGTGCCGGCGCCTCCTCGTCGCCTCCACCGCGGATCGACCAGAGCAGGCCGTCGAGCTCGTCCGGTTTGATCAGCACATCGCGCGCCTTGGACCCTTCGCTCGGCCCCACCACGCCCCGCGTCTCCATCAGATCCATCAGCCGGCCCGCCTTCGCGAACCCGACCCGCAATTTGCGCTGCAGCATGGACGTGGACCCGAATTGCGAGGTGACCACAAGTTCCACCGCTTGCAGGAATACATCGAGATCGTCGCCGATATCGGGGTCGACATCCTTTTTCTCCCCGGCCTTGGCCGCGGTGACGCCCTCGGTGTACTCGGGCTCGGCCTGATTCTTGGTGAACTCGACGACCGCGTGGATCTCCTCGTCGCTGATGAACGCGCCCTGCAACCGGGTCGGTTTACCGGCGCCCATCGGCAGGAACAGGCCGTCGCCCATACCGATGAGTTTCTCGGCGCCGGGCTGATCGAGGATCACCCGGGAATCGGTGAGCGAGGAGGTCGCGAACGCCAGCCGGGACGGCACATTGGTCTTGATCAGGCCGGTCACCACGTCCACCGACGGCCGCTGGGTGGCCAGCACCAGGTGGATACCGGCGGCCCGGGCCTTCTGGGTGATCCGGACGATGGCGTCCTCGACGTCGCGGGGCGCGGTCATCATCAGATCGGCGAGTTCGTCGACGATCGCCAGAATGTAGGGGTAGGGCCGGTACACCCGTTCGCTGCCCAGCGGCGTGGTGATGGCGCCGGATTTCACCTTGCGGTTGAAATCGTCGATATGGCGGACCTTGCTGGCCTGCATGTCCTGATATCGCTGTTCCATCTCCTCCACCAGCCAGGCCAGCGCCGCGGCGGCCTTCTTCGGCTGGGTGATGATGGGCGTGATCAGGTGCGGGATCCCCTCGTAGGGGGTCAGTTCCACCATCTTCGGGTCGATCAGGATCATCCGGACCTCGTCCGGTGTGGCCCGCTGCAACAGCGACACCAGCATCGAGTTCACGAAACTCGATTTACCGGAACCGGTGGAACCCGCGACCAGCAGATGCGGCATCTTGGCCAGATTGGCCGAGACGAACTCGCCCTCGATGTTCTTACCCAGCCCGATGACCAGCGGATGATGGTCGTTGCGGGTGGCCGGCGCGGTGAGCACGTCGGCGAGACGCACCAGTTCCCGGTCGGAGTTGGGCACCTCGATACCCACGGCGGATTTTCCGGGGATCGGCGCGAGCAGCCGCACATTCTCGGTCGCCACCGCATAAGCGATATTGCGGGTCAGCGCGGTGATCTTCTCGACCTTCACACCCGGCCCGAGCTCCACCTCGTACCGGGTGACGGTCGGGCCCCGGACGAACCCGGTGACCGCGGCATCGATCTTGAACTGCACCAGGACCTCGGTGATCGCCTCGATCATCGATTCGTTGGCGGCGCTGCGCTTGCGCGGCGGATCGCCCTCGACGAGCAGGTTGATCGGCGGCAACGTGTAATCGCCCTCGATGACCCGGTCGGCGACGAATTCCGGTTCCGGAGGCGGCGGCGGGGTCTGATCGACCACCGCGGGCGTGGCGGGTTTGCGCCTCTTGCGCGGCGCGGGTTGTTCCCCGTCCGGGGCGTCGGTGATCGGTTTGGCATCACGCAGGGGTGGCTCACCCGCGGGCCCCGGGAATTCGTCGGCCGGGTAGCTCTCGGCCGGAGTCCGGCCGCGGCGGCGCGACCGGCCGGGAGCTTCCCCGGCGCCGGTCTCGTACTCGTCGACCGGGTCGTAGCCGTCCCGGTAGTCGGCCTCGCCCTCGTATCCGGGCGCGCCGAAGAATTCGCGCAGCCGCTGCGGCGCTTCCCGCACCGTCGTGCCCGTCACCAGCAGCACTCCGAACACCATGGCCAGCAGCAGGATCGGCACCGACAGCCAGGCGGTGAGGCCGTCGGTCACCGGGCCGCCGATGACGAATCCCACGAACCCGGCACCGTCGGCGCGCCCGGCCGCGTCGGTGGGGGCACCGTCGGCGATATGCCACAGCCCGAGCAGGGGCAAACCGATCAGCAGACCGCCCAGCACCAGCCGGGGCCGGATCTCCGGACGGGGCTCGGTACGCATGAGCACCACCGCGATACCGGAGGCGACGAACGGCAGCAACGCCGAAGCCGAACCGGTGATCGCACGAATCACCGCGTCCACCGCACGCCCGATCGGGCCACCCGCGGACAGCCAGACAGC
>NZ_BAGJ01000117.1 GCF_000308775.1 Nocardia testacea NBRC 100365
CGGGGGCCGCGACCCGCCCGGCGCACCGGCCGGTTCGGGAACGCGGCCCGCGCCGGCCGCCGGCGCGCCGCCGCACAGTTCGGGGACGAGAACGGGCGGCGAGGGGATCAGAGCCGCTAGACAGAACACGCCGTCAACCGTAGCCCGTACCCGCCGACCAGCGACGCGGCCGGTTCGCCGGTACCGCCGCGCCCCGCGCGCGGTACGAGTGTCTCTCCCGGAAACCCGGTGGCAATTGCTAGGGTGCGAAGTATCCGGACCAGGTCCGACGAGTCCGGATCCGCAGGTCCGGCCGGTTGCCGCCGCTGTCGGCGGTGAGGTTGCCGGAAGTGCGGCCGGGGTTGAATGGAAGAGCGTGCGGACGCACGGGCAACATGTCGACCCCGGCACGGCCGAGACGGGCAGACGTAGCCAGAATGATCGGGCGTAGCCAGAATGAGCAGAGCATAGCCAGAGTGCGCAGCGCGTAAACCAGGCAGCCGTGACGCGCGGCAGGGACGAGGAGCAATGACCCACAGCAACGGAACCGCAAAACCCGGCCCGGGCAAGCCCGGTCGCCCGTCCAGCGCTCCCAAGCCCGGTAGCCGTCCCAAACCCGGCGAGGCGCACCCGAGCCCGGCCGCGATGAAAACGTCCGGGCACGCCACCGAACACCCGCATCCGGTGGTCGTACCCAGCGCCACCGACCCCAGCGCCTGGGGCCGGGTCGACGAGGACGGCACGGCCTGGGTCAAGACCGCCGAAGGCGAGCGGATCATCGGTTCCTGGCAGGCCGGGGACGCCGCCGAGGGGCTGGCGCACTTCGGGCGGCGTTTCGACGACCTGGCCACCGAGGTGGCCCTGCTGGAGGCTCGGCTGGCCGCCGGCACCGATGCCCGCAAGACCAAGGCCGCTGCCCTCGCCCTCGCCGAAACGCTGCCGACCGCCGCGGTGATCGGCGATATCGAAAGCCTGGCCGCCCGGCTCCGCGCGATCGCCGAACACTCCGACGAGGCGGCCGCGCACGCCAAGGAGGAGAAGGAGCGCACCCGGCACGAGCACACCGAGCGCAAGGAGGCGCTCGCGGCCGAAGCCGAGCAGATCGCCGCCGAATCCACCCAGTGGAAGGCCGCCGGCGACCGGCTGCGCGAGATCCTCGACGAGTGGAAGACCATCCGCGGGGTCGACCGCAAGGTCGACGACGCCCTGTGGCGCCGGTACTCCAAGGCCCGGGAGGCCTTCAACCGCCGCCGCGGCGCGCATTTCGCGGAACTGGACCGGGAACGGGCCGCCGCCAAGGTCCGCAAAGAAGAACTGTGTGTCCAGGCCGAGGAACTGTCCGGGTCCACCGATTGGGCCGGTACCGCCGCGGTGTTCCGGGAACTGCTGGTGGAGTGGAAGAACGCGGGCCGGGCTCCCCGGGAAGCCGACGAAGCACTGTGGCGCCGGTTCAAGAGCGCCCAGGATGTCTTCTTCGCCGCGCGCAACGCGGCGGCCTCCGAACGCGATGCCGAGTTCGCCGACAACGCGCTGGCCAAGGAAGAACTGCTGAGCAGTTACGAACCGGCCATCGACCCCGATACCGACCTGGAAGGCGCCCGGGCCGCACTGCGCGATCTGCAGGAACGCTGGGACGCCATCGGCAAGGTGCCCCGCGAGCGGATGCACGATCTCGAGGGCCGGTTGCGCGCCATCGAGAAACGTGTCCGGCAGGCCGCCGACGCCCAGTGGCGCCGCACCGACCCGGAGGCATTGGCCCGGGCCGCGCAGTTCCGGGAGCGGGTCGCGCAGTTCGAGGAGCAGGCCGCCAAGGCCACCGCCGCCGGTAAGACCCGCGATGCGGAGAAGGCCCTCGCCCAGGCCCAGCAGTGGCGGGAATGGGCCGAAGCGGCGGAGGGCGCGGTCAGCAACCTCTGAGAGGTCCCCGTTCGACGCTCCGTCCGCCGTGGCCGACCGGTCGCGGCGGACGGCCGCGGTTCGCGGTGTCAGTCCTCGCCGAACCGATCGCGCCGCTGCCGCTCCTCCTCGCGCGCCGCGGCGATCCGACGCTGTTCCTCGGCCGCCAGCTGTAGCGCGGTCCGGCTCCAGACGACCTTCACCCAGTGGAACGTCAGCACCACGATGGCGAGGGTGCCCAGAATCAGGCCGATACCCGGCCCGGAACCCACATAGTTGTTCAGACCCGGGGTCTGCCGGTGCCAGATCGAGAACACCCCGAACGCGCTGCCGATCGCCGATCCGGCCACCGCGATCCACGCGAGCACCCAGCGCCGGGTCATCAGCGCCAGCAGCGAGAACCCGATTCCGAAAATCAGCACGAACCAGACGAAGATCCGCGACGGCAGCCCGACATGCTCGATCGTGGCCGCCTGCGATCCGAGCAGCACATCGAAACCCCGCGCGCCGCCGGTATGCGGTAGCACCAGCGACAGCAGCAGCACGAACACCGCGCTCGCCACCACCATGGCGCGCACACCCGGGTCGATCTCACCCGCGATCCGGCGCTCCACCGCGTCGAGGTCTTCGCGGAATTCTTCGAACTGCTCGGTCTCGGCCGGATTCACGTGGTCCTCGTCTCCCTCGCCTGATCGGTGTCCAGGGGCCGGCGTGTCGTTCGCCGGCGGGGTCGCGTCGCGCGACTCCGGTGCGCCGCGCTCCTCGTCGCTCCGGTCGTCGTCGGTGCCGCTCATGTCCCGCATCCGGAGGCACAGCCCGAGGCGACCGGTTCCGGTGCGGGCGCCCCGATTCGCGGCAGCCCGAGCCCGACACCGATCGGCGCGGTCTTCGGCGTGGTACCGGCCTCGTGCGCGTCCCCGGCCCGGGTCCGGCGATGTGTCCGGACACCCGAGTCCGCGACCAGGTGGTGCGGTGCCGCGCCGGTCACCTCCACGGTGACCAGGTCGCCGGGGCGGATCGGCGCGGCGGCCCCGTCGGGCCGGAAATGCACCAGCCTTCCGTCCCGGGCCCGCCCGCTCATCCGGGCGGTCGCGGCGTTCTTCTTCCCCGCGCCGTCGGCGACCAGGAGTTCCACCTCGGTGCCGATCAGGGCGTGATTGGCCTCCACACAGATCTGCTCCTGCAGCGCGATCAGCCGGTCGTAGCGCTCCTGCACCACCTTCTTGGGCACCTGATCGGCCATCTCCGCGGCCGGGGTGCCCGGCCGCGGCGAGTACTGGAAGGTGAAGGCACTGGTGAACCGGGCCTGCCGGACCACATCGAGGGTCTGCTGGAAGTCCTCCTCGGTCTCCCCCGGGAAGCCGACGATGATATCGGTGGTGATCGCCGCGTGCGGCATGGCCGCCCGCACCTTCTCGATGATCCCCAGATAGCGGGCCTGCCGGTAGGACCGGCGCATGGCCTTCAGCACGCGGTCCGAACCCGACTGCAGCGGCATATGCAGCTGCGGGCACACGTTGGGGGTCTCGGCCATCGCCTCGATGACATCGTCGGTGAACTCCGCCGGATGCGGTGAGGTGAAGCGCACCCGTTCCAATCCCTCGATCCCGCCGCAGGCCCGCAGCAGTTTGGCGAAGGCGCCCCGGTCGCGGGGCTGCCCCGGGTCGGCGAAGGAGGCGCCGTAGGCGTTGACGTTCTGCCCGAGCAGCGTCACCTCCAGCACGCCCTGGTCCACCAGCGCCTGCACCTCGGCCAGCACATCACCGGGACGCCGGTCCACTTCCTTGCCGCGCAGGGCGGGCACGATGCAGAAGGTGCAGGTGTTGTTGCAGCCGACCGAGATCGACACCCACCCCGCGTACGCCGATTCGCGGCGCGCGGGCAGGGTCGACGGGAACGCCTCGAGCGATTCCAGGATCTCCACCTGGGCTTCGTCGTTGTGCCGGGCGCGTTCGAGCAGCACCGGCAGCGACCCGATGTTGTGGGTACCGAACACCACATCCACCCAGGGCGCCCGGTTCAGCACCGAATCGCGGTCCTTCTGGGCCAGGCAGCCGCCGACGGCGATCTGCATACCGGGCCGGGACGCCTTGATCGGGGCGAGATGGCCCAGGGTGCCGTACAACTTGTTGTCCGCGTTCTCCCGCACCGCGCAGGTGTTGAAGACCACCAGATCGGCCGTCGCGCCGGGCGCGGCCTTCCGATACCCCGCATCCTCGAGCAGGCCGGACAAGCGTTCGGAATCGTGCACGTTCATCTGGCAACCGAAGGTGCGGACCTCGTAACTGCGTGCGCCGGCCGGCTCGATCCGGGTGGGGAGCGCTACCTGTCCGATCGAATCCACGCGTCCAGGGTACGGGCCGCCGTCCGGGCGTTTTCCAGCAGATCCGCACCTCCCGCCACGGCGGCCGGACCCGGCCCGCCCGCGACCGCGTGGAGACGAGAACGCCCGCCGTGGCACTTCCCACATATGGGGAATCGGCTGTCCGGTTCCCGGCTACCTTCCCGCCGGCCCCGCGGCGGGCAAATCGCGGCCGAGCGAACGGATTACAACGGATGACCATCGGGTTAAACCCGAATTTCGGCTCGGTGTGGCGCCGGGGTGTGTCGCCGAAAGGCTCGCAAAACCGAAATTTCGGCTTAAGGTCAGTGCCATGACCGACACCGACGCCGACACGCCAGGGGCGGCCGGCGACACCACCGCTGTGCCCATGATCACCCTGCGCGCCGTCGACAAGCACTTCGGTGCCCTGCACGTGCTGCGCGATATCAATCTCGAGGTGCCCCGCGGGCAGGTCGTGATCGTGCTCGGGCCGTCGGGCTCCGGGAAGTCCACGCTCTGCCGCACCATCAACCGGCTGGAGCCGATCGATTCCGGCGAGATCAGCGTCGACGGAGTGCCGCTGCCCGCCGAGGGCCGCGCCCTCGCCGCCCTGCGCGCCGATGTCGGCATGGTTTTTCAGTCGTTCAACCTCTTCGCGCACAAGACGATCGTGGACAACGTCATGCTCGCGCCGATGAAGGTCCGCGGGACCAAGAAGGACGAGGCCCGCCGCCACGCCATGGAACTGCTGGAACGGGTCGGTATCGCCAACCAGGCCGACAAGTACCCCGCCCAGCTCTCCGGCGGCCAGCAGCAGCGCGTCGCCATCGCCCGCGCACTGGCCATGAACCCCAAGGTGATGCTTTTCGACGAGCCGACCTCGGCCCTCGACCCGGAAATGGTCAACGAAGTCCTCGATGTGATGGTCTCGCTGGCCAAAGAGGGCATGACCATGCTGGTGGTCACCCATGAGATGGGCTTCGCCCGCCGTGCCGGCGATCGGGTGCTGTTCATGGCCGACGGCCAGGTGGTCGAGGACACCGACCCGGAAACATTCTTCAGCGCACCGAAGTCCGATCGTGCCAAGGACTTCCTGGGCAAGATTCTCAGTCACTGAATCTGTCCGGCGGATAGACAGGCACAAACTCGAGGGCATCGCGCCGTCGAGGAGATGAGGGAAGGAACACCGATGAGGATCAACCGAGCACTCCGCATCGCGGTCGGCGCGGTAGCGGTGGCCGTCACCGCCGCCACCACCGCGGCCTGTGGCGGCGGCAGCGACAAAACCGCGCTGGAGAACGCCCAGGAGGGCGAGCTGACCATCGGCATCAAATACGATCAGCCCGGTCTGGGCCTGCGTAACACCGACGGAACCTACAGCGGCTTCGATGTCGAAGTGGCCAAATACGTGGCCTCGAAACTCGGCGTCCAGCCGGAGGGCATCACCTTCAAGGAGGCCCCCTCCGCGCAGCGCGAAACCCTGATCGAGAACGGGCAGGTCGATTTCGTGGTCGCCACCTACTCGATCACCGACGCGCGCAAGGAGAAGGTCGATTTCGCCGGCCCCTACTACGTGGCGGGCCAGAGCCTGCTGGTCCGGGCCGACAACAACGAGATCACCGGCCCGGACACCCTGAAGGGCAAGACCGTGTGCTCGGTGACCGGCTCCACGCCCGCGCAGAACATCCAGAAGAAATACCCCGACACCCAGCTGCAGACCTACGACACCTACTCGCTGTGCCTCGAGGGTCTGAACAGTGGCGCCGTCGCCGCGGTGACCACCGATGACATCATCCTGGCCGGTTACGCGTCGCAGTCGCCCGGTAAGTACAAGGTCGTCGGCGAGAAGTTCACCACCGAGAACTACGGGATCGGCGTGAAGAAGGGTGATCAGGACACCCGCACCAAGATCAACGACGCGATCGAGGAAATGATCAGCTCGGGCGCCTGGGACACCGCCTTCCAGGAGACGGTCGGTAAGGCCGCGAGCTACGAAACCCCGCAGGCCCCGCAGGTGGACCGGTACTGACCACCGCATCGGAGGGCCGGGTCGCGACCGCGGCCCGGCCCTCCGGTTCGGCCCCATCCTGCCGATCGGAGGCGCGCAACCATCGTGTTCGATTTGATCTCGGAATACGACACCCAGCTGCTCGAAGCATTCTGGATGACCATAAAACTGACCGTGTTCTCGGCGGTGGGTTCCCTGGTGCTGGGTACCGTGGTCGCCGGAATGCGAGTATCGCCGGTCCCCGTGGCCCGCTGGGTGGGCACGGCCTATGTGACCGTGTTCCGCAACACCCCGCTCACCCTCATCCTGGTGTTCTGTTCCCTGGGCCTGCACTCCACGCTCGGGATGAATCTGGCCTCCGAGGGGCCCACCTCGCTGGCCGACAACAACTTCCGCTGGGCCGTGATCGGCCTCAGCGTGTACACGGCGGCATTCGTCTGTGAATCGCTGCGGGCCGGTATCAACACGGTGCCGATAGGCCAGTCGGAAGCCGGGCGCTCGCTGGGGCTGAGCTTCCTGCAGAATCTGCGGATCATCGTGCTGCCCCAGGCGTTCCGCTCGGTGATCGCGCCGCTGGGCAGTGTGTTCATCGCGCTGACCAAGAACACGACGGTCGCCTCCGCGATCAGCGTCGCCGAGGCATCGTTCCTGATGAAGAACATGATCGAAACCGAAGCGGCGCTGCTGGCCATCGGCCTGATCTTCACGCTCGGTTTCGTGATCCTGACGCTGCCCGCCGGCCTGCTGTTCGGGCATCTGGCCAAACGATTCGAGGTGGCCCGATGAGCCGCACGGCATCCGTTCTCTACGACGCTCCGGGCCCGGTCGCCCGCGTCCGCAATATCGTCTACTCCATCGTGGTCCTCGGGGTGGTCGTGGCCGCGGGCTGGTTCGTCTACCGCGGCTTCGCCGACAAAGGACAGTTCACGGCCGAGAAATGGGAGCCGTTCCTGGACGGGGCGGTGTGGAGCACCTATATCCTGCCCGGTCTGCGTGGCACGGTGGTCGCGGCGCTGCTGTCCATTGTGTTCGCCCTGGTGATCGGCATGATCTTCGGTATCGCCCGGCTCTCGGATCACCGCTGGGTGCGCTGGACCGCGGGCACGATCGTCGAGATCGCGCGGGCCGTTCCGGTGCTGATCCTGATGATCTTCCTGTTCGCCCTGTACTCCGAATACGACCTCTTCGAATCCGAGTACCTGGCGCTGGGCGCCGTGGTGACGGCACTGACCATCTACAACGGGTCGGTGATCGCCGAGATCGTGCGTGCCGGCATCCTCTCGCTGCCCAAGGGGCAGACCGAGGCCGGTGTGGCACTGGGGTTGCGCAAGGGCCAGCTGATGCGGCTCATCCTGCTCCCGCAGGCGATCACGGCGATGCTGCCGGCCCTGATCTCCCAGATGGTGGTCGCGCTGAAGGATTCGGCCCTGGGCTATGTGATCACCTACGAGGAAGTCGTCCGCAGCGCGCAGCAGCTCGGGGCGGCGGAATCGAACACCATTCCCGCGCTGATCGTGGTCGCGATCATCATGATCGTGCTGAATGTGCTGCTCTCGACAATCGCCACCGGACTGGAGAAGCGCCTGCGGGCGGGCCGCCGGAAACGTGGCAGCGCGGTCGTCGCGGCCGATTCGGTCATCGCCGACGCGGCCCCCGGAGTGGATATCACCAAGTAGTCCGCCGTGGTGCCGGGCCGCACGGGTCCGGCACCACGATTGTGAGCGGGAAGCCACCACGCGTAGGGACCCGGTCGGCCGGAATCCCATGGAGACCTGCCGCAGCTTCGTCGGGAGGTTCCGACTTCTGCCGATCGGAACCGCTGGCGCACGTGCACCCGCGCCGAGCCGACGTCCTGGAACCGACCCCACCGATCCGGTGGCAGGCAGCCGGCCGGACAGCCGATGGACGGGTATCACGGACCGGAGACCTCGCCCGGGCGCACCGGTCGATCTCCAGGAGCCAAGCATGTTCGACCGGCGGCCGAACGCAGGCAGCACTCGAGCCGCCCGCACGGCGGATGTGGCGCCTCGGCCGGAGCCGACGATGAACGGCACTCGACAGATCGCGATCCTGTGTTCGGGTCCGCTCCGCCGCGGAGGCCGGCCCTGGTCTCCGCTGAACCGGGACGTCACGGTCGAGCGGCGCGAGGCCAGCTCAATCCGGCGGTGCGTCCTCGTCGCCGAACCCGGCGGCCTCGTATTCCGACTTCACTACCGCGTAAGCCACCGAATGTCCGTAGCCCCGCCGGGCGAGCATCCCGACCAGCCGCCGGATGGCCTTCTCCCGGTCCAGCCCCGCCGGCAGGCTCCGTAGTTTGCGGCGCACCAGTTCGGTGGCGCGCTCGTATTCGTCGTCGGCCGTGACGCCCTTTAGTGCGGCCGCGGAGTCCTCCTGCGACACCCCCTTACGCCGCAGTTCCTGCTCCAACGCGCGCCGGCCCTTCCCGGAGAAACCGTGCCGCTGCCGTACCCACTGCCGCGCGAAATCGGCGTCGTCGATCAGCCCCACTTCGGCCAGCCGGTCGAGAACCTGCTCCGTCACTTCGGGCGAATATCCTTTGGCGGACAGCCGCTGGGCGAGCTCGGCCCGGCTGCGGGCGCGGACGGCCAGTAACCGCAGAGCGGACTCTTTCGCCTGTTCGATACCCCCCGGCGCGTCGTCCTCGGTGCGCCCACCGAGCGGCGCATCGTCCGGTGCACCGGAGCCGGCCGGACGAACCCGCTGCGGATCGGGCTCGTCCGGCCGTGAACTCCGGGCGGAACCGGTGGCCGTACCACCGGCCGCCAGGAGTTCGTCGAGGCGGCGCCGCATCTGCGCCACCGGATCGGTGGCCTCGGTCTGCCCCCGTGACCTCGCGTCCACCGGGTCAGAAATCGGCCGGGGTCTCTTCCGTCGCGGTCACATCCGCACCGATCCCCAGCTTTTCCTTGATCTTCTTCTCGACCTCGTCCCGGATATCGGTGTTCTCCAGGAGGAATTTGCGGGCGTTCTCCTTACCCTGGCCGAGCTGATCACCCTCGTAGGTGTACCAGGAGCCGGACTTACGAATGAATCCGTGCTCCACACCCATATCGATCAGCGAGCCCTCCTTCGAGATTCCGTGTCCGTACAGAATGTCGAATTCGGCCTGTTTGAACGGCGGGGAGACCTTGTTCTTCACGACCTTGACCCGGGTCCGGTTACCGACCGCGTCGCTTCCGTCCTTCAGGGTTTCGATACGGCGCACGTCCAGCCGCACCGACGCGTAGAACTTCAGCGCCTTACCGCCCGTGGTCGTTTCGGGGGAACCGAACATGACACCGATCTTCTCGCGCAGCTGGTTGATGAAGATGGCGGTGGTGCCGGAATTGTTCAAGGCGCTGGTCATCTTGCGCAGCGCCTGACTCATCAGGCGGGCCTGCAGGCCGACGTGACTATCGCCCATTTCGCCCTCGATCTCGGCGCGGGGTACCAGGGCGGCCACCGAGTCGATGACGATGATGTCGATGGCGCCGGAGCGGACCAGCATATCGGCGATTTCCAGGGCCTGTTCACCGGTATCGGGCTGGGATACCAGCAGCGCGTCGGTATCGACCCCGAGTTTGCGGGCGTAATCGGGATCGAGCGCGTGCTCGGCGTCGATGAAGGCCGCGACACCGCCGGCGGCCTGCGCATTGGCGACCGCATGCAGCGCGACCGTGGTCTTACCGGAGGATTCCGGACCGTAGATCTCCACGACGCGGCCGCGGGGCAGACCCCCGATGCCCAGTGCGACGTCGAGCGCGATGGAACCGGTCGGGATCACCGAGACGGGCTGGCGGGCTTCTTCGCCGAGGCGCATCACCGCCCCCTTGCCGAAACTCTTCTCGACCTGCGCGAGCGCGAGTTCGAGCGCTTTGTCGCGGTCATAGGGCTGTGGCGCCATCGTGACTCCCCTTTTCACCGGGTGGTAGGTAGGTGGTGTGGTTGGCGCCCACAGTAGAGGGCGGCACCGACAAGTTCCGGCCTCAGCCTAGACGAACAGGTGTTCGAGTCAAGCGACGTGGCCGCGCGGCGCGGAGCCCGCGACGCGCGCCGGTTCGCCACTGCGGGAGCTCGGTCGTATCCCCTTCCGGCCGGGCCCGTGGATGCGCCGCCGCGCCTCGTCGATCACGCGCCGGAGCTGACCGCGCCCCGGCGGCCATGAGGTCACCAGCGGGAACGCGGCACGTCGAATTCGGCGCACAGCGCACGCCATACATCGCGGGGATCGACACCGGCTTCGATGGCGACGGCGCCGGTCCGGCCGCCGAGCGCGGGGATGACGTGATCGTTGAGCAGAGTGTCGCCCCGGGCCTCGCCGAATTCGGTGTGCATGAGTTCCTGGAATTCCGTCAGCCGCACCGTGCACAAGATACCCGCACCGGCGGCCGTGGGCGCGGGGCGGTCAGTGCGTCCGCACCGAGTCCAGGACGCGGTGACAGATCTGTACCGGATCGGCCACCTCGGCGGCGCCCGCGGCCGCCGTCTTCGCCGCCGCGGTGAAACCCGGTTCGGCCAGTATCCGCAGCACCGCGGCGCGCACCGCCTCCGGCGTGAGCGGGCGGACCAGCAACGACGAACCCTGGCGTTGCGCGCGATTGGCGAGTTCCCACTGGTCGCCGCCGCCCGGGACGGTCACCACGGGCACTCCGGCGGCCAGGGATTTCGCCAGCAACCCGTGCCCACCGCCACCGACCACCACGGCGGCGTGGGTGAGCAGCTCGTCCTGTCGTCCGAGCCCGGCGGTCGCCCAGTCCGGCAGCGCGCCCGGCGGCTCGTCCAGCATCGATATCGCGACTCGGACCCCGGACCCCGCCAGGGCATCCAGCACCGTCTCCGCCATTCCGGCGACCCCGGTATGCGCGGTGGACGGGGCCACCACCACCAGGGGATCGTCCCCCGGCGGCAACTCCAGTCGCCGGTCGGTGGGCTCCCACAGCAGCGGGCCGACCAGTTCGGCCTCCGCCGGCCAGTCCGGCCGCGGTACCTCCAGCGCGGGCAGGGTGGCGACGAGCCGCGCCGCCGGACCCGGGTCGGCCGGTGGTAGACCCACCCCCGCCCGGGCGGCCTCCCGCTGCCGCTGCCCGGTCCGCACCGCGCGAGCCGTCAGCATCCGCAGCACCGAATCCCTGGTACGACCGCGCACCCCGGCGCCCGGCGCGAGCCCACTGCCGATCGGGGGCAACCCTTTCGACGGAAGATAGAGCGGATGCGGCGAGAGTTCGACCCACGGCACCCGCAACCGCTCGGCGGCCATACCACCGCCCGCGGTGAGCACATCGGAGACGACCAGTTCCGGCAGCATCGCCCCCAGTTCGGGCAGGATCTCGGTCGAAATGTAGGCGGCCCGTTGATGAATCCGCGCCCCGGCGTCACCGTCGTCGTCGATCGGCCTGGGCGCCAGTCCCTTCAGCCGCCGCACCCCGATACCGGCCGCCCGCGCGGCCTCGAACCAGCGGGGGCCGGTGAAGAGCACGGGATCGTCACCCGCGTCCCGGAAACGCAGGCAGAGCGCGATAGCGGGAAACGCATGACCCGGATCGGGGCCGGCGACGACAGCCACTCGCATCCGGCCATGCTATCGGCGCGCCCGCGGGCGCCGACTCCGGGCTGCGCTTCGGCCGTCGCAGCGGGGCCGGGCACCGACCCGTTTCCCGGCGCGGGTACCCAGCGCCGGAGGACGACCACTCAGCCGGTGAAGGTATACAGCTCGAACCCCACGGCGCGTTCGGCGCCGAAACCCTCCAGTGGACCCGTTGTCATGGTGACCACCGCGCGCACCTGATCGGCCACCGGCTCCGGGCTCAGCGCCTCCAGATAACGCCGGTGTTCGGCCAGCGACGCCTCGGCGGCGCCCACCGTGGCGGTGACGTCCACCGCGTGGGTGGCGCCGGCCGGGACGGCCACGGCCGCCCAGCGCGCGGTCCACGGTGGTGTATCGGTGATCTCGGGGAAGATCCACTCGTTCCCGGCATCGGAGACTGCGTCGAGCGCCGCGCGGCCGACGGCCCGGTGGTCGGCGCTGTTGACGATGCCCGGCGCCCAGGTCGGCCCGAAGTGCCCCGAGACAACCAGCTCCGGACGGTGCCGGCGGATCGCCGCGGCCAGATCGCGGCGCAGGGCCGGGTTCGCTTCGATCCGGCCGTCGGGATGGCCGAGGAAATGCACTTCGCTCACCCCGACGATCGCGGCCGCGGCGCGCTCTTCGCTTTCACGCAACGGTCCCGCCTCGGCGGGTGGCATCCCCGCGATTCCCGCCTCGCCGGAGGTCACCAGCAGGTAGCGCACATCTTTGCCCTGACCGGTCCAGCGGGCCACCGCGGCGGCGACCCCGTACTCGATATCGTCGGGATGGGCGACGATCACCAGGGCGCGCTGCCAATCCTCCGGAAGGTGCTGCATGGCGCCATTCGAACACACGCCCGCCCTCGGGGTACGGAAAAGCCGGATGACTCTCCGAGCGGAGAGGCATCCGGCCGTATGTCGGGGGCGCGGATCAGACCTTGGTGACCGAGTTGTCGTCCGAGCCGGAGATCGCCTTGTAGAGCAGATACAGCCCGAACACGACCGCGCTGATCACCAGGATCGGGAACAGCCCTTTGATCAGTGCGCCGATCACCGCCAGCGCGATCCAGACGACGGCGACCACGCCGATGATCTTCCACAGCATTTCGTGCCTCCCAGCGGTTGTCTCCTGCTTCGAGCATGGCACCGCGGACACGGGAAATCACCAGGTGAAGAGCAATATCCGGGGAAGATCAGGGTTGTCCCTGAGACCTTACGGGCGCGGGTGACCCTGGGGCGTCCGAGCCACGGGCGTCTGCCACGGGACGTGGCCCGCGGCGGGCGGCGGCAACGGCCCCGGGGCGCGGTCGGCGAGTTCGGTGAGCGCCTGCGCCCAACCGTCCATACGATCGGCCGCCTGCCGCAGATCGGCGACGATACCGTCGAATTCGTAGCGGAGCGCTCCCGTTTCGTCGACGGCGAGAACCCGGGCGGCCGCGGCCACCACCTGCTCGTACTCGACGACCCCGGCATCGAGCCGGGCGACGATCGACTGCAATGTCTCCCCGAGCCGGTGGACGTCGGCCGCATCGGCGAGCTGCGCCGCACCCCCACCGAGGGTGCGGACCGCCCCTTCCATCGTGGCGATATCGGCGGCCAGCGCGGTCAGCGCGGCGGCGCCGGAGCCGGCGGTGGCGATCAGATCCTCGAGTTCGTCGGCGGGCAGCCGACGGGACCGGGCGATCTGCCCGGCCACCTCGTGCAAGGCGCGTTCGGCCCGCGCCAATCGAGCCATGGCCGGCCGGGCGGCGGACCGGCCGGAGGGAAGTTTGCGCGGGAGATAGCCGGCCAGTGGCAGCGGCGCCCGCCGCAACCGCAGATACCGCCGGGTGCTCAGGGCAGCACCGGTCACCAGGGCGACCGCCCCGCCGCCGAGTACCACGACCGCCCAGGCGGGAGCGGACAGGATCACCAGTCCGACCGCACCGGCGGTGGTGAGACCGGATACCGTGCCGAGACCGATACTGCGCCGCCGGGCCCGGCGGCGCCGACGGAGCCCGCGTTCGCGCGGATCGGCCCAGCGGCGGACCGCGACGAGCGCGGTCTCGCCGGCATCCCGCAGACTGTCGGCGACGTAGGCCGCCTGCGGCTGCAGTTCGGGCCAGGCACGGGCGAACTCCCGGGACCCGGTGCGGAATCGGGACCTGTCAGACTTCATCGTTGTCCTCGCCGAACTCGGTGGCGCCGCTACTGCTGCGCGGTCTGGCCTTTGTCCATCTGCGGTTGTGCTTGTGCGGGTTCGGCCGCCGACTTCCCGGCGTCGAGCGCGGAGCCGGTGCTTCCGGCGGGCAACGAATCGCCGCGCATGGACGCGCGGATCTGCTCGAGCCGGCTGTGGCCGGCCATCTGGACGCTGGCCTGCTGGACCTCGAGCATGCGCCCCTGGACGGTGTTCTGGGCGAGTTCGGCGGACCCCAGCGCGGTGGCGTAGCGGCGTTCGATCTTCTCCCGCACGGCGTCGAGGCTGGGGACGCTGCCGGGCGCGGACAGCGTGCTGTCCATCTGCTGCAGGGAGGCACTGACCTGCTCCTGCATCTTGGCCTGTTCGAGCTGGCTGAGCAGTTTGGTGCGCTCGGCGACCTTCTGCTGCAGCAGCATCGCGTTCTGCTCCACCGCCTTCTTCGCCTGCGCGGCCGCCTGTAGCGACTGATCGTGCAGTACCTTCAGGTCCTCGACCGACTGTTCGGCGGTGACCAGCTGCGCGGCGAACGCCTCGGCGGCGTTGGTGTACTGGATGGCCTTCTCGGTGTCACCCGCGGCATTGGCCTGGTCGGCGAGGACGACGGCCTGGCGGGCGTTGGCGTTGAGCTTCTCGACCTCGTCGAGCTGCCGGTTCAGCTTCATCTCCAGCTGACGCTGGTTACCGATCACCGAGGCGGCCTGCTGGGACAGGGCCTGGTGCTGACGCTGGGCCTCTTCGATAGCCTGCTGAATCTGGACCTTCGGATCCGCGTGCTCCTCGATCTTGGAGTCGAAGAGGGCCATCAGGTATTTCCAGGCCTTCGTGAACGGATTAGCCATCGGTTGATCCCGCCTCCATCTACTGTGCCGCCTGGGCGACTCGGAGTGCGCGACCGTCACGCACTCGGTATCTGCCTATCCTCCACCATGCGGCGCCGGGTCCCGGCCACCGAACGACGCCGCGTCTCGCCGAGAACGGCCGCGCCGACGCATACTACGAATCTATCCGGTCCCCGCCGCCACGCGCATTGTCACGATCGGGTATACGGCGGCTATAACCGGTCAGGCCGCCTCGACCAGCACGAGCGGGCCGTTGGTGGGCGCCGGGATGACGATCCTGGTCTCCCCGTCGACCTGGGTGCGGGTACCGGCGACGGCCGACGCGGCCGCCGGGGCGGGTTCGGCGGGGGCGGGTTCGGCGGCCCGTTCCACCGCGGC
>NZ_BAGJ01000116.1 GCF_000308775.1 Nocardia testacea NBRC 100365
TTCTACCACGCCGGGGGGATAATGTCAGTAGCGACACCGGACATACCTCGAACAGATGTTTGATAGATCGGAGAGCGCCGACTAGATTCACTGCACGACATCAAACCTCGGGCACAGCCGGTCCGGGCCGTCTGCCGGGACGGCGGCCACCGGGCCGGAGACCGACGAGAAAGGGCGGTTGTGGTGAGCCAATCAGACGACACGGGTGACGGGGCCGGCCCCGGCACCGAACCGGGGGCGACCGGTGCGGATCTCACCGTGCGTCAGCGCAAGGTGCTCGAGGTCATCCGTTCCTCGGTGAGTCTGCGCGGCTATCCGCCCAGCATCCGCGAGATCGGTGACGCGGTCGGCCTGAACTCCACCTCCTCGGTCGCACACCAGCTGCGCACGCTGGAGCGCAAGGGGTATCTGCGCCGCGACCCCAACCGTCCCCGCGCCGTGGACGTCCGCGGGATGGACGAGGCCGTTCGCTCGGTGACCACCCTGTCCCCCGCCGATACCGCCCCGGCATCCGAGGCGGCGGGCGATGCCGATCAGCCGATCCCGACCTATGTCCCGGTGCTCGGACGGATCGCCGCGGGTGGCCCGATCCTGGCGGAACAGGCGGTGGAAGACGTGTTCCCACTCCCCCGCGAACTGGTCGGCGACGGTTCGTTGTTCCTGCTGAAGGTGGTCGGCGAATCCATGGTCGACGCCGCCATCTGCGACGGCGACTGGGTGGTCGTCCGGCAGCAGAATGTGGCCGACAACGGCGATATAGTCGCGGCGATGCTGGACGGCGAAGCGACGGTGAAGACGTTCAAGCGCAGCGGCAAGGACGTCTGGCTCATGCCGCACAACCCGCATTTCGAACCGATCCCGGGTAACGACGCGCGCATTCTCGGCAAGGTCGTCACCGTGATCCGCAAGATCTGAGGCCCCACCGGCACCGCGCACACGCCGGTGGGGATCTTCTTCCGATGGCGGTGAGGAGCCCATGGCACCATTCGAGGTCGCCGTCGCCCGGCCGCGGTCGGAACTCGGTTCCGGGCCGGTTCCGGATCGAATCTGGTATGCCGCCTACGGTTCGAATACCGACCCGGAACGCCTGCGCTGCTACCTCACCGGCACGCGTCCTGCCGGCGCGGTGCACCGCCCGCCCGGAACCGGGCGGGGTGCGGGCACACCGGCGGGTTGCCGGGACCGCACGCCGCCGGCCCGTTCGATCGCGCTGGTGCTGCCCGGGCTGCTGTACTTCGCCACCGAATCGGTGGTCTGGACCGGCGGCCGCGCCTTCTACGACCCCGCCACCCGCGCCGAACTCCCGGTGCGTGCCTACCTGCTGACCCGGTCGCAGTTCAGCGATATCGCCGCCCAGGAGATGTACCGTCCGACCGGCACCGACCTCGACCTGACCGAGGCGGTGCGCACCGGCCGGTCGTACCTCGGCCCCGGCCGCTATGAAACCCTGGTCTGCCCGGGCGTATTCGACGGCCTGCCCATCCTGACCTGGACCGCCCCGTGGCGTTGGCGCGAGATCGGCGGTAACCCCCCGGCCGCCGCGTATCTCTCCCGGATCGGTACGGGTCTGCGTGCGGCGCACCGATGGTCGGCCGGCGAGACGGCGGGGTATCTGGCCAGCCGCCCGGGCGCGGCCGGACACTGGACTCCCGCCGCGGTGGCCGAGCTGGTTCGCGGCGGATTCGACACCTAGGCCCCGGCCCCTCGGGCGCCACGCGGCACACCGCCCGTGTCGCGGCTCGTCGCGCTCGGCGGCGACTCGCGAGCGTCCGCGGTCCGCAGTGCCACCGAGATCGATCGCGCCCCCGCCCGCACGATATCGATGAAGCGGGCCCGGTCCGCCGGACCGGCCTCCGCCCGCAGTGGGCCGAGCTGGACCTCATAGGGCGCCTCGTCGCCGTGGAACACCGGCGCGGAGACATAACTGAGCGGCAGCGCCTGGGCGGTACGGATATCGGCCTCGGTGTACGCGCGCGAGGTCAACCGGCCCAGCTGGCGCAATGCCTCGGTCCGCAGTTTCGGTTGCAGGAGTTCGGCGCCGAGCGCGCCGAGCAGTTCGGTGAGCAGATCGACCAGACCGGCGTCGTCGGCTTCGGGCCGGAACATGGCGAACCCGTGCGCGGTGACGAAGTCGAGCAGTTCGGCCGACCCGGGCCGCCCGTGGGTCGTCGCCAGCCAGCGCTGACGTTCGGCGGGTGTCCGCCACGGCATCACCGCGGCTCCCGCGGGGTAGACGAGCGGAACCGATTGGCCGACGGACAATCCCGGCACTATTCGCGCGCCCGCGTACTGTTTGGCGACTATGGTGAGCCGATCGTCGCAGATTCGACTCAGGGTGGCGCCGCATCCGGCCGCCTCGGCCAGCGCCGCCAATTCGGCGCCCACCGCGACCGCCGCGCCCACGGGTTCGGCGGGCGACAGCCGGGCCAGCGCCGGCCCGCGCCGGTAGGCCAGGCTCGCGTCCCGCACGACCCAGTTCGCCGCGCACAACTCGGTGAGCACCGCGGTGACCGTCGCCCGCGCCAGTTCCAGGCGTTCGGCGATCTGCGAAACGGTCAGCGCCCGCTCCGTTTCCGCGAGCAGTTCGACCACCGCCACCACCCGGCGGGTCGGCGGAGATCCGGTCGTCGCCATATCCGATGCTCCCTTGTCGCCCGGTATCCCGGGATCTACACTGCATCGACTATTCGATGACATAACGTCGAATAATCGACATCAGCTTACTTCAGGAGGAGCCATGATTCTGGACCGATTCCGGCTCGACAACCGGGTCGCCGTGGTGACCGGCGCCGGGCGCGGTCTGGGCGCGGCCATCGCTGCCGGCTTCGCCGAAGCGGGCGCCGACGTCGTGATCGCCGCCCGTACCGAATCCGATCTCACCGCGGTGGCCGAACAGATCGGCCGCTCCGGCCGCCGGTCCCATATCGTGGTCGCCGACCTGGCCGATCCCGCCGCCTGCGCCGCGCTCGCCGACACCGCGGCAGCGGAGTTCGGGCGGCTCGACATCGTCGTGAACAATGTCGGCGGCGCCATGCCCACCCCGCTGCTGGACACCACCCCTGAGGCCCTGACCCGGGCCTTCGACTTCAATGTCGCCAATGCCCACGCCCTGGTCCGGGCCGCCGTACCGATCATGCTGGACACCGCCGACGGCGGGTCGATCATCAACATCACCTCCACGATGGGCCGGCTGCCCGGCCGCGCGTTCGCCGCCTACGGCACCGCCAAAGCCGCGCTCGCGCACTACACCCGGCTCACCGCCATGGATCTGTGCCCGCGTATCCGGGTCAATGCCATCGCCCCCGGCTCCATCGCCACCTCCGCGCTCGAGGTGGTCGCCGCCGACGACAACCTGCGCGGCGCCCTGGAGAAGGCCACCCCGCTGCGCCGGATCGGCGATCCCGTCGATATAGCGGCGACCGCGCTGTTCCTGGCCTCCCCGGCCGGCGGTTACCTGACCGGGAAGGTGATCGAAACCGACGGCGGTCTGATCGCCCCGAATCTCGACATCCCGATTCCGGATCTGTGAGGAGACAGCTGTGACGTACCGCGTAGTGCATTGGGGCACCGGAAATGTCGGCCGCCACGCCCTGGCCGGGATCATCGATGATCCGCGGCTCGAACTGGTCGGCGTCAAGGTGTCCGGCAGCGACAAGGAGGGCCGCGACGCCGGGGAACTCGCCGGGTCGGCCACGCGCACCGGGATACCGGCCACCACCGACGCCGCGGCACTCCTGTCCACGAAACCCGATTGCGTGGTCTATACGGCGATGACCGACAACCGGCTCGTCGAAGCCCTCGCGGATCTGCGTGAGATTCTGGCCGCCGGCGTGAATGTCGCCGCCAGCGCCCCGGTGTTCCTGCAGTACCCCTGGCAGGTGCTGCCGCCGGATATGCTCGCCCCGATCGAGGAAGCCGCCGCGGCGGGCAAGGCCTCGTTGTTCGTCAATGGAATCGACCCGGGCTTCGCCAACGATCTGCTGCCGCTGGCGCTGGCCGGTACCTGCCGGCGGGTCGACCGGATCCGCTGTATGGAGATCCTCGACTACGCGACCTACGACAATACCGCGGTGATGTTCGACATCATGGGCTTCGGCAAGCCCCTGGGCGAGACGCCCATGCTCCTACAGCCCGGAGTGCTCTCACTGGCCTGGGGCAGTGTGGTCCGCCAGCTGGCGGCCGGGCTGGGCGTGGAACTCGACGCGGTCACCGAAACCCACGAGCGGATTCCCGCGCCGGCCGATATAGAGATCGCCGCGGGCACGGTCGCGGCCGGCACCACCGCGGCGATGCGGTTCGAGGTCCGTGGGATGGTCGGCGACCGGGTTGTCACGGTGCTGGAACACATCACCCGTATCCGGGCGGATCTGGCACCCGAATGGCCACAGCCCGCGCAGGAGGGCGGGTCGTACCGCGTCGAGATCACCGGCGAACCGAATTACGCGCTGGACCTCTGCCTGTCCAGCGACAACGGCGACCACAACCACGCCGGCCTGGTGGCCACGGCCATGCGGGTGGTCAACGCGGTTCCCGCGGTGGTGGCGGCCGCGCCGGGAATCCGCACGACCCTGGACCTTCCACTGATCACCGGGCCGGGGCGGGCGGGCTCGGACGGATCCTGAACCGGCCTCGCCAAGGGGCGGCTCCGAGCGGCCGACGCCATGATGTGGCCGGCACCCGAAAGACCGGGTTCGCGCGGCCTTCGGCGCCCACGCCCCCGGCCAGGGCGAGAGCGAGCGCGTTGAGCCCGGCCTCGGCCATCGCATACGGCAGATTCTCGATACCGGAACGCAGGCGCTGTTCGGTCACCGCGCTCACATTGTCGTCGACCGGCGACATCCCGGCATTGCTCACCAGCACATCACAGCGTCCAAGGACGTCGTAGACGGTGTCGGACAGGGCCTCGGCCTGCTCCCCCCGCCCGCGTGGAAGGCCACGGCAGCGCTTGCCGACCGGTCGCGGCTTCGTTCTCGGGCCCTGAGGTCACCGAGAAGCGCGCGACGAACGAACGATGCCCCGTATCCCTCGAGGGGTACGGGGCATCGTATTCGCGAGCTGCCGGTCACCGAAAGGTCTCGGATCCCTACCGGAATCCCGGAACCCCCTGCGATCAGCTGAGTTTCAGGCTGCGCCCGATGATCTCCTTCATGATCTCGGTGGTGCCGCCGTAGATCGTCTGCACCCGCGCGTCGAGGTAGGCCTGCGCGATCGGGTATTCGCGCATATAGCCGTAGCCGCCGTGCAACTGCAGGCAGCGGTCGATGAGATCGACCTGTTCCTCGGTGCTCCACCATTTGGCCATGGCGGCGTCCTCGGCCGAGAGGGTGCCGGCGTTGAGCTCGGTGATGCACCGGTCGACCAGGACCCGCACGGCCGTGGCCTTGGTGGCCAGTTCGGCGAGCACGAACCGGGTGTTCTGCAGGGCGCCGATCGGCTTGCCGAAGGCCTTCCGGTCGCGGACGTACTGGCAGGTGTAGTCCAGGCAGGTCTCCATCGCGGCGGCCGCCATCACCGCGATCGACAGCCGCTCCTGCGGGAGGTTCTGCATCAGGTGGATGAAGCCCTTGCCCTCTTCACCGAGCAGGTTGGCGGCGGGTACCCGGACATCGGTGAAACTGAGTTCGGCGGTGTCCTGGGCCTTCAGGCCGAGCTTGTCCAGGTTGCGGCCCCGCTCGAAGCCAGGCATCCCGCGTTCCACCACCAGCAGGCTGAAGCCCAGCGCGCCGGCCGAGGGGTCGGTCTGGGCGACCACGATGACGATATCGGAATTGATGCCGTTGGTGATGAAGGTCTTGGCACCGTTGAGGACCCAGTCGTCCCCATCGCGGACCGCGCGGGTCTTGATGCCCTGCAGGTCCGAGCCGGTGCCGGGCTCGGTCATGGCGATGGCGGTGATGAGCTCGCCGGAACAGAACTTCGGCAGCCAGCGCTGCTTCTGTTCGTCGTTGGCCAGCTCCAGCAGATACGGTGCGATGACATCGTTGTGCAGGCCGAACCCGAGTCCGGAGTACTGCCCACGCACCGATTCCTCGGTGATGATGGCGTTGTAACGGAAATCCTTCACGCCACCGCCGCCGTACTCCTCCGGCATCGCCATACCCAGGAAGCCCTGCTTACCGGCCTCGAGCCAAACCGCCCGGTCCACGACGCCCTGCTCCGCCCACTGGTCGTGGAACGGCGCCACATGCGTCTCGAGAAACTTGCGGTACGACTCCCGGAACAGCTCGTGCTCGGGCTCGAACAGTGTGCGCTCCACACCAACCTCCTAGTGAACACTCCGGACGGGACCGCGCCGGCCCGTCACTGTGAACTACCGTACCCGGAGTGTGAATCGGTGTTCACTTCACTCTCGAAAATACCTGGTGTTCCCCTCCCACGCCCACTCGTCACACCGCCTTACCATTCACCGGCGGGCGCAGCCGGATCAGCCGGGCAGCAGTTCGCGCAACCGCCCGCCGAGGGTGCGACCGCGGTCGACGGCCTGATGGCCGAGCAGGAAGAGCAGTTCCTCCCGCACCGCCTTCTGCACCACCCGGGAGAGCTGCTCGGCGGCCTCGTCGATATCGCCGGTATCGCGCCACGGCCCGGTATCGATGGGCGTCCCCGCGGTGAAATAGAACCGTTCGGGCCGCGGAATCGGTGTGAGCCCGATACCGCGCACCAGCGGCGGAGTCAGCTCGGGGTGCAGACCCAGCGATTCGACCAGCCGCCGCAGCGGCCGCAGCAACCGGTCGTCCTTGTCGGCGACGATGTCGTAGGCATCGTCGATCCCGATCATCGCCACCGGCACGATCGGGGCACCGCATTCGATCGCCATCCGCGCGAAGCCGGTGCGGCCCTCCCAGCGCAGCGCGTACTTCTCCCCCTTACGACGGATCGCCTCACGACCCCCGCCCGGGAAGACGAGAACGACTTCGCCCCGGCCGAGCAGCGTCCGGCAGTTGTCCCGGGTCCCGCGGACCGACCCGTAGTGGTGCAGGAGATGCCGCACACCGGGTACGGAGATGAGCAGATTCTCGGCGAGACCGCGGATCAACCGGCCGCGCGTACGCAGCACTTCCGGTAGCAGTAACGGCGCGTCGATCAAGCCGAGCAGGTTGTGATTGGCGACCAGTAGCACCGGCCCCTCGGCGGGAATGTTGTCCAAACCGAAGAAACGGGGACTGCTCCAGGCCCGGAGCGGCGCCAGCGCCGCCTCGAGCATCCGAAGGTCGATCGCACTGAGATCGACCGATACCGGCGCACCGTCACTGAGCCCGGTCCGGTCCATCAGCGCCCTGCGCTGTCGGTCGTCGCCGCCGAGAGCGGTGCGGCCGGTCTGTGACATAAACCCTCCTGAGGTCGACTCATACCGATTGTGAATCGACATGGGTCGATATCCCACAGGGTTATGGAATGTCCCACATTTTCCCGACCTAGATCAGCTCGGAAGCGCTGCGCTCGGGTCGGTCAGGCCGGCGTGGTGCCCGCGTAGGCGTAGCCGGAAAGCGCCGCTGCCAGCGCACTCGGTACCCGCGCTTGGACACGGGTGCCGTTCTCGGTGTGCTCGGATCGCGAAATCCGGCCGTCGGCATGGATTCTGGCGAGCAGATCGCCGCGAGTATACGGAAGAAGTACGCTCACTTCCACATCCAGCCCACCGAGAACCTCGTCAAGCCTGGTACGCAACCGGTCGATACCGAGATCCTTGTGGACCGAGACGAACTCGGCGCCGGGCAGCAGCCCGCGCAGCCGCGTCAGTTCCACCGGATCGACCTCATCGATCTTGTTGACCACCAGCAGCTCGGGCGGGGCAGGCTGTCCCGATTCCCGGATCACCTCGGTGAGGACCTCCCGGACCGCCTTGATCTGCTCGGCGGGCAGCGCGTCGGAACCGTCCACCACGTGCAGCAGCAGATCCGCGCCGGTGACCTCCTCCAGGGTGGAGCGGAACGCCTCGACGAGCTGGGTCGGCAGATGGCGGACGAAACCGACGGTATCGGTGAACACCACCTCGCGGCCGTCCTCGAGCTCCGCGCGGCGGGTGGTCGGATCCAGGGTGGCGAACAGCGCGTCCTGCACCAGCACGCCCGAGCCGGTGAGCGCGTTCATCAGGCTCGATTTGCCGGCATTTGTGTAGCCGACGATGGCCACCGACGGCACTCCGCTGGAGGTGCGCCGCGCGCGCTTGGTATCGCGAGCGGTCTTCATCTCCCGGATCTCGCGGCGCAGTTTGGCCATCCGCTCGCGGATCCGCCGCCGATCGGTTTCGATCTTGGTCTCACCGGGGCCGCGCAGACCGACACCGCCGTTGCTGCCGGCCCGGCCACCCGCCTGCCGGGACATGGATTCACCCCAGCCGCGCAGCCGCGGCAGCATGTACTCCATCTGGGCCAGCGCGACCTGCGCCTTGCCCTCACGGGAGGTCGCGTGCTGGGCGAAGATGTCGAGGATCAACGCGGTCCGGTCGACCACCTTGACCTTGACGACCTTCTCCAGCGCGGTCAGCTGCGCGGGGGTGAGCTCACCGTCGCAGATCACGGTGTCCGCGCCGGTGGACAGCACCACCGCACGCAGTTCGTCGGCCTTACCCGATCCGATGTAGGTCGCGGGGTCGGGCCGGTCGCGCCGCTGGATCAGGGCTTCGAGCACTTCGGATCCGGCGGTCTCGGCCAGCCGGGCCAATTCGGCCATACTCGCCTCGGCGCGCGCCACACTGCCCTCGGTCCACACCCCGACCAGCACGACGCGTTCCAGTCGCAGCTGCCGGTACTCGACCTCGGTGATATCGGTGAGCTCGGTGGACAGACCCGCGATACGGCGGAGCGCGCTCCGCTCGTCCAGCTGGAGCTCGCCGGTGGTCGGAGCGGCGGACCAGCCGGCGCGCCGAGTGCCCGGCGTGCCGTTCGCATCGCGCGCACCCGAGTCGATATCGTCGACGGCGAACTCCGGATCGGTCTCCGGCGAATACGCGTCGAACGATTCAGGGGACCCGTTGCCGGTCCCGGAAATATCAGAATTTCTCATACAACATCCATGCTGCCACTGATGCGCTGGTCGGCGCATATGATTTTCCGCGGAACGCGGTTACAGCGCGTCCCACCACTGCGCGGCCAGCCGGCCGGTCGCGAGCAGTTCCGACGGGCCGCGCAGCCACGCCGCCCCCGCCTTCACTCCGACGCGCACCTCCCCGCCCGGAACCCGGACGCCGACCTCCCCGGTCCCGTCCGCGAGATCGAACCCGTCGGCCGCCAGGGCCGCGGCGGCCGCGGCGACGGTGCCGGTGCCGCAGGAACGGGTCTCGCCGACGCCGCGTTCGTAGACCCGCATATCGACCGTGCCGTCGGCGTCGAGCCCGGTCAGGATCTCGACATTGACGCCCCGCGGGAACATATCGGGGTCGTATCCGGGTGGCGCCGTGAGATCGAGTTCGGCCAGCGCGCCGGCCGACAGGTCCGCGACGCAGGCCAGGTGGGGGTTGCCGACATCGATACCCAGACCGGGGTATCCCCCTCCGGCCACCGTGGCGGTCGAGGCGCCGAGCACCCGCACCGGTCCCATATCGACGGTCACCTCCCCCGCGACCGCGCCGGCCGTGTGCACCACGACCGGGCGCGCCCCGGCCCGGCTGCCGACCACGAATTCGGTGCCGTCGGCGAGACCGTGGGCCACGAGATAGTGCGCGAAGACGCGCACCCCGTTCCCGCACATCTCCGCGATCGAACCATCGGCATTGCGATAGTCCATGAACCAATCACCCGGCCCCACACCGTCGGGGTATTCGTCCAGTACGCCCGCGCCGAGCAGTTCACCGGCCCGCGCGACGCGCAGTACACCGTCGGCACCGAGCCCACGACGCCGATCGCACAACGCGGCCACCCGGGACACGGTCAGGTCGAGTAGCACCTCCGGGTCGGGCAGCACCACGAAATCGTTCTGGGTGCCGTGGCCCTTGGTGAACTCCACGTCCTTGTCGTTGCGGCGCTGGGGCACGTCGGGGCTCTCCTGCGGGTCGGGGCTGTTCTGCACGTCGGTTCGGGTCTCCTCGTCCACTGTTCTCACCGGGCAAACGTCCGGCGCTGCCGGGAAATTTCGTACAGTGCCACGGCCGCGGCCGACGGTGCCCCGAGCGAGCTGGCACTGCCACCCATCGGAATGGTGACCGTGCGGTCGCAGGCCGCCAGCCACGCCGCGCTCATACCGCTGGTCTCGTTGCCGACGACCAGGATCGTGGCGTCGATCAGGTCCTCGTCGAAGATCGCGCGCTCGCCGTTCTCGTCGGTCCCCACGATCCGGGTGGGCATCCCGCGCGCCACCTGACGCTCCCGGAACTCCAGCACCTCCGCGGGCCCGGGCACCCGGAAGACCGGGACCGAGAACAGCGATCCGGTGGAAGCACGGACGCAGCGGGGGTCGTACTGGTCGGCCCCGTGCCCGGCGACGACCACCGCCGACGCACCGAACGCGTCGGCGGACCTGATGACGGTGCCCAGATTCCCGGGTGAATTCGGCCGGTCGAAGACGACGACCACCGGCGCCTCCCCCGGTTCGCCGAGCTCGCAGCCGGCCAGGTCGCCGCCGGCGCACTCCGCGACCGCCACCAATTCGGGTGGTCCGCCCGTCTTCTCTCCCAGATCGGCCATCAGCTCGGGTGCCAGCCCGACCGCGGGTACCGCGCTGGTCTCGAGAATCTCGCGCGCCCAGGCGGACAGACCCGGATCACCCAGGCGGTACAGCAGGGTCTCCAGCGGCCAGTCGTGCGCGAGCGCCTGCGTGATAGGCCGCACCCCGTGCACCAGGAAGCGGCTGTCCCGGTGACGTTTGGCCCGATTGTCCAGATAGGCCGTCCACACCTGGACAGCGGCGTTGCGGCGATGGATCTGCCGGGTCACGAGCGGGTTCGCTCCTCGGGTAGGTGATCGGATGCCCGCGGACCGGGCGCCGGTGGACGGGATACCGCAGAGTCTGCCAGCAGGGCCAGGGCTGTCGCCGTCGAGTCCGGGGCGGCGCCGTCCACCCAGCGCACCCGGCGGTCGCGCCGGAACCAGGACCGCTGCCGCCGGACGTAGCGGCGGGTCCCGATGAAGGTGCGTTCGCGCGCCTGGGCTTCGTCGTACTCACCGTCGAAACAGGCCAGCACCTGGGCGTAACCGATGGCACGGCGCGCGGTCTGTCCTTCGCGCAGGCCCAGCTCGACGAGCCCGCGGACCTCCTCCAGCAGACCCCGCTCGAACATCGCGGCGGTGCGCCGGGCGATCCGCTCGTCCAGTTCGGCGGTCTCCCGGTCCACCCCGAGGATACGGGTACCCCAGCGCGGTGCACCGATCACGGGCGCGGACGCCGCGAACGGCCGGCCGGTGAGTTCGACGACCTCGAGCGCGCGCACCATCCGGCGGCCGTCGGTGGGGAGGATGGTGGCGGCGGCGGCCGGGTCGGCCAGGCGCAACGCGTCGTGGACGGCGGCGACACCCCGCCGGGCCAGCAATTCCTCCCATTTCGCCCGCACCGCGGGATCGGTGGCCGGGAACTCCCACTGGTCGAGCAGCGCCTGGATGTACATCATCGAACCGCCGACCATCACGGGCACTCGGCCGCGGGCCATGATCGCCTCGATATCGGCGGACGCGGCGGCCTGATACGCCGCGACTGTCGCCGTCTCGGTGACATCCAGTACGTCGAGCTGATGGTGCGGGATCCCGCGCCGCTGGTCCGGCGGCAGTTTCGCGGTACCGATATCCATACCGCGGTAGAGCTGCATCGCATCGATGTTCACGATCTCACCGCCGAGCTGTTCGGCCAGGTCGAGCGCGAGATCGGATTTTCCGGTAGCGGTCGGCCCGACCACCGCGACCGGCCGCGGGTCCCCGGTCACCGCGCCACGGCGGCCGGCCGCCACAGACCCGCCGACCAGCCGACGCCGAAGGGCGCGCCCCGATACCGTTCGGTCGCCACCGGGGGCGCGGCGTCGACCGCGAAGAGCCCGGCCAGCGCCTGATAGGCGGCGCGGCCGGACACCATCAGTTCGGCGCACAGTACAGGGTCCAGCGCGAGCAGCGCCGCCGGATCACCCGTGCCGACCGCCCGGTCGAGCGCGGTCTGCACCGGCGCCGACCGCGGATCGAAATATCCGGGTGCGGCGGTCGACAGAGTCGCGGCGCCGTCGGCGACCACCAATACTCCCTGCGGCTCGTCCTCGGCGTCGAGTTCCGTGCGCAACTTCGCGCCGAACTCCGCGCATTGGGCCGGCGGGGTGTCGGCGGCGAGCAACCGCGCCCGCGCCGGCACGTGCGGGGCCACCGCCGCGCGCAACCAGCCCGCGACGAGGACCGCCAGCGGCAGGTCCGGATCCGCGTCCGCGCCGGT
>NZ_BAGJ01000115.1 GCF_000308775.1 Nocardia testacea NBRC 100365
CCGCCGTACTCCTCCGGCATCGCCATACCCAGGAAGCCCTGCTTACCGGCCTCGAGCCAAACCGCCCGGTCCACGACGCCCTGCTCCGCCCACTGGTCGTGGAACGGCGCCACATGCGTCTCGAGAAACTTGCGGTACGACTCCCGGAACAGCTCGTGCTCGGGCTCGAACAGTGTGG
>NZ_BAGJ01000114.1 GCF_000308775.1 Nocardia testacea NBRC 100365
CGATCTCGACGATATGCCGGACCCCGGTGTCGTCGACCGCGATCACCAACTCCGCGCCGGGCATCCAGCGGCGCCGATCGATATCGTCCAGGGCGCCGGGCACGGGCTGCGGACAGCGCAGGTCGGTCAGCACCTCGGTGCTGCGGTGGCGGTGCACACCGGCGCGGCCACCCATATCCACCGCGAGCCGGATCCGGGTGCGCCAGCCACCGGTGCGATCGCCGGACCCGGTGATGGGTTCCACCTCGACCACGCGCTCGATACCGGTGATGCGGCGCAGCTGTTCGGTCACGACCGACGCCTTCAGCTGCCGCTGCGCCGCCGCGGTGGCATAGGAGAAATCGCAGCATCCGGCCCCGCCCGGGCCCGATACCGGGCAGGTGGCAGGGACCCGGTCCGGCGACGCCTCGATGATCTCCACGGCGTCGGCCCGGCAGAACGCACCACCGCGGTCCTCGGTGACCCGGGCCCGTACGAGCTCACCCGGCAGACCGTGCCGGACGAACACCACCCGGCCCTCATGGCGCGCCACACAGAACCCGCCGTGCCCGGGCGACCCGAGCCGGACCGACAGCACCCGATCACGCCACGAACTCATCGGGCCTCACCCATTGTCGCCGTAGCCACGCCGTACCGCGCCCGGCGCCGCGGGCTCACCCGCCGCGCGGGCGCGCGCCGAAGAGCTCAGCTGCCACGGCACGCTGGTCACCATCACGCCCGGTTCGAACAGCAACCGGCCCTTGAGCCGCAGCGCGCTCTGGTTGTGCAGGACCTGCTCCCACCAGTGCCCGACGACGTATTCGGGGATGAAGACGGTCACCACATCGCGCGGCGCGTCCTTGCGCACCCGCTTCACGTACTCGAGTACCGGTTTGGTGATCTCGCGGTAGGGCGATTCGATCACTTTCAACGGGACCGGGTTATCGCTCTTCTCCCATTCCCGCACCAGGGCCCGGGTGTCGTCCTCGTCGACGTTCACGGTGATCGCCTCGAGGGTGTCCGGCCGCCCGGCGCGCGCGTAGGCCAGTGCGCGGCGCGTCGGCAGGTGCAGTTTCGATACCAGGACGATCGAATGGGTCCGGCTCGGCAGCACCCCGTCCCATTCGTGTTCTTCCAGTTCCCGGGCCACCGAGTTGTAGTGGTGGTGGATCATCTTCATGATCACGAAGATCACCGCCATGGTCACGATGGCGATCCAGGCGCCGGCGAAGAACTTGGTCACCAGCACGATCACCAGGACCGCCCCGGTGGCCACCAGGCCGAGCGCGTTGATGGCCCGGGAGCGCATCATCCGGCGCCGTTCGGCGGGATCGGTCTCCCGGCTCAGCAACCGGCTCCAGTGCCGCAGCATGCCGGTCTGGCTGAGAGTGAACGAGACGAACACCCCGATGATGTAGAGCTGGATCAGCCGGGTCACTTCCGCGTCGAACGCCACCACGAACGCGATCGCGCCGATCGCCAGGAAGAGGATCCCGTTGCTGAAAGCGAGCCGGTCCCCGCGCGTGTGCAGCTGGCGGGGCAGGAAGCGCGCCTGGGCCAGAACCGAACCGAGCACCGGGAATCCGTTGAACGCGGTATTGGCGGCCAGTACCAGGATCACCGCGGTCACCACGGCCACGAAGTAGAACCCGGGCGTGAAACCGCTGAACACCGCGTGCGCGATCTGCGCGATCAAGGTCTTCTGCTGGTAGCCCTCGGGCGCGCCGACGAGCTGTTCTGGATGTTCGGCGAACACCACGTGTGCTTGGCGCGCGAGCACGATCATACCGAGCAGCAACACGATGGCGATCGCGCCGAGCATCAGCAGGGTCGTCGCGGCATTGCGCGATTTCGGTTTGCGGAAGGCCGGCACGCCGTTGCTGATCGCCTCGACACCGGTGAGCGCCGCACAGCCCGAGGAGAAGGCGCGGGCGAGCAGGAAGAGCAGGCCCAGGCCGGCCAGGTGCTCTTCCTCGGCCCGCAACTCGAAACCCGACGATTCGGCGCGCACTTCGTCGCCCAGGACGAAGATCCGGATCAGCCCCCAGGCGAGCATGGTGAACATACCGAACAGGAAGGCGTAGGACAGCAGCGCGAACAACCGGCCGGACTCCCGTACCCCGCGCAGGTTCATCGCGGTGATCAGCACGATGGCGGCCACCGCGAAGAGCACCTTGTGGGTCGCGACGAACGGGATCGCCGAGCCGATGGTGGACGCGGCCGAGGAGATCGAGACGGCGACGGTGAGCACGTAGTCCACCAGCAGCGCGCTACCCACCGTCAGACCGGCCGTGGGGCCCAGGTTCGTGGTGACCACCTCGAAGTCACCGCCGCCGGACGGGTAGGCGTGCACGTTCTGGCGGTAGCTGGTGACCACGATGACCAGCACCACCGCGACGGCGAATCCGAGCCACGGGGCGTAGGCGTAACCGGCCAGTCCGGACACCGACAGCACGAGAAAGATCTCCTCGGGCGCATAGGCGACCGAGGACATCGCGTCCGAGGCGAAAACCGGCAGCGCGATTCGTTTCGGCAGCAGGGTGTGGCCCAGGGAGTCACTACGGAATGGCCGCCCCAACACCAGGCGCTTGGTGGCGGTCGTCAACTTCGACACTGGACGGAGCATAAGCCCCCGCGTCCCGCCGCGCTGCGAGGCATCACCACTCGGCGGTGTTTGGCAACCTCCTGCGGGGGAACGTGGCTGGAGGCGAGAACCAGCGAGTACGGTTCGTTTTCGCGGCAGCCACACGGCTGTTCCACTTGCCACAGGGCAGACCGAGTCAGGAGCGAGGTTCACGGTGTACGTGGTGATCATGGGATGCGGCCGGGTGGGGGCGTCGCTGGCCCGCGCCCTGGTCCGGATAGGTCATGAGGTCGCCGTGATCGACCGCAATCCGGACGCGTTCCGGCGGCTCGGCCCGGATTTTCCCGGCACGCAGGTCGTGGGTGTCGGGTTCGACCGCGATGTCCTGCGCCGGGCGGGTATCGAACAGGCCGGCGCCTTCGCGGCCGTGTCCTCGGGCGACAACTCCAACATCATCTCCGCGCGGGTGGCGCGGGAAATGTTCGGTATCGAACGGGTGGTGGCCCGTATCTACGACGCCAAACGCGCCGCCGTCTACGAGCGGCTCGGCATCCCGACCATCGCCACCGTGCCCTGGACGACCGACCGGTTCTTGCACACACTGATCGGTGACGCGGGCACCACCACCTGGCGCGACCCCACCGGCACCGTTGCCGTCGCCCAGCTGATCCTGCACGAGGACTGGTACGGGCGCACGGTCAGCGAACTGGAGGACGCCACCGGCGCCCGGGTCGCGTTCGTCATCCGGTTCGGGCAGGGCATCCTCCCGGACGCCAAGACCGTCGTCCAGGCCGACGACATCGTCTACGTGGCCGCCACCTCCGGCTCCGCCGGGGAGGCCGTCGCGCTGGCCGCGAAACCTCCAGCTAGCAAGGACTGATCATGAAAGTGGCCATTGCCGGAGCCGGGGCCGTCGGCCGCTCCATCGCCCGCGAACTACTCCGGGCGGGGCACAGCGTCATGCTGCTCGAACGCCAGCTCGACCATATCGACCGCGATTCGGTCCCCGAGGCGATCTGGGTCCATGCCGACGCCTGCGAACTGCAATTGCTCGAGGACGCCGGGCTGGAGGGCTACGAGGTCGTCATCGCCGCCACCGGCGACGACAAGGCCAACCTGGTGCACAGCCTGCTGGCCAAGACCGAATTCGGGGTACGCCGGGTGGTCGCGCGGGTCAACGATCCGCGCAACGAATGGCTCTTCGACGGCTCCTGGGGTGTCGATGTGGCCGTCTCCACCCCGCGCCTGCTGGCCTCCCTGGTCGAGGAAGCGGTGTCGGTCGGCGATCTGGTCCGCCTGATGACCCTGCGGCAGGGTCAGGCCAACCTGGTAGAACTCACCCTGCCGCCGGATACGACGCTGGCCGGCAAACCGGTCCGCAATCTGACCCTGCCGCGGGATTCCGCGCTGGTCACCATTCTGCGCGGCGGGCGGGTCATCGTGCCGCAGCCCGACGACCCCTTCGAGGGCGACGACGAACTGCTGTTCGTGGTCTCCGCGGCCGCCGAGGAGGAATTGCGTGCGGTACTGGCACCGCACCGTGCTGCGCAGGCACCGGAGGGTGCGGAGCCGGCGACCGGCAGCACCACCGGCCTGACACCCGCGCAGGACGCCGAATACTGACCACCCGACAGCACTCGGTCCGTGCCCAAGGTCTCAGGCGGCGACGGGCTGCGCCGCCCGCGCGCGCAGCTTGTTCAACGCCCGGTACTGCATGACCCGGACCACGCCGGGGCTGGTGCCGATCGCCGCCGCGGTCTCGGCCGCACTCCAGCCCAGCACGATCCGCATCACCAGCACCTCCCGGTGCACGGGGTTGAGCTGCTGCATCAGTTCCCGGGCCAGGGCGCCGCGCTCGGCGGCCAGCGCCCATTCCTCGGGGCCGGCCGCGGTGGATACCGCCTCGGGGACCTCGGCCATGGGATAGGCCGGATGAACCTGGGCGCCGCGGAACGCGTCGGACACCTTGTTCGCCGCGATGCCGTACACGAAGGCGAGAAACGACTTCCCCTGATCCCTATAGCGGCCGATGGCCTGGACGGTGGCCATCAGCACCTCCTGCGCCACATCGTCGGCGGTGACATGCAGATGAGCGGCGGTGCCCAGGCGGGTCCGGCAGTAGCGCTGGACCAGGGGCTGGACCAGTCGCAGGATCTCGGCCACGGCGGCGCGGTCGCCGTCGGCCGCCGCCGGGACGAGAACCTCCAGTTCGGCGGACACCCGGCGGCTCCGGGAACGCACCGGATGTTCGGATCCCCGCTCGGGGCGGGTGATCGGGTGCTGCTCGGTTCGCATTCGCCAGTCCTCTCGGGGAGATCGTCTTCGGTAACGATCGTCCGATGAACGGCGCGCGCGGGATAGACACCAAAGGGTGGGTCCTGGTCCACCCTTTCGGATGATGCCGTCCCGGCCCTTCGGCTGATGTGACCGGATAGGAGCGTCAGGCCGGGCCTGCGGAATGCCGTCCGGAGCCGGCGGGCAGATGCCCGGCGCGGCGCACCGCCCAGACCGTCACCACCAGCGCGAGGGCGGTCAGCGGCCAGCCCATCCCGATCCGCGCGGCGGCGAGCCAGCCCGTGCTGTCGGTGTCGTAGAGGTGATTCTGTACCAGGTAGCGGGCCCCGAAGACGAGTACCCAGGCCACGGTCGCCAGATCGTAGAGGCGGACCACCCGCGGATCGGAGCGCCAGTCACCGCCGTGACCGTTGAGGACGCCCCACACCACCCCGACCAGGGGCCGCCGGAGGAGTATCGAGATCAGGAACGCGGCACCGTAGATCAGGCTGGTGTAGATCCCGAACAGGAAGAAACCCTTGGCCTCGCCGACCCGCCAGGCGATCAGCGCGCAGATACCCACGCCCACGAAACCGGAGACGGCGGGCTGGATCGGCTCGCGGCGCACCAGCCGCCAGACCAGGATCGCGGCCGCGACCCCGAGCGCGGCCCAGATCGCCGCGGTGAGCCCGAACAGGGTGTTCACCGGGACGAAGACCAGCACCGGCAGCGTCGAGTAGATCAGGCCGCCGAAACCGCCCAGTTGTTCCAGCAGTGTCTGCTTGTCCGGTTCCTCAGGAGTGTCGTCGGCGGAACCGGCCCGGGCGGCGGACGCGGATCCCGGGGTGGTCGCGGCCCGGGGCAGCGGTCTGGTGGCGTACTCGTCGCTCGATGGCATACGTCAGCTGTTTCCGCGCAATTCGTAGTAGGGGTTGTACATCACCTTGCGGCCTTCGCGTTCTCCCACCCGGCCGCGCACCATGATGCGCCGTCCCGATTCGATACCGGGAATCCGGCGTCGCCCGATCCACACCAGGGTGATGGCATCGGTACCGTCGAAGAACTCCGCCTGCATACTCGCACCCGAGGCCTGCGGACAGGAGTCGACACTGCGCAAACGGCCCAGCATCGTCGCCTCCTCACCGCGCCGGCACTCCGAGACCCGGCAGGCGCCCGAAGCGTCCGCCGTCTCCGCCAGCTCCTCGGCGTCGAGCTGATCGATATCCTCGGTCAATCTGCGGCCGAGCCTGCGAAAATATCCGGTCGCGGACTTGGCGCCCGCTTTTCTTCCTGCCGCGGAAGACATCGCCTGCTCTCCTGTGCGCGGATGACATGGGTCGCACGTCATCCGAATTTCCGTACTCCGGCCCGGCTGTGGCCGTACCCGCCACTGTAGATGGGTACCGGCGGCACCGCTACGCTCGGTCCGGTGTTCGATTCCCCACGTCCGGCCGTTGTCGTCGCCCTGCCCGGAACCGGTTCCGACGCACACTTCGCCCGCCGCGCGTTCGGCCCCGCATCCGCCGCCGCCGGAATCGATTTCGTCGCCGTGGAACCCGACCCGGCGGCGGTGATCGAGAGCTACCGTAGCGCCCTGGACGATGCCGCGACCCGCGGCCCGGTGCTGGCAGCGGGTATCTCGCTCGGGGCCGCCGTCGCCGTCGAATGGGCCGCGGCCCGGGAACCGGGCGAGGTCGCCGGGGTGGTGGCGGCACTGCCCGCGTGGACCGGCCCGGATACCGCCCACTGTCCTGCCACGCACAGTGCGGCGGTCACCGCGGCCCGCTTGCGCGCCGAGGGCCTGGAAGCGGTGATCGCCGGGATGCGGGCGAGCAGCCCCGGCTGGCTCGCCGACGCGCTCACCCGGTCGTGGCGCGGCCAGTGGCCGGGGCTGCCGGCAGCACTGGAGGAGGCGGCACAGTACAAATGGCCGGAACCGGCCCTGCTGGACGCTCTGCGCGTCCCGTTGGCGGTCGTCGCCGCGTCGGACGATCCGGTGCATCCGGTGGCCGTAGGGCGCGAATGGGCGCGCCGGGCGCCCCGGTCGGCGCTCACCGAGGTGACGCTGGACCGATTCGGCGCCGATCCCGGCATCGTGGGACGGCTGGCGCTCCGGTACTTCGGCTGACGCCCCACCACGCTTCTTTCGGCTCGCCGGGCCGGGAGGACCTGTTCCCCGCCGAAGGGCGCGGCCGTGCCGCCGCAGCAGCGATACGGCCGCCACCGTGCCCGATCGGCCGCCCGCGGAGCGTGCCCGGCACGGTCACGCTCCGCGGGCCGGCCCACGAGCACACGCCGTCCGGCCGTCCCGGAGCAGGACCGTGCGATCGCTCAGTTACGTCCGAGCTGCTGCATCGCCGACCCTTCGGCACCCCGCCGCGGCTGCTGTGGCTGCTGCGGCGGCAGCACCGCCGGCGTCGGCGAGGGCCGGGCGGCGGGCGGCGGGCTCGCCACCTGCTGATGGGCCTGCTGTTGCTGCTGATGGGCGGCGGTGAGCTGTTCGGCGAGCTGCTGGGGCAGCACCACCGGCAACGGTTCACGGACCGGCAGCGCGTCGGTGCCGCGCCGGATGATCGTCTCGCTGAGCACGGTGCGCGCCGCCACGGCCAGCGGTCCGCCCGCCGCGGTGGAACCCGAGGGTCCCGCCGCCACCAGCCGGATCATCCACCGGTAGCCGTCCACTCCGATGAAGCGCAGATCGGCGCCCTCGGTGACGGCCACCAGCTCCCGGCCCCACGGGCCCTTCTCCACCGAGACCCGGGCCCCGTCCTTGCGCAGCGATTCCGCCAGATCGGCCGCCACCGTGCGCCACTGTCCCTTGGATTTCGGCGCGGCGTAGGCCGCGACGGTGATACGCCCGTGTTCGGTGGCCAGATGCACCGCCTGCGGGGTGCCCTGCGGGGTCATCTCGACCTGCAGCTGCCCGCCCGGCGGCACCGGCAGGATCACCGAGCCCAGGTCCAGCCGGGTATCGGTGAAGTTCTCCAGGACCTCGGCGACATCGTCGTAGTCGTAGGGGCCGCGCCGCTGGGGCTCGGTATCGGGATCGTCGATGGCGGCGTCGTAGGCATCGCTGTAGGCGGCGCCGCCATACCCGTCGTCGTAGCTGTCGTCGTAGGGCTGGTCGTACTCGGCGCGGTGGTACCCGCCCTCGTCGTAGTCCTCGTAGTCGCCGGTTTCGTACTCGCCGGTGGTGTATTCACCGGTGTCGTGCTCGTCGCCGGATCTGCGTCCGCCGGATTTCCGTCGTCCGAACATGTCAGGCCTCCTTGCCGTCGGCGGCGTCCGCCCCGCCCGGCGTCAAACGCGCGTGTCCCCCACTGGATCCGTAACCGCCCGCGCCGCGCGCGGACTCGTCGAGCCGGTCCACCGCCACGAACTCGACCAGTTCCACCCGCTGCACCAGCAGCTGGGCGATCCGGTCACCGCGGCGCAATTCGATGGGCGTGCGCGGGTCGTGGTTGATCAGGCAGACCTTGATCTCACCCCGGTATCCGGCATCGATGGTTCCCGGCGTGTTCACCACGGATAGTCCGGCCTTGGCCGCCAGCCCGGAGCGGGGATGGATCAGGCCCACGGTGCCCACCGGCAGCGCGACAGCGATACCGGTACCGACCAGTACCCGCTCCCCCGGCTCCAGGACGACATCCTCGGCGGTGCACAGATCCACGCCCGCGTCGCCTTCGTGGGCGCGCGTCGGCATGGGAATCCCGGGGTCCAGCCGGAGCAGCGGTATCGGTGAGAGTGCGTTCACGTCCGACCAGCCTACGCGCAGGCCCGGCGCCGGTGTCGCTTAGTGTTGAGTCGTGTCCGACCAGCCTCGACCCACCGAAACCGAGCGTCCCGCGCGACCGGAACCGACCGCCTATCGCGAGCGCCTCTGGGTGCCGCTGTGGTGGTGGCCGGTGGGCTTCGCCCTCGCCGGTCTGCTCGCCGCGGAGATCCATATGGGAGCCCCCGGCCTGCGGGCCTGGCTGCCGTATGTGCTGTTGTTCCCGGTGCCCGTCTGGGTGCTGCTGTGGACGAGCCGGCATCGTCTCGAAGTCACCCCGGACACGACGGGCACTCCCGAACTGCGGGTGGACCGGGCCCATCTACCGGTGTCGTTCGTCGCCCGGGCGACCGTGGTGCCCAAGAGCGCCAAGAGTGCGGCGCTGGGCCGTCAGCTCGATCCCGCGGCCTACGTCCAGCACCGTCCGTGGATCGGCACCATGGTCCTGCTGGTTCTCGACGACCCGGACGATCCGACACCGTACTGGCTGGTCAGCACGCGCCGGCCCACAGCGGTCCTGGCCGCGCTCGGCCTGCCGAGCGCGGGATGACCTCACCTACCGCTCAGGCCGCGCAATCCATGCAGATCATCTGACCGCCTGCCTCGCTGGCGAGGCGGCTGCGGTGATGTACCAGGAAACAGCTCGAGCAGGTGAACTCGTCGGCCTGTTTCGGGATCACCCGAACCGTCAGCACTTCCTCGGACAGGTCCGCGCCGGGGAGCTCGAACGACTCCGCGGTATCGGATTCGTCGACATCCACGACGGCGGACTGGGCTTCGTTGCGACGAGCCTTCAGCTCCTCCAGCGAATCCTCCGACACATCGTCGGACTCGGTACGCCTCGGTGCGTCATAGTCGGTTGCCATGTCGTCTTCCCCTCGTCCTTACTCCGTATATCCGGATCGGCGCACGCCGTCTCTCGACCGCGCCCGCCGCCCCGCCGGTGGTGCACTTCACACCCGCACCGGTCCTCTATCAGGACGAATCCAGTGGACTCACCTCCGATAGCGTCCGGACAACGCATGAGTTGCCCTGCTTGTTCCCGCGACCGAACGCAGATTTACTCATAGTTATTTCGGTCTGGGCGGCCAGACAATAGCGGACGGTGCGGAAAATGTCGCAATCGAAACCCGGCCGTGTCGAAACCGCTGGGCAATCGATATGCCGCCCCGAGCGTGCCGTGACCGGCCCCGGTAACGCGCCCGGAGCGGCCCGGGTAATGCGCGGCGCGCGGGCGGGGGTACGTACAGTATCGACGTGGTTTCACTGATCACCGAAGGCAGTCCGACGGATGCAAAAGGCCGTCCCTACCCCCGTCGACGGCCGCGGCCCTGGCTGATTCTCGTCGTCGTTCTCCTGGTTGTTTGCGCAGGTCTGTGGATCAAGGCCCTGACCACCAACGATGACGACCACACGCCGATGGCGTGCAATTCGCCGACCCCGGCCACCGATCCCAAGGCCGCACCGCAGCCGCTGCCCGGCCAGCGGGTCGGGACGAGTCGCCTCGAGGATGTGGAGCCCGCACCGGTGGCGGGCACCCAGGTGCGTGTCCTGAACGCCAACGGACAGCGCGGTCAGGCCGCGCACGTCGCGGCCCAGCTCGGTGATCTGGGTTTCGGCAGCCCGCCGGGGGATCCATATGGTAACGATCCGGTATATGCCAACGGCGACCTGGAATGCACCGGCCAGATCCGGTTCGGCGAGAACGGCCGCCCGATAGCGGCCGCCGTGCAGCTGGCCGTACCGTGCGCCGAGCTCATCGAGGACAAACGCTCCGACAAGTCGGTCGATCTGGTGCTCGGCTCGCTGTTCGGCGGCGATCTGCAGCCCAACAACGACGCCGAAGAAGTACTCCGGTCACTGAAGAACCCGGTGAGCGGGGAGAGCCCGGCGATCGACCCGGATATGCTCGCGGCCGCCCGAACCGCCCGCTGCTGACCACGGGCCGCCCGGGCCGGAATCAGGCGTCCGGGATCGGCGCGGCGACGCCCAGACGGTCCAGCAGCGCGAAGAGTTCCTCGGCGATACCGGGCGCCGCGGCCACCACGAGGGCCCCCGCGGCGCCCGTCGTCGCCAGCGGGGGCAGCCGCAGTACCGCACCGGCCTCGGCCGCGATCAGCGCGCCCGCCGCCCAGTCCCACGGATTGAGCCCGTGCTCGTAGTGCGCGTCCACCCGCCCCTCGGCGACCATGCACAGATCCAGGGCGGCGGCGCCGATCCGGCGGATATCACGCACATGTGGCAGCAGCTCGGCGACGCAGGCCGCCTGCCGGGTACGCCGCGCGACGCCGTAGGCGAATCCGGTCGCGACCAGCGCCAGCCGCGCGGACCGCACCGGGTTGCATCGCAGGGGCGTATCGCGGCCGTCCGGGCCGATCCGCAACGCCCCGAGACCGGTTGCCGCGGTGTAGACGGTCGACGCGGCGACATCGGCGACCGCGCCCGCGACCGGGCGGCCGCCACGCACCGCGGCCACCGATACCGCGTACGCCGGAATCCCGTAGAGGAAGTTCACGGTGCCGTCGATCGGGTCGACCACCCAGATCACCTCGTCGTCGGCCGCTGCGGCCGGGTCACCGCCGCCCTCTTCGCCGAGGATGTGGTCGCCGGGGCGCAGCCGGGCGAGTTCGTCGCGGATCAGCTGTTCGGTTTCGGTATCGACGACCGTCACCGGGTCGGTCGGGGTGCTCTTGGTACGTACCGCGGCCTCGGCGGAGGCCGCGGAGGCGAAGACCTCGCGGCGGCGGACCCGGACGTGGGCGGCGGCGATACCGGCCAGATGGGTCGCGATCCGGCGTAGCACGGTGGCATCGGCGGGGGCGGGTTCGGTGGCAGCGGTGAGAGACCAAATCGATTCCGGCACGTCCTCCATCGGAGCACAGATCCTGCGAGGAGGTCGTCCGGGCCCGCGCATTACTCTTGTCGTGCACACCACACCGGCGGAGCGCGGCCGCGGAGGAGGCAGCGCGACGCGGGTGGCCGGCCGCCGCCGTCCGGATTCCCTCGCGCGCGGCCGGGCCCACCCGGAAACCGGTGCGACGCACCATGACATCAGCCAGCACAGGGAACGAGGAACCCGCATGTCCGTTGGACGGCACGCGTTCGGTATCGATATCGGCGGTAGCGGCGTCAAGGGCGCCGCGGTCGATCTGGATACCGGGGAGCTCGTGCACGAGCGCATCAAGATCGCGACCCCGCATCCGTCCACCCCGGATGCGGTCGCGGCGGCCGTGGCGAAGCTGATCGACACCGCGGCCTGGGCTGGGCCGGTGGGTCTCACCCTGCCGTGTGTGGTCCTCGACGGCGTCGCGCACACCGCCGCCAATGTCGACAAATCCTGGATCGGCACCGACGCCCGGGCCCTGTTCGCGGCGGCACTCGGCGGTCGCGAGGTGACCGTGCTCAACGACGCCGACGCGGCGGGACTCGCCGAGGACCGCTATGGCGCCGCCCGCGATATCCACGGCCTCGTGCTCCTGCTCACCTTCGGTACCGGTATCGGTTCGGCGCTGCTCAACAACGGCACCCTCGTCCCGAACACCGAACTCGGGCATCTCGAGATCGGCGGTATGGAAACCGAGCACCGGGCCGCCGCCTCGGTCAAGGAGCGGGAGAACCTCGACTATCCCGAATGGGCGGCGCGGGTCAGCACCGTGCTGAGCGGGCTGGAGGACCTTTTCTGGCCGACGGTCATCGTCGCCGGCGGCGGGATCAGCCGCGACGCCGACCAGTGGATTCCACTGCTGACCAACCGCACCCGCGTGGTCCCGGCGAACTTGAAGAACACAGCGGGTATCGTCGGCGCGGCCATGGCCGTCGACGCCGGGATCACCCCCTGAGGTTGTCCACGGCACGGGCCAGTGCACACTGGTCGGATCGTTACAATGGAAGCACCCGGCGGTGAGCCGGACCCCCGACCGGCGTTTTAGCCGGTAAACCCGACAGACCGCTCCGCCGGAATACTACTCTGGCGTGACGCCGCACGAGACCGTCACGAAAGGGCGTACGTGGTAGCCACGAATACCCGTCAGACAGCCGAATCGGCCGACGCCGAGGCCACGGAAGTTCCCGCGGCACGCCCGGCCCGGAAGGCCGTGGCCAAGAAGGCCCCGGCGAAGAAGGCCGCTGCCAAAAAGGCTCCGGCCAAAAAGGCCGCCGCCAAGAAGGGAGCCGCCAAGAAGGCCCCGGCCAAGAAGGCGGGGAGCGCGGGCGCCCCCGGCTCGGGCGAGGAACAGCTCGACGACGATTCGCTGGATGTGGCGGATCTGGGCGACCTGGAGGTCTCCGAGGACGATCTCACCGACGAGGGCGACGATCTCGTCGCCGAAGCCGTCGAGGAGGAAGCCGAGGGCGAGGCGGCCGAGGACGGCACCTCCGAGCCCACCGCGGCCGACAAGGCCTCCGGCGATTTCGTCTGGGACGAGGAGGAGTCCGAGGCGCTGCGCCAGGCGCGCAAGGACGCCGAGCTGACCGCGTCCGCGGATTCGGTGCGGGCCTACCTCAAACAGATCGGTAAGGTCGCGCTGCTCAATGCCGAGGAGGAGGTCGAACTCGCCAAGCGGATCGAGGCCGGGCTCTACGCGGCGGAGAAGATGCGCGAGTTCACCGAGGCCGGGGACAAGCTGCCCGTCGCCACCCGCCGCGATTTCAACTGGATCATCCGCGACGGCAACCGCGCCAAGAATCATCTGCTCGAGGCGAACCTGCGTCTGGTGGTATCGCTGGCCAAGCGCTACACCGGCCGCGGGATGGCGTTCCTGGACCTGATCCAGGAGGGCAACCTGGGCCTGATCCGCGCGGTCGAGAAATTCGACTACACCAAGGGCTACAAGTTCTCCACCTACGCCACCTGGTGGATCCGGCAGGCGATCACCCGCGCCATGGCCGATCAGGCCCGCACCATCCGCATCCCGGTGCATATGGTGGAGGTCATCAACAAGCTCGGCCGTATCCAGCGCGAGCTGCTCCAGGATCTGGGCCGCGAGCCCACCCCGGAGGAACTGGCCAAGGAAATGGACATCACCCCGGAGAAGGTGCTGGAAATCCAGCAGTACGCCCGGGAGCCCATTTCGCTGGATCAGACCATCGGCGACGAGGGCGACAGCCAGCTCGGTGATTTCATCGAGGACTCCGAGGCCGTGGTCGCGGTGGACGCGGTGAGCTTCACCCTGCTGCAGGATCAGCTGCAGTCGGTGCTGGAGACCCTGTCCGAGCGCGAGGCGGGTGTGGTCCGGCTGCGGTTCGGCCTGACCGACGGTCAGCCGCGCACCCTGGACGAGATCGGTCAGGTCTACGGGGTGACCCGCGAGCGGATCCGGCAGATCGAATCCAAGACCATGAGCAAGCTCCGGCACCCCAGCCGGTCGCAGGTCCTGCGCGACTACCTGGACTGAGCCCCGGAAGCAGTACGGCATCGGCCCCTGGACACTGCGGAACCATCGGATTCCGCGATGTCCAGGGGCCGTTGCGCGTCTACCCCGCCGCGCCGTCGGATAACCGCGCGGACGGCCCCGGCAGTGTCGGGTCCCGGGAGGTGTCCTTCAGCGGCACGCCGGAGCGGCCGAGCCGGCGGGCCCCGGCCACCAGGCCGGCGACGACCTCCGCCGCCCGCTGATACCCCGTCCCCTCGGGTGGATGGATATTCGATACGCAATTGCGGTCGGCGTCGGTGCGGCCGGGTCGCGGCCGGTGGGTGAGGTAGATGCCGAGGCTGTCGGCCACCGAGAGGCCCGGACGTTCACCGATCAGTACCAGCACGGTCGTCACCCCCAGCGCGGCCCCGATATGGTCGCCCAGCGCCACCCGGGCCTGCGTCGCCACCACCGGCGGCGCGATGGACCGGTGCGGGCGCAGCTCCTCGAGCAGCGCCGCGACCGTGGGTGGCCCGTGGGTGGTGAGTGCCCGGGCGGACAGGCCGTCGGCGAGCACCACGCCGATATCGGCGCCCGAGTGCGGGAGCCGGGCGAGCCCGTCGGCCGTCGCGTCCGGGGCGTCGGCCGGGAGCCGGCCGAGGTCGGGGCGCCGGAGATATTCGGCCCGGTCCCGGGCCCGGCTGCGGATATGGATCGGCTCGCCCATACCCAGTTCGGCGAGCCGTGCGCACAGCGCCGGCACTTCCAGCGGGATGTGCACGGCATCGCGGGCGGCGGCGTGCGCGGCGGCGAATTCCAGGACGTGCCGGGTGGGGAGCGCGTCACCGGCCCGGCCCAACCCGATACGCGCCTGGGTGAACGACCGCAAATCGTTCCAGAAGGCCTGGGAGTCCGCAGGTGTCATAGCCTCGTGGCTGCTCATCGGCCCCCTGTCAGCGCGCGCAACGGTGACGCGGCCGGCGCCACCGGCAGCACCCGGCCCGTCTCGTCCAGCATGCCGAGCCGGTCCAGCCAGTGCGCGAATTCCGGGGCGGGCCGCAGGCCCAGCACCCGGCGGGCGTAGAGCGCGTCGTGGAAACTCAGACTCTGGTAGCCCAGCATCACATCGTCGGCGCCGGGAACCGCGATCACGAAGGCGCATCCGGCGGCGCCGAGCAGGGTGAGCAGAGTGTCCATATCGTCCTGATCGGCTTCGGCGTGGTTGGTGTAGCAGACATCCACCCCCATGGGCAGGCCCAGCAGTTTGCCGCAGAAATGATCCTCGAGGCCCGCCCGCACGATCTGTTTGCCGTCGTACAGGTACTCCGGGCCGATGAACCCGACCACCGTATTCACCAGCAGCGGCCGCAGCTCCCGGGCCACGGCGTAGGCGCGCGCCTCCAGTGTCTGCTGATCCACCGGTCTCCCGCCCGTGCCCCGATGCGCGTCGGCCGACAGGGCCGACCCCTGACCGGTCTCCAGATACATCACATTGTCGCCGACGGTGCCGCGTCGCAGCGACCGCCCGGCATCGTCGGCTTCGCGTAACAGCGCCAGGTCCACACCGAACGCCGCATTGGCGGCCTGCGTCCCGGCGACGGACTGGAAGACCAGATCGACCGGCGCTCCGGCCTCGATCAAACCGATGGTGGTGGTGACATGGGCGAGCACGCACGACTGCGCCGGAATGTCGAAGCGGGTGCGGATATCGTCGAGCAGCGTCAGCAGATCCGCCGCGGCGCGCGGGGAGTCGGTGGCCGGGTTGACGCCGATGACGGCATCGCCGCAGCCCAGCAGCAGGCCGTCGAGAACGGCGGCGGCGATCCCGTCGCGATCGTCGGTGGGATGGTTGGGCTGTAACCGGGTGGCCAGTGTGCCGGGCGTCCCGATGGTGGTCCGGAACGCCGAACGCACGCGGGCCGTGTGCGCGACGGCGATGAGGTCCTGATTGCGCATGATCTTGCTGACCGCGGCGGCCATCTCCGGGGTCAGCCCGGGCGCGAGCGCACGCAGCGTGGCAGCCGGATCGGTGGTTCCGTCGCCGGCGGCGACCGCGAGCAGCCGGTCCCGGAGCCCACCGACCGTGAGCGCGGCGATCGGACCGAACGCGGCGCGATCGTGGGTGTCCAGGATCAGCCGGGTCACCTCGTCGGTTTCGTAGGGGACCACCGGTTGTTCGAGGAACTCGGTGAGCGGGATATCGGCGAGCACCCATTGCGCGGCCGCCCGTTCGGCATCGGTGCCCGCCGCGCAGCCGGCCAGTTCGTCGCCGCTGCGCCGGGGCGTGGCCTTGGCCAGCACGTCCACCAGGCCGTTGAAGTGGTAGTTCGTGCCGCCGAGGCGCTGGGTGTAGACCGTCATCCGGGTCCCATCCGTCCGGGCCGCTGTGCGCGCCCGGCCGATGGACGGTGTCCTGCGGACCGGGCGGTCGCGGCCGACATACACGGTGCCCCCGCAGATTACCGCCGCCGAGGGTTCCGTGCGCGGATGACGGACTCCGTGCCGGCCGAGGCCTCACCCGAGGTGAGCGACCGGCTTGCCCGGAGAAGCCCACCACGGGCCGCCCGGCCCTCCTCGATGCACCGGGTCGGCGGCCCGATCCGCGGCGTAACCACCGCGGTGCTCGATACGTGGCTGCGACCGGGTCGCCGGGGAACCGCGTCTCGGCAGGCCCGGCGATCGGGAAATGCGCACCGATCCCGGGCAGTCCCGCCGAACCGGGAATCCGGTCGCGCGCCGGGCACGGACGCACTCCATCACCGGCACCACGCAGATCTCCGGCCGCGACCGCGGACGAACGCCGGAGAACAGCGGCGGACCCGTATGCCCGGCAGACCGCGCCGGCAGGTCCGTAGTTCGTAGCGGTGCCGCTCATCACTTCGATGGATCCGGGCCGGCGGACCGGTGTGCTGAGATGAACGAATGCAGCGGTGGTCGGCGTTATCGGCGACGACACGGGACGTCGTCGTGGCGGGCGGATGGTTCCTGTTCGGCGTGCTGCTGTACCTGGCCGGCTTCCATATGATGTTCGCCCGCGAGGCACAGGCCGGCCCGCTGTGGCCACGGATCGCGATCCTCGCGCTGGCGAGTGCGGTATTGCTGGTGCGGCGGCGGGCACCGATCACGGCGATGGTGCTGGGACTGATACCGCTGATCATGGATCTGTCGCTCGGGCCCACGCTGCCGGTCTGGCTCGTGTACACCGATCTCATCTACGCGGCGGTGGTGTACGGCACGCGACGCCAGATGCAGGGCGCGGTCGTGGCCTGGCTGGCCCTCTCGGCGACCGCGGCGGGGGTGGTGCTGGCCATCACCGGCGACTGGCATCTGATGTCGCTGGCGCTCGTCCTGGCGGCGGCCTTCGTCGGCACCTCGCTGTGGTGGGGTCTGACCGTCCGCGCGCACAAGGAGACCGCCGACGCCGAACGTGCCCGCGCCCGCGCCCTGTCGCTGGTCGCCGAACTGGACCGGCAGGCGGCGGTGGCCGACGAACGCAAGGCCATGGCCCGCGATCTGCACGATGTGATCGCCGGGCATCTGTCGGCCATCGCCCTGCAATCCGAAGCGGCACTGGGCAGCCTCGACGGCGCCGCCGATCCGCGGCTGGCCGGGGTGCTCGGCGCGATCCGCACCAACAGCGTCGAAGCGCTGCGGGAGATGCGGACAATGATCGGCCTGCTGCGCCGCGAGGACGATGCCGAGCAGACGACCGCGCCGGGGCGCCTGGCCCAGCTGCCCGGGCTGGTCACGGCGGCCCGGCAGGCGGGCATGCCGGTACGGGTCCGGCTGGACCTGGGCGAGACCGCACCCGCCGGGGCGGTGGACCAGGCGGCCTACCGCATCGTCCAGGAAGCGGTGACCAATGTGATGAAACACGCCCCCGGGCAGGAGGTCGATATCGACGTGCACACCGAGTCCGCGGCACTGGTGCTGACGGTGCGTAACCCGCTGGGTGCCGGACCGCCCGCGCCGGAGACCACCACCGACCGGCGCGGACTGTCGAATATGCGCGAACGCGCGGCCGCCCTCGGCGGTACGTTGCGGGCGGGCCCGGAGGCCGGTGCCTGGTGGGTGCGCGCGCGGCTACCGCTGGCCGCGGTGCCGGAAGCCGCTGGAGAACCGCGGTGACGCTCCGGGTCCTCATCGCCGACGATCACGCCGCGATCCGCGCCGGACTGCGCATGATCCTGGACGCGGCCGGTGATATCGAGGTGGTCGGCGAGGCCGCCGACGGGGAGGTCGCGGTGGCGCAGGCGCGGGCGCTACGACCGGATGTGGTGCTGATGGATGTGCGTATGCCGGGGGTGGACGGCATCACCGCGACCGCCCGGGTGACCGGGGAGAGCCTGGCGCGGGTACTCGTCCTCACCACCTTCGATCTCGACGAGTACGTGTTCCGCAGCCTGCGCGCGGGTGCCTCCGGGTTCGTTCTCAAATCGGCGTCCGGACCCGCGCTCGTCGACGCAGTCCGCGCGGTCGCCGCGGGCGAGGGAGTGCTGGCTCCCGAGGTCACCCGCGCGGTGATCGACGCCTTCGCCGAGACACCGTCGGCCCGGGGACCCGAACCGCCACCGGGTATGGCCGAGCTCACCGGGCGGGAGAAAGAGGTGTTCGACTGTCTGGGCGGCGGGCTGTCCAACGCCCAGATCGCGGCGCGGCTGTTCATCAGCGAGACCACGGTGAAAACGCATGTGTCACGGGTGCTCACCAAACTGGGCATGCGGTCCCGGGTGCAGGCCGCGATCCTGGCGCGGGAACTCGGCGACGGCGCCACCGGGCAGCGGTAGCCGGAGCGGGCACGGGCACGGGCACGGGCACGGGCTCAGCCGATCAGCGGCGCGAAGCGTCCGTCGGTGCCGGGAAGGTAGCTGTCCACCCCGAGCACGGCCTCGACCGGTAGCGGGCCGTACAGATGTGGGAAACGCAACGCGGGATCGTCGCTGGGCGCCCCCGGTTCCCAGCGCACCGGCGCCCCGAGCCGCTCCGGGTCCAGCCGGAGGAGAAGAAGATCGCGCCGACCTGCGAAAAGCCGGTTCGCGGGCAGGTGCACCTGCTGTGGCGCGGAGAGATGAACGAACCCCTCCGTCCGCAGCGAATCCGGCCGATGCGCACCGCGTTCCCGGGCAAGTGCCCACTCACCGGGAGTACAGAGGTGAACAAGGGTGTGAGTGTCACAGGGCACGGGTAACCTCCGATACACAACTCGACAGTCGGTACGGAGCACCGGACGTACGTTTTCCACAGCCGCCCCGCGGTGTTCGCCACAGGCGAAAACCGCTGGTCGTGTTAGGGAAAACACACTGGTTCCCCAGTGGGAACAAACCCGATGCCCCGAACGTCTGACAGAGTAGTTACACCACTGCTGGGAAGTAGCGGAAGCGAGCCCGCGGAGTGACCACGGGCCTCACACCAGGTGAACGGTATTGTGCCGGAAGCCAGGACGGAGGAGTCATGCCAGGAACCCTGACAAGCACCCCACTGACCGCGGTCGATCGCTGCGATCGCTGCGGGGCGGCGGCGCGTGTGCGTGCCGTTCTGCCCGCAGGTGGCGAGTTGCTCTTCTGCCAGCACCACGCGAACGAACACATGGAACGACTGCGCGAACTCGACGCCGTGATCGACACGGAGTCCGCTCCCGCTCTCTGACCCGTCCTCGCGTCCGACACAACAGCATCGAACAACAGAACACCGTCTCCGTGGCGGGCGTCCGATCCGGTCGCCCGCCACGGTCGTATCACTCAGGCAGGATGCCGTCGATCAGGCGTCGCAGCCCGTAGTCGAAATCTCCGGCCGGGTCGCCGGGCGCCTGGTACAGCTCCCCGACGGCCGCGCCGACCCGGGTGGACAGCGGGAAGTCGGCGGCCGGCATGACCTGCTCGAGCACCGGGCCGTGCGCCTGCCACCAGTCGGCGTCGGATTGTTCCCGGACACTGCGGGCGGCGGCGAGCGCCGTCCGTGCGTTACCGGTCGCAAACTGCGACAGCACCGCGATCACCCGGTCCATCTCGATATCGTCGAGACCCGCCCCGTCCACGGCCGCCAGGTGTCGCTCGTAGCGTCGCAGCCGGCCGGGCCCCAGCACCATCCGCCAGGACGGCACGTCGAACAGCCACGGGTGGGCCAGGTATTCGTCCCGGATCTGCCGGGCAACGGCCACCAGCCGGTCGCGTACGGGCAGGTCGGCGGGGATCGGTGCGTCCTCCAGCGCGACGGTGTCGACCATCAGGACAGTGAGCGCGTCCTTGCTCGGCACGTAGGTGTACAGGCTCATCGGTCGCAGCCCCAGCTCCGCGGCGACCGCCCGGACCGACACCTTCTCGTAGCCCTCCCGGTCCGCGAGCCCGATAGCCGCCGCCACCACCTCGTCGACGCTTACAGTCTGCCGGGGGCCGCGGCCGCCCCGCCGGGGCGGCAGCTCGTGCCGCCACAGCAGTTCCAGCAGGGCGCGGGCAGGATCGGCCGCGCCGGTCATCTGCGCCCCCGACCTGCCGTGGCCGACCGAAGCCCGTCCCGCACCGGGAAGAACCGGGCCACGGCACGGTGGCGGGAAGCCGTGCCCGCGACCCGGCCGGCGGAAGCGGAACCCCCCTCCGCGCCACCGCGACCAGGACCCTCACCTGCGGTGAACCGGTCACCGGCGAGCGGCCGGCCACGTCCGCGGTCCCCGACGGTGACGGGATGGGCGCGCCGGCCGGAGTGGGCCACGTTCGGTAGCCGGCGGTGAGCACCGTCTCGGCCGGACCGGGCCGCCACCGTCGCGCCGTTGTCGCTCATAGCACTTCCTTCACCACTGAGAGATACCACTCGAACACCGAGCGGGACGTGCCGGAACAAATCCGGTACCGTACGCGTTGGCCTATTACTCCGTACACCATACGCCGATCATAGGGGTGCACCCTGCCCACCATCGAGACCACCTATCTGCCCGACCGTCACATGTTCGCCCTGTGGACCTGGACCGGCCGGGCGCCCGGCCCCGCGCCCGCGGGACTCGGCGACACCGCGACCCTCGCACTGGCCGTACCCGGCGGTACCCGCGCGCAGGCCCGCGCGGGAAGTATCGGCGTCCAGGTGACCCCGGTCGACTGCGCGCTGCTCGACCCCACCGATCTCGCGGGGTTCGCACCTGCCGAACCGGGCCGCTCCACCCACGCCTGGCAATCGATCCTCGCAGGCGGGCGGGCCGATCTTCCCCTCGCCGGACACGCGTTCCCGAATCCGACGGGGACAGCGATGCTCACCGGCGACCACGCGCGCTCGGTGTTCCACGACACCACCGCCGTCGCCGCCGGGCTGCGCGACGATCTGCGTGCCGACCTGCGGCCCTATCAAGCACGCGGGATCGGCTGGTTGCGCGACACCGTCGCCCGCCACGGCGGCGCGATCCTCGCCGACGAGATGGGCCTCGGCAAAACCGTGCAGACCATCGGCCTACTGCTCGGGCGCGCCACCCAGGGCGCGCAACTCGTGGTGTGCCCGACCTCACTGGTGGGCAACTGGGTACACGAGATACAGCGCTTCGCCCCCGCCCTGCGGCCGGTGGCCTGGCGCGGCGGCGAGTTCGGCACCGCGGCCGGCGATATCGTCGTGATCGGTTACCCCGGGCTGCGGCTACACGGTCACCGGCTCCTCGGAAACGACTGGGCGACCGTGGTGTTCGACGAGGCCCAGGCGCTGAAGAATCCGCGCACCCAGGTGTCGAAGGCGGCCCGGGCCCTCCGGGCCGCGGCCGTCGTCGCGCTGACCGGCACTCCGGTCGAGAACCACCTCGAGGAACTGTGGTCGCTGCTGCACCTCGTGGCGCCACGCCTGTTCGGGCATCGCGCCCAGTTCCGCCGGCGCTTCGTCAAACCCATCGAAGAGGGCTCGGCCACCGCGGCCGCACGTCTGCAGGACGCGATCGAACCGGTCCTGCTCGCCCGCCGCAAAATTCAGGTCGCCGCCGCGCTGCCGGCCAAGATCCACAACGATCTGCTGTGCGATCTCACGCCCGAACAGGAGAAACTCTACGATCAGTTGCTCGACCGCGCGGTCGCCGACGGCTTCGGTACCGGCACCGGGCGGCAGACCCGGGTACTGGCAGCGCTGACCGCGCTGAAACAGGTGTGCAACCACCCCGGCCTGGTGGACGGCGACCTGGGCGAACTGGGCGGCCGCTCCGGGAAACTCGACCTGTGCACCGATATCGTGGCCGCCAACCTCGACAACGGCGCACCGACATTGATCTTCACCCAGTACCGGGCCACCGGTGACCTCCTGGTGCGCCATCTCGCCGACCGGTTCGCCGTCACCGCGCCGTTCTTCCACGGCGGGTTGAGCCAGGCCGAACGCGCGGCGATCGTGACCCGGTTCCAATCTCCCGACGGTCCCCCGGTTCTGGTGCTCGGCCTCCGGGCGGCGGGGACCGGGCTCACCCTCACCCGCGCCGCCGATGTGATCCATTTCGACCGGTGGTGGAATCCCGCGGTCGAGGCACAGGCCTCCGACCGGGTGCACCGGATCGGGCAGACCCGCACGGTCACCGTCACCACCCTGACCTCGGCCACCACGGTCGAGGAACATATCGCCGGAATGCAGCGCCGCAAATCCGCCCTCACCGATCTCGGCGACGGCAGCGGTATCGCCGATCTCGCCCGGCTCGACGACGAACGGCTCCTGGAAGTACTGCGGCGGAAGCGGGAAAACTGATGGCGGACAACGAATTCGGCTACACCCGCTGGGGTATGGACTGGGTCCGGCTGGCCGAGCCGCTGCGGCAGACCCGTCCCGATCCGCTGCTTCCGCGGGCGCGCAGTATCGCCCGCAACGACGGTGTGCGGACCGAGGTGGAAGGACGGATCGTGCGTGCGCACATCCACCGCGGTGGCCAGGCCTCGGTCGTCCATCTCGAACTGGCGTCACTCCCCCGGACCGCCCTCACCGCACTGTCCGGGATCGTCGGCGCCGAACCCACCCTGCTCACCGACGAAATGCATACGGCGGCCGTCGCGGCGGGCATCTCGGTGGTCCCGGAACCCACGGCGATCGACTGCTCGTGCAGCGCGCGCACCGCTCGATGCCTCCATGTGCTGGCCACGTTCTACGCGCTCGCCCGCCGGGTCGACGAGGACCCGCGGCTGAGCCTCGACCTGCAGGGCTACGGGCACCCGGAGCACGGTTACGCACCGGGAGAGTCCGGCGGTGAGCCGGACGCACCGCGCTGGGTCCCACTTACCGCACTGGATCCCGCGATGTTCTTCGACGGGTGACCCGGACCACGGCGGATGGGGCCCTCTCCCGCCGGAACGGCGCGGAAGCAGGAGTCGAGCACGGGCGCCGCCGGAACACGTTCGCGGATCCGCCTCGGCCGTTCACATCCGGCGCAGCGCCGCGATCCGCTCGCCGAGCTGGTCGGCGGTGGCCAGTGCGGTGGGTGGCCCGCCGCACTGGCGCCGGAGCTCGCCGTGGATCACCCCGTGCGGTTTCCCGGTGCGATGGTGGTGCATCGCGACCAGACTGTTCAGCTCGCGCCGCAGTTCACCCAGTTTGTCGGCGGTCGCCACCCGCTCGGCGGCATTGCCCGCCGCGGGCGAAGCGGGTGCCGGTGCCTGGGGTTCGGCCTTGGACCTGTCGGCGATCTGCCGGGCCTGGCGCTCCCGGAGCAGCGCGCGCATTTGATCGGCATCGAGCAGACCGGGAATGCCCAGGTAGTCGGCCTCTTCGGCGCTCCCGGCGAAGGTCGCGGTGCCGAACGAGGACCCGTCGTAGATCACCTGGTCCAATTCGGCGTCGGCGGCCAGCGGTACGAACGCCTTCTCTTCCTCACCCGGCTCGTCCTGCTGTTTGTTCGCCTCGGTGAGCAGGTCGTCGTCGAGTCCGTCCTTCTCACGGTGCGGTTTGCCGATGACATGGTCGCGCTGCACCTCGAGCTGCGCGGCCAGGTCCAGCAGCACCGGAACCGAGGGCAGGAACACACTCGCCGTCTCACCGGGCCGCCGAGCGCGAACGAATCGGCCGATGGCCTGGGCGAAATACAGCGGCGTCGAGGCGCTGGTGGCGTACACGCCCACCGCCAGCCGCGGGACGTCCACACCCTCGGAAACCATCCGCACCGCGACCATCCACGGCTGGGTGCCCGCACTGAATTCACCGATCCGGGCCGATGAGGTCGGATCGTCGGAGAGCACGAGCACCGGCCGGTTACCGGTGAGATGCTCGATCAGTTCGGCATAGGCGCGGGCCCGCTCCTGATCGGAGGCGATCACCAGGCCGCCGGCATCGTGCATACCGCCCTCGCGCAACTGGGCCAGTCGCATATCCGCCGCGCGCAGCACCGCGTAGATCCAGTCTCCCGCCGGATCCAGGGCGGTACGCCATGCCCGGGCGGTCTGTTCGGCGTTCAACGGCTCACCGAGCCGGGCGGTGTACTCCTCGCCCGCGCTGTCGCGCCAGTGCGCTTCGCCGGAGTAGGCGAGGAACACCACCGGCCGCACGACGCCGTCGGCCAGCGCCTCGGTGTAGCCGTAGCTGTGATCGGCCCGGGACCGCGGTAGGCCCGCCTCGTCGGGTTCGTAGGTGATGAACGGGATCTGACTGTCGTCGCTGCGGAACGGGGTACCGGTGAGCGCCAGGCGGCGGGTGGCGTCACCGAACGCCTCGGCCACGGCGTCACCCCAGCTCTTCGAATCCCCGGCGTGATGGATCTCGTCCAAGATCACCAGGGTGCGCCGGTTCTCCGTACGCACGCGGTGCTTGAACGGGTGCGCGGCGACCTGGGCGTAGGTGACCACCACGCCGTGATAGTCACCCGAGGTGCCGCCGGTGGTGTTGGAGAAGTTCGAATCCAGCGCCAGTCCCGAGCGCGCCCCCGAGGCGGCCCACTGATGCTTCAGATGTTCGGTCGGCGCGACCACGGTGACCTGGTCGACCGTACGATCGGCCAGCAGTTCCGCCGCGACCCGCAGCGCGAAGGTCGTCTTACCGGCCCCGGGCGTCGCCACAGCGAGGAAATCACGGGGTTTGGTCGCCAGGTACCGGGTGAGCGCGCGCCGCTGCCACGCGCGCAGGGATGCGCCCGGAACCTCCGTCGCAATAGCACCGCTCGCATCGGTCACGGAGACAAACACTAGCGGCCGTGGCGGCGATGGCGCCAAACCGGCGCGAAGCGCGCGACGGGTGTCACACACCGTACGGGCCGGTTTCCGGGTGTGCTCGGTAACCGGCGATTCACCGATCACCCCCCGACACGTTGCCCGCTGCCGTACCGCTGGGCGTCCGGGTGCGCGATGCTGGACAGACCATGCACAGTTACGGACGCGAACCCGGCGCGGACCCGTCGGGTACCGCGTGGGTCCGCCGCGCGCTCGCCCAGAGCGGCCGGCTGGTCGTGCGGGTGGCCGTCAAGGCATGGGACGACTCGATTTTCGCGAAATCAGCGGCCGCCGCGTTCTGGCAGACCCTGTCGCTGGTGCCGCTGCTGTTCGGATTGCTGGGCGGGCTCGGTTACGTCAGCGGCCTCTTCGGGCCCGACACCGTGGAGATCGTGGAATCGAAAGCCCTCACGTTCAGTCGCGAGCTGTTCAGTCAGAGCGTGGTCACCGATCTGATCGAACCGACGATCCGCGATGTGCTCGGACGCGGCCGGGCGGCGTTCGTCTCGGTGGGTTTCGTGCTCTCGCTGTGGGCCGGGTCCTCGGCCATGGCGACCTTCGTCGACGCGATCGTGGAGGCGCACGGCCAGCAGGACGCCCGGAATCCGATCTGGCAGCGCATCTTCGCCCTGCTCCTCTACGTCCAGTTCCTGATCGCGGCGATCTTCATCCTGCCGCTCGTCGCGCTGGGCCCGGTGCTCATCGGGCGGATACTGCCGGATTCGTGGCTGGAACCGGGCCTACGCCTGGTCGATACCTTCTACTACCCCGCGGTGGGATTACTGCTCATCGTCGGGCTGGCCACCCTGTACAAACTCGCGCTGCACAGTTCGCTGCCCTACCACCGATTGTTCTGCGGGGCGCTGCTGGCGGCGGTGTTCTTCATGGCGGCCAGCGAGATCCTGCGCAGCTACCTGGCCCTGGTGACCCGGACGGGGGTCACCTACGGTGCGCTGGCCACCCCCATCGCCTTTCTGCTGTTCACGTTCTTCCTGGGTTTCGCGGTGATTCTCGGCGCGGAGTTCAACGCGGCGGTCCAGGAATTCTGGCCGGCCCGCGCCACCCGGATGGAGCAGTTCAAGGCCTGGCTGGCCAAACGCCGCAGCGCCGCACAGGGTGCGGAGCAGACCGATCCGGCGGATCCGAAGGCCCACCGGATCCCGCGCCGACGCGGCGCCCGACGCGGCGACGACAGCGGTCCGGAGGGTGGTCCCGCCGGCGGGCGGCCCAGTCCGCTGGTCACGCGCTGATCGGCGCCCGCCGCTTCGCGTATCGAAATCTTCGCGCCGAGCCGGGATCGCTCCGCGCGCCCTGGCGCCCGGCGACCCGCCGCCGAGCTTTGCCCACGATCGTCCGCGCGGGAGCCCCCGGCTCACCGCGAGGGCGATCGGGGGGTCAGTCGCCCTTGCGGAGGGTCTCGTAGACCTTCTTGCACTCGGGGCATACCGGCGAACCGGGCTTCGGCGAACGCGTCACCGGGAAGACTTCACCGCACAGCGCGACCACCATGGTGCCCATCACGGCACTCTCGGCGATCTTGTCCTTCTTCACATAGTGGAAGAACTTGGGGGTGTCGTCACCGGTGGTCTCGTCGGTGGTCGTATCGGGCCGGACCAGAGTATCGGTACTCACGCCCTCCATGATGCCGCATCATGACACCGGGCCCGCACGATCATCCCCGTGACCGGGGCCGTACCGGTGTGTGGCGAAGGCGACGCCCCGGGTTCCACCGGCCCGGGACGGCGGCGGATGGCGACGGGGAGGCGCGAAAAAGCGGTCGGTCCGACCAGGAGAAGACACGGAACCCGGGCTCACGGCCGACCACGATCCGGCACCATTCGAAGGGGCTCGAACCCGGCGTCGCGGCCGTCGCACACGGTGACCGGTGGACGCGTTGTACACGGTGGTGGCGATAGTGCAAGACTCGAAGGTATGCAGCAGCACGGCGAAGACTCCGAGCGCGGCTCGGAGCACCTCGACGCCGGTGCGAGCGGACCCGGTGCGCCTCCCGGCACACCGCGGCCGGCCCGTCCCTCTCGGTCGCGCGGATACTTTCCCGGCGACGACGCCAGACACGCGGCGCTGATCACGAAGGCCGCCCCGTCCTTCGAGGAGCAGCACCGGGCCCGGGTCCGCCGGTACACGATCATCATGGCGTTCCGGATCCCGGCGCTGATCCTGGCCGGGGTGGCCTACACGGTCTTCGGGAACGCCCTGATCTCGATTCTCATCATGGCGGCCTCGGTACCTCTGCCGTGGATCGCGGTACTCATCGCCAACGACCGGCCGCCACGGGACAAGAACGAACCCAGCCGCTGGGATCGCCCGCGTCCCGCGCTGGAGGAACGCCGGCACGACCAGATCGACGGCTAGACCGCTCCTCACCGGCAGTCCGGCCGCAGCGCCACGGCGGTGCGGCCATCCGAGCGAGTGCGGTGAGGTGGCAGAGTACCGCTGTGCCCACCTACGGATCGACCGTCCGATCACCGCTGACCGCCCTCTGCCCGAATCTGCGCACCGCGCTGACCAGGGTCGGGTACGACGCCGACACCCTGCTGGCCACGCTGGGCGACGAAGCGCACAGCGCCCTGGGCCGCGGGGAGCCGGTGCCGGTGCGCCGGGCCGCGCGCGCGGCCGGTGAACTCGGCGCCCTCGTCCGACTGCTGCTTCTCGGTGACGCGCTGGAGGAGCGTGTGGCCGCCGCGGCGCTGGCCCCGGTCCGGATCGATGACGCCGTGGCGGCGGGGTTGCTGACCCGCTCGGCCGGCGAGGTCCGCGCGGCGCTGGACCTGCGCCCGACCGATACCGGCGCGGGCAACCGCTGGATCCTGTCCGACCTCGACGATTCGATGCACCGCCGCACCTTGACCGAGGACCATGTGCTCGGGGTCGGCCACGCCTCGCTCTCCCTGCTGCGGGCCACCCCGACGGCACCGGTCGGCTCGGTGCTGGATCTGGGCACCGGCTGCGGTATCCAGGCCGTGCACGCCGCGGCCTACGCCCGCTCGGTCACCGCCACGGATGTGAACCCACGCGCGCTCTGGCTTGCCGAGGCCACCGCGGCGCTCAACGAGCTGGATATCGACCTGGTGCAGGGGTCGTGGTTCGACCCGGTCGCCGGGCGCCGGTTCGATCAGGTGGTGGCCAATCCGCCCTTCGTGGTCGGGCCCGCCCGGATCGAGCACACCTACCGTGATTCCGGGCTCGCCCTGGACGGCGCGAGCGAACTGGTGATCTCGGGTGTCCCCGAACTGCTGGCCCCCGGCGGGACCGCCGCGGTGCTGGCCGCCTGGGTGCACACCGAGACCCAGGACTGGCGGCAGCGTGTCTCGAGCTGGTTGCCCGCGCACGGTATCGACGCCTGGGTCGTCCAGCGCGATGTCGCCGACCCCGCGCTGTACGTGGGCACCTGGCTGCGCGACGCCGGTCTCGATCCGCGCACCCCCGAGGCCCAGCAGCGGGCCGAGGAATGGCTGACCGCGCTGGAGCAGGCCGGGGTGACCGGTATCGGTTTCGGCTTCGTCTACCTGCGCGCGGTGGACGCGCCGACCGAACTGCTGGCCGAGGACCTCACCCACGGCTTCGACGATCCGCTGGGCCCGGAAGCGCTGGCCTACTTCCGCCGATCCGCCTGGTTGCGCGATATCGCCGCGGACCCGGACCGGGCCCGGCGCTCGCGCTACCGGATCGACCCGGCGACCGCGCTCGAGCGGGTGTCGCTACCGGGTGAGCAGGGCTGGGAGCAGCAGGTGATCCGCCTGCACCGGGGCGACGGACCACGCTGGCAGCACGAAGTGGACGAGACGACGGTCTCCCTGCTGGCGGGAATGCGCTCCGACGGCCTGCCGTTGTACGAACTGATCGAACTGCTGGCACTGTCACAGGGAGCGGAGGAGGTCTCCCCCGAGTTCGCGGACGCCGCTCTCGGAGTGGTCACCGGTTTGGTGCGGCACGGGTTGATCCACCCGGTACCGCACTAGGGCCGCGACCCCACCGCGTGCTCCGCCGCCTGTCGAGGGGTTCTCGTTCTCAGGAACTTCTCAGAACGTCACAGTGAAAACCGCAGTTCAGAGCGGTTTATCCGTGCCCGGCGAGGGAACTTTCCCTATGTCGGGTCCGTTGTTCGGAGTGAGACACCACCGACAGGAGGCAAGTCATGACAAGCCCCGCCACCACTCGTGTGCGCCCCACCGATTCGGACCTCGACGCTCAGAGCCCCGCCGCCGACCTGGTACGTGTGTACCTGAACGGAATCGGCCGGACCGCGCTCCTCACAGCTGCCGACGAAGTCGAACTGGCCAAGCGCATCGAGGCGGGTCTCTACGCCCAGCACCTGCTGGAGACCGGCAAGCGTCTGTCGGCGACCCGCAAGCGTGATCTGGCCATGGTCGTCCGGGAGGGTCAGGCCGCGCGGTCGCACCTGCTGGAAGCCAACCTTCGCCTGGTCGTCTCGCTCGCCAAGCGGTACACGGGCCGCGGGATGCCGCTGCTGGATCTCATCCAGGAGGGCAATCTGGGCCTGATCCGCGCGATGGAGAAGTTCGACTACGCGAAGGGCTTCAAATTCTCGACCTACGCCACCTGGTGGATCCGGCAGGCGATCACCAGAGGTATGGCCGATCAGAGCCGCACCATCCGGCTGCCGGTCCATCTGGTCGAACAGGTCAACAAGCTCGCCCGGATCAAGCGCGAACTACATCAGCAGCTCGGCCGGGAGGCCACCGACGAGGAACTCGCGGCCGAATCGGGGATCGCGGTGGAGAAGATCGCCGATCTGCTCGACCACAGCCGCGATCCGGTGAGCCTGGACATGCCGGTGGGTAACGACGAAGAAGCCCCCCTGGGCGATTTCATCGAGGACTCCGAAGCCACCTCGGCCGAGAGCGCGGTCATCGCCGGCCTGCTGCATCACGATGTGCGCAGTGTGCTCAACACGCTCGACGAACGCGAACAGCAGGTGATCCGGCTGCGGTTCGGCCTGGACGACGGCCAGCCGCGCACCTTGGACCAGATCGGCAAGCTGTTCGGTCTGTCCCGGGAACGTGTCCGGCAGATCGAGCGCGAGGTGATGTCCAAACTCCGTAAGGGCGAGCGGGCGGACCGGCTGCGCGCCTACGCGAGCTGACACAGCACCCACCAGGAAATGTGACCGGCCGGTTTCGGCCGGTCACACCTGTATCCCGGGTGCACACCGTCTTTCCGAACCCGGGCGACGACCGCGAGGTCACGACCGAGAAGGCAACCAACGCACCCCCGCTGGCGGGACTTCACCGCCACCTTGCGGCGGCGTCGGCCCGTCCGAGCCCCAGGGACGAATGGGTGAACGAGGTCGCCGACTCCGGGTTCGCCCGTGGACAGCGAACGGGTGCCGACGCCCCCCGGTAGGTCTCGCGCCCTCCGCGGCCACCGTCCCCTCGCCACCGGCCGCGGAGGCGCCGGCCGGCAACAAGTGCCCGGCAACCTACCCCAATCGACGCGGCCCGGTGTCGAAGCGGCTCGGCTGCGGACCGACCCGGGCGCGGGCATAGAGGATCGCCGCCGATTCCGGGGCGGCCAGTACCGGCTCGAAAGAAAGTTCCCGCATTTCAGGGAGATCGTCGAACATCGCCGAGATACGCCGGGCGAGTTCGATGAGAGCCGCTTTGTCCACCCGGGGGCTGGCCGGTGTTCCGTTCAGCAACGGTGCGGCGCGCGGCGCATCGATCAGCGCGGCGGCTTCCTGCGCCGATAGCGGCAGTGCCCGATAGGCACGATCACCGAGGAGTTCGATGATCGGCCCGGACAGCCCGAATTCGATCACCGAACCGAACGCCGGGTCGTCCTGTACCTTCAGCACACAGCCGACTCCCTTGGGCGCCATCCGCTGGATGTGCAGCAGCGGATCACCGCACAGCTCCACCAGATCGCGATAGGCCTGGCGGACCGCGTCCGGGCGCCACAGGTCCAGCCGCACCCAGCTCATATCGGGGCGCCGCCGCCAGCTCTCGTTGGTCGCCTTCGCCGCCACCGGATAGCCCAGTTCCTCGGCCGCCGCCACGGCCGCCTCGGCATCGCGGACCGCCCGGAATTCCACCACGGAGATGCCATAGCAGTCGAGCAGCGCGACGGTCTCGTCATCGGTCAGCCACCGCCCGGCCGGATCGGTCATCCACTGTTCCATCAGGCGCACGGCCCGCTCGCTGTCGATACCTGCCGGCCGCCCGTTCTCGTCGCCGGTGTGCACGGTATCGGCGGCCGGGGACGCGGGCAGGTCGCGCCAGCGCGCGTAACGATGCACCCTGGCCAGCGCGCGGACCGCGCGCGCCGGATCGGGGAAGGACGGAATGGAACCGCGGATGGCGGCCGCACCGGGACCACGGACGGCCAGCAGGTTCGGAATGCCGTCACCGCTCGCGAAGGTGGTGAGGACCGGTTTGGTCGCGGCCACCGAGGCCACGGCCGCCCGGATCGCCTCGGCATATCCGGTCTGCGGCAGCGGAATCGGCGGCGCGAAGATGACGATCACGGCATCGGTGTTCTCGGCTTCGAGTGCCGCGGCGACAGCGATCCGGAAGTCCTCGGGCGTGGCCTGCGGACCGAGGTCCACCGGCTCCACCACGGTGAGCCCCTCACTGCGCGCCGCGTCGGAGGTCAGCCAGTTGAGAGCGGCGCTGTTGCCCACGACGGCCGGCCGGGGTCCGCGGGGCAGCGGCTGATAGCCCAGCAGAGCCGCGCAATCGAACATCTCGGATATCGAATCCGCCTGCACCACACCCGATTGCGCGAACAGATCGCGCACGATGGACCGATCCAGACCACCGTCCGACATCCCGGGCGCGGCCAACCGGCTGGGACTCACCGCGACGATCGGTTTGTTGCGGGCCACCCGGCGCGCGATACGGGAGAATTTGCGCGGATTACCGAAACTCTCCAGGTACAGCAGGATCACATCGGTGTCGGCGTCGGTGTCCCAGTACTGCAGCAGGTCGTTGCCGGAGACGTCGGCCCGGTTACCGGCGGAGACGAAGGTGGACAAGCCCAGGTTGCGGGTGGCGGCCTCGGCGAGGATCGCCACCCCGAGCGGCCCCGACTGACAGAAGAATCCGATCCGCCCGCGGCCCGGCAACAGAGTCGCCAGCGTGGCATTGAGACCGACCGCCGGATCGGTGTTCGCGATACCCAGCGCGCTCGGCCCGACCACGCGCATGCCGTGTCCCCGGGCGGCCGCGACCAGTTCGGCCTCCGCATTGCGACCCTGCTCCCCCGTCTCCCCGAACCCCGCCGACAGCACCAGCAGACCTTTGACGCCCTTGGCCATACAGTCGTCGAGAACCGAACCGATGGCGGCCGCGGGCACCGCGACGACGGCCAGGTCCACCTCGTCCGGGATATCGCGAACCGTCGGATACGCGTGGACACCACGGACCGAGCGCCGCTCGGGGTTCACCGGGTACACCGCTCCCTGGAACGTTCCGTCCAGCAGATTGGCCAGCACCACCCCGCCGACGCGGGCGGTGCTGGGCGTCGCGCCGATCACGGCCACCGAGCGCGGGGCCAGCAGATTGCCCACACTGCGCGCCTCCGAGGCCCGTTCCCGCGCGTCGCGCACCGAGCGCAGCGCCTCGGTGGGGTCGATGGCGAATTCCAGATGCAGCACCGAACCGTCCCGGCTGCGCTCCACCTGATAGCCCGCCTCACGGAACACGGTCACCATCACCGTGTTCTCGGCCAGTACCTCGGCGACGAAGGTGTCGATCCGGTTCTCCGCGGCCGCGCCGGCCAGATGTTCCAGCAGGATCGAGCCGAGCCCGCGTCCCTGATGCTCGTCGGCCACCACGAAGGCGACCTCCGCCGCGCGCGAGCCGGTGCGGTCCAGGATCTCGTACCGCCCGACCGCGATGATCGCGTCCCCCAAGACGACGACCAGCCCCACCCGGTCCCGATAGTCGAGGTGGGTGGTGCGGTGCAGATCCTTCGGCGATATTCGCGGATAGGGCCCGAAATACCGCAGGTAGCGGCTGCGCTCGGACAGGGCGGTGTGGAATCGCTGCAGTTCCTCGGCATCGGCCGGAATGATCGGGCGCACTCGCACCACACCGCCGTCGGAGGCCAGTACATCGGCCTGCCAGTGCAGCGGCGCCGGCGGCGGATCGTCGGGAACACGGTCGGTGAGGTCAGTCACGCGGATCCTCCGGGTCCAGGCCGAGCGGGCCGAAGCACGCTCGGCGGGTGGCGAGAACGGCCGTATCGACGGCGCGCTGGGCACGGTCGAATCGGGCGTCCCCCGTCTCGGCGGTGCCCCCGGGGCCGTCCCAGCGCCGGAAAGCGATGTCCACACCGTCGCCCATGGTGCGGGGCGGCGAGACCCGCGGCCGGTCGGTGTGCACGAGGTCGATCCAATCCTGCGGTATCGCGGTCGCCGGGTCCACCGGGCGGTCGAGCGCGATACCCAGAAGATGGGTCCAGGCCCGGGGCACCACCCGCACCAGGCCGTACCCGCCCCCGCCGACCGCCAACCACCGTCCCTCGGCGTACCGGTCGGCCAGCTGCCGCATCGCCAGGAAGGCCGCCCGTTGACCCTCGATACCCAGCTCCAGCTCCGCGAGCGGATCCTCCCGGTGGGTGTCCACGCCGCACTGGCTGACCACCAGCTGGGGCCGGAACGCCGCGACCGCGCCGGGAACCACCGCGTGGAAGGCGCGTAACCACTGCGGGTCGCGGGTCCCCGGCAGCAACGGGAGATTGATCACCGTGCCGTCTCCGGGGCCGCTGCCGGTCTCGTCCGGCCAGCCGGTGTTCGGCCACAGTGTGGCGGGGTGCTGGTGGATCGACACCGTGAGCACCCGCGGGTCCCGATAGAACGCGTGCTGTACCCCGTCGCCGTGGTGGACATCCACATCGAGGTAGGCGATCCGGTCGAAACCGTGGTCGAGCAGCCAGGAGATGGCCACCGCCACGTCGTTGTACACGCAGAAGCCGGCGGCCCGGCCGGGCATGGCGTGATGCATGCCACCGCCGATACTGACCGCCCGCCGGGTGGCGCCCGTGGCGATGGCCCGCGCCGCGGCCAGGGTGCCGCCGACGATCACCGACGCGGCGTCGTGCATGCGGGGGAACACCGGGTTGTCACTGGATCCGAGCCCGTAGGGCGGATCGATCGGCGGCTCACCCACCGTCTCCCGCGGCACCGCCGCGCGGACCGCCTCGACGTAGTCGCCGGTGTGTACCCGGAGCAACTCCTCGCGGCCGGCCGCACCGGGCTCCAGCAGTTCGATTCCGTCGAGTATCCCGAGTGAGCGCGCCAGCGCCATCGTGTACTGCAGACGGACCGGTTTCATCGGATGCTCGGGGGTCCACGAGTAGTCCAGGAAGCGGTCGGTCCACACGACGGTCCCCGGTTCCCCGGAGCCCGAGTTCACATCCGGCGGTGCAGTGGCCATGATCGCAACCGTATCGGGAAGGGTGAAACCCCATTGCACGTTGTCATGCAGTAGAAATACATGTATGCGCGACTGCGGCGTCGGGCCGCGCGCCGAATGTATTCCCATCGCGTCACGCGACCCGTTCGTTTCGACCGGGGGTTGCTGGTGCGCAGGTAGAATTCGTGCCGACGAAGGGGCAACAGTGAAGGATCTGGTCGACACCACGGAGATGTATCTCCGTACCATCTACGACCTCGAGGAGGAGGGCGTCGTACCCCTGCGCGCCCGGATCGCCGAGCGCCTCGAGCAGAGCGGCCCCACGGTCAGCCAGACCGTGGCCCGAATGGAACGCGACGGACTGCTGCTCGTCGCGGGTGACCGGCATCTCGAACTGACGGAGAAGGGCCGCAGTATGGCGGTCGCGGTCATGCGCAAACATCGCCTGGCCGAGCGATTGCTGGTGGACATCATCGGGCTGGACTGGCAGAACGTGCATGCCGAAGCCTGCCGCTGGGAACATGTGATGAGCGAGGATGTGGAACGGCGCCTGGTCGAGGTGCTGAACCATCCCACCACCTCTCCGTACGGCAACCCCATTCCCGGCCTGGACGAACTCGGTATCTCCGCGACCCAGTTGCTGGAGGAACCGCTCAAGCGGTTGTCCGAACTGCCGCAGGGTCGTACGCACGCGGTGGTGGTGCGGCGGCTGGCCGAACACATCCAGACCGATCCCGAGGTCATCGGCCGGCTGCGGGAGGCGGGCGTGGTGCCCGACGCCCGCGTCACCGTGGAGAGCAAACCGGGTGCCGTGATCATCACGGTGCCGGGCCACTCGGGTTACGAACTGCCCGACGAAATGGCCCACGCCGTTCAGGTGAAGCTGGTCTGATCGATGAAACTTCTGGTCACCGGCGGAGCCGGGTATGTGGGTGGCGTCTGCGCGCTGGTACTGCGGGAGCAGGGGCACGACGTGGTCGTCCTCGACGATCTGTCGACGGGTAATGCCGACGGCGTACCCGAGGGCGTGGAATTCGTCGAGGGCGATATCGCCGAGGCAGCGCCGGACCTGCTGCGCACGCGGCGATTCGACGGGGTGCTGCACTTCGCGGCGCAATCGCTGGTCGGCGAATCGGTCCAGCGGCCCGAGAAGTACTGGCACGGCAATGTGGTGAAAACACTCGCACTGCTGGAAGCGATGCGCGAAACCGATACGCGGCGGTTGGTCTTCTCTTCGACGGCAGCGGTGTATGGCGAGCCGGAAGAGGTCCCGATCACCGAGGACGCGCCTACTCGCCCCACCAACCCCTACGGTGCGTCGAAGCTGGCGATCGATCACGCCATCACCTCGTATGCCGTCGCCCACGGGCTGGCGGCCACCAGCCTGCGCTATTTCAATGTGGCCGGGGCCTACGGGGGCCTCGGTGAGAACCGGGTGGTGGAGACGCATCTGATCCCGCTGGTGCTGCAGGTGGCTGCGGGACACCGGGATTCCATTTCGGTGTTCGGCACCGATTGGCCGACCCATGACGGCACCGCGGTTCGCGACTACATCCACATCCTGGACCTGGCGCAGGCCCATCTGCTGGCACTGGAGACCGCCACCGCGGGTTCGCACCGGGTGTTCAATCTCGGCAGCGGGACGGGATTCTCGGTACGCGAGGTGATATCGGCGTGCGAACGGGTCACCGGCGGGCCCATCGCAGCGGTCGATGCCCCACGCCGCGCCGGCGACCCGGCCGTACTGATCGCCTCCAGCCGGCGCGCGATCGATGAGCTCGGCTGGAAGCCCGAGCACAACGACCTCGACGAGATCGTCTCCACCGCCTGGAGTTACCTGCGGGGCCTCGGCTCTCGCGCGCACAGCGCCCGCTGATCCGGCCGAGGCGGAGCTCAGCACACCGCGGCCGGGTCGACGCCGAGGGCGATCGCGGCGTCGCGGCCGCACCGCCCCAGATCGCGCAGGCGTTCGGGCCGCATACCGGCTTCCAGAGCGGTGTGCAGCAGGGCGGCCATCGAATGGCGCGGCTCGGCGTCCAGCGCCGCGTCCAGGGCGATTCCCGCGAACGGGCCGTCGCCCCGCACATAGGCGAAATAGCCCAGCAGGGTCGCCGCTTCGGCCCGGTCGGCACCGTCCAGCGCGCGGGTCAGTAGGGCCAATAGACTCTCCGCTGCTTCGGCGTGCACGGTATCGGCCACGGCGAAGAGCGAATCGCGGATCTCCCGGTCGCGCAGGGCCACCGCGATCTGGGCCAGCTCCCGCGCGTCGAGCGCCGGGCCGGATTCGGCGTGGGCGATGAACCAGAGCACGGTCGTCAATTCGCCGCGCAGATAACCGGCCGGATCGCCACGTTGCGCGGCGGCCACGTATCTGTCCTTCGCACGGTCCCGGGCCTCGTCCAGTTCGCTCGTCACCCGCGCGCGCAACACCGCGTCCGGGGCGACCAACGCGGTCAGTTCGTCGCGGCTGCGGCGGATCGGCCGGCCGTCCAGGACACGGCCGAACGTCACCGTCGAGGCCACCGGATCGGCGATCCTCCCCCGGCGCGGTGGGCCCGTCACACTCCACCACGGCTGCCCGGCCGCGATGGACCGCGCGGCCCAGGCTCCGCGCACCGGAACAGCACGGGACGCCAGCTGTCGGGTCAGTTCCGCGAAGACCGGGACCCGCTGCGGTGCAGCCGGTTCCCCGTCGCCGAGCTCGTCGTCCACCAGGACGGCGAGTACTCCGACCACTCCGGGCCGGGCGCAGACGCGCGCGGCCGCGGCAGCCACCGTCCCGGTATCGGAGGGGGCGCCGGTGCCGGGCTGCCGGAGATCGAACCGCACCACGAGATCGATGACCGCGCTCTCCGCGGTGGGCGCGGCGCACAGAACGGCCAGCACCAGCGAGCGCTCCGGACAGAAGCCGAGCATGGCGGGGAGCGCGGCGAGCAGATCACCCGGATCGTCGAGATGGGCGGGTCCGGTACGGAGGGGACGGTCGTACTCCTCACCGGCCCGGTCGGCGCAGCGTGCCTGTGGTGCCGCGGCGTACTCGTAGATCTCCCGCCCGGGGAAGTGCGAACCCGGCGCCCCGGGAGCCGGGGCCGGCCGTGGCCCGCCCCGGGCGGCCAGTGCCCGCGCCGTGGGACACCGTCCGGGGGCCCGGGCGGGACGGGATGGCGCGGAAGCCGGGCGACCGGGGCCACCGGCTCGGCCCGGGACCGATCGGGCGTCGGCGGAGGCGGGACGGGAGAACGGCGCAGCGGAAGTCATGGTTCGAGCATGCGGGACAGGAGCTCGCGCAGTAGGTGCGGTGAGCTGGGAAAACATCCGTTCTCACGAAGTCTGTGGACAACTCGGGGCTGGGGACAACTCCGGCCACCGGCCCGTCTCCGCGCCGATACCGGTTGCGGGCCCGGAAATGGGGTACATCCAGGAGCGGAGTGTGCCAGACTCCCCGGTGCGTTCACCGGCCACAAGACCACACCGACTCCCCGGCCCGTCCCCGCCGGCACCGGGGAATTCACCGGCGGCCACGGCTGTTGTCAGCACAGAGAGCCGATGTACGGCCGCGTGTGGCCCTACATCCGCATGGGGGACAATGAAGGGTGATTCGCGGCTCGCGGCGCGGCAGCGAATACCAGCAGTGTTGCTCGACCCGCCCGCCACGGATCGCGCAGGAAGGAGTACGCGATGGACTACGAGTCGCGAATGTACGAACTGGAGTTCCCCGCTCCGCAGCTGTCGTCCGACGACGGCTCGGGGCCGGTCCTGGTGCACGGCTTGGAGGGCTACTCCGACGCGGGCCATGCGGTCCGGCTGGCCACGACTCATCTACGGGAGAGCCTGGAGAGCGAACTCGTCGCCTCGTTCGATGTGGACGAGCTGCTGGACTACCGCTCCCGGCGCCCCTTGATGACCTTCAAAACCGATCATTTCTCCGAGTACGCCGAACCCGAGTTGAACCTGTGGGCCCTGCGCGATACCGCGGGCACCCCGTTCCTGCTGCTCGCGGGCATGGAACCGGATCTGCGCTGGGAGAAGTTCACCACCGCGGTGCGGTTGCTGGCCGAGCAGCTCGGTGTACGCCGCAGTATCGGCCTGAGCGCCATCCCGATGGCGGTCCCGCACACCCGGCCGCTGGGGCTCACCGCACATTCGTCGAACCGCGATCTCATTCCGGAAAACCAGCGCTGGCCCGGAGAACTGCAGGTACCGGCGAGCGCGGCGACGCTGCTGGAGTACCGCATGGCCCAGCACGGTCACGAATCGCTGGGCTTTTCGGTGCACGTCCCGCACTATCTGGCGCAGACCTCCTATCCGGAAGCCGCGCAGACCCTCCTCGAACACGTCGGTGAGAACGCGGGCCTCGAGTTCCCGCTCGCCGCGCTGGGTGAGGCAGCGGCCCGGGTGCGTGAGCAGGTCAACGAGCATATCGCCGGAAACGCCGAGGTGGAGACGGTGGTGCACGCGCTGGAACGCCAGTACGACACCTTCGTCAGTGCCCAGGAGCGGCAGTCCAGCCTGTTGGTCGGGGAGGGCGAGTTGCCCAGCGGCGACGAACTGGGCGCCGAATTCGAGCGTTTCCTCGCCGAACAGGGCGGCTACTCCGGCGACGACGACGAACGGGGCTGAAGCGCGGCGACACCGGCGGTACGGCACACGGCCACCGTGCCGGTGATCGGTACGCGACAGCCCGTAGGGTGTCCGGGGTGGATCTGACCGAACTGCTCGAGATACCGGGGACCGACGCCGACGCGCTGTACGAGTCGTTCGCGATATGGGCCGCCAAGCAGGGCACCGCTCTCTATCCGGCTCAGGACGAGGCGTTGCTGGAGCTGGCGGCCGGATCCCATGTCATTCTCGCCACTCCCACCGGTTCGGGGAAGTCACTGGTCGCCGTGGGGGCTCATCTCTTCGCACTGACCCGGGGGCTGCGCAGCTACTACACCGCGCCGATCAAGGCGCTGGTGAGCGAGAAATTCTTCGCACTCTGCGAGGTTTTCGGCGCCGAACGAGTGGGCATGGTGACCGGTGACGCGGCGGTGAACCCGACCGCACCCATCATCTGCGCCACCGCGGAGATCCTCGCCAACCTGGCCCTGCGGGAAGGCCCGGACGCCGATATCGGCCAGGTGGTGATGGACGAATTCCATTTCTATGCCGACCCCGACCGCGGTTGGGCCTGGCAGGTACCGCTGCTCGAATTGCCCCGCGCGCAATTCCTGCTGATGTCGGCCACTCTCGGCGAGGTCGATTTCTTCGCGACCGATCTCGAACGCCGCACCGGCCGAACCGCCGCGGTGGTCGCGGGTACCGAGCGCCCGGTACCGCTGCACTTCTCCTACGCGCGCACGCCGATCACCGAAACACTGACCGAGCTGGTCACCACCCATCAGGCTCCGGTGTATGTCGTTCATTTCACCCAGGCCGCGGCGCTGGAACGGGCGCAGGCGCTGACCAGCGCGAGTTTCGCCACCCGGGCCGAGAAGGATGCCATCGCGGAAGCGCTGGGCGAATTCCGTTTCTCGTCCGGTTTCGGGAAAACGCTGTCCCGCCTGATCCGGCACGGTATCGGCGTCCATCACGCCGGAATGCTGCCCAAATACCGGCGGTTGGTGGAGCGCCTCGCGCAGGACGGATTGCTGAAGGTCGTCTGCGGCACCGACACCCTGGGAGTCGGGATCAATGTCCCTATTCGCACCGTATTGCTGACCGGTCTCACCAAATTCGACGGGGTGCGCACCCGGCGGCTCAAGGCCCGGGAATTCCACCAGATCGCCGGACGGGCCGGGCGGGCCGGTTTCGACACCATGGGCACGGTGGTGGTGCAGGCACCCGAGCACGAGGTCGAGAACACCCGGTTGCTGGCCAAAGCCGGTAACGACCCGAAGAAGATGCGCAAAGTGCAGCGCCGCAAACCACCCGAGGGTTTCGTCTCGTGGAGTGAGGAGACCTTCGACCGGCTGGTCGCGGCAGCGCCCGAACCCATGGTGTCGCGATTCGCGGTCACCAACGCGATGCTGCTGAATGTGATCGCGCGACCGGGGAACTGCTTCCGGGCCATGCGCCATCTGCTCGAGGACAATCACGAACCGCGACCGGCGCAGCGGCGCCATATCCTGCGCGCCGTCCGGCTGTACCGGGCACTGCGGGACGCCGGTGTGGTGCAGCAGCTGCCCGAACCCGACGAGCACGGCCGCTACGCGCGGCTCACCGTGGACCTGCAGCGGGATTTCGCTCTGGACCAGCCGCTGTCGCCGTTCGCCCTGGCCGCATTCGAACTGCTCGACAGCGCGTCGCCGAGCTACGCCCTCGATATGGTGTCGCTGGTCGAGGCCACCCTCGAGGATCCCCGGCAACTGTTGATGGCGCAGCAGCACAAGGCACGCGGCGAGGCCGTGGCCGAGATGAAGGCCGAGGGAATCGACTACGACGAGCGGATGGAACTGCTCGAGGACATCACCTGGCCGAAACCGCTGGCGGAGCTGATCGAGGGTGCCTACGAGACCTACCGGGCCGGGCATCCGTGGTTGTCGGAGTTCGCGCCGTCACCGAAATCAGTGGTGCGCGACATGGTCGAGCGGGCCATGACCTTCACCGAACTGATCTCCTACTACGAACTCGCCCGTTCCGAAGGCGTGGTGCTGCGCTACCTCGCCGACGCCTACCGGGCCCTGCGCCGGACCGTGCCCGAGTCGGCGCGCACCGAGGAGCTCGACGATCTCACCGAATGGCTGGGCGAGCTGGTGCGGCAGGTGGATTCCAGTCTGCTCGACGAATGGGAGCAGCTGACCGGGGCGGGCGCGGAGACCGACGCCGAGCAGATCGCGTTCGGCGGGGAGAGCGTGCGCCCGGTCACGGCCAACGAGCGGGCGTTCCGGGTGATGGTGCGCAATGCCGTGTTCCGCCGGGTCGAGCTGGCCGCCCGGCAGCGCTGGGACGAACTGGCGGAGCTGTCCCCCGGTCCGGATTGGGCGGCCGATCTCGGCCCCTATTTCGACGAATACGACAGCATCGGCACCGGACCCGACGCGCGCGGTCCGCAATTGTTCCGGGTGGAGACGCGGCCCGGTTTCTGGCAGGTACGCCAGACCCTCGACGATCCGGCGGGCGATCACGGCTGGGCGCTGATCGCCACCGTCGACCTGGCCGAATCCGATGCGGCCGGTGATGTGGTGTTCGACGAGGTCACGGTGGTGTCGGGGTGAGCCCGGTTGCCGTGGCGAGCGAGTGAGGCCGAAGTGGCGGCGGAATTCAGCGGCCGGCATGTGCTGGCCGAGTTCGGTGGGGTGGACCCGGCGCTGTGCGACGATCTCGGACGACTCGAGGCCGCGCTGCGGCACGCGCTGACCGCGGCGGGCGTGACCGTGTGCGAGGTCGTCGGTAAACAGTTCGAGCCGCACGGGGTCACCGTCCTGGCCCTGCTGGCCGAATCGCATGCCTCCTTGCACACCTACCCCGAGACCGGTGACATCTTCGTCGATGTGTTCACCTGCGGTGGTGCCGCGGACAGTGCGGGTACGGTCGCGGAGCTGCTGCGCGTGGCGCTCGCTCCCGAACACGTGCGCATCTCGACCGTGCTGCGCGGCCGGGCCGCCGGGGGTCAGACCAGCAGCATGTAGGCCATACCCAGATCCATGATGAGGTGTGGCAGCACGGCCACGGGTAGTCCGCGGCCGGTGGTCGGCGCGACCGGATGCGCGGTCCACCAGCGTGCCCGCCCGGTACGCACCGACACCAGCACCACGACGGCGTCCACCAGGAACAGCGCGGCGAATACGGAGGCCGGTCCCGGGCCCGCGTTGTGCCCGCTTCCGCTGTGGCCCGACATCGTGAACAGCATCACCACGGCGGCGGCCAGGTGGTACCCGATGGCCGCGGCGCGCTGCCCGGCCCGCGGATAGGCGTCGCGATACCAGCGCACGAGCCGATCGGCCAGCAGCAGGGCGAACACCAGCGTCATCGCGAGCAGGATTCCGTGCAGGGCATGGGTGTGCACCCGGGTGGGGAACAACACCATCACCAGCATGACCGCACACATCAGCAGATGCGCGGCATCGGATTCACGATCATCGCCGTGGGCCGTGTCACCGCAGCCCGCGCCACCGCGCGCGGCCGCCCCCGTCGCGAGCACCGGCGCGGCGAACATCACCCGGGCCAGCACCACCAGCGCCGCCACGACGAACGCCAGCCCCACCAGGGCCCGCACCCCGGCCTGGTCGAGTACGAATCCGGCCATGCCGCACCGCCTTTCGCAAAAGCGCACCTCGTCCATACTCGCACGACCGATCGGCCGCGGGGCGGTCTTCGATTCGCCGGTTCCCATCCGCACCGCCGCCGGCCGTCGTGGCGGGCCGGGCCGCGACCCGGCGGGAGGCCGGGTTTCGATAGGCTGGTCGATGCAATGACCAGGACCGCAGTCACGCGCCGGGAGCTTCGTACCCGGTTGGCTTCCCTCACCCTCCGCGACGAACACCGGCTGCACCGGCAACTGGATCGGTTGCGCGGCGGTGACCTGTCCCGGATCGAGTCCGAGATCACGGCGGCCGAGGAACGTATCGCGGCCCGGCGGGCGGCGGTACCGGCGATCACCTATCCCGAGCAGCTGCCGGTCACCGGGCGCCGCGACGATATCGCCGCCGCCATCGCGGCGCACCAGGTCGTCGTGGTGGCCGGGGAGACCGGCTCGGGCAAGACCACCCAGATCCCGAAGATCTGCCTGGAGCTGGGCCGGGGTATCCGCGGGGCGATCGGGCACACCCAGCCCCGCCGGCTGGCGGCGCGCACGGTCGCCGAGCGGATCGCCACGGAACTGGGGACCGAACTGGGCGACGCGGTCGGCTATACCGTCCGGTTCACCGATCACGCCGCCGAACACACGCTGGTCAAATTGATGACCGACGGTATTCTGCTCGCCGAGATCCAACGGGACCGGCTACTGCGCGCCTACGACACGATCATCATCGACGAGGCCCACGAGCGCAGTCTCAATATCGATTTCCTCCTCGGCTACCTGAAGCAGCTGCTCCCCCGGCGGCCGGATCTCAAGATCGTCATCACCTCGGCCACCATCGACCCGGAACTGTTCGCCCGGCATTTCGCCGACGCCGCCGGCAACCCGGCGCCGATCGTGGAGGTCTCGGGCCGGTCGTATCCGGTGGAGATCCGGTACCGGCCACTGGTCCTGCCGGCGCCGGCGGAGGAGGACGAGGAAGAAGATCACCGGCCGGTCGACCGCGACCCGGTCGATGCGATCTGCGCCGCGGTCACCGAACTCTTCGCCGAAGGGGACGGCGATGTGCTGGTGTTCCTGTCCGGTGAACGGGAGATCCGCGATACCGCCGACGCGCTCGCGGACCTGAAACTCGCCCGGACCGAGATCCTGCCGCTGTACGCCCGGCTGTCCGCGGCCGAACAGCACCGGGTGTTCGCGCCGCACACCGGCCGACGGGTGGTACTGGCCACCAATGTCGCCGAGACCTCGCTCACCGTGCCCGGTATCCGCTACGTGGTCGACCCCGGCACCGCCCGCATCTCCCGCTATTCCATGCGGACGAAGGTGCAGCGACTGCCGATCGAACCGATCTCGCAGGCTTCGGCGCGGCAGCGGTCCGGTCGCTGCGGCCGCGTCGCCGACGGTATCTGCATCCGCCTGTACTCCGAGGACGATTTCGAATCCCGCCCCGCGTTCACCGATCCGGAGATCCTGCGTACCAACCTCGCCGCGGTCATCCTGCAGATGACCGCGCTCGGCCTGGGCGAAATGGAACGTTTCCCGTTCGTCGAGGCGCCGGACCAGCGCGCGGTCCGCGACGGCGTCGCCCTGCTGGAGGAACTGGGCGCCCTCACCCGCGGCGCACCGGCCACACGTCCGGCACAGCCCCGGGAGACAGTCCCGGAACCCGAGGCCGGGGAGGCGGATTCCGGGGCGCCCGAGGAGACAGCAGCCGGGCGTCGGCGCCGGTCCGAAACGGGCCCCGGCCTCACGCCGACGGGCCGGGAGATGGCGCGTCTACCAGTGGACCCGCGTATGGGCCGGATGCTCGTCGAAGCCCACCGCAACGGCTGTCTGGCCGAGATGCTGGTGATCGTGTCCGCCCTCTCGATCCAGGACGTCCGCGAACGGCCGGTCGACCAGCAGCAGGCGGCCGACGCGAAACATGCCCGTTTCACCGTGCCGAACTCGGATTTCCTGGCGTATCTGCGGCTGTGGGAGTACCTCACCGGTCAGCGACGGGCACTGTCGGCCAATCGTTTCCGGCGGATGTGCCGCGAGGAGTTCCTGCACTATCTGCGGATCCGCGAGTGGCAGGACCTGTACGGCCAGCTGCGCACCATCACCAAGGGTATGGGCTGGTCGCTGCACGAGCCGGCCGCCGGACCCGGGACGAAGGAGTCCCGCCCCGCACGCTCCGAGAACGCGGCGCGCCGCGGCCGCGGCGGTGCGAAGCCGGACCGGGAAGCCGCCGAACCGGCGCGCAGCGGCGCCCCGGCCCCCCGGCCGGTCGAGGAGATGACTCCGGACACCGATCCGTGGGACGCGACCGCCATACATCAGGCGCTGCTGTCGGGCATGCTGTCGCATATCGGGGTGCGGGAAGCCGAATCCCGCGAATTCCTCGGCGCCCGTAACGCCAAGTTCATGATCTTCCCGGGTTCCTCGCTGGCCAAGAAGCCGCCGCGCTGGGTGATGGCCGCGGAACTGGTGGAGACCTCACGACTGTGGGGCCGGATCGCCGCCCGCGTCGAACCCGAATGGGCCGAACGGCTCGCCGGGGATCTGGTCAAACGCGTGTATTCCGAACCGCACTGGTCGTCCAAACGCGGCGCCGCCCGGGCCTACGAACGCGTCACCCTCTACGGGGTCCCCCTGGTGACCGGCCGTCCGGTCGACTACGGGCGCATCGACCCCGAGGTCTCGCGGGAACTGTTCCTGCGGCACGCCCTGGTGCAGGGCGAATGGCAGACCCGACACGAGTTCTTCCACCGCAACCGGGCGCTGCTCGACGATATCGCCGATCTCGAGCACCGGGCCCGGCGCCGGGACATACTCGTCGACGACGAGGTGCTCTTCGAGTTCTACGACCGCCGGATACCCGCCGATATCGTCTCCGTCCGGCATTTCGACACCTGGTGGAAGACGGCCCGCCGCCAGGATCCCCACCAACTCGATTTCACGACCGAGACGGTGGTCAACGAGAACGCGAACCGGCTGGACCCCACGGACTTCCCGGACGTCTGGCGCCAGGGCGAGTTGTCCTTCCCGCTCACCTACCAATTCGAGCCGGGGCAGGCCGACGACGGTGTGACCGTGCGCATTCCGGTGGCGCAGCTGGCCCATGTCCGCGCGGTCGGGTTCGACTGGCTGGTGCCGGGGATGCGCGCGGAACTGGCCGCGGCACTGATCAAGACACTGCCGAAACAGTTGCGCCGCACGGTCGTGCCCGCGCCGGATTTCGCCGCCGCCGCGCTGCGCGCCCTGACCCCGCGCGCCGAACCGCTGCGGACCGGGCTGGCCCGGGAGCTGACCCGGCTGGCCGCCACGCCGATCGCTCCCGGCGATATGGACCCGGCCGCGCTACCCGAACATCTCCGGATGACCTTCGCGGCCACCGATACCGACGGCCGCGTCATCACCACCAGCAAGAGCCTGGCGCAGTTGCGGACCCGACTGGCCGATCAGGTGTCCGCCTCGGTGGCCGCCGCCACGGCGAACGCAGAACGCGCCCCCGCCACGGTGTGGACCTCGGAATCCCTGGGCACCCTGGACGCCACGGTGCGTCGGGAAGTGGGCGGTCAGACCATCACCGGTTATCCCGCGCTGGTCCCGGAGGACGGCGGAGTGGCGGTCCGGGTGCTCACCTCGCCCGCCGAGCAGGCCCGCGCCATGCGGGCCGGGACCCGGGCTCTGGTGCTCGAGGCCATCCCGACCTCGGTGCGCGCCGTCACCGCGGGGCTGTCCTCCGCGGACCGGCTGGTATTGAGCCAGAACCCGTACGGTTCGATCGACGCGCTGGTCGAGGACTGCCGCGCCGCGGCGGCCGACCAGCTCATCGGCGCCGCGGGTGGGCCCGTGCGCGACCCCGCGCAGTTCGAGCGCCTGGTCGCGGCGCTGCGGCCGAAACTCAACGATGTGGTGACCCGGATCGTCCGGCTGGTGGTTCCGGTGCTGGCCGCGGCGCACGACGTGTCGACCGCGTTGGCCGGCGTCCGGGAAGCCGATATCGCCCAGGACGTCCGGGATCAGCTGGCCGAGTTGCTGTTCGACGGGTTCGTCTCCGAATGGGGCCCGGCCCGCCTGCGGGAACTGCCCCGGTATCTGCGCGCGGCGCACGCCCGGCTGACGGCCCTGCCCGGATCCGCGGAGCGCGACCGCCGGGCCATGACGGAAGTGGACGCCGCGCTGGCAGCCTACGACCAGTTGCTGACCCGGTTACCGCAGGCGCGACGGGCTGCACCCGATGTCACCGAGATCTGGTGGATGATCCAGGAGTTGCGGGTGAGCCTGTTCGCCCAGAAGGTGGGCACCCCGTACCCCGTGTCGGTCAAGCGGATCCAGAAGGCGGTCGCGGCCGTACGCCGCTGACTCCGCCCGCTCAGTCCCCGGGGCCGACCGCCGCCCGGGCCTGCCGCATATCCCGGATCTCGCGTTCGAAATCCTCGGCGGAGGTGAACGATCGATAGACCGAGGCGAAACGCAGATACGCCACCTCGTCCAGTTCGCGTAGCGGCCCGAGAATCGCCAGGCCGACCTCATGGCTCGGCACTTCCGGCGACCCCTTGGCCCGGACCGCGTCCTCCACCTGCTGGGCCAGCAGGTTCAGTGCGTCGTCGTCGACCTCGCGGCCCTGGCAGGCGCGCCGGACCCCGCGGATCACCTTCTCCCGGCTGAACGGCTCGGTGACCCCGCTGCGTTTGACCACCGATAGGATCGCGGTCTCCACCGTGGTGAAACGGCGGCCGCATTCCGGGCAGGAGCGTCTGCGGCGAATCGCGGCGCCCTCGTCGGCCAGTCGCGAGTCGACGACCCGGGAGTCGGGGTGTCGGCAGTACGGGCAGTGCATCCGGGGTCCTTCGTCGCTGCGAACGCTCGCGGCCGAACCGGCGCCGGTCGCGGGTCCGGCGAGCGCGGGTACCGGGCCGATGCCCGGGTACGGGTGGGCCGGTCACACGCACCGGCTCGAGTGCATAACACATCGAGGATACCGGTACGGGGTGTGCCGTGCGCGCGCTCACCCCTGGTCCGGACACACGCGCCGCCGGCACGCTATCGGGACCCGGGCGCGCCGCCGGCCGGCGCAGGCACCGCAGCGGCCGGAATTCCGGGTGCGGCGGGCTCCGGCGCCGGCTCCGGAGCCCGCAGATGGGCCAGCGCGAGGAAGGCGATCACCACGGTCGCGGTGATCACGGCGGTCAGTGCCGTCGCCGCATAG
>NZ_BAGJ01000113.1 GCF_000308775.1 Nocardia testacea NBRC 100365
ACCATGATGACCCAGCCGCTCCCGACCGCGACCCACTGGGGCAACTTCCTGATCGGCCGTGACGGCGACAGCGAACTCCGCGTCACCCCCGCCGGACCGGACCCCGACCCCTCGCCGATCGGCCGCTCGCTCACCGCCACGCACGACCCCGATCACCGGGTCGCCCGGCCCGCCGTCCGGCTCGGCTACTACCGGGACCGCGAGCACAGCGACACCACGCTCCGGGGCCGCGAACCGTTCGTGGAGGTCGACTGGGACGAGGCGTTGGATATCGCCGCCGCCGCCCTGCGGTCCACCCGGGAGCGCGCGGGCAACCGCGCGATCTACGGCGGGTCCTACGGCTGGGCCAGCGCCGGCCGCTTCCACCACGCCCAGGGACAGATCCATCGCTTCCTGCGGATGTTCGGTGGCTACACCGCCTCGGTGGACACCTACTCGTTCGCCGCCGCGGAGGTCACCATCCCGCACGTGCTCGGAATGAACGCCTACTACGCGGCCCGGCAGTCCCCCACCACGGAGGAGATCGCCCGGCACTGCGCCCGCATCGTCTTCTTCGGCGGGGCGGCGGCACGAAACGCGCAGGTCAATCCGGGCAGCTTCGGCGCCCACGGTTATCGCGATCACCTCGCGGCCCTGCGGGCCGCCGACGTCGAGACGATCAATATCGGACCCGTCCGCGACGATCTCGAGCCGGTGCTCGCCGCCCGCTGGATCCCGTGCCGGCCGGGCAGCGATGTGGCGATCATGCTGGCCCTCGTGCACACCCTGCTGACCGAGGGTCTGCACGACCGGGCCTTCCTGCACCGCTACACCGTCGGTTTCGACCGCTTCGCCGACTATGTGACCGGGCGCTCGGACGGAGAACCGAAATCCCCGGAATGGGCGGCGTCGCTGTCGGAAGTACCGGCCACCGAGATCCGGGAGCTGGCCCGGCTGCTGGCCCGGGAACGCTGCCTGATCGGGCTGCCCTACTCCCTGCAGCGCGCCGAACACGGGGAACAGACCTATTGGGCCGCGTGGGCGCTGGCCGCCGCCCTCGGCTATATCGGTCTACCGGGTGGCGGCGTCCTCATGGGCACCGGCAGCGGAATGACCAACGGGATGCAGCGGCGCCGGCTGCCGTTCGAGGTCGCCGCCCTGCCACAACCGCCGAATCCGGTCGCCGAGGTGGTCCCGGTGGCGCGGCTCACCGAGATGCTGGAGCGCCCCGGCGCGACCGTCGACTACAACGGCCGCGTCCTCACCTATCCCGATATCGACCTCATCTATTGGGCCGGCGGCAACCCGTTCCACCACCATCAGGACCTCAATCGGCTGCGCCGCGCCTGGTCCCGGCCGCGAACGGTGGTCGTTCACGAGATCAGCTGGACCTCCACCGCCCGCCTGGCCGATATCGTGCTGCCCGGCACCGCCGCCCAGGAACGGGAGGATTTCGCCGCCGGGGTCGATCACTGGCTCTCGCCCATGCGCGCGGCCCTGCCGCCCTACCGCGAGGCGCGCGACGATTACGCGATCTTCGCCGCGCTCGCCGACCGGCTGGGTTTCGGCCCGCGCTTCACCGAAGGGCGCACCGCGCGGCAGTGGGTGGAGCACCTGTGGCAGATCACCGCCGACAACGCGGCGGCCGCCGGTATCACCCTGCCCGGCTACCGTGAGTTCCGCTCCGGTGCGCCGATCGATCTGCGCCCCCGGCTCGCCGAGAGCCGGCACGTGCTCGAACGGTTCCGCGACGACCCGGACCGCCATCCGCTGGGCACACCGTCGGGCCGGATCGAGATCTTCTCCCGCACCGTCGCCGACTTCGGCTACCCCGACTGCCCCGGTCACCCCGCCTGGCTCCCCGCCCGGGAATGGCTCGGCAGCCCTCGCGCGCGACGTTTCCCGCTGCACCTGCTCTCCCACCAGCCCGCGACGCGCCTGCACAGCCAGCTCGACTACGGCGCCACCAGCCGGGAAGCCAAGATCCGCGACCGCGAACCCCTGCGCATGCACCCGGCCGACGCCGCCGCCCGCGCCCTACGTGACGGCGATATCGTCCGCGTCTTCAACGACCGCGGTGCCCTCCTCGCGGGCCTGCGGCTCACCGACGCGGTCCGGCCCGGGGTCGTGCACATGGCCACCGGCGCCTGGTACGACCCACTGGACCCCGCCGACCCCGATTCACTCGATATCCACGGCAACCCGAACGTCGTGACAAACGACATAGGCACCAGTTCTCTGGCCCAGGGGCCTTCTGCCAACAGCTGCCTGGTCGAGATCGAACGTTACGACCGTGAACTGCCGTCTTTACGAGTCCGCCGGCCTCCGGAGCTGGTCACAGCCGACCGGCTCGCGCCGGCAGAATCGACCGATATCCCGCAGAAACCCGTTTGATCCTCCGGCCGTGCAGCTGCATGTCTTGCTCGATGTCTGCCGGAAGATCTCTGTCTCAGAGCTTTTCATAGACTGTCCCGCATTGTATGGATCGACGACAAATCGGATGCACAGCGATCTAGTCGATCCCGGATTCGGCGGGCGAACCAGACGGCAAGGCGGTACAGCTGTGCTCAGTCGAGCGGGACGGGTTCGGCCGCAGCAACTCGAACGAATCGGCCGAGGACCCGTACTCGTCCAGGGCATCCAACCCCACACCCGAACGGCAAGGAGATAGATGTGCGGGTCGCTGTTTTCTCAGGTATCGACGCCGGGCACAACCACCGGCCGCCGACAGACCCGGCCGGTTCGACCGCGCCCGACCGGTCGACTTCCGCCGCCCGGGCAGCGCACTGGTGAGCAACGGAGTAACAAGAGTCTTGGCCCAGGTGATCAACGACCTGAAAAGCACGACAAGAAAGCTGACGGGAGCATGGCGGGACAACGGTAGAGGCTTCGCCGACTCGCTTGTACACGGAAGCGACACGGAGACAGGAACCGACCGGCGAGCCGCACATGTGGTGAATACCGGAGTCGACCGGCCCGAAGCACTGGGGCCCCGGCGGCCGGATGTCCCGGCCCACCCGCACCGGGGCCGAGCCGACCCGGACCCGGGCACCGATCACCGGACGCCCCGCCATGATCCGGACCGCGCCAGGCGGGAATCCATGTTTTTCGAGGCGGATCCGGAACGGCGGGCAGCCGCCCGGGCGGAATGGCTGGCCGATCTGCGGCGACTGGTCGCCCGAGGCGACTACCGGCAGGCAGACCGCGAGTTCGAACGCGTCCTCGGACTGCCCGAGTACACGTTGTACGGGGCCCCGAAGAACGGCCGGCCGCCGGAGCAATTCACCGATGGCAGCTTGATCTCGAAGGTTTCCGGAAGTTTCGGTGGGCGCGACGATGTCTACCCCCCGCAGCCGTCCAGCCTCAGGCACCTGACCTGGTCCGAAAGGGTCCTGCGCCTGAGCCCCGACGACGTCCTGCTGGACATCGGATCCGGCACCGGCACGGCTATCGATTTCTTCGGGATGTTCACGGAAGCCAAGAAGGTGTACGGCATGGAGATAGAGCCGGACTACGCCGCGTTCGCCGATCGGCGCGCAGCGGACCTGGGCTTGAATCATGTACACAGCCTGCACAAGGACATACTCGAGGAACCGCTGCCCGACGACGTCACAGCCGTCTATCTGTTCAACCCTCTCGGTTCGACCGGAGATAACGATGCGGTGGGCACTGTAGCCGACAAACTGGTGGACATGGGCGCGTCCAGACCACTGAAGGTCGTCGTCATGGGCCCCGATATGGCCAGTCGCCTGGAGGCGAGCGGCGCCTTCACTCTGGAGAGTGAGAAAGACTTCTCCTACCTTATTCAAGGTAGGCCCGCATCGTCTTCCTGGAAGTTCTTCACGAGCGGCCGGGCGGCAGGGGCTTGATCCCGGGATCCCGCGACCGACCCGACAAGGGTCCGGATACATCGCCTCATTGAGAGCCGGGCAGTTCGCCCGCACGAAAGACGCTGTGACGGGCGGCTTCCTGGGGTCCGCCGCGGATGCCCCCGGAATCGGCCTGCTCCTCGAACCGAATCGCATGCGCCGAGGTCCACTGCGCCGACTTCCCCACCACGTCGAGAGTGTCTTCTGTTCCCGATGGGTCGCCGCAGGTGTCCGGAGCGGAACGCTCGCACCACCGGCACCGGTCGCTTTCCGAAGTATCTGCCGCAGAACATGAATCGAGCGTCAAACGGCAGGTTCGACGGTCAGTAGATCGTCGGGCCCGATCTCCACCCGGGTGCCGAAACGGTGGCTGATATCGGCGAGCCGGGTTCTCAGCCATTGCGTATCCGATCGCCCCGTGCGCTCGAGCCGGAGGCGACGGATACGTAGCGGCAGCATACGCAACACCGCCGGGCCGGCGGTGCCGAGGCTGACGAGATACAACAGCCGTAGGTCGGGCCGGTAGGACTCGTGACCGCCGATCCCTTCATAGTCGTCGATCACGTCCCCACATCCGTACAGGATCGGTTTGCCTCGGTATATCTCGATCGGCCGAGGATGGTGCGCGGAGTGGCCGTGCACGATATCGATACCGGTGTCGATGAGGCGGTGGGCGAACTGCCGCTCGCTCAGGCCGGTGCCATAACCCCAGTTCGGCCCCCAATGGATCGAGACGATCGTCGGTTCACCGGCCCCTTGGTGGGCCGCCAGGTGCGCCGCGATCTCATCGGCGTGACGCACCGAGGGATGGTCGATGCGCCGAACTCCGGGACGGCCGGTGGCGGCGGCCCAGTCCGCAGGGACGCCACTGGACCGGGTCGATATGGACACGATCAGGATCCGGCGCCCGTCCGGTAGCGGCACTACGGCGGGCTGTTGCGCCGCCGCGAGGTCGGCTCCCGCCCCCACGGCTCGAATATTCACGCCCGCCAGCGCGTCGAGTGTGTCCATCAATCCGCCGATACCGAAATCGAGAGCATGGTTGTTGCTCAACGCACAGACATCGGGGGCGAACGCGCTGAGTGTCGGCAGATTGCCCGGCTGCATCCGGTAGTGGATGGCTTTACCGGCAGCGAAGTCACCGTCCGCGGTGATCGCGGTTTCCAGGTTGATCAGGCGTACGTCGGGCGCGAGCTCGTCCAGCAGGCCCGGCACCTCACCCCATACCCAGTCGTATCCGCAGGGTCGCGGCACCGGTCCGTGGGCCCATTCGGCCAGTTCGACATAGCGCCGGGCGTCCCGGACCCACGGCTCCCGCAGTTCCGGAGCTCCCGGATGCGGCAGGACCTGGTCCACGCCACGGCCCAGCATCACATCGCCACCGAGGAGCACCGTGACCGTCATACCCGCACCACCTCGGCCCGGCACGGCTGCGAGCCGACGCGCCACACCGGGGCGATCACGCGAGCATTCCGGCGCGCCCCGAATTTCATACATAGAAGCTATCACCAGGGGTGCCGCGGCGACGCCGGCTCGACGGTGTGGGCGGTAGACCCGGGCGCCGCCGAACCCGGCGCATCGGAGGGCGGCCGCTTCCCGGTCTCGGTCGGCGGCTCCGAGTCCCTACTGGGAGCCCGTGGCTCGTCGGCCCCGGGGACGCCGGTGTCCGGCGGGTCGTCACGACGAAGCCGCTCACGCCACGGCCCGGGCGCCCACCAGGAGACGGCACCGCACATTTTCATGAGCGCGGGGACCAGCAGGACGCGCAAGATCATGGCGTCGATGAAGAGCGCGGCCACCATACCGACCGCGATGTACTGCATCATGACCAGGTCCGACAGTGCGAACGCGCCACATACGACGAGCAGCACGAGCGCGGCGGCGGTGATGATCCACCCGGTGCGCGCGATGCCGGTGCGCACCGCCTCGGTGGTCGACGCGCCCGCAGCCCGGGCCTCCACGATGCGGGCCAACAGGAACACCTGGTAGTCGGTGGACAGCCCGTAGATGACCGAGACGATCAGCACCAGCACCAGCGCCATGATCGGCTGTGGCGTGAAATCCAGCAGACCGGCGCCGCCGCCCCGGACGAAGATCCAGGTGAGGATGCCGAGCGTGGCGCCCAGTCCGAGCAGGTTCAGGAAGCCGGCCTGCACCGGCAGCACCAGCGACCGGAAGGCGAGCACCATGAGCACGGTGGTGATCGCGAAGACCAGCGTGATCATCAGCGGTAGCCGGGCAAGCAGCGCGTCCACGCTGTCCCGTTCCACCGCGGACTGCCCGCCGACGAGCACACTCGTGCCGTTCGGCACGGGCATGGAGCGCAGATAGTCCAGTGTCCGGTCGGCATCGTGGGTGTCCTCGACCGCGGTCGAGGTGGTGAAGACGCCGAGGCGTGATCGTGCCTGCAGGGCCGGTGGGAAAGGCGCTTTCAGATCGGGTGCCTCGTTGGCCCGGTCCACCACCGTCTCGATGGCCGTGGGGTCGTGCGTGATCACCACCAGGTCGACCGGATTGATCTGGCGCAGCGGGAAGGTTTCGTCGAAGTGCTGCTGCGCTTGGCGGGTCGGATGCTGTGGCGGCAGCAGACGTTCGGAGATCCCGCCGAACGCCACATCGCGTACCGGAGCGATGAGCACGAGCAGGATCGCCACCACCGGCACCGCCACGAGCAACGGTCTGCGCATGACCCATCCGGCGACCCGGCCCCACGGATTGTCCCGCTGGTCGGTATCCGCCCGCCGCGCGTGGAACCGGTTGCAGCCCAGCCGGTCCACTCCGCGGCCGAGCACCGCCAGTACCGCGGGCAGCACGGTGACCGACAGAGCGGCGGCCAGCGTCACCGTCACCATGGCCCCGAGTGCGAACGAACGCAGGAAACCGTGCGGAAACAGCAGAATCGCACTCGAGGCGGCCACCACGATGGTCGCCGAGAAGAGCACGGTGCGTCCCGCGGTGGCCACCGAATGGCGCACCGCGTCCGGCACCTCGCGTCCCGCCGCCAGTTCTTCACGGAAACGGCTCACCACGAACAGCCCGTAGTCGATGGCCAGGCCGAGGCCGATCATCGACACCACCGGGGAGACGAACGAGTTCACCTCGGTGAAATGAGTGAGCAGCCGGATGATCCCCCAGGCCCCGAGCACGGTCAGCCCGCCCACTATGAGCGGCAACGCGGCGGCCACCACACCACCGAAAAGGAAGAACAGCAGCACGGCCACCGCCGGAATCGCGATCAACTCCATTCGCCGCTGGTCGTGCGCCATGGTGTCGTTGAGCGCGAGCGCGACCGGTTGCCCGCCCGCCACCTCCATATCGATACCGGGAACAGTGAGGTGATCGGCGACCTTCCGGTAGTTGCGCAGCACCGTCGTGTCGTCGTCGCCACGGACGGCCACCGAGGCGAAGGCGTGGTCTCGCTGCTCGGTGCCGAAAACATCCGGCACCGCCAGGCCGGTCTCGGTGGGCCAGTAGGACCCGTTGATCCCCCCGATTTCTGCCGGAAAGCGCTGCGGCAGATCATTCAGATGGCCCACCACGGTCGCGGCGAAATCCGGATCGTCGATGGTCGAGCCGGCGGGAGCGTGGAACAGCAGGATCACATCCGCGACGTGATTGCGGCCGAATGCCTCGTCCTTCGCCCGCAGGGCACGCGCGGACTCCGAACCCGGATCGTCCCAGCCGCTGACGCCGAGATGATCGTCCAGTCCGAGACCGTAGCCACCGAGCGCGAGCAGTGCCGCGACGACCAGTCCGATGACGACGAACCGTCGCCGGACGATCAGATCCATCCAGCCGGTGAACTCGCCGGACAACACCGCCTCCCAACCGCAAATAGTGCTCCGCACACAGGGCCGAACGTCGAAACATAGTCCGCCTCAGCGGAATCCACAGGCGGTGCGCCGAGACATTCGATATCCCACAAACGGAGCTCCGGTCATTTGTGAAGTGCCCCGGAAGCATGTCGGCCCGCGTGTGACAGCCATTACGCTGACGCCGTCGCCAACTGCGCAGGCATGTTCACCGGTTGCCCGAATTCCGTTGGTGCTCAGTTCGTTCCGTCTCGGAGGGATGTGAATGTCGGATATCGCAATAGTCGGCATAGGGTGCCGATTCGCGGGCGGGATCGACTCACCCGACACCTTTTGGGAATTCGTTATGGATAAACGCGACGGCGTGGTCGAGATGCCCGCCGATCGCTGGGACTACCGCCGCTATTACGATCCCGAGCCGCGAACGCCGGGTCGTAGCTACACCAAGCGTGGCGCCTTCATGACAATCGATCCGTGGGAATTCGATCCGGACTTCTTCGGCATCTCCCCCCGCGAGGCGACCGTGCTGGATCCCCAGCAGCGCCTGATGCTGGAAGTGACCTGGGAGGCACTCGACGATGCCGGGATCGCGCGCCGCGCGGCCGGCGGATCGGTCGGTGTCTACGTGGGCGGTTTCGTGGTGGACCAGTCGGTGATCGGGGTGGTGGGCCCCGCGCTCTTCCACACCGATATGCACACCCCGGCCAGCGCGTCCTACACCATGCTGTCCAACCGGATCGCCTACGCGCTCGACCTGCTCGGGCCGGCGGTCACGGTCGACACCGCCTGCTCGTCGTCCCTGGTCGCCTTCCACCTGGCCTGCCAGGCGCTGCAGAACGGCGACTGCGAGGTCGCGCTGGCCGGTGGCGTGAATGTCATGCTGCAGCCGGAGACCTTCGTGCTCATGTGCAAGGGTGGTTTCCTGGCGGCCGACGGGCGCTGCAAATCCTTCGACGCCGCCGCCGACGGCTACGGCCGCGGCGAGGGCGCGGGCATGGTGGCGCTGAAGAAACTCGACGACGCGGTCCGCGACGGTGATCGGATATACGCCGTGGTCAAGGCGACCGGGTCCAACCAGGACGGCCGCACCACCGCGATCACCGTACCCAATGTGGACTCCCAGGAGTCGCTGGCGCGCGCCGTGTGCGCCCGGTCCGGGCTGGCGCCGGAGTCGATCACCTATGTGGAGGCACACGGCACCGGCACGCTGGTCGGCGACCCGGTGGAACTACGCGCGCTGGGCCGTGTCTTCGGCGCCCCGTCGGGGCGCACCGAGTCGCTGGGGGTCGGCTCGGTGAAGTCGACCCTCGGGCACACCGAAGCCGCGGCGGGTATCGCCGGCGTGATCAAGGCGGCGCTGGCCCTCCGGCATCGCACCGTGCCGCCCCAGGGCTGGATCGACCGGCCCAACCCCGACATCCCGTTCGACGAACTGGGACTGCACGTCCAGCTCGACGCCGAACCGCTGCCCGCGCACGCCGGGCCGATGTCCGTCGCGGTCAACGGCTTCGGCTACGGCGGCACCAACGCACACGCCATCCTGCAGGAGTACCGCGCCACCGTGGTCGGACCCGCGCCGAAACCGCGGAACTACGGTGTGCTCCCGCTCTCGGCCCGCAGCACCGGTGCGGCCCGGGCACTGGCCGGCCGGTTCGCCGATCTCCTCACCGAGGGCGCCGATCCCGACCGGCTGGCCGAGGCCGCCTGGACCAGGATGGCGCACCACCAGTACCGCACGGGCATGCTGCTCGGCGACACCGGCGACCTGGTCCGCGAATTGCGCGCTTTCGCCGGCGGGGAGGGCCGCGACGCCGTACGCACCCTCGTCGCGCGGACCACCGAGCCGGTGTTCGTGTTCTCCGGCATGGGCCCGCAGTGGTGGGGTATGGCGCGCGGATTGCTCGCGGCCGACGGGGTTTTCGCCGCGGCCGCCGCGGAGGTCGACGCGGAGTTCCGCGCGATCGCGGGCTGGTCGATCATCGAGGAACTGCTGAAATCCGAGGAAGACTCGCGGGTCACCGCCACCGAGGTCGCGCAGCCCGCCAATTTCCTGGTCCAGGTGGCGCTGGTGCGCGAACTCGCGCAATACGGTGTCTTGCCCGCCGCCATCGTCGGCCACAGCGTGGGTGAGGTGTCGGCGGCCTACATCAGTGGCATGTTGTCACTGCCCGACGCCGTGCTGGTCGCCTACCACCGCGCCCGGTTGCAGGCCACCACCGCGGGTTCCGGCGGGATGCTCGCCGCCGGCCTGTCCGCCGACCGGGCCCGCGAACTCGTCGCCGACGACCCGCGAGTGGATATCGCCGCGATCAACAGTGCGAGCTCGCTCACCCTCTCCGGCGATATGGACCGGCTCGACGACCTCGCCGAAAAGCTCACCGAGGAGGGTGTCTTCGCACGTCGCCTGCGGGTCGAGGTGCCGTATCACAGCCGCCTCATGGATCCGATCCTGGATGAACTGCGCACGGTACTGGCGACGCTGCGCCCGCAGGCACCGGCGATTCCCCTGTTCTCCTCGGTCACCGGCGAGCAGGTGACCGGTCCGGACTGGGACGCCGGCTACTGGTGCGCCAATGTGCGCGAGCCGGTGCGGTTCGCCGACGCGATCACCGGGCTCATCGCCGATCGCCGGGTCTTCCTGGAGGTCGGACCCCACCCGGTACTGTCCGGCAATATCCGCGAGACCCTGCTGGGCGCGGATGTGAACGGCACCACGGTACCCACGCTGGACCGCAGGAATCCCGATTCGGAGAGCGTCCGGCGCACCCTGATCGGCCTGTACGGGGCGGGAGTCCTGGACCTGGACACCCTGTTCCCGGCGAGCGCGACCGCCACCCCCCACGTACCGCTGCCGCGGTACCCGTGGCAGCGGACCCGGCTGCACTCGGCACTGCCACTGTTCGAGCAGGCCCGGCTCGGCACCCCTGACGGCTACGCCATGCTCGGTGATCCCGATATCGAGGGCAGGCCGGACTATCTGCTGCAGGTCGGCACCGAACTGCTGCCGTGGCTGGTCGATCACGTGGTCGACAATGTCAAGATCATGCCCGGTGCGGCCTACCTGGACGCGGCCCTCAGCGCGACCGCCCGGCGGCTCGGTGTCCAACGCGTCGCGCTGGAACAGGTCCGCTTCATCGCCCCGCTGATCATGGGCGCTCCGGACGTCCCCCTGGTCTCGCTGACCGTCGAGGAGGCGAGCGGGCGGTTCGTGATCCGCTCCCGTTCGGCCACCGGCACCGCGTGGACAGTGCACGCGACCGGACGCACCCTGACGGGTAGCCACAAACAGACCAGGGTGGAGGTCCCGCACATCGAACAGGGCGTGGATGTCGACCCGGCGATGTTCTACCGCGGCCTGGCCGCGGCGGGGCTGCAGTACGGCCCGTCGTTCCAGCGTGTGCTCACCGCACGGGTCGGCCGGGACGCGGTGGTGGCGACCGTCGACGGCAGTATCGCCGCGGACTCCGGCCACCTCGCCCATCCCGCCGTCGTGGACGCCGCGATGCAGACCGCCGCGCTGCTGTTCGCCGAATCCCGGGTCGACGAGGGCACCCTGGTGCCGGTCGGCGTCGCCGCGGCACGATTGGTCGCGCCACTACCCGAGCGGGTCACCGTGGTCGCCCGGCGCGACCCCCGCGCCCGGCTCCGGGCCGACGTGGACCTGCTCGACGACGAGCACAATCTCGTGCTGCGGTTGTCCGGCCTGCAGATCGGGCCGCTCACCCCGGGCCAGGATCCGCTGCGGCGCATGGCCGATTTCTTCTATGTCGAAACCATGGAGCAGCGGGATCCGCTCGACACCACCACGCTGCCCCGGGATCCGGTGAGCACGGTGGTGATCGCGCTCGGTGGTGCGAACAGTCGCGCCGAGGCGCTGGCCGAAGCGATCCCCGGTGCCCGGCTCCACCTCGCGGGGCTACCCGGCGAGGAGCCTGCGGCCGGTCTCACCGCGACACTGACAGCCGCCCGGGCCGATACCGCCGGCCGGCTGCACGTGATCGTCGTAGCCGGCGCCGCGCACGACGACGTCGCCGACCTGTGGGCCCTGGAGCAGGTCGCGGTGGCGATCGACGCGTTCGCGCACCCGGAGAACACCGCGCAGGGGGCGGAGAGCGTATTCGGCGACGGGGAATGCCACGTCACACTGGTGACCGAGCAGGCGTTCGCGGTGCCGGGCCACACGGGGCCGAACCCGGAGCAGGCCGCGCTGGTCGGCGCGCACCGGGTGCTGCTGAACGAACAGACCGCGCTGCGCTGGCGGCTGGTCGATGTGGAACCGGACACCGGGACCACCGCTCTGCTCACCGAACTCGCGGTCCCCGGGGCGTTCTGGAGCGACAACACCGACGAGGTCGCGCTGCGCGGCGGCACCCGGTGGACCCCGGTGGTGACCAAACCGCTGCCGGATCGCCTGGAAGCCCTCGATACCGCCGCGCCGCTCACCGACCCGGCGGCCAACTTCGGGCTGGAAATGCCGCGCACCCGGGTGCTCTCGGCGCTGGCCTGGCGCGAATGCCCGCGGCCGGAACCGGCGCCCGGGCAACTCGAGGTCCGGATGAAGATCATCGGCCTGAACTACAAGGATCCGCTCAAGGTCATCGGGCTGCTCGGTGAACGCGAACTGTCCCCCACCTACTTCGGCACCGTCCCCGGAATGGAGGGCGTCGGCGAGGTGGTGCGAGTCGGACCGGATATCACCGATATCGCAGTGGGCGATCAGGTCGCGATCGCCGCCAAGGGCATGATGCAGCGCTTCGTGATCGTGGATCGGGAACGAGCCATCCCACTGCCGCCGGACGTCGACCCGGCCTATTGCACCAGCACCATCGCCTTCGGCACCGCCGAGTACGCACTGCACGATCTGGCCCGGCTGGAACCGGGCGAGACGGTGCTGATCCACGGCGCGGCGGGCGGTGTCGGCACGGCCGCCATACAGGTCGCCAAAGAACGTGGGGCACGCATCATCGGCACCGCGAGCACCGACGAACGCCGGGCCCACGTCCTGTCGCTGGGCGCCGACCACGCGATCGACTCCCGGTCGCTGAATTTCGTCGACGACGTACTGGAGATCACCGGCGGCAAGGGCGTCGAGGTGGTGCTGAGCAGTGCGCCGGGCGAGATCCTCCGCCAGAACTTCAACGCCGTAGCCGAGTTCGGCCGCATCGTCGAGGTGGGCAAGGCCGATATCTACACCGGCGGCCTGCTGGAACTCGCCAACTTCGACAAGAACGTGGCGTACTACTCGATGGACCTGGACCGGTTGGTGGCCGTGGACGCACAGCGGTTGATCACACTGCTCCAACGGGTCTACGAGAAGGTGCTGGCCGGCACCTACCGACCGCTGCCGTACCGGTTGTTCGAAACCGGCGAGGTGGCCGGCGCCTTCGAGGAAACCATCCGGTCGACCGGTCTGCGGCGGATCGCGCTGCGCATGGATTCCCCCGAGCCTCCCGTGCGCCCGCACTTGCCGGAGGTCGAAATAGACCCGGCGGGAACCTATCTCGTCACCGGCGGGTTCGGCGGGTTCGGCATGGCCATCGGGCGCTGGCTGACCCTGCGCGGGGCCCGGCGCCTGGTGCTGGTCGGTCGCGGCGGCGCCGGTACCGAGGAGGCCCGCAGGCAGCTGGCCGCCTGGCATACGGCCGGGGTCGAGGTCGTCGAGGAACGAGCCGACGTCACCGACGCGGCGGCCGTCGCGGCGATCGTCGCGCGGGTACACTCCCCGCACGCCCCCCTGCGGGGAGTGTTCCACGCGGCCGGCTCGGTGGCCGACAACCGGTTGGCCGCCATGACATTCCAGGAACTGGACGTGGTGTACCGGCCCAAGGTGCACGGCGCCCGGATACTGCACCGGGCCGTCGCCGACGCCGGCATAGATCTGGACATGTTCGTGCTGTGCTCCTCCGGCGGCTCCATGTACGGGATCTACGGTCAGTACAACTACTGCGCCGCCAATGTCGCGGTGGAGACCATGGCCCAGCAATGGGCCGCGGCGGGCGAGCGTGCGCTGTGCGTCGGCTGGGGTCACCTCTCGGGCGCGACCGGCGGCATGGCGGCCGACGACACCGCGGTGAAATATCTCGATCTGGTCGGCTTCGACCCGATCGATATGGCCGACGCCACCGCCTACCTGGAGCAGGCGCTACGCCTGGGAGTTCCGCGCGCGGGCATCATCCCGACCGACTGGGCCAAGCTGACCGGGACCTTCCCGCAACTCGCCCGCACCGGCCGCACCCTCGCGCTCGCCCAGGTCTCCGCCAGAGACACCTCGGAACTGGCCCAGTTGCGGGCCGAGGTGGCCGCGATCGAGGAAGGCAGACGCGGCGCCTTCGTGGCCCGCAAGATGGCCGAAGAACTCGCCGTCGTCATGGGCGTTCCGGTGGAGTCCATCGATATGACGGTTCCGGTGCCGGAACTGGGCCTGGATTCGCTCATGGCGGTGGAGCTCGGCGCCCGGGTCACCAAATCGCTCGGCATCGACCTGATGTCGTTGCAGATGGGGCGGTCGTTCAGCCTGGAGCAGGCGGGACCGAAGGTGGCCGAGCTGATCCTGGCCGCGGAATCCGCCAACGGCCGGGCGGTGCCCGATCCCGCCGCGCTGATCGCGGAATCCGCGCCCGCCGGCCCGGCCCGGCCGGTCCCGGTGGGAGCCACATCGTGAGGGGCAGTCGAAGCGAGGATGCGCCATGGTCGAATTCGGCCTGATCGACGAATGGGAACCGGCGGCGGGACAGTTGACCAGCTGGGTCGCGTCACCGGAATCGGTGGCCCGCGCCCGGCGGGCCCCGGTCCACCCGGCCCCGCCGTCGCATCAGCAGGAGCAGTATCTGCGGCGGGCCGATCAGCACGCCGCCGCGGAGTTCCGCTACTCCGGCCTCTGCGTGGTGACCGCCGAGATCCCGGCCGGTGAGCTGGACCGCGACGCGATGACCCGCGCGGTCAACGCGTTCCTCTTGCGCCACGACACATTCCGGACCTGGTTCCGGATCGGCGCGGACGACACGATCGAGCGGCACCTGGTACCGCCGGAGGACGTCGAGTTCGTGCCGGTGGACTGTGGCCGGGTCGACAACCCGCGCACCGTCCGCGAGCACGTGCAGAAGACGACACCGGGACCGTTCGACTGGGACTGCTTCACCTTCGGCGTGATCGAACGCGCGGAGTCGACCACCGTCTACCTCGCCGTCGACCACCTGCACACCGACGGGTTCGGACAGTACCTGTCCGGCTTCGACCTGGCGCTGCTCTATGCCCGCGAAGTGTGGCCGGAGGCCCCGGACATGTTGTCGCCGGCGGCGAGCTATCTGGACTACTGCACAGCCGAGCGGGCCTACACCGGACAGATGTCGCTCACGTCACCCGGTGTGCGCAAATGGCTGGAACTGATCAGCGGCAACGAGGGCAGTCTGCCGTCGTTCCCGCTGGACCTGGGCAGACGCACCGACACGTACAACCGCAGCGCGCACCGCACAGTGACCCTGTTCGACGAGTCCACCGCGCTCCGGTTCGAGCAGCGCTGCCGCGGGAACGGCGCCGAGTTCGTCGGCGGCATCTTCGCCGCGGCGGCGCTGACCGAACGAGAACTGATCGACAGCGACTACTACTTCGGCATGACCCCGGTCAGCACCCGCAGCAGTCCCGCCGAACGCGCGTCGGTCGGCTGGTATGTGACTTTGCTACCGGTGGCGTTCCCGCTGGCCACCGCATCCTTCGACCGGGTGGTCCGGCTCGCCCAGCACGCCTACGAGAACGGGCTGCGGCTGGCGCCCACCTCGTTCCAGCGGGTGGTCGACCTACTGCCCGCCGATTCCGAGCTGGACCTGGAACCGGGCTGGTCCTGCCCGATGATCTCCTACGTCGATGCGCGGGAACTGCTGGGCAACGAGTTCTTCGATACGGCGAAATGCGGGCTCTACGCCAATCGCGCCGCCTCCGAACAGGTGTTGATCTGGATCAACCGGCTGGCCACCGAAACCACGCTCAGCGCCATCTACCCGGACACGCCGATAGCGCACGACTCCGTCGAACGCTATGTGCGGACGCTTAAAGCCGTCTTCGACGCGGCGGCCCAGGAGGGAAACCCGTGAACGACTCCATCTTTCGTGATCCAGGGATCCCCGACGGAGAGAAATCCGTCTATACCGTGAGCGTCGCGCACCAGCCGTCGACCCTGGAGTTGATCAGCGCCGTCGGCCACGACCGCGACGGCTACCGGGCGATCGTGCAACTCGGCTCCGGCAACGGGCACTTCACCGTCACCGTGGAGCAGCGCTTCCAGCGTGCCGCCGACCGGCTGCTGGCGGCCGAGTACCGGGCCGAGACCCGTTCCGGCGCCACGGTGGTCAGCCGCGAAGAAGCCGATTTCCTCGGCACCACCCACCTGCAGTTCGGCGGCGGGATAGCACCTTTCCCGGCCGATCTCATGCCCCTGGCCGGCGGCCTCACCCTGCTCCGCGGCCTCGACTTCGCCGAAGGCGCCGAGGAGCACATCGCCCTGTGGCTGAGCTTCTCGGTATCCATTCCGATCAGCGCGAGAACAGAGCAGCGCACCGCGGTCGACGTACCGGCCGGGCGGATCGACTGCTGGCAGGTGCGGCTGAAACCGCGACTGTCCGGGCTGAACGCCATGGTGGAAAAGATGCTGAGCGGCTTCCTGCCACCCGCGGTGGCCCACGTGGAGGTGGCCCCACCACACCGCATGGTCCGGTTCAGCTTCCCCACCGGCCCGATGCCGTGGGACGCCCGCGGCCTGATAGAGCTGACCTGAGTCCGTACTCCATGCGGTCCACATACGATGCCGCCGCTACAGCTCCGTGGCCCGTTCGGCGCCCGGAACCACCCACGGCCCGGAACAAAGAACGCCCCCTGACCCGATGGGTCAGGGGGCGTTCTCGGTGGTCCCAGCTGGGATCGAACCAGCGACCTTCCGCGTGTGAGGCGGACGCTCTCCCGCTGAGCTATGAGACCGGGAGGTACCGCTCGGCGGGATTTCCGATGCCCTCCGAACGAGTACGAACCTTAACACGCACCACCCGTTCGCCACCAAATCACCCGGTTGTCATTCACCCGGCATACCGGCCGGGGGTCTCAGAGCACATTCGGGACAGCCGGTGCGGACCCCGACCGCCCGGCTCGCCGGCATGGGCCGCACCCCGTACCGCCGGAAAATGACAAGTTTGTGATTTACCGGCATCTACCAGGCGATTTGTAGGTTTCGCCGAACGTCGGCTAATGTTCTGTCTCGCAGCACGGAGGACCGAACGGGCCACCGGGGTTGCAAAATGCGGATGTAGCGCAGCTGGTAGCGCATCACCTTGCCAAGGTGAGGGTCGCGGGTTCGAATCCCGTCATCCGCTCGAGAGGTAGGGCCAGGCGCATAGAATGCCTTCCCCCTTTGCGCGGTGGAGTGGCCGAGTGGTGAGGCAACGGCCTGCAAAGCCGTGCACACGGGTTCGATTCCCGTCTCCACCTCGCGCGATTAGCTCAGCGGGAGAGCGCTTCCCTGACACGGAAGAGGTCACTGGTTCAATCCCAGTATCGCGCACCAGTTCATATCACTCGAGAGGCACTTTCCGAACATTCGGAAAGTGCCTCTGCTGCGTTTCGGAGCGGCTACGCCGCGTAGCGGAGTATGCCTGCGATCTGCGTCCCGTCGGGCAGGTCCGCCGCGCGCACGGCGAGGACCCGGCCACCGGTGAGCAGGACGCGGCGGCTGATCTCGTCCAGGATGCCGGGCGCGTCGGCCGGCTCCTGTTCGGCGAATGTGACCGCGCCGTCGGTGGATACGGCGCCGGGCACCGACGCGTCGATATCGACGAGCAGGGTGTCGACAGCGCCCGCGGTGGCCGCGCGGGCCAGATCGGAGATATCGGTGGCGGCCCGACCCTCGCTGCGCCGGCGGTCCAGCAGTTCGATCAGTTCGGACAGTTGCGCGGCGTAGTGACGGTCCAGCACCGGCCGGGCGCGTTCGGCGAGTTCCTGGTCGGAGGCGTGCTCCGGGTTGCCGGGAATGCTTTCGGCGAGCAGACCGTCGTAGCTGTTCACCGAGCGGAAAAGGGAGTCGATCGGTTCGGTGGCCGCGAGGATCAGCGGTACATGGCGGCCGGACAGGAAATCGCGGAGTTCGGTATCGATGGCGCGAGCGTACTGGCGGACCCGCATCTTGCGGCCCTCTTCTCCCTGGACGCGGCGCTTCGGGGCCCGGTCGCCCAGGCTCGACTTGCCGGCGTGTGCGGCCGCGCTGTCCGGCAGACCGGGTATCCGCACCGTATACGCCGGCTTGTCGGCGGTGACCTCCACCAGCCGGACACTGCCTTCGGCGAGCGCCAGAACGAACGCCGACTGCGGGAAGGTGACCGCGCGGAGCAGGCGTTTGAGGTAGAAGCGATCGCCGACCGTGATGGAGGCGTTCAGCTCGTTGGGCAGCCGGAAGGTGCGGATGCGGGTCGGTGTGGCGAGGGCGACCAGGGTGCGCGACTGGTAGCGCCAGAACTCGGCGTCGTCGATGTGGACGTCGAACTCCTCTTCCAGAGCGGTCCGCGCCGCCGGGTCGGAGACCTGGTCGAGCGCCTGCCGCACCTGGTCCCAGAACGCGATGCGGCTGCGGTCCGAATCGGCCGTATCCGATTCGGTGGGGGTGTAGATCGACACGCACCAGTCGTCGGTGAGAGCGGCGAGCGCTTCGATCTCGCCGCGAGTCGGGATATCGGTGTGCAGCACGAAATCCTCCACATCGTGGGGTCGGCGCGCCGAATCCCGTGGAACCGGGGATCGCGGCGGCGGGTCGTGGCGGGCTCATCCGACGGGGTGCGCTTCGCGAACCCCGGCCGATGGGTCCGGTACTGCTCAGGGCGATTACTCGGCAAACCTCATTAGAGCACAGGGCGACCACGGGCAGCCGGTACGCGACCACCGGCCGGGCGGTCGCCGCGGCCACGGGGATTGTCGGCGGGCAAGGTTAAGCTGACCCGCACGAACTCGAGCCGACCGGTCCGCCGGGTCCCGACAGGGGGTGTGTGTGCAGACGGAACCAGCCCGTGACGTGATGCCGGACGGTCCGGCCGCCACGGACACCGGGGAATCGTTCCCGGACGATCTCCGTGAGCATCTGTCCTTCGAGCTCGAGGAGTGCGGCCACGCCCTGGCCGAACTGGTGGACGATTACGCGGCAGACCGAGAGCGGGCCGCGACGATCCTGCGACTGCGGCTCGGTATCACCGGGGACCGCCCCGAAACGCTCACCCGTATCGGCGCCCGACTGGATTTCGCCCGGGACCGGGCCCGTCAGCTGCACACCAAGGCGGTGGGCGAACTGCTCCGGCACACCGCGCGTTCCGGGCGGCTGCCGGTGCCCGAGTACGCCCGGCGCTACCCCGTGGGCACCCGGGATTCGGCCCTCACTCGGGCGCTGCTTGCCGAAACCTACGCCACGGATACCGATATCGCGGTGAACGATCTGTCGTACCTCAAACTGCGGCTGGCGGGGCATACCGCGGCGGACGCGAAGCGGGTCGCGGGTTTCGTCACACAGCGCATCGTGGGCTGGCGTAAGAAGACCAACCATCTGCTGTCCCGGCTGCGTACCGACGGGGAGCCCGCCGGGCCACCGGCGCCCTGGCTCGACCGGATCGACTGGCCCACCGGAAAGGGTTCGCCCGCACCGCTGCCCACCACCCCGGCACGGACATTCGATGTGGACGACGACGGTCGCGGCCGGTTCTACCTATCCAAACCCGGACGCGATATCGGTTTCGACTCCGGGCTCGAGGCCCGGCTCCTGCGTCTGCTCGATGCCGACGACCGCATCCGGAACTTCCAGGAGTATCCCGATGCCGTCGGGTACCGGGTCGACGGCACGGAACAGTTGCATTTCCCGACCGTGGTCGCCGAACTCACCGACGGCCGCCGGGTACTGATCGACGAACAACCGCTGGGGCATATCGGTTTCCATGTGAACCGGGCGAAATCCGCGGCGGCCCGCGCCCGGGCGCACGAGAACGGCTGGGGCTGGCTGCTCTGGACGGGCAGCCATCTCGGCGAACCGGATCTGGCGGCCCACCGGGTGCCCACCGGGCTGGAGAACCGGCTCACCGAAATGCTCGCCGAGGGACCGGTCCGATTGCCCGCACTGCGACAGGTGCGGGCGGATACCGGATTCGACCTCCTGGACCTGATCGCACTGGTCGTCCGCAACGAATGGCGGTGGGAACGGGGCCCGTTCCGATTGACGGCCGGATAGCAAGCGCACCCTCGGGGCCTGGACCCGGCGGTATCCGTTCAGGCCGACGGCGCAGGTCCGGCGCGGAAACCATCGGGCCGCCTTGAACGGGCACGCGGAAGCGGATCGGGGACGGCGAACGACGAGAGTGTGCTGCTCGCGCTGCGGGACATCAGGCGGGCACGGATCCCCCGCGGAACGTGCGGGAGCACGCGCATCGCCGTTTCGCTGAACACCACCTGGGCCCGGGAGCGTGGAATGCCCCGGCGCAGCACCGCGGGCGCGACCTCGCGACAGCGCCGGGCGTACGCGTCGACCTGCGCCTGGTAGGCGGGAAAGGCTACCGAATGGTCGCCGTCCGCTTCGGCCAGCGCACGGGCGAGGAGGTAGGCACCCACCACGGCGAGCGAGGTGCCGCCCCCGACCGCCGGTCCGGGTGCGTACCCGGCATCGCCCACCAGCGCTACCCGCCCTCGCGACCAGGTGTCCAGCCGGATCCGGCTGATGGAGTCGAGATAGAAATCCTCGGCGCGGTCCATCTCGTCGAGCAGCAGCGGTATATCCCAGCCCTCGTCGCGGTACTCCCCGCGCAACAGCCGGCGCTGGGCGTCGATATCACGAGGGTCGTGCTCCGGTCCCTCGCCGCGCCGGAACAGGAACACCGCACGGGCCAGGCCGGTCTGCCGGACCGGATACATCGCGGCGATCCGGTCCACGGCGTTGTACAGCAGCGTCCGCCCGGCGAGTTCCCGATAGTTCGGGAGCGTGCCCACGGCGAAGTAGCCGCCCAGGTGCTGCCGCCAGCGCCGCTCCGGTCCGAAAATCAGTTCGCGGACCCGGGAATGCATACCGTCGGCCCCGATGACCAGGCCGAAACGGGCATGATCACCACTGTCGAACCGCACCTCCACCTCCTCGCCGTGGTCGGTGAGCTCGGCGATCGAATCACCGAAGCGGTACTCGACGCGGCTGCCGGTGGCCCGGTGCAGGATCGCCGCCAGCTCGCCGCGCATGATCTCGAGATGCCGCCCGTCGGCGAAAGCGTCCGAGATATCGCGCAGATCCACAGTGATCGACCGTTTGCCGGGCCGTTCGAGCTGGAGCGCGGTCGCCTCGGTACTCGCTTCCCGTAGTGGCTCGAGCAGGTCCATATGACCCATCACTGCCGTCGCCGGGGCGAACAGATCCACTGCGTGACCACCCAGGCCCAGCCGCGGGGAAGCGGTTCGCTCGACGACCACCGGCGTGAAGCCGAATCGATCGAGCCAATAGGCGAGGACCGGCCCGGCCACGCTCGCACCGGAAATCAGGACGTCCATACGGCCCCCTAGTTTGTTTACTTATCGGTAGGTAAGTTAGTTTACTTACCGGGCGGTCAACACGCTAGGGTGAAAAGGTGGCGAGACCCCGATCCAGCGAAACCCGTGAGCGCATACACGCCGCGGCGCTCGAACTCTTCACCGCGCGCGGTATCCGGGAGACGAGCCTGCGCCAGATCGCCGAACAACTCGGGCTCACCAAACCCGCGCTGTACTACCACTTCTCCTCACGCGAGGAGCTGTTGCGCAGCCTGGTACAACCACTGTTCGACGACGCCGAGGCCGCGATCGCCGCGGACGAGGCCCGCGCCGACGACGGACCGGTGGACGCCCGGGAACTGCTCGGACGCTATTTCGACGTCTCCTACCGGCATCGCGCGGTCACCGCGCTGCTACTGCGCGATATCGCGCCGCTGGCCGAACTCGGTTTCCTCGATCGTGTCGTGGACTGGCGCCGGCGGCTCACGACCCTCTTGGTAGGTCCCGACGCCGGGCTCGGCGATCGGGCCCGCGCCATCGTCGCGCTGGGCGGACTCGGCGACTGCCTGGTCCTGCTCGCCGATACGCCGGTGGAAGAGCTGCGCGTCGCAGCGCTCGACGCGGCCTGCGCCGCGCTGGACAGGGGGAAGCCCGCGGCGGACCCGGCGACCCCCGCACACTGAGATCCGCCCGGCCGGTACCGAACCGGGCCGGGCGGTCGGCGTCAGGGTTTGACCAGCATGGTCGCGGCAATGAAGGTCGCGAGTAACAACATGACGAAAACCGTGATCAGCTGCCAGTTGTCGATGGTTTTGTGCAGGCGCCGGATAGTGTCCTCCAGTGCGCGGTGTACCCGCCGCTCGTCGGCGATCCGGCGATCCACCGCCGCCACCTCTTCGGCCTGCGCCCGGGCCCGCTCCGCGGTTCGCTCCATCCGGGCCACGGTCCGGGCGATCTGGCGCTGCTTCTCCCGCACCGCCTGCCGGGCCACGGCCAGCGCGGTGCGCTGCGACATCAGTTCCAGCCGCTGCTGTTCGAGCAGCAGTGCCTGGGTCCTGGTGTGCTTCTCCCAGTCGGTCACGGCCGCCCATCCCTTTCTCAGGTGATCGCGGTAGCCCCAGGCGACCTCACCTGCCACCCACTCCCGCAGAAACTCTCGTAATTCGTAGGGCCGCGCGGCCGGTACGACCAGACCGGTGGGGCCGGTTTCCAGCATGCCGCTCACGGCGCGGTACTCACACGAGGGTGGCGCGAGATCGGCGATACCGAGAGCGGGCAACTGGGACACCCAGAAACCGGGCGCGCACAACCACAGCACGTTCGGACACCCCAGTGCCCGCAGCCGTTCGGAATGTTGTTGCGCCAGTTCCTGGGTCAGTGGGCCGGTGCGCACCTCGATGGCGAACTGCTCGGTGCCGCGCCGCCACCACACATCGACAGTGACCGGTCCACAGCGGCGGTCCACCACCGCCTCGTCGGCGCCGAACGCGAGCAGCCGGCTCGCCAGCCAGTACTTGAGTCGCTGCGCATCCCACTGCGCCTCCACACAGTGCGCGCAGCCGCACCCGTACCCGGAAGTGGTCTTCTCATCGGTGTCCGTACCCACCGAACCGTCGGATATACCCAGGTCGGACAACATCGTCCGGCGCCCGCACCGAATATCAGTCCGCCGCTTCGTCTGCATGCGACCACCCATCTAACCCGTCCCACCATGTCGGCCCGACACCACACCGACGTATTCCAGGGTGCTCCACAGAGGCCGGTCGACGCCAGGTTTCTGCACAGCAGTTACCCAGATGGGACCCACTCGACTCTCACCCCCGGCGGTGTCCCGGTCACCGGATCGGCGGCGGCCAGGGCCGAACGCACCAGGGTGCGCAACCACGCGTGCGCGGGGTCGGGGGTGTTGCGCGGATGCCAGGCCAGCGAAATCGTCACTTCCGGAAGCGGCAACGGGATCTCGAACGCGCACAGACCGAATGCGGGCAGGGCGGTCGCCGCCACGACCGCGGGGGCCGGGCACACCGCGACACCGGAACGCACCGCCAGCAACGCCGTTGTCAGATCGGGGACAGTGGCCACGACGCGGCGGGTGCGGCCGTGCAGGGCGAGCCGGTCGTCGATGGGGCCGCGGGCGATCCCGCGTGCCGACACACTGATATGGGCCGCGGCGGCGTAGGCGGCCACGGTCACCCGCTCGGTGACCAGCGGATGCCCGGGCGCGGCGACACCGATCAACCGATCCCCGCGTACTCGTTCCACGCGGGTCTGCGGATCGGTCTGCGCGATCACCCCGACCTGGGCGTCGATCCGGCCGTCGCGCAGCGCACTCGCCGAACCGGCCGTCTCGCCGGGCACGAACCGCAGGGTCACACCGGGTGCGCGGGCCCGGACCTCGGTGAGCAGCCGGGCGGCGAGTTCGGGCAGCACCGCGTCGTCGACGTAGAGCGCGAACTCGCGGACCAGGGCGGTCGGGTCGACGGTATCGGGTTTCGCCAGCAGCGCCCGTCCCTGTTCGACCAGCGCGCCGACCTCGAAGCGCAACTCGAGCGCGCGCGGGGTCGGGACGAGTCGGCGCCCGGCCCGGACCAGCAATGGGTCGTCGTAGACCCGGCGCAACCGCGCCAGAGTACGGCTCACCGCCGGTGGGGAGGTGTTGAGCCGTTCGGCGGCCTGCGTCACGCTGTTGGTCTCCAACAGGGCGTGCAGGGCCACCAGCAGGTTCAGATCCAGATCCGGCACGGCCGGATCAGGTTCGCGAGGATGCGCCGCTGGCCTGTGCCTCGGGTTCGGGGGACGCCGATACCGAGCCGGCGGTCGCCGATACCGGCGTCTCCGATCCGGCCGCGGATGCCGAACCGGTGGCTCCGGTAGCCGGCATCCCGCCGGCGTGCTCAGCGGCCGCCGGGTCGGCGGGCGCAGGCACCGGAGCCCGATCGGTCCCTCCAGCGGACGCCGGGTCCGGGAGACCGGAAGCCGGAGCCTGATCGGTCCTCCCCGCGGACGCCGGGTCCGGGAGACCGGAAGCCGGAGCCTGATCGGCCTTCCCGGTGGACACCGGATCGGCGGGCCCGGGAGCCGGATCGGTGGCGGGCACCGACTCCGTGGCACCGGCCGGCGCCGGGTCGGTGGCAACCGACCTCGCTTCCGCGGTTCCGGTTGGCGGGGCCGGTTCGGCGCTTTCCGATGGCGGGGTGGCCGTCTCGGGCACCGCGCCCTGCCCCGTGGCGGAATCGGCGGTGGCCGCGGATTGCGCGTCCGCCGGAGCACCGGCGGGCGTTTCCGGCTCGCCTACCGGTGGCGCGGAGGTGTCGGCGGCCGCCGCAGCCGCAGCCGCAGCCGCAGCCGCAGCCGCAGCCTGGGCCTGGGCCTGGGCCTGGGCCTGGGCCTGGGCCTGGGCCTGGGCCGCACGCATATCGAGGCGGACCGTGGGGCTGTTCGATCGTGCGGCGATACCGGCAGCGCGTTTCTCGGCAGCGGCCCGTCGCGCCGCGTCCCGTGCGATATCCCCGGCCGACTGCTGCGGCGCCGCGGGAGGCGTGTTCGCGGGTTGCCCGTCGGGTGGCGTCGCCGCGTTCTCCAGCGGCGGTGTATTCGGCGGCTGCGGTGTATTCGGCGGCTGCGGGGCGTCCACCGGCCGCCGGGTGTTCACCGGCGCGGGCGGGGATGCGGGCACAGGCTGCGGAGATTTTCCGGGCGCCGACTGCGAGTCCGGACCGGCCGGGCGGGCGGCGGGCATCGCGAGAATCCTGGTCCGCTCGTCGGCGCCGGGCAGCGCCGACTCGGGCAGCTGCACAGTCGGGGACTCGGAGGCCACCGGGCGGGCGGCGGACGGATCGGGGCGGGCGGGAGCGGTGTGGATCGGTTCGGTCGCACCGGTCGGTGGCGACGCCGGCCGGGGCTGCGCCGACTGGAGCTGCGGCTGTGGCTGCGGCGTGGGCGCGTCGTAGGGGGCCGAACCGAGCGGCCGGCCCGCGGACCCCCGTTTCCGGCGGGACAACACCTTGTAGTCGCCGGGCCGGGCGGGGCGCACCCATTGCGCGGCGCGGGCCGCGAGGGGCAATGTCACCCCGAGGTCGGCGAGCAGTTCATCGATATCGCGCAGGGCGTAGGGCGTCACCGAGGCGCCGTGCGCGTGATGACCGTCGGTGTACTCGTGCATCCAGCGCAGGCGGGCCTCGATCCGCTCGCTCATGGTCTCTGCGGGCGGCAAGGACAGGCTCCGGGTGAGCAGGGCCGAGGTCCAGTGCGCGCCGACCTCCGCACCCACCGCGCTCAGCAGCGACGAGTTGTAACCGGCGAAGGTCAGATGCGGGACCTCCAACGGCAGGATCTGCCGATACAGCCGGAAGTTACCGTGATCGTCGGTGAGCTGGCGCTGCACGTACGGGGTCAGGAACGGGACCCGCTGCTGGAAACCGGTGGCGCAGACGACGATATCCGCGCGGACCAGCCGACCGTCGGACAGTTCGGCATAGGGCCCGGCCTGGCCGCCGCCCAGCGCGGCGACCTCGGTCCCGCCGCAGACGGTGATCCGGCCGGCCGCGACCTGGTCGGCGAAATCATCTGCGACCAGGCCGAACGCGGCCTCGTGCGCCTGTTCGAACCGTACCGGCGGCACCAACCCCAGCTCCGCGGCCCGGGACCGCTGGGCCACCAGCGCTTCGACGAGATCGAGGTTGCTCTCACGGAAGGAACGACCCGGGCCGCGCAGCAGACGCTCGAACCGGCCGGGCTCGGGATGCCGGAAATGGGCGGCGCCGGTGCGGGTGAGCAGCACCCGCTCGGCGTCCAGCCCGGGGGCCAGCCGGCGCGGCATCTTCCACAGCAGCCTGCGCGCCACCACGGTGGTCTCGGCGGCCACCCGGCTGATCTCGGTGGCCAGATCGCAGGCCGCGGCACCGTAGCCGACCACCACGACCGAACGGTCGCGGACCGCGTCCACGTCCAGAAACTGGGTGCTGTGGCCCAGTTGGCCTCCGGCACGCCCGAATTCGGTCATTCCCGCGAAATCCGGGAGCTGCGGTTCGCTGAACACACCGTTGGCGATGACGAGATGATCGCAGGAGGTGCGGTGCACACCGTCGAGATCGCGGATCTCGAGCAGCCAGCCGCCGTCGACCGGATCGGCCGCGACCACTTCGGTGCGCAGCCGGAGGCGATCGGTCAGCCCGAAGGCGCGCACGTAGCTCGCCAGGTACTCCTGCATCCGGGCTCCGTCGAGCACCCGCGGATAGTCGGCGGGCATCGGATGGTCGGAGAAGTGGTAGGTGTTCTTGCTGCTCTGCGCGCGTAAGCCCGGGTAACGGCGAGTCTCGCTCCACACGCCGCCGATATCGGGGGCTCGGTCGAAAACCTCGACCGCGAACCCATCCTCACTCAGGACCTTCGCGCAGACCAGACCCGCGATACCCGCACCGACGATCGCGATGCGGTTCCCGCTCCTCATGGGCGAGAGATTACGTCGGATGTGTCCGGCAGCAAAGCTGAAGGCTCCATTACGCCCATCGCCGCAGGTCGCCGGAGTTCCGCCGGAGACCCGGTCCGACTCCCCGCGCGGTCGGCCCGCGCCCGCCGGACCAGCGGAGACGCCGGGAACCGGATCGCTGTGGTCTCATTGGAATATGACCACTGTCACCGTGGACCGGGCCGGACTGTGGGACGCGGAGGCGCTCAGCGATGTCGCCGCCGCGACCTTCCCGCTGGCCTGCCCGCCGGGCTCGGCCATGGAAGATATCGAGGTGTTCCTGGCGGAGGTGCTCTCCGGTGAAAGGTTCGGCGAATACCTGTCCGATCCGGCGCGCACGGTCCTCAAAGCGGTCGCCGACGACGAGATCGTCGGCTACGCCATCCTGCACAGCGGGCCACCGTCCGATCCCGCGGTGGCGGCGGCGGTAGCGCTGGATCCGGTGCTGGAGATCAGCAAGATGTACGTGCTGCCGGGCCATCACGGCACCGGAGTGTCGAGCGCGCTCATGCACGCGGCCCTCGAACAGGCCCGCGGCGCCGATTACGCCGGTGTCTGGCTCGGTGTGAACCAGGAGAACCTGCGGGCGCAACGCTTCTACGCCAAGTACGGCTTCGAGCAGGTGGGTACCCGGACTTTCACCGTCGGGCGCCAGGTACACCACGACCACGTGCTGCGACTCGAGCTCTGACCGTTGCCCCCGCTCGCGGTCTCAGTCCAGCATGCGCAGTTTCAGGGCCTCGATCTCCGCGGAGCTCAGACCCAGGCCCTCGCTCACATAGCGCTCGAAGCCGCCGTAGCTCACCGCGACCTGATCGAAGGCGGCGTCGAGCCACTCGCGCTGGACCCCGCCCACCGGATCACCGGCCGCGGCGCCGCGGTAGTGGTTGGACAGCAGATAGTCCTCGGTGACCGTGGCCCGGTCCACCCCGAGCAGCGTGAGCAGTACCGCGGCGGTCCAGCCGGTCCGGTCCTTACCGGCGGTGCAGTGGAAGAGCACCGCGCCGGCCTCGGGGCCCTGCCCGGATGTCGCGATATCGCGCAGCACCCCGGCCACCGCGTGGTTCGCGCCCGGGGCGGTGATGAATGCCCGGTACAGGTCGCTGCCACCGGCGAGGGTCGACACGAGTTCCGGCAGCGGGGCGGCGCCGATCATGTCGTACCAGTTGGCGCGCGCCCCGGCGGGGATCCGGTCCGGACCGAGGGCGCGCTCGTAGACCGTGCGCAGATCGTCGACCTCCCGGACCCCGAGCCGGGTCAGTTCCGCCAGATCCGCGGGGGTGAGATTGTTGAGCTGATCGGTGCGCAACGCGATACCGGTGCGCACCGTACGTCCATCCACGGTGCGATAACCGCCGAGGTCGCGGGCATTGGGAGCGCCGGTCAGATGTAGCGAACGGTCGACGGTGAGCACCTCGGCGGCCGCCGGCGCCGCGGTGATGTTCGCCGCCGCGACCGGGCCGAACGCGATCAGGGCACCGGTGAGAACAGCGGCCGGTACGCGCGCCGAACGATGAACCATGAGCGGACTCCCATCGTGCTCGCCGGCACCCCCGCGCGGCGTGCCGGACTCAGCAAACCAACCCCGCAGTCCCGGGTCAACCCGAAAACGGCGCGTCGCGGTACGCCGCGCGGATCGTGGCCCGGCGGCCGGGAACGGCCCGGCTACCGCCGGGCCGCGCTCAGGCCGGGACCTCGAACCGCGACAGCGCCAGCAGCCGGGAGATCGCCCGGAGGTACTTCTTGCGATAGCCGCCTTCGAGCATCTCCCGGGAGAAGATCTCGTCGAGTTTCGCGCCCGAGACGGTCACCGGAGTACCCGCGTCGTAGAGCCGGTCGGCCAGCACCACCAGGCGCAGGGCCACCGCCTGGTCGTTGACCGGGTGCACGCCGGAGACGAACACCGCGGACACACCGGCGATCAGAGCGCCGAACTTCGAGGGGTGCAGGGTGCTCAGATGGCGCAGCAGGGCGTCGAAATCGTCGAGCGTCGCGCCGGGGACGGCCGCCGCCCGTTCGATCAACTGCGCCTCGCTGCCGGGTTCGGGCGCCGGCGGCAGATCACGGTGCCGGTAGTCGGGGCCGTCCACCCGCACCGTGTCGAAGATCGAGCCGAGCTTCTTGATCTCGCGCAGGAAGTCCTGCGCCGCGAACCGGCCCTCGCCGAGCTGGCCGGGCAGCGTATTGGAGGTGGCCGCGACCGAGACACCGCTCGCCGAGAGTTCGGTGAGCAGCCGCGAGACCAGCATGGTGTCACCCGGATCGTCCAGCTCGAATTCATCGATGCACAGCACGCTGTTCGCCGACAGCCGCTCGACCGCGTTGCCGAATCCCAGGGCGCCCACCAGGTTGGTGAGCTCGCCGAAGGTGCCGAAGGATTTCGGCGCCGGCGCGCTGTGGAAGATCGAGGCCAGCAGGTGGGTCTTGCCGACACCGAAACCGCCGTCCAGGTACAGGCCCGCACCCTGGGCCGGCTTCTTCTTCCCGAAGAAGGATTTCTTCTGCCCGGCCTTGTGGATACCGGTGACCTTCTCCGCGAAGGCACGGGCCGAGGCGACCGCCGCGGCCTGGCTGGGCTCGTTCGGATCGGGAATGTAGGTATCGAAACCGACCTCGTCGAACATGGGCGGCGGTACCATCTGGGCGACCAGCTGGTCGGCGGGGACCTCCGGGCGGCGGTCGACGAGGCGATCTGGCATGGACGTAGCCTAGTGACGTGGTATGAGCTGTTGGTATGCAGCGTATCCCCGATGCGATCCAGCTCACAGACCTCGACAACGACGCGCTCGCCGATCTGTACGCCTATCCGGGCGGCCCGGAAGACGATTGGCTGCGGGTCAATTTCGTCTCCAGTATCGACGGCGCGGTCACCGGACCCGGCGGCGTATCGGGTGCGCTGGGCACACCGGCGGACAAACGGGTGTTCCATCTGTTGCGCGAACTGTGCGACGTCGTGCTGGTCGGGGCGGGCACCGTACGCGCCGAGAACTACGGGGGCGCGCAAACCGACCCGGGCCTGCGCCGTGACCTGTTCGCCCGGGGCATCGGCGGCCACGCCGCGGGCGACCCGCCGCCGATCGCGATCGTGACCGCTTCCGCCGCGCTGGATCCGGACCATCGGGTGATCACCACCGCCCGGACTCCCACGCTGATCCTCACCACCGCGGCGGCGCCCGCGCAGCGGATCCGGGCGCTCGTCGACGCGGGTGCCGAGGTGATCGAGGTCGGCGACGAGGTGATCGCACCGCAGGCGGTTCCGGAGGCGCTCGCCGCGCGTGGGTTGCGGCGGGTGCTGTGCGAGGGCGGACCGCAGCTGTTCGGCTCGCTGACCGGCGCGGGGGCGGTGGACGAACTCTGCCTCACCACCGCGCCCCTGCTGGTCGGCGGTGCGGCGCGCCGGATCTCGGTATCGCACGAGGAATTCGGGATGCGGATGACACCGGCGCATCTGCTGCTGGACCCCGACGGGACCGTGCTCACCCGCTGGGTGCGCGCCTGAAAGCCGGGTGCCGAGCGGGTACGGCCGGGCCCGGGGCGTCCCGCTCGGGCGGATCCGAGCCGGACCTGGCAGGGTATAGCGCATGCGCTGGACTCGGGCAGTGGTGCCGGCCTCGGCACTCTTGATCATGATCGCCGGATGCGGGGCCGGACCGTCGGACCGCCCGCACGTCGCCGTCGAACGTCCGCCTGTGCCAGGCGATTCCACCACCTCCGCCCAGGTCCCGCCGCCGCCCGCCGCCGAGGTCCCGAAGAAGGACCTCCCGTGGCGGGAGTGCACCCGGGAGACGTTCGACCAGACCGGGATGGGCCCGGGACCTGCCGGACTCGTACTGGAGTGCGCCGATTTCTCCACCCCGATCGACAGCGCGGGCTCGGTGCTGGGCAATTTCCGCGCCGGCGCGGTGCGCGCCCGGCTGCCGCAGACCCCGCCCGACGCCGCACCCCTGGTGCTGACCTCCGGAGTGGACCGCTCCTCCGGCGCCACCCTCGCGGGGTTGGCCAGCGGCCCGGCGAGCGCCCTGCTCGCCGCGCACCCCCTGGTCGCGGTGGACCGCCGCGGTATCGGCACCTCCCAGGCGATCGACTGCCTGCCCGCCGATATCCGGAGCGGCCTGCAGGACAACGCCCAGTTCACCCCCGGTGGTGACGCGGTGACCGGGATGTCGGACCTGTCCCGCAACGGGACCATTTCCTGCCGGGACTTCCTCCAGCCCTACGACGGCACCTTCGACGCCGCGCACGCCGCCGACGATATCGAGCAGCTGCGCCGCGAGTGGAACGTCGACCACATCGCCGTGCTTGGAACCGGCAGCGGCGCGCTGGTGGGGCTGGAGTACGCCCGCAAGTACGGTGACCGGCTGGCCCGGCTCGTCCTCGACTCCCCCACACCGGTGGGCGTGGACACCGTCACCCGGACCGAGACCGCGGTCCAGGGCGCGGAGGCGGCGCTGTCGGCGTTCGCCCAGCAGTGCGCCGGTATCGCGTGTTCGCTCGGACCCGATCCGCGCGCCGCGGTCACCGCGCTGGTGCAGAAAGCGGCCGACGGGCAGCTCGGCGACATCTCGGCAAACGCGGTGCGCACGGCTGTCACCGGCTTCCTCGGCAGCCCCCGCGCGGACCAGACCGGCCGGGTCGGCGCCCTCGCCGACGCCCTGTCCGCGGCCGGGCGCGGCGATCTGGGCGGGCTGAAGGCGCTGATCGATCAGCAGGAGGCCGCCACCGCGACCGACGGCCAGTTCGTCAACGGCTGCACCGATATGCCGCAGACCCCGCCCGCGCCCCAGGTCACCGACCTCGGCGGTATCTGGGCGCAGAAGTATCCGGCGTTCGGCAGGGCGACCGCGTTGTCCATGCTGGCCTGCTCGGCGTGGCCGGTGACCGAGGCGCCGGCGGCGCTGGAGAAACTCGAGCTTCCGGTGCTGGTGTTCACCGGTGTGGCCGATCCGGTGACCGGCACCGCCCAGGCCTCGGTGACCGGCGCCCTCGGCGCCGCGGGCGCCCGCACCTCGACCATGACCTGGCAGGGGTGGGGTCATCCGGTGAGCGCGCACTCCGGCTGCGCGCAGACCGCGCTCGTGGAGTATCTGAAGGACGGCCGGCTGCCCGGCGACGGCACCGCCTGCCCCGCCTGACCGGTACCGCGCGAAGGCGCCCCGGGCAGGGCCCGAGGGGCTCCTGACCGGCGCGTCGAAGGTGGGCCCCGGCAACACCCCGGCACCGCCCGGTGTACCGTGCCGTGGTGTTCCTTCGACAGCTCGAGCCCCGCACTGCTCGAACAACCGCCGACGTGATCCGGTTCGCGCTCTGGCCGCTGGCGGTCATGACCGTGCTGAACCGGGTGTTCATCAAGGCTGTCAACGGTTTCGTGACCGATGACTACAAGCCGGTCTATCAGGCCTCGCTGGATTTCCTCAACGGGCGTGAGGTCTATACGGCGAATTTCGATTCGGTCGACCCGCACTACCTGTATCCGCCCAGCGGCACCCTGTTGATCGCGCCCATCGCGGTGATCGACTACGAGAAGTCGCGCTGGCTGTTCATCCTGCTCAACGCTGTCGCCATCCTGATCGCCTGGTATCTGCTGCTGCGGCTGTTCAACTACACGCTGCGCTCCATCGCCGCCCCGGTCCTGCTGCTGGCGATGTTCTTGTCCGAGACGGTGATCAACACGCTGGTGTTCACCAACGTCAACGGATGCCTGCTGCTGGCGGAGATGCTGTTCCTGATCCTGCTGTTGCGAAGACGAGACGTCTGGGCAGGTGTGGTGCTGGGCCTGAGTATGGCCGTCAAACCGACCCTGGCGCCGCTGCTGCTGATCGCCGTGGTCCGGAAACAGTGGGCACTCGTCGCCACCGCGGTGACCGTGCCGATCGCGCTGACCGCCGTCGCCTGGCCGCTGTCGCGGGACCCGGAGCGTTTCTTCACCCGGACCGCGCCGTATCTGTTCGAAACCCGTGACTACTTCAACAGCGCTATTCCGGGCAATGCGGAGTACTACGGTCTGCCGCCCTGGCTGACCTGGACCATCCGGCTCACGATGGCCGTTCTCGTCCTCGTGTCGCTGTGGATCCTGTACCGGTACTACCGCGAGGACGAACTGTTCTTCGTCACCACCGCCTCGGGTGTGCTGCTCACCGCCTCGTGGCTGCTGGCCTCGCTGGGCCAGATGTACTACTCGATGATGCTGTTCCCCTTCCTCATGTCGGTGGTGCTGCGCAATTCCGTCCTGCGCAACTGGCCGGCCTGGCTGGCGGTCTTCGGTTTCCTGTCCTACGACAAATGGCTGTCGGACCGCTGGCCCGATATCGGGCGCAACCTGGAATACCTGCGGATCACCTTCGGCTGGGGGCTGCTGCTGGTCGTGGTGTTCTGTGTCCTCGGCGACCGGTATCTGGCCGCCCGGCGCGCCGGCCGATTGCCGCGGCTGGATCCGCCGTGGATGGCCGACGCCCCGGATTCCCGGGACGCCGGGGCCGACGACTTCGTGGCACCGGCCCGGCCCGGCCGCACGCCGGTGCCCACCCCGGTGGAGCGGGAGCCGGCCGATGCGCGCGTCGCCGAGACGCAGGCCGTCCGCGGCTGATGGAGGACGCACCGCGGCACACGTATTAGCGTGGAGGCATGAGTTCCGAAACGGACGCGACCGATACCTCCCTGCCCGCCCCGAAGATCCAGCTCAGCCCGCAGGAGTGGCGGGCCCGGCTGGACCCCGCGGAGTACGCGGTACTCCGTGAAGCCGGGACCGAGCGACCGTTCACCGGCGAATACACCGACACCACCACCGAAGGGGTGTACAGCTGCCGTGCCTGCGGCGCCGAACTCTTCCGGAGCACGGAGAAGTTCGAGTCGCATTGCGGGTGGCCGTCCTTCTTCGATCCAGCCGACTCCGATGCGGTCCTGCTGCGCGAAGACAATTCGCTGGGTATGCGCCGCGTCGAAGTGCTGTGCGCGAACTGCCACAGCCACCTCGGGCACGTTTTCGAGGGTGAGGGCTATCCGACGCCGACCGACAAGCGCTACTGCATCAACTCGATCTCGCTGCGCCTGCAACCCGCGACCGGCACGGCGGAGTGAGCCGTTCTCCTTCCCGGCGGTACGTCATATGACGACCGCCCGGCGGTCGTGCCCCCGTTTCCGGGGCCTGCGCCGGGCGGTCGCGCCACCTCCGGTCAGGGCAGTGCGGCGATAAGCTGATCGAGTTCGATCCGCGGTCCGGTGTAGAAGGGGGTCTCCTCCCGGACGTGCATCCGGGCCTCGGTGGCCCGCAGGTCGCGCATCAGATCGACGATCCGGTGCAGTTCCGGCGCCTCGAACGCCAGGATCCACTCGTAGTCGCCGAGCGCGAACGACGCGACCGTGTTGGCGCGCACATCGGGATAACCCCGTGCCTCTTTACCATGGTCGGCGAGCATCTTGCGGCGTTCGTCGTCGGGCAGCAGATACCACTCGTAGGACCGGACGAACGGGTAGACGCAGATATAGTTCCCGGGCTCCTCGCCGGCCAGGAACGCGGGGATATGACTCTTGTTGAACTCCGCGGGCCGATGCAGCGCCACATTGCTCCAGACCGGCGTGCTTGCCCGGCCGAGTTCGGTGGTGCGCCGGAAGTCGGCGTAGGCGGCCTGCAGGTCCTCGACCCGCTCGGCGTGGCTCCACACCATGAAATCCGCGTCGGCGCGCATACCGGCCACATCGTAGATGCCACGCACCACGACACCGCGCTCGGCGAGCCCGTCGAAGAATTCGCGGGCCTCCTTCAGCGCTGTCGCGCGGTCGTCTCCCAGCGCTCCGGGCCGCACCTGGTACACGGAGAACATGAGATAGCGGATGGTGGAGTTCAGAGACTGGTAATCGAGTCGCGCCATGGCCCCATCGTGCCACTCGCCGGATCGTCGCGGGGGCGCGGCCGGTCGAACCAGACCCGGGCCGACCGGCGCCCCGTACCCCGGATGAGCAGCGGTCAGGCCGGAGCCGCCCCGCCGGCGATCCGCGCCGCGGCCCGCGTCGCCGCCGCCACACAGGCGGGCACACCCACACCGTGCAGATAGGCGCCGGTCACCGCGAGATCGGCGAAACCGGACATCACGGACTCGATCTCGGCGACGCGTTCGGTGTGCCCGGGGGCGTACTGGGCGAGACCACCGGGCCAGCGCTGCACGATCGCGGACCGCGGGGCGATCGGCACACCCGTCACGGTGGCGAGGTCGGCGGTGGCGGCGTCGATGAGTTCGGCATCGGACAGGCCGAGCACCGCGTCGTCACCGAACCTGCCGAACGAGACCCGCACCAGAGCCGTCTCCCGCGCCGCCAGATGCGCCCATTTCCGGCTGGACAGGGTGAACGCCTTGGCCCGCAGCGGCTCCCCGGTCGCGACCAACACGCCCGAATTCGACGGCAGCGCGGTCTCCTTCGGCAGTTCCAGCGCGACCAGCGCAGAGGAGGACAGTTCGATTCCCGCGGCCGCGCGCGCCGCCGCGGGCGCGATATCGGCCAGCAACCGGGCCGTCACCGGCGCCGGGGTCGCGAGAACGACCGCCTCGAACTCCCCGAGCGGTTCCACCGCCCAGCCCCCCGGTATCCGCCACAGACCGGTGACGGCGGTATCCCGGACCGTGGTGGCCGCCGTCCGACCGGCCAGCGCGTCCAGCAGCGCGCCGTAACCGTCCCGCAGCGCGCCGAACACCGGCGCCCCGGAGGGCGGCGGCAGGGCGACCGATACCGCCTCGGTGAGCGAGCCGGCGCCCCGGTCCAGCGCGGCGGCCAGAGTGGGCAACGCCGCACGCAGCCCGATGGAGCGGGCGGAACCGGCGTACACGCCCCCGAGCAGCGGATCGACACTCCGCGCGACGGTCTGCTCCCCGAATCGGTCGGCCACCAGCGAGCAGACATCGATATCGGCGCCGGGCCGCCAGCGGAAGGGGCGCTCGGGCTCGGCGGCGATATACGCCACGGTCGCGGCATCGACCAGTCCGTCGACGGCCGCGGCATCGGCCGGGATACCCATCAGCGTGCGCTCCGGTAGCGGGTGGGCCCGCCCCTGCGACCAGATCAGCGGCCTCAGCCCGGCCGGATGTACCAGTTGGTCGGCGATACCCAGTTCGTTCAGCAGCTCGGGTACCTCGGGCCGCCGGCCGACGAACGCCTCCGCGCCCAGATCGACCGGTTCACCGGCGATCTCGCTGGTCCGCAGCACCCCGCCGAACCGGTCCCGGGTGTCGGCCACCGTGATCGCGGCCGATTCCCCCAGCAACCGGCGCAACCGGTAGGCCGCGACGAGCCCGCTGATCCCCCCACCGACCACCGCGATTCTCATGCCCCGACCGTATCCGCCGCCCGCACATCGCGAGAGCGCGGCCTCCGCACCCGGCTGTGCCGGAACCTCCGGCGCCGGCCGGGATCTACGACGGCCGGCCCGGCCTCACAGCTCGTGGACCAGCTCCACCAGCGCGGTGAGCACACCCGGGTCGGTCTCGGGCAGCACCCCGTGCCCCAGGTTGAAGATATGGCCCGCGGCGCCCATGGCCAGCGCCGAATCCGCTTCGCCGGCGATCCGGCGTGCCTCGGCCTCCACCACCGGCCAGCCCGCGAAGAGCACCGCGGGATCGAGATTGCCCTGCAACGCTTTTCCGGGACCGATCCGCCGCACCGCCTCGGTCAGCGGCAGCCGCCAGTCGACGCCGACCACATCGGCACCGGCCTCCCCCATGGCGCCGAGCAGTTCCCCGGTGCCCACCCCGAAATGGATGCGGGGCACCCCGGCCTCGGCGAGTTCGGCGAAGACCCGCTCCGAATGCGGCAGCACATAGCGGCGGTAGTCGGCCAGCGAGAGCGCCCCGGCCCACGAGTCGAACAGTTGTACCGCGTCGACCCCGGCCTCGAGCTGGGCCCGCAGGAACACGATGGTGATATCGGTGAGCACCCCGAGCAGCGCGTGCCAGGCCGTCGGATCGCCGTGCATCATGGCCTTGGTGCGCTCGTGGTTCTTGCTGGGGCCGCCCTCCACCAGATAGGACGCCAGGGTGAACGGCGCCCCCGCGAAACCGATGAGCGGAGTCTGCCCGAGTTCTTCCACCAGCAACCGCACCCCGTCGGTGACCGCGCCCACTTCCTCGGGCCGCAACCGGGGCAGCGCCTGGACATCGGCGGCCGTACGCACCGGGGCGGTCACCACCGGACCGACGCCGGCCACGATATCGAGATCGATTCCGGCGGCCTTGAGCGGAACGACGATATCGGAGAACAGGATCGCCGCGTCGACGCCGTGCCGGCGGATCGGCTGCATGGTGATCTCACAGACGAGTTCCGGGTCGAAACACGACTCCAGCATGCCTATACCGGCCCGGACCTCACGATATTCCGGTAGCGACCGGCCCGCCTGGCGCATGAACCACACCGGCCGCCGAGCCGGTGCGGCGCCGGTGGCGGCGGCCAGGAACGGGGCATCGGACAACCGGCGGCGCGTATATGTGCTCATCACCAGCCATCGTATGCGGCCCCGGCGGGCCCGGTGCGCAAGGCCGCACCCCACCGCCGGGACCGCCGATCCGCGGTCCTGGGCGGCGGCTACGGACGCCGTCCGGCCGGGTTGCGCGGTGTTTACCACGATCGGGCCCGCGCACGCAGCAACAACGGTCGCCCGGCGCGCCTCCGCGCGCCCCGGGTGCTACGGGTCTACCGTCATTCCCCGTGACACCGCTCGATATCCGCGACGGCGCACCCGACGACGGGCCCGGCGACGAACCCGCAGCGTTTCGTGCCGCCGTCTCGGCGATGGGCGCCGCATCCGTACACCCGCGGATCGAGCTGTCCCCGATCCGTCCGCCACAGCGTCTCGCCCCGTATTCCTATGCGCTCGGCGCCGAGGTGATCCACGAGGACTCCCCCGTGGTGCCGATCGATTCCGACGGCGACGCCTTCGGGCGGCTCATCCTCTTGCACGACCCCAGCGGGGACGAGGCCTGGCACGGCGTCTTCCGTCTGGTCGCCTATATCCAGGCCGATATCGACGGCGCGCTGGCCGCCGATCCGCTGCTACCGGAAGTGGCCTGGAGCTGGCTGGTGGACGCCCTGGAGTCCCGGGACGGACCGTTCACCGCGCTCGGCGGCACGGTGACCTCCACCAGTTCGGTGCGCTACGGCGATATCGCGGGTCCGCCGCGCGCACACCAGCTGGAACTGCGGGCCTCGTGGACGGCCCGGACCACCGAGATGCGCCCCCATGTGGAAGCGTTCGGGGAAGTCCTGGCCTACGCGGCGGGTCTGCCGCCGGCGGGCATCACCGATCTGCGGCCCTCGCCGGCCGGCGAGACCGACCGTGGTTGAATATCGGACCTGGCCCGGGCCACGTAGAGTGGCCCCTTATGCCGGTAGTAGAGGAGCCCGAACACCTGTCCGGTGACCACCCGGATGGTGGCACCGGCCTGTCTCCGGCGTCCGATCCGGGCCCATACGACGAGGTCACCGATTCCGGTGCGGCCGAGCCCACCGCGGAACCGCTGCTGATCCCGGCCGAGGGCATCCCCCCGGTCTGCCGCACCGCCGAGGCCGTCGCGGCGGCCGCCGCGCGTCTCGCCGCCGGTACCGGACCGCTGGCGGTGGACGCCGAACGTGCCTCGGGTTTCCGGTATTCGTCGCGGGCGTACCTGATCCAGTTGCGCCGGGCGGGGGCGGGCACCGTACTCATCGACCCGATACCGGTCGCCGACGCGCTCACCCCACTGGCCGAGGCGATCAACGGATTGGAATGGATCCTGCATTCGGCCGACCAGGACCTGCCCGGTCTGGCCGAGCTGGGACTGCGTCCGGCGCAGCTGTTCGATACCGAACTGGGCGGGCGGCTGGCCGGATTTCCCAGAGTGGGTCTGGCGGCCATGGTCGAGCAGTTGCTCGGCCGGGCGCTGCGCAAGGGGCACGGGGCCGCGGACTGGTCGACCCGGCCCCTCCCGGAAGCCTGGCTCAACTATGCCGCCCTCGATGTGGAACTGCTGATCGAGCTCCGTGCGGCCGTGGCCGCCTCGCTGGCCGAGCAGGGCAAAACCGAATGGGCCGCGCAGGAATTCGAACATATTCGATTGCTCGAACCGGCCGCGCCGAAACCGGACCGCTGGCGACGCACCTCCGGTATCCACACGCTGCGCCGGGCCCGCCAGCTGGCGATCGTGCGGGAACTGTGGACCACCCGCGACACCCTGGCGCGCGGCCGCGATATCGCCCCCTCCCGGATCCTCCCGGATTCCGCCATCATCGCGGCCGCCAAGGCCGAACCGGCCTCGATCGGGCAGCTGCGGGAGTTGCCGGTGTTCGGCGGCCCGCGCCAGCGCCGCTATTCCCGGGAATGGCTGGGCGCGGTGGAACGCGCGCGCGCCCTGCCGGACGAGGAACTACCCCGGATGAGTCAGCCCTATGACGGGCCGCCGCCGGTGAACCGCTGGGAACGCCGCGATCCCGCCGCCGCGGCCCGGCTGGCCCGGGCACGCGCGGTGATGACCCGGATCTCCGAGCGGGTGGCGGTACCGGTGGAGAATCTGCTGTCCCCCGATCTGGTGCGCCGGCTGTGCTGGGACGGTCTGCCCGACTACCGCAGCGCTCCGGAAACCGCCGATGAGGTCACCGCGGCGGTCGACGATTTCCTCGAGAGCCACGGCGCCCGGCCCTGGCAGCGCGAACTCGCCGCGCAGCCTCTGGCCACCGCCCTCATCGACCGGCCGCCGAGCTGACGACGCCCGCGCGGTAGCCCCGGAGGAACCGCCCCGGCTCGCGCGCGGCTAGGGCGCGTCCAGCCAGCCGGTGACGCGGCGGGTGATATCGGGCGCGGTCAGACCCAGCTCCTGACGCACCTGGGCGATACTGCCGTGCTCCAGGAATTCCTGCGGAATGCCGATATCACGAGCGGGGACGTCCAGCCCGGCGGCCCGTAGCCGCGCCGAGACGGTCGCCCCGATTCCCCCGTGCAGGCCGCTGTCCTCGAGCGTCACCACCAGGCGATAGTTCTCGGCCAGTTTGACGACGGTATCGGAGACCGGCAGTACCCACCGCGGGTCGATGACGGTGGCGGTGATGCCGTCCGCCTCCAGCAACTCGGCGGCCTGTAGCGCGGCCGGTATCAGGGCGCCGACGGCCACGAACAGCACATCGCCGCGCTGGGCCTGCGCCGACGGGCCCTCCCGATCCGGCAGCCACAGCACATCCACGCCGTCGAGCCGCTCGATCGCCCGGATCTCGGCACCCACATTGTCCTTGGGGAACCGCAGGGCGGTCGGCCCGTCACCGACTGCCAGCGCCTCGGTCAGTTCCTCGGCCAGGGTCGCGGCGTCGCGCGGGGCGGCCACCCGCATACCGGGCACGATGCCGAGCAGCGACAGGTCCCACATACCGTTGTGGGACGCGCCGTCGGCACCGGTGATCCCGGCGCGGTCCAGCACCAGGGTGACCGGCTGTTTCAGCAAGGCCACATCCATCAGCAGCTGATCGAAGGCCCGGTTCAGGAAGGTCGAGTAGATTGCCACCACCGGGTGCAGCCCGCCCAGCGCGAGACCCGACGCCGAGGCCAGCGCGTGCTGTTCGGCGATACCGACATCGAAGAGCCGCTCCGGGAAACGTTCCCCGAACGCGGCCAGCCCGGTGGGCCCCGGCATGGCGGCGGTGATCGCGACGATATCGTCGCGGCGTTCGGCGTGGGCGATGAGTTCCTTCGAGAACACCGAAGTCCAGCTGACCGCCGTGCCGCTGCTCACGGATTCGCCGGTGAGCGGGTCGATGGGACCACAGGCGTGCATCTGATCGGCCACGTGATTCTCGGCCGGTTCGTAGCCGTGCCCCTTCTGGGTGACCGCGTGCACCACCACCGGGCCGCCGAAATCCTTGGCGTGGCGCAGCGCCGACTCGAGCGCGACGAGATCGTGGCCGTCCACCGGACCGACGTATTTGAGACCGAGATCGCTGAACAGCTCCTGCGGGCTCACCGCGTCCTTTATCCCGGCCTTCACCGCGTGCACCATCGAGTACGCGGAATCGCCCACGCCGGGAATGCTTTTCAGGAACCGGCGGCCCGTGTCGAGCATATGCTCGTACACCGGCTGGGTGCGCAGTGCCGTGAGCCGGTCGGCCAGCCCGCCGATGGTGGGGGCGTAGGAACGGCCGTTGTCGTTGACCACGATCACGACCGGACGGTCTTTGGCGGCGGCGATATTGTTCAGCGCCTCCCAGCACATACCGCCGGTCAGGGCCCCGTCACCGACGACCGCCACGACATGGCGGTCCTGGCCGGTGAGCGCGAACGCCTTGGCCAGGCCGTCGGCATAGGACAGCGACGCCGAGGCGTGCGAGGACTCCACCCAGTCGTGTTCGCTCTCGGCACGACTGGGATACCCGGACAACCCGTCCTTGCGCCGCAGGCTGTCGAAGCGATCCTTGCGGCCGGTCACGATCTTGTGCACGTAGGCCTGGTGCCCGGTGTCGAAGATCAGCGGATCGGCGGGCGAATCGAATACCCGGTGCAGGGCGAGGGTGAGTTCCACCACCCCGAGGTTGGGCCCCAGATGCCCGCCGGTGACGGCGACCTTGTGCACCAGGAATTCGCGGATCTCGGCCGCCAGCTCCCGCAATTGCGGTGCCGAGAGCCGACGCACGTCTTCGGGCGTATCGACCCGGGAAAGCACTCCCACCTGATTCGCTCCCTCCGGATAGCGCAGTTGATCCGACCAGTCTAGGAGCCGCGGCCGACTGCACCACCCGGGCGGCGAGCCGAACACACCTCCGTACCGGGCCGGAACCGCGGTTCGGCGTATCGGTCCAGCCTAAGGTGAGTGACGGGTGCCGCGCGAACCGCGTCCGGCCGCGGGCGCCCCCACAGCGGCGCACCGCCGGGCGCCGGACACCGACCGCGAGGAGACCGGATGACCCAGCCGCAGGCGGGAACGGTGACCGTATTCGGCTACGGCAGCGTCCGCGCCGCCCCCGATCAGATCGTGCTCACGATCGGCGTCGAATGTCGCGCGAGCACCGTCGGCCTGGCCTACGACCGGGCGGGCCGGAGTGTGACGGCACTGACGACCGCGCTGCGCGAAGACGGTGTCCCCGGCACCGATATCGGCACCGGCATGCTGTCGGTGCGCTCGGATACCGCCTGGCAGGACGGTACTTCGCGGGTCATCGGCTATATCGCGACCAGCACGCTCACGGTCACGCTCCCCGCCGGGCCCGATCCCGCGCGACCGGCGCCGGCGGAGGTGGTGGCCCATGCCGTGGCGGCGGGCGGCGACGACGCGCGCCTGGGTGGACTGCGGCACACCTTCGCCGACCGGGAACGGCTGCTGACGCGCGCCCGCGACGCCGCCTGGGACAACGCACTGGACAAGGCGCGGCAGTACGCCCGCCGCGCCGCCCGCGAACTGGGTCCCGTGCTCGAGATCACCGAACACACCACCGCGCCGCCGGCGCAGCCCGCCGAACCCGGCGGAATCCGGATGGTCGCCGCGTCCGCGCCGGCGCCGGTGCCCATCGAATCCGGGGAGACCGAGATCACCGCGACACTGCGGGCCACCTGGCAGCTGAAGTAGGGCGGCCCGACGCCGCCCGGGAGTGCTCAGCGCTCCAGGAGCGCAAGGCATTCCACGTGGTGGGTGGCCGGGAAGGCGTCGAAGGCGCGCAACGCCGTCAGTCCGTAGCCGGCATCGAGGTACAGGCGCAGATCCCGGGCGAACGCCGCCGGATCACAGCCGATGTGCACGATCCGGTCCGGCGCCGCGGCGGCCACGGCGTGCACCACGGGTTTGCCGGCCCGGCCCGCGGCGGATCGAGTACCACCACCCG
>NZ_BAGJ01000112.1 GCF_000308775.1 Nocardia testacea NBRC 100365
CTGCGCGCTCGGGGCCGGGTTGTACTTCAGGACCGGCCGGATGTAGAGCTTGGCGGTGCTGGCGAGGGTGCGGGCCTGCTGGCTGTCCTCCCCCGGGACCGTGATGACCAGGTTGTCCCCGTCGATCACGACCTCTGATCCGGAGACGCCGAGACCGTTGACCCGGTTCTCGATGATCTCCTGCGCCTTGGCGAGACTGTCCTTGCTGGGCCGGTTCCCGTCGGGCGTTCGCGCGGTCAGGGTGACCCGGGTACCACCCTGTAGGTCGATGCCGAGTTTGGGTGTCGGTGACTTGTCACCGGTGAAGAACACCAGCGCGTAGATCGCGGCCACCAGCACGCCGAACAAGGCGAGCCAGCGGAATTGGTGCGCCGATCCCTGGGACGGTGGCACAGGTCGTCATCTCCTAGGCGGAAGTTCTGGGTGGAACGGCCACGGCACATGCCTATACCACCGGTTGCCCGGGATATCCGGTTCCGGTGGCCGGGCCGTGGTGATCAGTCCTTGGTCAGCCGGGTTTCGGTCTGCTCCGGGGTCTCCTCGGCGGCGGGGGCGTCGGCGGAGTCGGTCGACTCGGCGCCCTCGGTGCTGTCATCGGCGGTTTCGGCGTCGGTGTCATCGACGCGCACCTCGCGGATGGCCGCACGCAGCCAGGTGGTCACGACATCCTCGGCGATCTCGAGATCGACACTGGTGTCGTCGGCCTCGACCACGGTGCCGTACAGGCCCGAGGTGGTGGTGACCCGGTCACCGACCTTCAGACTGTCCTGCATCTGGGCGACTTTGTCGGCCTCTTTCTTCTGGCGGCGCATGCCCAGGAACATCGGCACGAGCAGCGCGACCAGTATGAGCGGAAACAGCAGATCCATGGTCGAAGTCAGTTCCTGATCTGGGTGGGGAGGGGGACAGGTACGCACACAGTCTGCCAGTTCTTCGGATCCGCGCCACACCCGCACGCCCGAACACGCGGTGTCCGGGTGGCGCCGGTGCCGGGCCGGTGGCACATCTCACCCTCCGGCCGACCCCCGGCGGGCAACGGCCGGCCCGGCGATAATCGACCGATGACTCCCGAGGAAGTTCACCAGATCACTTTCGCGCGTGCGCCGTTCGGCCGCCGCGGCTATCGGGAGCAGGATGTCGACGAACTGCTGGACCTTGTCGCGGCCGCCCTGGCCGGGCGGGCGACACTCACTTCCGAACACCTCGGCCGCGGTGTCCGCCCCGCCCCGGGCATTTTCGGGCGCGGCTACCACCCCGATCAGGTGGACGAGTTCCTCGAACGGGTGCGCCGCCGGTTCGGGTTCTGACCCGGCGCATCGGTCACCCGCGCACCGGCCGGGCGGACGGCGCTCAGTCGAACAGGTCGAGTGTCGGATGCGGTTCGCGGCCGCGTACCTCGAGTGCCCCGAACGCCAGGTCCGGGGGCGGTGTCAGGCCGAGATGCGCCCAGGCGGCCGCGGTCGCCACCCGGCCGCGCGGCGTCCGCGCGACCATTCCGGCCCGCACCAGGAACGGTTCGCATACCTCTTCGACCGTGGCCGGTTCCTCACCGACCGCCACCGCCAGCGTCGATACGCCCACCGGCCCCCCGCCGAAGCCCCGGACGAGGGCGCCCAGCACCGCGCGATCGAGCCGGTCCAGCCCCATCGGGTCGACGTCGTAGACCTCGAGCGCGGCCCGCGCGACCGCGAGGGTGATCAGGCCGTCGGCCCGGACCTCCGCGTAGTCGCGTACCCGGCGCAGCAGCCGGTTGGCGATACGGGGCGTCCCCCGGGAACGGCCCGCGATCTCGGCGGCGGCGTCGGTGTCGATGCGCACGCCGAGGATCTGCGCGGAGCGCTGCAGGATGAGCAGCAGTTCATCGGGTTCGTAGAAGTCCATATGCCCGGTGAAGCCGAACCGGTCGCGGAGCGGGCCGGTGAGCGCGCCCGCGCGGGTGGTGGCACCCACCAGGGTGAACGGGGCGATATCGAGCGGAATCGAGGTCGCGCCCGGCCCCTTGCCGACCACCACGTCGACCCGGAAATCCTCCATGGCCAGATACAGCATCTCCTCGGCAGGCCGGGCCATCCGGTGGATCTCGTCGATGAACAACACGTCTCCGGCGACCAGATTGCTGAGCATGGCGGCCAGATCACCCGCGCGCTCCAGGGCCGGACCGGAGGTGATGCGCAACGCGGTACCCAGTTCGGTGGCGATGATCATCGCCAGACTCGTCTTGCCCAGCCCCGGTGGGCCCGACAGCAGGATGTGGTCGGGTGTACCGCCCCGCGCCCGGGCGCCGCGCAGCACCAGGGTGAGCTGTTCGCGTACCCGCGGCTGACCGATGAAACCGTCGAGCGAGGTGGGGCGCAGTCCGGAGTCGGTGTCCCCGTCGGAGGCCAGGTAGCCGGCACTGACCGGTGATTCCGGGGTGACGTGGTCGTCGTATTCCATCGCGGCCTAGCGGTTCCTGCCCAGCATCCCGAGCGCGGCGCGCAGCGCGGCCGAATTGCCGGCGTCGGGGTTCTCGGCCAGCACCGCGTCCACGGCCGGTTCGGCCTGTTTGAGGCCGAACCCGAGGCCGGTGAGCGCCTCCACGACCTGGTCGCGAACGGGGGTACGGAGGGGCGCGGCGGCGGACGCGCTCCCCGCCGGCACCGGCACCAGGTTCACCTTGTCCCGCAGTTCCACGACCATCCGCTCGGCACCGCGTTTACCGATCCCGGGCACCCGGGTGAGCGCCGCGATATCGCCGGCGGCCAGTGCCTTGCGCAGCGCCTCGGGTTCCAGCACCGCCAGCACCGCCATGGCCAGCCGCGGACCCACCCCGGATACGGTCTGCAACAGGCCGAACAGATCACGCGACTCGGTGTCGGCGAATCCGTAGAGGGTCATCGAATCCTCCCGCACGATCAGTGCGGTGAACAGCGTGGCCTCCGCCCCACGGGTGAGCCCGGCCAGAGTCGCGGGGGTGGCATTGAGCTGATACCCGACACCCGATGCCTCCAGCACCACGTGATCGAGGGCGAGTTCGAGGACTTCGCCGCGTATGGACGCGATCACCCGCGTACCGCCTTCCGCTGCTGTTCCAGTCGTTGTGTGTACTGCTGCCGGGCCCGTTCGGCGAGGGCTTCGGCCCGGGCCATCCGCTCCAGCAGCGGCGCCCGCCAGCAATGACAGATGGCGAGCGCCAGCGCGTCGGCGGCATCGGCCGGTTTCGGCGGAGCCGCGAGCCCGAGAATTCGGGTGACCATGGCGGTCACCTGTTTCTTGTCCGCGCCGCCGTTACCGGTGACGGCCGCCTTCACCTCACTGGGAGTATGGAACATGACCGGGATATCGCGGCGCGCGGCCGCCAGGGCGATGACCCCGCCCGCCTGCGCGGTACCCATGGCGGTGCGCACATTGTGCTGTGCGAACACCCGCTCGATCGCCACCACCTCGGGCCGGTGGGCTTCCATCCATCCCTCGGCGGCATCGGAGATCCGCAGCAACCGCTGGGCCAGGTCCATCTCGGCCGGGGTACGGACCACCTCCACCGCGATCGCCCGCACGGTGCGCCCCGCACCCCCTTCGACCATGCTCACCCCACACCGGGTGAGCCCGGGGTCGACGCCCATCACCCGCACCGACGAATCCCTTCCCAGAACGAACAGTTGTTCGAAGTCTAGTGCAGGACCGGGTATCTCGGCGCCAGGGACACGAGCCCGGCTCGGCGGGCGCTCAGCGGGCCTGCTGCGCTGCGAAGATGTCGTACGCGGCGGCGTCGTACAGCACGAACCGCACTTCCTCGACCCGGGTGTCGGCAGCGCGGACGGTATCGAGCGCGATCCGGGCCGCGTCCTCCATCGGCCAGCGGTACACACCGGTGGAGATCGCCGGGAACGCGACCGTGCGCGCGCCCAGTTCGTCCGCGACCCGTAGCGATTCGCGGTAGCAGGAAGCCAGCAGCGGCGCGAGTTGCGCCGCGCGGTCGCCGCGGGCCGACCACACCGGGCCGACCGTGTGGATGACCCACCGGGCCGGCAGGTCGCCGGCCGTGGTCGCCACCGCCTGCCCGGTGGGCAGTCCGCGGGGATAGTCGGTCTCCCGTAGCCGCCGGCACTCGGCCAGGATCGCCGGTCCTCCGCGCCGGTGTATCGCACCGTCCACGCCTCCGCCGCCGAGCAGTTCCGAGTTGGCGGCATTGACCACCGCGTCGACCTGCTGCTCGGTGATATCCCCGTGCACGAGAGTCACAGCGACCATGCCGCCATTGTGCCGCCGGCCGCCGCTCCGCCCCCGGTGGCACGCCCGCCCTCCCCCGATCGAGACCTGCGGGTCCGGCGCCGCGCGACCGGTGCCGATCGGCTGCGCGGCGGGGTCCACCGCCGGACCGGTGGACAAAAGCGTAACCAACTAGTTACGCTTTTCGGGTGGACGAGGTGGCGGCGGCAGTGGCCGACCCGGTACGGCGGGAAATCCTGGAGATGCTGCGCGGCAGCCGGCACACCGCGGGCGCGATCGCCGCCCGCTTCCCGATCAGCCGGCCCGCGATCAGCCGGCATCTGCGGGTGCTCCGCGACAGCGGCCTGGTCCGCGACGAACTGGTGGGACGGCAGCGTTACTACGCCCTGGACACCGCACCACTGCGTGAGTTGCGCACCTGGCTCGCCGCCCTGGACGAGCCGGCGGCGTGGGAGCACCGGCTGGACGCGCTCGCCACCGAAGTCCACCGGACCCGGCGCGAGCGCAGGGCCACCGCCGCCCGGCCACATCCCGGACCGCCGCCTCCGGGCGCCCCGGAAACTTCCGACAACGAGGAGAACTCGGCATGACCATCCGCCCCACCGGCCGTCTGGAGAACACACCGGCCGGACACGATCTGGTCCTCACCCGGACCTATCGCGCGCCCATCACCGACGTCTGGGCCAGTATCACCGAATCCGAACGCACCGCCCGCTGGTTCGGGCCGTGGCAGGGCGAGCCCGGACCGGGCCGGACGATACAGGTGCGGTTGTCCTACGAGGAGGGGCAACCGTGGAGCGAGTACACCGTCGACGCGTGCGAGCCGCCGTATCGCCTCGCTCTGCGCGCCGTCGACGAGCACGGCAGCTGGCATCTCGAGGTCACGCTCACCGAACACGACGGGCAGACCGAACTCGTCTTCGTCCACCACCTGGTCGCGCCCGACCAGCTGCCCGAGATCGGGCCGGGCTGGGATTACTACCTGGACATGCTCGGGGCGTCGCGCACGGATGCGCGACGCCCCGATTTCGACGACTACTACCCCGCCCTGCGGAGCTACTACGCCGGCCTCGCCGGTTAGTCAGTCGGCGTCCAGTTCGGCCAGTACCTCGTCGGAGATATCGACATTGGTGTACACGTTCTGGACGTCGTCACTGTCCTCCAGCGCGTCGACCAGTTTGAACACCTTGCGGGCGCCGTCCGCGTCGACCGCGACGCTCACCGACGGCTGGAACCCGGATTCGGCGGAGTCGTAGTCGATATCGGCCGACTGCAGCGCCTTGCGGACCTCGATCAGATCACCGGGCTCGCTGATGATCTCGAACGATTCACCGAGGTCGTTGACCTCCTCGGCGCCGGCGTCCAGCACCGCCAGCAGCACATCGTCCTCGGACAGCCCGTTCTTCTCCAGGGTGACGATGCCCTTGCGGTGGAACAGGTAGGACACCGACCCCGGATCGGCCATGTTCCCGCCGTTGCGGGTCATGGCGACGCGGACCTCACCGGCAGCCCGGTTGCGGTTGTCGGTGAGGCATTCGATCAGGACAGCGACACCGTTGGGCCCGTAGCCCTCGTACATGATGGTCTGCCAGTCGGCGCCGCCGGCTTCCTCGCCACCGCCGCGTTTACGTGCCCGCTCGATATTGTCGTTGGGAACCGACGATTTCTTGGCCTTCTGGATGGCGTCGAACAACGTCGGGTTGCCTTCCGGATCGCCACCGCCGGTCCGGGCCGCCACCTCGATGTTCTTGATCAGCTTGGCGAAGAGCTTGCCACGCTTAGCATCGATCGCCGCCTTCTTGTGCTTGGTGGTGGCCCATTTGGAGTGGCCGCTCATTCCCTACTTCCTTCAGGTCGATGGCACGGTATCGGTCGACAACGCTACGCCACGGACCAGATCGACGAACATTCGGTGCACACGGTGATCACCGGTGACTTCCGGGTGGAAGGCCGTGGCCAGTACGCGGCCCTGCCGGACGGCGACGATCCGGCCGGCGGCCGGACCGCTCGGGACCCGGGCCAGTACCTCCACACTGTCACCGGCACGTTCGACCCACGGCGCGCGAATGAAGACCGCCCGGACCGGGTCGCCGGACAGCCCGGCGAAGTCGATATCGGTTTCGAAGGAGTCGACCTGACGACCGAAAGCGTTGCGGCGCACGGTCATATCTATTCCGTCGAGATGCTTCGCGTCGGGCCGGGTGTCGAGCACCTCGCTCGCCAGCAGGATCATCCCGGCACACGATCCGAACGCCGGCATCCCGGCGCGCAGCCGCGCGCGCAACGGTTCGAGCAGTTCGAAGATCTCGAGCAATTTGCTGATCGCGGTGGATTCCCCACCGGGCAACACCAGCGCGTCGACGGCGGCCAGTTCGGCGGGCCGGCGGACCAGAACCGGCCGCGCCCCGCATTCGGCGAGCGCCGCGATATGTTCCCGGACGTCACCCTGCAGGGCCAGTACCCCGATGGTGGGCCGGTCGGGCACGGCACCGGTCGCCGGCGGGGCCGCTGGTTCCGAAGCGATCGCAGACTCGTTCACCTGTGCGAGCTTACGAGCCGAACCGGTGTGCCCGGGCTCACGCCGGTGCCGGAGCGCGCCGGAGCTGCCCCGGCTAGGAACGCAGGGTCCGGATCAGTCCCTCCTGGACCACGGCGGCGACCAGCCGGCCGCTCCGGTCGAAGATCTTGCCGCCGGTCAGCGCGCGGCCGAACCCGGCCGACGGCGACGACTGGTCGTAGAGCAGCCAGTCGTCGGTGCGGAACGGCCGCAGGAACCACATCGCGTGGTCGAGCGAAGCGTTCTGGGTGGGCTCGTCGGGATGGGTGACCTTGGAGGAGCCGAGCAGCGTCATATCGCTCATATAGGCCAGCGTGCACACATGGAACAGCGGATCGTCGGGCAGCGGATGCCGGTAGCGGAACCACACCTGCTGCGGGGAGACGACCCCGGGTCGTTGGGTCACCCGCTCCGGCGGCACGGGCCGGATATCCCAGTGCTCCCATTCCCGCATGGCCCACAGCCGCTCGGGATCCATGCTGGTCGCGGCATCGGGAAGATCGTCCGGCGGTTCCACCTCGGCCATCTCGTCCTGGTGCGACGGGCCCTCGTCACCGAGGTGGAAGGACGCCGACATGGTGAATATCGCGTCGCCGTCCTGGACCCCGGTGACCCGGCGGGTGCAGAAGGAGCGACCGTCGCGGATACGGTCCACCAGGTAGACGGTGGGCGCCCCCGGATTACCGGGCCGCAGGAAGTAGCCGTGCAGGGAATGCACCTGGAACCGCGGCTCCACCGTGCGCACCGCCGACACCAGCGCCTGGCCCGCCACCTGGCCGCCGAACGTACGCGGCAGCTGGGTCTTGGTGGACGCGCCGCGGAAGATGTCCCGCTCGAGGCGTTCGATCTCCAGTGCCTCTTCGATAGTCGCCATCCGCCGAGATTATCCCGAACCCCCGGTTCTCCCACGATCCGGTCACCGGTAATCCCCGTCACCGACCGTTCCACCGGACCTGCTGTGATGGTCCGGTGCCGCGTTTCACTCCGACCACCCCGGACGCTCTCGCCGAACTACTGACCCGGGAGCTGCGGACGCTGGACGGGTACCGGGTGGTCGGTGTCGACGGCGCCGACGCGGCGCGCCCGCTCGCGTTCGCGGGTCGCGTCGCCGAATGGGTGCGGGCCGACGGCCGGCCCGCCGAAACGGTGTCGCTGCACGATTACGTCCGGCCCGCCTCGCTGCGGATGGAGTTCGGCCGCGACGAGAACTCCTATCGCACCGGCTGGTTCGACTATTCGGCGCTGCGGCGCGAAGTACTCGACGCGGTGCGCGACACCGGTACGTGGCTGCCCGCGCTGTGGGACGAGGCCGCCGATCGCTCCGCGCGGGCCCGCCGGCGCACCGCGCTGCCCGGGACCGTGCTGTTCGTGGCGGGCCCCATGCTGCTGGGTCGCGGCCTGGACTTCGACCGGGCCGTCCACCTCGACCTCAGCGCGGCCGCGCTCACCCGCGGCGTCCCGGACGACGAGGCCTGGACCGTGCCGGCACTGCTCGCCCACGATCGAGAACACGGCGGGACAGCGGAGTACTTCGTGCGCTGGGACCACCCCGACCGCCCTGCCCTGCGCACCGGCACCGGCTGACCGAGCGGCAACCGGCCGATCGGCCGGTTCACGCCGGATACCGACGAGCGACGAGGCGATCTCGATCTCCTCTGTGAATACATCCCGGCGAGCACGACCTGCCGCCCGGCGGGGTCTCGTCGGGCCGGGCGCCGCTCCGCGCCGGTCGCGCCGGCACGAAACGGGCCTCCTCGCCGCAGCCGCGGCCGACACATCAGACCAGCCGGTGGCCGCCGTCCGCGTGCAGCACGGTGCCGGTGACGAACGGGTTGCGCATGAGCGCGAGTATCGCGGCCGCGATATCGCCGGGCCGCCCGATCCGGCCCACCGGTAGCCGCGCCGCCATGTCCCGCTGCCGCTGCACCGGGTCACCACCATCGATCGACTCCCAGATCGGCGTGTCCACCCACCCGGGCGAAATCACATTGACGCGGGTCGGCGCGAGTTCGAGGGCCAGCGCGTAGGCCAGCGAGGCCACGCCGCCGTTGACGGCGGCGACCAGCGCCGAACCCGGGCCCGGCCGATAGGCGGCGATACCCGAGGTCAGCACGAGCGAACCACCCGGTCCGAAATCGGCGTACTTGGCGACCAGTGCGGGACCGAAGAGTTTCGTATCGACGAGAGCCCGGGTCGCCGCGGGTTCGAAGGATCGGATGGGCGCGTACATGCCCCGCACATCGGCGGCGGTGACGATCGCGTGGTCGATCCGGCCGAGGTCGGCGAACAGCGTCTCGACCTCGGATTCCCGGGTGATGTCGACCTGCCGGGTGCGCACCGCGCCGGGCCCGGCGGGCAGCGTGGCCGACGCCGTCGCGAGCCGGTCGGCGGACCGGCCGGCGATCACCACCTCGGCACCCGTGCCGACGAGTTCCCGGGCGAGGGCGAGTCCCATTCCGGAGCTGCCACCGATGATGACGACCCGTTCGGCCGCCGTGGTATCTGCTGTCATGGCGCCAGTCGACCACCGCCGAGATCCCCGGTCCATGTGGTACTCACACACCACTGTTCGGTTCCGGCGAACACCGCAGTTGAGGGTAGTTGAGGGCGCCTGTGCGCCCCCTCGCGGAAGGCGGTTCAGACTTCCCCGGGTCCGGTGAGCACACCGGCGGGCAGCGTCGCGAGCACGCCCCGCAGCACCGGATGGCGACTGTCGCGCGGCCAGGCCGCGACGTAGGTGACGATCAGGGGATCACCCGGGAAGGCACGCCAGACCAAGCCCGGGCGTCGTGCCCGCAGCGACCCCACCCCCACCACATCGTCACGAGACGGCAGCACCGACACCATCTGGGCATGGCCGAGCACACTGTCGCTGAGCCGCATCCGCACGCCTCGCGCGCGGAACTCGTCGAGCAGGCGGTCGTAGAGCCCGGGAGCCACGTCGCGCGGAAAGAGAATGAGTTCGTGCCCGTCCAGATCCTCCGGAGTCAGGGTCGCGGTGACGGCGAGCGGATGGCCGGCCGACATGAGGACCCCGAGTTCCTCGGCAGCCACGGGGCGCCGGCCGAAGGCGGCAGGCAACTGAACCGGTGCCCGCAACAGCGCCAGATCCACCGCGCCCGCGGCCAGCAGCGCGGCCTGTTCGGCGGTGGTACCGCCGGTCAGCACCGTCCGGGCACCCGGAACCGCGGCCCCGGCCAGTTCGCCGATCCGGGTGGGAAGCCAGGGCGGTGCGCCGTTGACGAGCCCGAGGCGCAGGCGCGGATCGTCGACCCCGCCCGCGCGCCGGGCCGACCGGACCGCCTCGTCGGCGGCGCGCAACACCTCACGACCCGACGCCAGCAGTGCCGCTCCGGCCGGAGTCAATTCGGTCCGGCGGCCACGCAGCACCAGCGGGGTGCCGAGTTCCCGTTCCAGGACCTTCAGCTGCTGGCTGAGGGTGGGTGTGGTGATGAACAAGCGGTCGGCGGCGCGACCGAAATGCAGTTCCTCGGCGAGGACGACGAAATACCGCAGCTGCCGCAGTTCCATCCGCGCCGCGCTACCGGGCCGAGCGTGAAGCGCCGCCGCGCGGCGGCACCGGATCGCTGCCGCCGGCACCCGCCCGGCACCCGGGCGGTGCGGTGTGGCCGCGGTTCCGCGCGCCGATCACCACCCGCGTTCGGCCAGCCGGTGCGGCTGCGGGATCTCGTCCACATTGATGCCGACCATCGCCTCGCCCAGCCCGCGCGACACCTTGGCGAGCACATCGGGGTCGTCGTAGAACGTGGTCGCCTTGACGATCGCGCTCGCGCGCTGGGCCGGGTTACCGGATTTGAAGATGCCCGATCCGACGAAAACGCCCTCGGCCCCGAGCTGCATCATCATGGCCGCGTCGGCCGGGGTGGCGATACCGCCGGCGGTGAACAGCACGACGGGCAGTTTGCCGGTCTCGGCGATCTCCTTGACCAGTTCGTAGGGCGCCTGGAGTTCTTTGGCGGCGACGAACAGTTCGTCGGTGGGCAGCGACGTCAGCCGGGTGATCTCCTGCCGGATCTTGCGCATATGGGTGGTGGCGTTGGACACGTCGCCGGTGCCGGCCTCGCCCTTGGAGCGGATCATGGCCGCGCCCTCGGTGATCCGGCGCAGTGCCTCACCGAGATTGGTGGCGCCGCAGACGAACGGCACCGTGAAGTTCCACTTGTCGATGTGGTTGGCGTAGTCGGCCGGGGTGAGGACCTCGGATTCGTCGATGTAGTCGACCCCGAGGCTCTGGAGCACCTGGGCTTCGACGAAATGCCCGATCCGGGCCTTGGCCATCACCGGGATGGAGACCGCTTCGATGATCCCGTCGATCATGTCCGGGTCGCTCATCCGGGACACCCCGCCCTGGGCACGGATATCGGCCGGCACCCGCTCGAGCGCCATGACCGCGACCGCACCGGCGTCCTCGGCGATCTTGGCCTGCTCCGGGGTGACGACATCCATGATCACCCCGCCCTTGAGCATCTCGGCCATACCGCGCTTCACGCGGGCGGTACCGGCCTCGCGGGTCGCGTCGGGGGTCTGGGTGGTCTCGGGCGTGGTCACGGCAGCTCCTGTGTCTGTTGCCAGGTGGATCGTCGATGAACACCACGATTCTAGGTGGGGCGACAAACCGGCTTCATAGCCAGTTGACGCACACTGGACTGGCATCCACCTGCGATTTTGCAGCGGCCTCGGGATACTGGACCGGAAAACGACGCCGCCGGACCGGTGTGACACCGGCCCGGCGGGACACTACGAACCGATTCAGATCGGATCGACCACCAGCAGCTTCGCCCAGTATTCGGCGGCGCCGGGGCCCAGAATAGGCAACAGGTAATCGAACAGGATGTAGGACACGTATTCACCTCCACACACCGAATCGACACATCCTCGGCGTGTCAAACCGTCTGCGACCCTATCACGCCAGTGAGCCCGGTCACATTCACCGGATGGAGCGGACCTCCGGATCGTCCGCGGCGTCGGCCGCCGCCGCGGCTTCCGCGAGCAGTTCGTCCAGCTGGTAGGGATACACCATCTCACCTGCGGCGACGTGCGCCCGGATCTCGTCCGGGCCGCACCACTGGTTCCCGGTGATGGAGCGCTGCTCCACATAGGTGAAATCGGCGGCTTCGGGTTCGAACCGCGGTACCCGCAGCGCGAAGAACAGCTCCTCGGAGCGGATCAGATCACCGTTGAACGGGAAGACCGCCACCCGCCGCCAGATCGGGCCGCGCAGGGCGGCCGGATCGGCGGTGAGCCCGGTTTCCTCGTACACCTCGCGCACCGCGGCTTCGCGCAGACTCTCCCCCGGCTCCACCCCGCCGCCGACGGTGAACCAGAACGACACCTCCGGGGCGAGCGGATCGTGGCCGCGCATGAGCAGGATGCGATCCTGTTCGTCGAGCAGGGCCACCCGTGCCGAGACCCGCGTGGTGTCGACCTCCAGCCCGGTCGAAGCCGCGGGGGTGGCCCGTTCGGCGATCTCGAAATAGGTCGGCGTGGGCGCGGTACCGCCGAGGTGCAGCCAGCGCACCGGGCGACGGGTCCGCAGCGCCAGCGTGTCGCGTACGGCGTCGTTGTGGAACCGACGGGCGATCAGCACCCGGGCCTCGGCATCGGCCAGTTCGGCGACCTGCTGGGTGGGCAGCCGGGCGATATCGACGGCCGACAGGGCGGCCGCCAGCTGGTTCTCCACGGTTTCCCGGTCTTCGCGGCCGGTACGTTCGGCGCGGTCGGCCAGTGCGGTGAGCCGCCGGGCGGACTCGGCCGTATCGGGCTCCGGGTCCGCACCGGACAGCGAAGTCGCCACCGCCCGGGCCACCACGGCCCGGCGGGCCAGCGCCGCCTCCAGCGCATGCCAGGCCAGATCGGTGCGCACATGCAGGCGGTCGAGCCGGTTCGCGGTGGAATAGGCCCACACCCCGAGTGCGACCACGAGAGCGGCGACCAGCGCGAGAACGAGAACCGTGGTCGCGGAGAAAGTGATCATCCGGCCACCCGGACCCGCAGATCGCCCACCACCACGGTTTCGTAGACCCGCAGGATCTGTTCGGCCACCACCGGCCAGTCGTAGGTGCCCACCACCTGGGTCGCCGTGCGCACCAGTTCGCTGCGCCGGGACTCGTCGGTGAGCATCGTGTCCAGGGCATCGGCCAGGGCCGCCGCATCACCGATCGGCACCAGCAGCCCGGCGGCGCCGTCGCGCAGGACCCGTCGGAAGGCATCCAGTTCACTGGCCACCACGGCGGTCCCGGCGGCCATGGCCTCGATGAGGATGATCCCGAAACTCTCCCCGCCCAGATTCGGCGCCACATAGACATCGGCGCTGCGCATGGCCGAGGCCTTCTCCGCGTCCGAGACCTGGCCGAGGAAGCGCAGGTGCCGGGCCAGCGGGCCGGCCTCCCGGCGCAGCCGGTCCTCGTCGCCGCGGCCGACGACCAGGACCTCCACCTCGGGATGCCGGGCGACCAGGGCCGGCAGCGCCCCCAGCAGCACCTGCATGCCCTTGCGCGGCTCGTCGTAGCGTCCGAGGAACAGGACGGTACCGCCCGGGCGCGGGTAGCCGGGCAGCCGCGGCGCGCGGGCGAACGCCTGCACATCGACCCCGTTCGGGATCTCCACCGCATCGGAACCGAGTGCCTCCACCTGCCAGCGGCGGGCCAGTTCCGAAACCGCGATCCGGCCACTGATCTTCTCGTGATAGGGCCGCAGCACACCCTGGAATGTGGCCAATACCAGGGATTTCGTCGTCGAGGTGTGGAAGGTGGCCACGATCGGGCCCTCGGCGATCTTCAGAGCCAGCATGGACAGGCTGGGCGCATTGGGTTCGTGGATGTGCAGGACATCGAACTCATTGCTCTCGATCCAGCGGCGGATCCGGGTGTAGGCGGTCGGCCCGAAGGAGAGCCGGGCCACCGAACCGTTGTACGGGATCGCCACCGCGCGCCCGGCGGAGACGACGAAATCCGGGAGCTCGGTCGTCTCGGCGGCCGGCGCCAGCACACTCACCTTGTGCCCGCGCTCCAGGAAGACCTGCGCCAGCTCCACCACATGCGCCTGCACACCCCCCGGCACGTCGAACGAGTAGGGACAGACCATGCCGATTCTCATGGGGCGCGGTCTCCACCGGCTTCGATCGAATAGGTTTCGCGCCGCGCCTGTTCGGCGTGGATGCGGTCCAGCCGGGCCTCGGACAGATCCGTTTCCCACAGCGGCTGCAACATATGCCAGTCGGCCGGGTGCTCGGCGATCCCGGCGGCGAAACAATCCGCCAGCGCCTGGGTCGCGGCCGCGACACCGGCGGTGACATCCAGTGGTTCCCGGGTGCGGACGACCCAGCCCTCACGGCCGCGGTCGTCCACGGTGAACGAGACGTGTACCGGCATGAGCGCGGCACCGGTTTCCACGGCGAGCGCGGCCGCTCCGGCGGGCATCCAGGTGCGTTCGCCGAAGAAGGTGACCGGGACACCGCGACCGGTGAGGTCGCGCTCCCCCATCAGGCAGACGATCTTGTTGTCGCGCAACCGCTGCGCCAGCGCGGTGAACGGCGGCTGCTCGCCCCCGGTCAGCGGGAACACCTCGAAGCCCAGACTCTCCCGGTAGGCGACGAACCGTTCGAACAGCGATTCCGGTTTCAGCCGCTCGGCCACGGTGGTGAAGGTGCCGTAGTTCTGGACCAGCCACGTACCGGCCATATCCCAGTTGCCCGAATGCGGCAGGACGAACACCACGCCGCGACCACGGGCCAGCGCGGCATCCAGGTGTTCGCGGCCGATCACCACGATCCGGCCCGACTCCACCAGTTCGGCATGATCCATCGTCGGCAGCCGGAAAGCCTCCCGCCAGTAGCGGGCGTAGGAACGCATACTCGCCCGCACGAGTTCGTCGGATACGGCCTCCGCGGGCACCCCGACCACCCGGGCCAGGTTGCGCCGCAACTGGACCGGTCCACCCTTGCGGGCCGCGAAATCCGCGCCCCGGTCGAACACGGTGCGCGCCATACGCTCCGGAAGGGCGCGCACCAGCCGCCAGCCCGCGGCGTATCCGCGGTCGCTCAGGTTCGCCCGCCACCCGCTCACGACGGTTGCTCCGTTCCATTGTTCGCGGCGCCCAGGATCTCACGGGCACCGGGCGAATTGCGCACGGCCAGCACCCGCTGACCCACCGTCACGATGCTGAGTACGGCGAGGATCCACATCGCCACATGCACGGCCCAGGTGAGCCATTCGATCCCCCAGTACCCGCCGATCCCGGTGAGCCCGGCACCCACCAGCACGATCACCAGCCGGTCCGGGCGTTCGATCAGTCCCCCGTCGGCGGACAGCCCGCTGGCCTCGGCCCGGGCCTTCGCGTAGGAGATGACCTGCGAGGTCACCAGGACGACCAGGGTGGCCACGAAGAGTGGTTTGCTCTGTTCGTGGTAGACAGCCCACCAGGCCAGCGCACCGAAGATGGCGCCGTCGGCCACGCGGTCGCAGGTCGCGTCGAGAACCGCCCCGTAGCGGGTCCCACCGCCGCGGGCCCGGGCCATCGCGCCGTCGAGCATGTCGAACATGACGAACAACCAGATGAGCATGGTCCCCCAGAACAGATGCCCGGTGGGGAACAGCGTGACCGCGGCGGCGATCGAGGCGGCGGTACCGATGAGGGTGACCGCGTCGGGAGTGAGGCCGGTGCCGACCAGTGCCCTACCCAGCGGCGCGGTGGCCTTGGCGAAGGTCGCCCGGCCGAAGATGCTCAGCACCTACCCCTCCTGCTCTGCCCGGCGGGTCACCCGTACCCGTCCGGCTGCGGCGAGCGCGCGTAGCACGGCGTCGCTCATCTACGCCTCCTCCCAGGCCGACGCGAGCAGCGCCCGGGTCTCGCGCAGCAGCTGCGGCATTACCTTCGCACCACCGATCACGGTGATGAAGTTCGCGTCCCCACCCCAGCGCGGCACGATGTGCTGGTGCAGATGGTCGGCGAGCGAACCGCCCGCGACACCACCCAGGTTGAGCCCCACGTTGAAGCCGTGCGGCCGGGACACCTTCTTCATCGTCCGGATGGCCCGCTGCGTGAACTCCATCAGTTCGGCGGATTCGGCGGCGGTGAGATCCTCCAGGTTCGCGACCCGGCGATAGGGCACCACCATCATGTGCCCCGGGTTGTAGGGGTAGAGATTCAGCACCGCGTACACCTGCTCACCGCGGGCGATGACCAGACCGTCCTCGTCGGACATGGTGGGGATATCGGTGAACGGATGCCCGGTCGCCCCCTTGGGGGCGGTGGTGGCGGCCTCCGCGATATAGGACATCCGATACGGCGTCCACAACCGCTGCAACCGGTCCGGCTCGCCCGCACCGCGATCCACGATCTCGCCGGACCGCTCCTCGGCCGCGCCGGATTCCTCGGTCAGTTCGTCCGGCGCCGTGCGCTCACTCATGCTCCATACCTTTCCCCGCCCGGACGGACCCGGTATCACTCGGGCGCACCGCCTTCGCTGTCCACCAGGGCGCGAACCGTTTCCGCGGTGGGCGAGGAGTTGTCGCGGCGGCGGATCCACTCCGCGACCACACGCACCGCGTCGTCCACCGGCACCCCGTTCACCTGGGTGCCGTCCCGGAACCGGAAGCTCACCGCGCCGGCCTCGACGTCCCGCGCGCCGGCCAGCAGCATGAACGGCACCTTCTGCGCGGTGTGATTGAAGATCTTCTTCTGCATCCGATCGTCACCGCGATCGACCTCGGCCCGGACCCCCACCGCCCGCAGCCGGTTCACCACCGCGTCCAGATGTGGGATGAAGGTATCGGCGACCGGGATGCCGACCACCTGCACCGGCGCCAGCCAGGCCGGGAAGGCGCCGGCGTAGTGCTCGGTGAGCACGCCGAAGAAGCGTTCGATCGAACCGAACAGCGCGCGGTGGATCATCACCGGCCGCTTCTTGGTGCCGTCGGAGGCGGTGTACTCGAGCTCGAAAAGATCCGGCTCGAAGAAATCCAGCTGAATGGTCGACATCTGCCAGTTGCGGCCGAGCGCGTCGCGGGTCTGCACCGAGATCTTCGGACCGTAGAAGGCAGCGCCGCCGGGATCGGGCACCAGCTCCAGGCCGGAGGCCTCCCCCACCTGGCGCAGGGTCTCGGTGGCCTCGTCCCACAGTTCGTCGGAGCCGACGTACTTGTCCGGATCCTTGGTGGACAGCTCCAGGTAGAAATCTTCGAGACCGTAGGCCTTCAGCAGGTCCAGCACGAACCGCAGGGTGCCGGTCAGTTCCTCGACCACCTGCTCCTGGGTGCAGTAGAGATGCGCGTCGTCCTGGGTGAAACCGCGGGCCCGGGTCAGGCCGTGCACGACCCCGGACTTCTCGTACCGGTACACCGAGCCGAATTCGAACAGCCGCAGCGGCAGTTCCCGGTAGGACCGGCCGCGGGACCGGTAGATCAGGTTGTGCATCGGGCAGTTCATCGGCTTGAGGTAGTAGTCCTGCCCCGGTTTGCGCACCGTGCCGTCCTCGTTGAGTTCGGCATCGAGGTGCATGGGCGGGTACATACCGTCGGCGTACCACTCCAGGTGCTTGGAGGTCTCGAACAGATGCGCCTTGGTGATGTGCGGGGTGTTGACGAACTCGTAACCCGCCGCCACATGCTGGGCGCGCGAGTAGTCCTCCATCTCCTTGCGGATGATGCCGCCCTTGGGATGGAACACGGGCAGACCCGAGCCCAGCTCGTCCGGGAAGGAGAACAGATCGAGTTCCAGCCCCAGTTTGCGATGGTCGCGCTTCTCGGCCTCGGCGAGCATATGCAGGTATTCGTCCTGCGCCTCGGTCGATTCCCAGGCGGTGCCGTAGATGCGCTGCAGGCCCTCGCGGTTCTGGTCACCGCGCCAGTACGCGGCCGAACTGCGGGTCAGTTTGAAGGCGGGAATGAACTTGGTGGTGGGGATGTGCGGGCCCCGGCACAGATCGCCCCACACCCGTTCCCCGGTCCGCGGGTCGAGATTGTCGTAGATGGTCAGCTCGTTACCGCCGACCTCCATGATCTCCGGATCGTCGATGCCGGATTTGTCGCCGATCAGCTCGAGTTTGAACGGCTCCTTCGCCAGTTCGATCCGCGCCTGGTCCACCTCGACCACCCGGCGCGAGAACCGCTGTGCGCCCTTGACGATCTTCTTCATCCGGGATTCCAGCCTGGCGAGATCCTCGGGGGTGAACGGGCGCTCGACCCGGAAGTCGTAGTAGAAACCGTCCTTGATGGGCGGGCCGATCCCCAGCACGGCCTCGGGGAACTCCTGCTGCACCGCCTGGGCCAGCACATGGGCGGCGGAATGGCGGATCACGCTGCGACCGTCCTCGGTGTTCGCGGCGACCGGGGTGACCTCGGTATCGAGTTCCGGGGTCCAGGAGAGGTCGCGCAACTGTCCCGCGGCGTCGCGGACGACGACAACGGTATCGGGGCCCTTGGCCGGCAGGCCCGCCTCGCGCACCGCGGCACCCGCCGTCGTCCCGGCAGGCACCCGGACGAGGGTGGCTGGGCTGCGGGGGGCTGTGGTGGTCACGGTGGCGCTCTCCTCGGGTATCGGTGGCCGGTTACGGTCCGGCTCGTGCGGGCAACGGATCGCCCGCCTCACTCCGGCTCGTTCCGGTGCGGTGACGGCTCGATCCGTCTGTCGGTGACCGGGCACAGCCCGGCCGCGACCATGCTATCGGCACAGCCGGGAACGCGTGTCGATGGACCGGGCGAGGTCGCACGCCGTCCCCGCGCGAACACCCACAGGGCCCTCGCCGCGCCGCCGGACCGGCTCCTCACCCCTGCCGCGCATGGTCCGCGAGCAGCGCTTCGCGCTCGCGGGGGCGGCGCTTGGGGCAACTCACGCATTTCTCGCACCCCGGCGCCTCGTACACCAGGCAGCAGGAGGCACGGCGGACGAAGGTGCGCCCCGCGACCTCGACGAAACGCGGTTCGGGCAGGGCCGTGCCGACCGCCTCGGCCAGCCGCCGGCCGATCAGGGGTTGCCCGGCGTCGAGGGCCCAGCCGGCCACCACATCGGTGACGACCGCCCACAGCGCCGGTTCCCGGACACCCGACACGGCGGCGAGACGGCCGATCACCGTGGTGAGGGTCTCCCGCACGGCCACCGCGATATCGGCCTCGGTGGCCTCGGGCGCGGAGTCCGCGGCCGGTAGGCGACCCGGTGTCGCGCCTGCCGTATCCGGCCCGGGCGCCTGGATCCCGACCCGTTCGACCGACCCGTCGGCGCGCAGTGTGAGCGCGAGCCGGTCCAGGGTGGGCGCCGGTATCGGACGCTGCTCCGCGAGTGCCCGCACCACCTGCTCGACCAGCGCCGAGGCGGTCATGCACCACCAGAGTGTCGCGCCGACCCGTATCGAGTCGGTCCGCCAGGACGCGCCGAGCTCGGCTATTCGAGCCGCCAGCCACGATTCGTCGCCGAGCATCCGGCCGCTCACCGGCTTCACGACATCAGGGGGCTGCGCAACCACTGCCAATCGACTCCGATCCAGTCACCGACCAATCCGAACGTTCCCAGTACCCACAGGGTGGCCACGACGAGCGCGCAGGTCGCCAGGAAGGCGATCACCTGCACGATCGGCCCGCGGGAGATGTACCAGGCCATTCCGCGGCGGTACTTGTCCCGTAACCACACCAGGGCGCGCCGCGCCACCGCGAATTCGGTGGCGAGGATGCCGATACCGGCGAATACCAGTGCCCAGCCCGGCCCGGGGAACGGGATGGTGACGACCCCGACGACGAACACCGCGGTGCCGACGACCGCCACCCCGACCCGGTAGACGAGATCGAGCGTAGGGCGCCGCGCGATCCGATCCCGATAGGCGCGCCAGAACGCCGGTCCGGACCGGTGCCCGTCCTCGGGTTCGGGGGGCTCCGGCGGCTCACCGGCCTCGGCCGCAGGACGGTCCGCGACAGGATCGGAACGACTTTCCACGGATACCAGACTACGAGGCGGCAGGCGGGGCGAGCGCGGACGCGGCCCGCCCGGAGCATCCGGGCGGGCCGCGGTACGGCGTGTCACCGGGCGGACTGCGCCGGTTCTCTCTGTAACTGCGCCAATAACTCGTCGTTGTCCTCGATGGGGGCGATGCCGTCGGGACGGACCTCGATGACCCGTGCGCTGGCGATATCGAAGAACAGACCGGAGACGGTGACCCCGCGTTCGTCGATCGCCCGGCGCACCGACGGATGCCGCCGCAGGTTCTCCAGCTGCACCGCGATATTCACCATGCTCAACTGTTCCACCGGGCCGAAACCCGCGGCCTCGGCCGCGTGGCCCACCGCATGGCCGGCCCGGTAACGCGCCAGGCTGGGCTGTCCGTACTCGAGCCACCGGTCGATGCCGGGGCCCGCCGATTCACCCGAATGCAGCGCGCCCATCGCCCCGCACGAGGAGTGGCCGCAGACCACCACGGAGCGCACGTTCAGTTTCTCCAGCGCGAACACCAGCGCCGCCTCCACCGAGGCGTCACCGCGCTCGGGCACCAGATTGCCGACATTGCGGACTGTGAACAGATCGCCCGGCCCGCTGTTGGTGATCACGTTGGGCACGATCCGCGAATCCGAGCAGGTCAGGAAGAACGAGTCGGGGTCCTGTCCGTCGCGCAGTTCGTCCAGGTGCGGCCGTACCAGATGCGCGTGACTGCGGTGGTAGGCGGCGATACCGCTCACCAGCGGGTCGGTACTGTCACCGGACCCGTTCGACGAACCGTTGCGGTCCACCCGCCAGGGCCCGAGGACACTGTCGAGGGCGACCCGGCCCATACTGCGCGAGGGCGGCGCCACCGCCACGTTCGCCATTCGGGCCGTACCGATCTCCACGAAGTCGACGGTGCCACCGTTGGCCTCGTGCTGGCGTGCCCAGTCGGTGATCGCGTCGTAGGCGGCGTGGTCGAGGAAGTCGACCGTCATCTCCACGGTCACCGGAATACCCGGCGGGACTTTCGCGAAGGTGGACGACAGTTTCGGCAGCGACAGGAACGTGCACGATCCGTCGATCTGGACGAGCCAGCGATCGGTGCCGCCGAGCGGTTCGGCGGTGATCGTGACCCGGACGACCCGCCAGAGCAGCAGTGCGAAGGCCAGCGCAAGACCGATGAGCACGCCTTCCAGCAGGTTCAGGAAGACCACCGCGGCCAGAGTCACCGCGTAGATGAGGAGATCGCCGGTGCGGTGGGCGAGCCGGATATGGGCCAGTTTGACCAGCTGCATACCGATGACGATCAGCAGTCCGGCCAGTGCGGCGAGCGGGATCTGCTCCACCAGCGACGCGAGGGCCACCGAGAAGACCAGCAGCCAGACACCGTGCAGGACTGCCGAGGCACGGCTGCGGGCACCGGCCGCCACATTGGTGGAACTGCGCACGATGACGCCGGTGACAGGAAGGCCGCCGAGGAGTCCGGACAGGACATTCGCCGAGCCCTGGCCGATCATCTCGCGGTCGAAATCGGCCCGCGGCCCGGTGTGCATCTTGTCGATCGCGACGGCCGACAGCAGGCTCTCCACACTGGCGATGAGCGCGAAGGTCAGGATCATCAGCACGACCCCCGCCCAGTCGCTGCGGGGTAGTTCGGGCAGCCCGATCGCATCGAACAGCGAACCGTCGATGGTGACCCGCTTGACATCGAGCGAGAGCACCAGGGAGATCAGCGTGGCCACCACGATCGCGGCCAAGGCGCCGGGGACGACTTTGATCCGTTCGGGGAGATACTTCCAGCCGAGCATGATGGCGATGACGACCAGGCCGAGCAAGACGGCCGGTCCGTGCAGCGCGGCCAGCTGCGCGGGCAGCTCGGTGATATTGGTCCACGCGGTGCTGTTGGATTCACCACCCAGCAGTACGTGTAGCTGTTGCAGGGCGATGGTGATACCGATTCCGGCGAGCATGGCGTGTACCACCACCGGCGCCACCGCCAGTGCCGCCCGGGCGATCCGGCTCAAACCGAACAGGATCTGCAATACCCCGGCCGCCGCGACAATGAAACACGTTATACGCCAGCCGAATTGGTTGATCGATTCGGCGACGATCACGGTGAGGCCCGCGGCCGGGCCGCTCACCTGGAGGACGGAGCCGCCGAGTGCGCCGGCGACCACACCGCCGATCACCGCGGCGATGAGCCCGGCGGCCACCGGGGCGCCGGAGGCGATCGCGATACCGATGGACAGGGGTAGCGCGACCAGGAAGACAACGATCGACGCCGGAACATCATGGCGCAGGATCGAGGTCAGCCGGACCGAGGTGGGTCTGCTCCCGGACCCGGCGGGCTCGCGCCCGTCCGGGCCCGAACCAGTAACTGACTCTGGGGAATTCGTGCTCTGGGTACCCATCGTTCTCCTTCGCCGACTCGGCACGGGCCAGGTCGGTTGACGATCAACGTGTCCACGGGGAACACAGACCGCGAACCGGCAACTCGCGGTGAAGTAGGTACTCGGCACACCAACGGGCCGAGCGGTAAAACATTTACATGGTAAGGGTAATGACTTATCAAAGCCTGAGAAGGAACCCCCATCACTGGCGATAACGCGCGCGACCTTGTCATTCGATCTCCTCATGACTCGAATCACAGTGAAACAAGTTGTGCATCAACGGTTCACGTACCGAGGGAGCGCAATTCAACCGCAGACCGGAATCCTCCTCATGTGGTCCCCATCGATGCCGGTTCCCGCTGCAATTGCGCCAGCAGCCCGTCGGAGTCCTCGATGGAAGCAATCCCCTCCTCACTCACCTCGATCAGCCGGGCACTGGCGATATCGAAGAACAGTCCGGAAACGGTGACCCCGCGTTCCTCGACCGCTCGCCGGACCGACTGATGCCGCCGCAGGTTCTCCAGCTGCACCGCGATATTCACCATGCTCAGCTGCTCCACGGGACCGAACCCGGCCGCTTCCGCCGCGGCACCCACCACATGCCCGGCCCGGTAGCGCTCCAGACTCGGCTGTCCGTATTCGAGCCACCGATCGATACCCGGACCCGCCGACTCGCCCGAGTGCAGGGCTCCCATCGCCCCGCAGCACGAATGACCGCAGACCACCACGGAGCGCACATTGAGCTTCTCCAGCGCGAAGACCAGCGCCGCCTCCACCGAGGCGTCCTGTTCGGGCACCAGATTGCCCACATTGCGGACGGTGAACAGATCACCCGGCCCGCTGTGGGTGATCACGTTCGGCACGATCCGCGAATCCGAGCAGGTCAGGAAGAAGGAATCGGGATCCTGCCCATCGCGCAGCTCGTCCAGATGCGACCGCACCACATGCGCACGGCTGCGGTGATAGGCGGCGATACCGCTGGACAGCGGGTCACCGCCGGGCCCGGATCCGTTGGGCGAACCGTTGCGGTGCAGCCGCCACGGCCCGAGGACATCGGCGAGCGCGACCCGGCCCATACTCCGCGACGGCGGAGCATCCCGCACCTCGGCCATCCGGGAGGTACCGATCTCCACGAAATCCACGGAGCCGCCATTGCTCTCGTGCTGGCGTGCCCAATCGGTGATCGCGTCATAGGCGGCGTGGTCGAGGAAGTCCACGGTCAGTTCCACCGTCACCGCGGCCCCCTGCGGAACCTCGGCGAAAGTGGTGGACAGCTTCGGCAGCGACAGGAACGTGCAGGACCCGTCGATTCGCACGAGCCAGCGATCGGTGCCGCCGATCCGTTCCGCCGTCACGGCGACCCGCACGACCCGCCAGACCAGCAGCGCGAAGGCCAGCGCCAAACCGATCAGGACCCCCTCGAGCAGGTTCAGGAAAACCACCGCGACCAGGGTGGCGACGTAGACGAGCAGATCGCCGGTGCGGTGCGCGAGCCGGATATGCGCCAGTTTGACCAGCTGCATACCGATGACGATCAGCAGGCCCGCCAGGGCGGCGAGCGGGATCTGCTCCACCAGTGATACCAGGGCCACCGAGAACACCAGGACCCACACACCGTGCAGAATCGTCGACGCCCGGCTGCGAGCACCCGCGGCCACATTGGTGGAACTACGCACGATGACACCGGCCACGGGCAGACCGCCGAGCAGTCCGGACAGCACATTCGCCGAGCCCAGGCCGATCATCTCGCGATCGAAGTCCGTCCGCGGCCCGGAGTGCATCTTGTCGATCGCGACAGCCGACAGCAGACTCTGCACGCTGGTGATCAGCGCCACGGTGAAGATCATCATGACCACCGCGGCCCAATTGCCGTGCGGCAGTTGGGGCAACATGATCGCATCGAACAGCGACCCGTCCAGCGCGACCCGTTTCACGTCCATCGGCAACACCAGCGAGAGCCCGGTCGCCACCACGATGGCCACCAGCGCCCCGGGTACCACCTTGACGCGCGCGGGCAGGCGACTCCAGCTCAGCATGATGACGATGACGGTCACCCCGAGGAACGCCGCGGGGCCGTTCACGGAGGCGAGCCGGCCCGCCAGGTCGGTGATGTTATCCCATGCGGCACTGCCGGATTCACCACCGAGCAGCACATGGACCTGCTGGAGCGCGATGGTGATCCCGATGCCCGCGAGCATCGCGTGCACCACCACCGGTGCCACCGCGAGCGCCGCCCGGGCGACCCGGCTCAAACCGAACAGGATCTGCAACACCCCGGCCGCGGCGACAATGAAACACGTTACGCTCCAGCCGAATTGATGGATCGACCCGGCGACGACCACGGTGAGACCGGCCGCCGGACCACTCACCTGCAGGGCGGAACCGCCGAGGACGCCGCCGACGATACCGCCGAGGACGGCGGCGATGAGCCCGGCGGCCACCGGGGCGCCGGAGGCGATCGCGATACCGATGGACAGGGGTAGCGCGACCAGGAAGACAACGATCGAGGCCGGGACATCATGGCGCAGGATCGACGCGGGGTCCAGGGACGGTAAGCGGAATCCGGGCCCGGCCGTGGATACGGACGAACCCGATCCTGACGGTGACGCATGGATATTCGCGCTTGTGGTTGCCATTGGTCTCCTTCGCCGACTCGGCACGGGCCGAGGTCGGTTGACGATCAACATGTCCAGCAGGGCACAGACCGCGAACCGGCATCTCGCGGTGGAGCAGGTTTTCGGCACAGCAACGAGCCGAGTTTCAAACCATCGCTATGGTATTGGTAAAGACTTAGCAAAGCTTAAGAACGCGAATTACGGTGGTGACCCCGCCGCCACGAAGACCGAGTCGCGGCGATGTCGCCATCGGAACCACATCGAACGAGCAGGTCGGCTACCAGACTACTGTGAAAAACCGTGCGCGACAGCTGATCGGACCGCAGTGAGCGGCGAGCGGACGAACCCTTCCGATACACCCTCACAACCATGCCCATGACGTCTCCTCGAGGCGAGATACCACAGTCCGGCTCCACACATAGTAAAGAGCTGACCAAGCTCGGCACTAGAGGTCGCGAAACGAAAATGACAATCGCTACCCAATCGATACGTGTCATTGAGACCCGGCGAAGGTGCGGCGCCCCGAGGTCACCATCCGGTGAGCGGCCACCGCCGCGTACTACACAGCGCCACCGCCGCGTACGACACAGCCGAGCATATCGGACAGAATCTCCCACTGACCAGCGGAAACACAATATTCACGTGAGGTTCCCGGCGCACGGGGGTGCTATCCGCCGGATGGGCGCGGCGCCCACGCCGACCGAGCGCCGACGCCCCCCGGCCGGCGCGAGCTCAGCCGAACAGGGCGGTCAGTGCGGCGCGATCCACTTTGCCCCGCGGTGTCCGCGGCAGCCGGTCCACCACTCGGACCCGATCCGGCAGGCTCGGGGCCGGCAGCACCGCCCGCAACCGGCGCCGGATCTCGTCGGGGCCGGGCGCGTCGCCGGTGACGACGACGGCGGCCACCGGTACCTGACCCCAGCGTTCGTCGGCGAGTCCGACGCAGGCGGCCTCGGCGATCCCCGGGATCGCGGTCAGCGCGGCCTCCACCGCCGCCGGTTCCACATTGAGCCCGCCCCGGATGAGCATTTCACCGTCGCGGCCGAAGAGTCGTAACCTGTTGCCCGCCAGCGCTCCTCGATCGCCGACCGAGAACCAGCCGTCGACCGGACCGTCCACCACACCGTCCTCGGTCAGGTACCCGGTGAAGACCATATCGCTGCGCACATGCACGAGACCGTCACGGATCTGCACCTCGACGCCGTCGAACAACTCCCCCGCCGCGCTGTCGTCGGCATCGCCCGGACCGCGGTCGAAGGAGACGAAACTCAGCTCCGAGGCCCCGTAGAAATGGGTGAGCGCGGCATTCGGCAGCACCTCCCGCAAGGCCGCGCGACCCGGCCGGGGCCAGCGCGCCGCCGAGGAGAGCACCTCACGCACGCTGCCGACCGGCCCCACCTCCGCACGTACCACGTCCCAGGCGATGGCGGGTACCGAGTACAGGTGGGTGGGGTCATCGGCCAGCGCCGCGCCGACCGGACGCAGATCGACCGTCGCGCCGCGGGTGAGCGTGTGCAGCGCGCCGTAGAGAAAGTGGGTGTGGTCGAGTACGCCCGGCGTGGAGACCCGGTCGCCGGCCTCGATATCGAAGGTCGCGTCGGAACGGTCCAGGGTCGCCGCCCACGATCGCTGGTCCCGGACGAAGAGTTTGGGTTCACCGGTGGTGCCCGAGGTGATCCCCACCAGCAGTTCGCTACCGGGGTCCGCGCGCCCGCACGTACCGTCCGATTCCAGTTCCGCCGCGGTGGCGATGTGGCCCGTCCAGCCGAGCCGGCGCAACAGCCCGTGACGGCCGGCGGCGGCGCACACCTGCGCGGGACGGGACAGCGTCAGGACCCGGTCCAGCTGTCGCGGCAACAGATGGCGGTGCAGCAGCACCACCCCGACCCCGGCGTACATCGCCGCCGCCACGGTGACCAGTGAATCGATATCGGAGGTCGGCAGGACCGCCACCCGGTGCGCACCGGCCAGACCCGCGGCGGTCCGGGTGACCCGCCCGAGGAATTCGCCGTAGGTGGCGTGTTCGCGGGCGGCGACGACGGCGGTCCCGGCCGGATTCCGGGCCGCCTGCCGCGCGATCCGCTCGGCGAGCAGCTCAGTCATCGTCGACTCCGCGGGCGGCCAGCGCGTCGCCCATCGCGTCGGCGGTGCGCAGCGCCCGGACCAGCACCGGAGTGGCCAGGGCGGTCACCGACCACTGCAGTCCCCGCGCGCGCCGCGCGTCGGCCACCTCACGGACGATCCCGGCCAGCAGCGGTACACAGCGGATCGCCAGTGCCAGCAGCAGGCCGACGCGTTCGGGGTCGACACCGAACCGGCGCAGCGGACCGAGCCCCCGGGTGACGGCGTCCAACATATCGGTGACCCGGGTCGTCAGCGTGACCAGCGCGGCCAGCGCGACCGAGATCAGCAGCAGCGCGCACACCACCGTCGCGCGTGCGGGCGAGGTCGTCAGGACCTGGACCACCGCGATGAGCGCCAGCATCCACAACACCGGCTGCAGCTGGGCCAGCGCCACCCGCCACGGGACCCGGGCGAGCACGAACAGCGCGACGACGGCGAGCCCGAGAACCCCGGCCTGCGCGGGGGTCCGCACGAGAACGGTCGCCGCCACGATGATCACCAGCAGCGACAGCAGTTTCGCACCGGCGGGCATCCGGTGCAGCAGCGAGTGGCCGGGAAGGTACAGCCCGATCACTCGATCAGCTCCCGATAGGCGGGGACGGCCGCGGCGGGGGTGCCGTCGAAGACCACGGCGCCCTCGTCGACGACGATCACCCGTTCGAAACTGTCCAGCAGGCCGAGCTGATGGGTCACCACGATCACCTGCTGGTCCACCGCATCGAGCGCCGCGGCGACGGCGCGGGCGTTACGCAGATCCAGCAGGGTGGTCGGCTCGTCGGCAACGATCACCTCCGGGCGCCGGATGAGAACGGCGCCCAGCGCGAGCAGCTGTTTCTGCCCGCCGGAGAGCAGATGGGACGGGTGTTCGGCGTGCGCGGCGAGGCCGAAGCGGTCCAGGATCTCGGCCACCCGCCCGGCGATCTCGGCCTTGCCCAGACCCGTACGCCGCAGCGAGAACGCCAGGTCCTCGGCGACTGTCGGCATGACGATCTGGGAATCGGGATCGGTGAACACGAACCCCACCTTGCGACGGACCCGCGAACCCTTCTTCGCGGCGTCGACACCGTCCACGGTGACGGTGCCCGAAGTCGGGGCCAGCAGACCGTTGATCATCCGGGCCAGCGTCGATTTCCCGGATCCGTTGGCGCCGATGATGCCGACCCGGCGCTCGGTGATCCGCAGATCCACCTCCCGCAGGACCCGGCGTTCACCGTAGCGGTGGCTCACCGCGTCGAAGACGATCTCGCTCATTGCATCCGCTCCACGAGTACAGCGATCCCCTGACCGCCGCCGATGGCACAGGCCGCCAGTCCGAGGGCGGGCCCGTCCGGGCGCAGCATCTGGCTCGCCAGCCGCACCAGCAGGACCGCGCCCGAGGCGCCCCAGGGATGGCCCATGGCGATCGCGCCCCCTTCCGGGCAGAGGACCGCTTCGTCCAGCCCCAGTTCGTCTGCCACGGCCAGCACCACCGAGGCGAAGGCTTCGGTGATCTCCACGATGCCGAGATCGGCCACCGAATGACCGGTGCGGCGCAACACCTTCCGGATCGCCGGAACCGGGCCCAGCCCGGGCAGCGCGGGGTCCGAGCCGCTCACCGCCGAACCGAGGACGCGCAGGGCGGGCAACCCGGCCGCTCGCGTCTCGCTCGTCACGGCCAGCACGGCGGCCCCGTCGGAGATCCCGCAGGAGTTGCCCGCGGTCGCCGTTCCACCGGCACCGAAACTGGGCCGCAACCGGGCCAGCCGCTGCGCGGTCATCCCCGGCCGGATGCGCTGGTCCCGGCTCACCCCCGCGACCGGCACGAGCTCGGCGCCGAAATCGGTGGCGGCGGCGCGGGCATGGGATCGGGCGGCGTAGGCGTCCTGACGTTCCCGGCCGATACCGCGGCGCCGAGCGAGATCATCGGCGGCGACACCCATATCCGGGTCCGGGAATCCCTCCGGCGCGAAGGGCGCGCGGGTGTAGCGCACCGGTTCCCGCTCCGGCTCCGGCGGCCAGAACCGCCACGGCGCGGTACTCGCGGATTCGACCCCACCGGCGAGGATCAATCCGTCCGCGCCGCTGCGCACCCGCAGCGCGGCCTGCATCACCGCGTCCAGCCCGGAACCGCACTGCCGGTCCACGGTGACGCCGGGCACCTGTGTCCCGAGGCCGGCCCGCAGCGCCGCCACCCGGGCCGGATCCCCACCGGGGCCCAGGCAGTTGCCCAGCACCACATCGTCGATCTCGTCGTCGACCCCGGCCGCACGCAACTCCCCGGCCACGGCCCGCAGGACCGGGGCGGCCAGATCGGTAACGGTCAGTCCGGCGAACGCGTGCCCGGCCGTGCCGATCGGGGTGCGCCGGGCGGCGACCAGGACAGGGACAGCACTCACGCCAGCAAGTCTTTCAATCGGCCGCGGGCGACCTTCCCGGCGGTCGTGGTGGGGAGTTCACCGACCCGCACCCAGCGTCGCGGCACCGCTTCCCGGCTCAGCAGCCCGCGCGCCCGCCGACGCACCTCCTCGATCGCGATACCGTCCAATTGCACTGCCGCGGTCACTATTTCACCGAACACCGCGTGCGCCGAACCGATCACCGCGGCCGCCACCACACCGTCGATACCGCCGAGTACCCGCTCCACATCCTCGGCGACGACGGTGGTGCCGCCGACATTGATCACCGCCGCACCCCGGCCCCGCACCGCGATCTCCCCGTTGTCCCCGAGTACGGCCAGATCCCCGACACCGAACCATTCGGGTGCCCCGAGCACCGTGTAGGGCGATCGGACGTAGAGCAACCCGTCGCGGATCTCGGCGTCCACCTCGTCGAGCAACCGGAGCGGTTCGGGTACCCGCCGGGCGGCGACCAGCGATACCTCGGAAGAGCCGTAGTACTCGACGACACGCAGATGACGGGCGGCCGCGAGCGCTCCGGAGTCGGCGGCGATACCGGCGACGACGGCGGTGCGCAGCTCGGGCGCGGTGCGCACGACCTCGCGCAGGACCGCCGGCACGGCGTGCACGACGGTGGCCCGCCGTGGATCGTCGGTGACGCAGGCCCCGCACCACAGCGCGTGCAGGGCTGCGAACAGATGCATCGTCGCGTGCAGTGGGCCGGTGAGCAGGACCCGGTCGGCGGCGGTGATCCCGGTGATGGCGGTGAAGGCGGGGAAGCTGTCGTACCAGGAAGCGGCGGTGCGGGCCAGCGGCCGGGGCCGCCCGGTCGAACCCGAGGTGGCGACCAGCAGGAAGGCCGCCGCCGGCCATTCGGTGCGGTCGGGCCGCGTCGCGGGGTCTTCCACGGCGACCGGGACACCGCGCCGCGCGGCCGCGCAGACGCAGATCAGCGCTTCGGCGACCGGGAGGGTGGAGGCGTCGTATCCACGCGGGCCCGGCTCGTGCCGCTCGCTCCAGCGGTCGACGGCGCGATCGAGTTCGGCATAGCTGTACCGCTGGCCGCCGAGCTCGAGCGCGGGAGCGTCACCGGTTCCGCCGAGTTCCCGGCTAGGCACGGATCAACCCTGGGTAGGCGCGGTGCACACCTTTGGCCACCACGGTCGCGACGACCACTTTGAGCAGGTCGCCGGGCAGATACAGGCCGTTCGAGGCGATCGCCGGCCACAGTGCGACATCGGTGCGCAGCAGCAGGCCGAGAGTCCCGAAGAAGTAGATGACCACGATCCCACCGGCCGCGTTGATCAGCAGCGCGGGCACCAGCGGGTACTTGGGCACGATGCGGGCGGTGAGCAGCCCGATGAACAATGTCGCCGGTATCCAGCCGATCAGGTAGCCGGCACTCGGGCCGGCCAGCGCGGTCAGCCCGGTGCGGCCGCCCGACAGCAGCGGCAGCCCGATGATGGTCAGGGCGATGAAGACCGCCACGGCGGCCGTGCCCTTACGCGGTCCCAGCACCGCCCCGGCCAGTATGACGCCGAGGGTCTGCACGGTGATCGGCACACCGGTGAATCCGACCGTGATGGCGCCCGGCAGGCCGAGCGCCGCGATCAGCGCGGCGAACACCGCGATCTGCGCCATATCGCGTGCGGTGATACCCGGCCGGGGCATCCGCTCGTTGTCGACACCGCTCACCGGGAACCTCCACACACCATGACTTGAACGACGTTCAAGATAGCAATCACCGGGTCGCCGCCCACCGGGTCCCCCGCGGTTGTCATTCGGATACCGGCCGGGCCCGCCCGGAACGCGGATCCCGTAGCTCTTCGACCACGCGATCCGCTCCGGACCACGACCCGGTCGTACGGTGATCGATGACCCGGACGCCCACACTCCCGCTCGAAGG
>NZ_BAGJ01000111.1 GCF_000308775.1 Nocardia testacea NBRC 100365
CCGCGGTGGCGGCATCGGGCGCGGCGCGCCACCACCGCGACCGCCGGGTGGCGGCGGACCGGCCGCACCGCCCACGTAACCGGCGCGACCGGGCGCCGCGGCACCCTTCGCTCCGACCGCCTTGGTACCCATGGCGCCCAGACCGGCTGCCGCGATGAGGGTTCCACCGGTCGCGGTGAGACCCGATCCGCCGCTGCCGACAATGGCGACCGCCGGCGTGACCAGCCGCATCAGCGCGGGCAGGACGAACGCGACACTGCACAGCAGCACAATGGCCACCAGCATGCGCTGGGCTTCCTCGGCTTCGGGCAGCCCGCCCGCCGGGGTCATCTCGTCCGCATGCCCGGCGGTGGTGAACGCGATCATATAGACGATCGCCGCCACCGGTTTCCACAGCATGAAGGCGATGATCCAGCCGACCAGTTTCTGATAGGACTGCTTACCGGTACTCATCCCGGAGGCGGCGGCCGCCAGCGGCAGCACCCCGGCCGCGATCACCAGCAGGCCCTGCCGGACGATGGCCAGCACGATCTGGGCCAGCGCACCGAGCAGTCCGACGATCGCGATGATGAGGACCAGCCCGGGTGAGAAGGCTTGCAGCTTACTGGTTTTCACCATGAGCTCGGCCATATTGCGCGCGTTGCCGTCGGTGGAATCCTGGATGATCCACTCCGCGAAGCGGTCCGAGGCCACCGTGCCGGCCACGATGACCGCGCCCAGCATCCAGGAACTGAAGACCACCCGGGTGAACATCCGGAACGATTCGGCCGCCTCCTGCATCGCACCGCCGCGTCTGGCCTCGGCCAATCTGAGGCCGGTGATGATGATGGAGGCCATCAGCAGCAGTATCTGCACCTGATACGTGTAGTCGTTGATCTTGGTGAACAGTGAACCGGAATCGCTGGCCACCTCGTTGGGCACCTTCATCCAGAAGGTCAGCGCCAGGATGATGGCCTCGCCCAGACCGTTCATCAGCGAATCGACCACTTTGCCGAACGTCGAATCCCAGGCCTTGTCCTTGACCGCGGTGGCCGCTTCCCCGGGATGGGTCGCGGCATTGCCCGCCTTGCACACCGCCGAGGCGGCGTCGCCGAGCGAGATACCCGGAATGCCGAGGTCGTCGAGAGCGTCGTGTATCTCGTTACAGGTTTCGTCGAATCCGTAGTTCTGACCGTAGGCCACCACCGGCGTCGCCATCGACACGGTGAAGATCACCGCGAGGATCGTGACGAGCCGTCTGGCCAGTGACACCCGGTACGAGACCGCGGGAGCACGCTCCCCGCTCCCGGAAGGGCTGTCTTCGCGCACTACCTGAGCTTTCACATTCCGTCCCAACATCGGAATCACCATCGAGTCCACCCCTCGAGCGATTCGACATACTCGGTCTGCGTGTTCGGCGAGGTGGTCGGCTTGAGCCGCCAATCCCCCGCGTCCCACACCATGATCAGTCGCAAGGTCACCCACACCGGCTTCGCGTCGAGCGCCGGAGCACGCAGCGCCAACCGCACGATCGCCATATCGTCCGCGTAGTCGTCGATCTTGAACGCGTCGGACGCGACCAGGTACCGGGTCACCGATTCGGGCTGCTGTTCGGGCAGCCGATCCGCTTCCAGGGCCTTGTCGTAGGCCGCGATCTGCTGCGCCGAAACCCGCACCTGCCGTACATAGAGATCACGGTCCGCCGGCCGGGCGTTCAGCCGATAGGTGATCTGGGCCGCTGCCAGCGCGGCGCCCTGCGGGGTGTGCGAATACCCCACGGCCAGCCCGTCCTCGATCCGGTTCGGACCGTCGGAACTCGAGAACGGCACCGACGCGCCGAACACCCGCTGCCAGCCGCGAGGGTCGGTGGTGCCCGCCGGCGCGGCGGTCAGCCAATCGGGATCCGTCGGCTTGCGCTGCGGGGACGGGTCCTGCGGAAGTACCTGCCCCGCAGGGTTGTTGGGGATATCGATGCGCCGGTTGAACACATCCACCTCCGGATCGGCAAATCCCTCGCCCACCGTGGCCGGGGGCGGCGGCGCCGAGACGGGTTCGTCGTCGCGGCCTGTCCACATGACGACGCCGACCACCACGATCAGCGCCAGTACCGCCGCCGAGGCAATGACTCCGAAGGAGACACGGTCACGCTGATAGGTCTCCTTCCCGCTCACTTCGGCGCCTCCACTTTCACAGTGTCACTGGGTAATTCGGTCACAGGGTCGATCGGTCGCGTGGTCGATTGCGGATCCGGCAGCCGTAACCTCCAATCCTGGGCGAACCACTCCACAGTCGTATGGTTCACCGCTCTCGAACTGTCCGAGTACTCGCTGTACACATCCACCGCCGCGCGCTGGTCGCTGTACTCGGTGATCCGGTACCCCAGCAGCCGCGGCGCATAGACCGGATCCGCGGGACCGCTGATGGACAGCTGCACCCGGTTCACCGCCCATTCGTCCTTCGCCGGGCCCGGAACCACTTCCCGGGCAACAATATTCGACCACTGTCCGTCGTCGGCGATCGCCAGGCGCACGGCGTGCACCATGGCGGCCACCCCGGCACCGGCGGGCGACTTCTCGAAACCCGTTGCGGCGCCATCTGTTTGAGACGTCGGACCTTGATCGCTATGCGGTAACGATACGCCCTGGAACGGCACCCAGCGCACATTCGTCGGGGGCGCCGACAGATCGGGCGGTGCCGCGGCGTCCCCGCCACCACAGCCCACGGCGCCGGCCAGCAGCAGCGCGGACAGCACATGGGCGGCCCCGAGGACATACGGCCGGCCGGACCGGCCCGAAGCCGGAATCACGGTCGAATTCATGCGCAGGTCGTTCTCCTCGCCTCGCCCCGGATCATCCGGGCAGGAACGCCAGGGCGATACCGGAGGCTCCGCTGGCCACGATCGCGCCGAGCAGGCTCATGAGCACCCCGTGCGAGGCGTCGTTCATCGCCAGATCACCCTTGAACGTCAGCCACAGCTTTCCGGCCGAAACGATCATCCACGCCAGACAGCCCATGAGAACGAACCAGAGCAGCCAGTTCAGCAACTGCATCAACGGTTCCAAAACTTCGGCCGGCATCTGCTTGTACGCAAGAACACCGGCCGCCCCGACCAGATCCATTACAACCTCACGTTCCGATGACAGCGTTCATGATCGTGCCGGCACTGGTCGCGACCACGCCGCCGATCATCGCTCCGGCCACCATCTTCGGGGACTCCAGTCCACCGCCGGTCCATTTCTCCCACGCGAACTTGCCGCCCGCGTAGATGATGCCGCAGATCCCGGACAGCAGGACGAACCAGGTGAGGTACCGCACCAGCTGCAGGATCTTCTCCGACCCGGGCGGGGCCTCGGGCGTCGGATTGCCCACCTGCGCTACAACGACGGTGTCGTAGGCCTGGTGAACGGCGAGAAGTACGGTGCTCATCGGGTGCCTTTCTCGATAGCTGAGGTGCAACATTCGGTCCGCGCGAGCGCGGGGAGCACGACACGGAATACGTGCTCGACGGCGGCGATCACGGCATCACTCCTCTACGAATCTCGATCGGCCCCGAGTGGGGGCGGCCTCCGATTCCTCCAGCGCGGCCCGGGCGGCCGCGACGATTTCCGAACCGAGTTCCCTGATCTCCAGGGGGACCTCGTCGAGTGGGTCGATCCGGCGGCGGCGCTGCGGCGAGGTCGCGACACCCGGCGTCCACACCGGCAATTTCTCCGGTTCGACCAGCGTCCACTCCTCGTACCAGGGCACCTGCCAGACCTGTCCGGCCAATGAGGCGACCACATCGCGGTAGCGCCGGATCTCCGGCGCCATCCGGCCCGGCCGCGCCGCCACCGTGATGAGACCGAGAACCTGGCTGGGCCCGGCGAACCCCGAGTGGTGCTGGCGCAGCAGATCATGCGCATGGGTCAGTCCGGCGATGGTCTCCCGCGCCACCAGCACCACGAACGGCGATTCCCGGTCGAAGACACCGGGCCAGCGCCGGCCCGAATCCGCGGCGGGTGCCAGCACATGGGCCAGCGAGCTGGCGCCGGCGCCGCCGTGGACACCCAGCAGCCACACCAGCGGCGCGCGGCCGGCGCCGGGAACAGGACGGTCCCAGACCGCGGCGCGGCGTGATTCCGGCGGCGGTACCACTCCGGCAACAGCGTGACGGTCGGGTCGGCGAGGAAGATTCATAGCAAGGGACATAATGCCTCCCCCGCAGGCGCTACCTGTAGTCCGCGGCGCCCACGGCCTCGGCGCAGGGATCGCACCGCGGCACCTCCCTCGACGGCGGCATCGCGCGCAGCCCGCGCAGGACGTGGCATCACGCGGCCGCGGATGCGCCGGCAACTGCCCACAGCGGCCGCGGCGAAGGCGGAGGGATCGTGGTGTCGCCTCATGACGCCATCCCCGCGAGCAGTCGCTCGTAGGTCTGCCGTGTCTCGTCGGCGAGTGCGATATGACGCACCAGTTCGCCGCGGGCCAGATGGGGGTCGTAGGGCACCTCGACGATATCGCGGACCCAGCCCGCCAGATGCTCTCGCAAATGGTCGGCGACCCGCGAATCGGCGCCACGCTGCTGATGGGAGATCACGATGGTGGTGTCGCCGACGATTCCGCCGCCCATGGGTTCCGACGAGTCGCCGTATTCGTCGTCGAGCCATTCGAGGGTGACACGCAGGCGATTGGCCGCGTCGACGCGCGCCGGGATGGTCAGCACCAGTGCGACATCCGCGTCGTCGAGCAGCGGCCGCAACTGCCGGCTCGCGATCGGGTTCCCGCCGTCGTAGACGCCGATGTATCCGGCCTGGTCGACCGCCCGTGCCACGGTCAGATAGCTCGCGCGGCGGCGCAGCGGCGCGGCGTCGCGCCACAGCAGGCCGATCCCGGAGGTCGCCCGGGACATACAGTCCTTCAACGGGGCAGGCTCGTCGTCACCGCGGCCGTACAGCCACTGCTGCATGCTGATCGGGTGCAGATGCTCGTCGGCGCCGCGCAGGGCCAGGTCACCACCGGCCGGGGTGGCGTCCACCGCGACCGTGGCAACACCCGCGAGGCCGAGCTCGCCTGCCAGCCCGAGCGCGGTGGTCGTGGTACCGGCGCCGCCACAGCCGCCCACCACCAGGATCGGCCGGGGCTCACCGGCCGCACGGGTCCGGGTACCACCCGGCAACCGCACCACCCGCGCCTTCCGGTCCCCGGCTGCCTCGTCCGTCACCTCGGTATCCGGTGCGGCGTCGAGCCAGCGGCTCCAATCCTCTCCCATCGCAGCACTCTCCTCTATCCGGCCGAAATACCCGTGATGAGGGTGCGGCCGTCGATCACCGCGGTGGTGACCGTTTGCCTGCTGTAGGTAGCGGGCTCGCCACCGGGCCGGAACTCGGTGACCTCGACCGTGTACCGGCCATCGGCCACGGTCACGATCCGTACGCAGTGCGCGGTGCCGGGCGCGACGCTGTCGATACCCGCCTGGATCACCTCGGCGGAGGACACCGGAGCGTCGGGCGCCACCGCGGCGCGCGCCTGGACGCCGGAACGCTGGACGTAGTAGGCGTATTGGAAGCGCAGCACGGCCTCGGGCCCCGAATTCGTCCCGCCCGGGCCCGCGCCGCGTACCACCTGTGCGGTCTGTTCGGACGGACATGCCGCGGCCCCGGTATCGGCGCCGGTACTCCCGGCGGTGAAGCGCAGACCCGTGCCGTCGTCGGGAGCCGCTCCGGGGCCGGCGGCCCCGGGTGTGCCGGGGGCCAGCAGGTACAGCACGACGGCGGCCGCGATACCGAGCAGCACCACGGCGGCGAGAAGGACTCCTGCGGTCCGACGCCGGCGGGCACCCCGATCGGCTCCGATATCGCGGAGCCGGGCCGGAGTACGGCCGATACGCGTGGGTTCGGTGAGTTCCTCGTCGTCGGCCCAGGGAAACCGCACCAGGTCCGCGTCCCGATCATCGTCGGGCGAGTCCACCCAATCCGACCAGCCGCCGGTGAACTCGGTGCGGCGACCGGACAGTTCGGCGGGCGCCGGATCGGGCCGGGCGGTCGCGCTTCCGGCCTCGGCGATGTAATCGGGGTACCGGGCCGGACCGTCGTCGTCGGCCCCGGGAACGGCCTCGCCGCCGGGCTCCGGCGCGCGGGGTGACACGTCCGTGTCGCGCGCCCCCTCCGGCTCCAGCGGACCGTACCATCGATCGAGCTTTTTGTAGGACTTCAACATTCCCCCATTCCCGTGGCGCCGGGCGCGTGATCTGGCATCATCGATCCCTCTCGGCGATCAGTTCACGGAGAACGAGTCGGTTTCGGTTGTACGGGGCGTGGTAGTGGTGGTCACCGGACCCTCCGGGGCACCATTGTTCACTCCTGTCCCAAATGGGAATTGTCCCGTACCGGAGGGAGCGGGCGCAGGCGACGCGCCGGGATCGGAACCTGAGAATCCGTTCGGAGCGGGAACTCCGCTGTCCGGCAGGCTCGGGACCTGCGGTACCGCCTTTTCCGCGACCGGCTCGTTGCCACTGCCGTGTACCGCGGCGAGATCCCGCGCGGCAGCGGCGAACCAGTCGGCGATGAAGCGGGTGGGGGCCTCACCGGTGGCCGAAATGGCCGCATTGCCATAGGCCTGGTGCCGCTGGATGGTGTCCCAGTAGCGCACCCAGGTCGTGGTGTCGAGCAGGGCGTGATTGTCGGTGATGTTGTCGACCACCGCGTCGAAAGCCTGACTCACCAGCCGGATACCGGTGGTGGGCGGCACGAGCTGCGGAATCGCACCCAGGAGTTTGACTCCCAGCATCATCAGCGCCGCCGGTGGATTCGCCAGGCCGGCGGTGGCCAGTTCCGCGATCGCCGTGGGGTTCAGCACGGTACGGACCACCGTGACCACGGCATTCAGCCCGATCATGCCCACTTTCAGCAGGGCTCGCATGGCGCCCGGAATATCCAGCGGGGTCCGCGGATCGGCGGCATCGGCCAGCCGTTCGGAGATCGACTTCTTCGGCGAGATGTTCAGTGTGGCCAGTGAGGTGCCCTGGATGTCCTCGTTGACCACCTTGGTGGCCGTTTTGATCGAGGTGAAGGCCAGTGCCTGGGCGATGGAGGTGAGCGAGGCGATCGGATCACCGCCGCTGAGCTTCATCTGCCCGACGACCCCGGCCACCGCCTTGAGGATCGGCGCGCCCTCGGGGGCATCGCAGGCGAGATCGCCCGCGGCGCAGAAACTGGCCACCCGTCCGGTGAGCGCACCGAAATTCTCGGCGGTATCCCGGTCCGGCGCGATCCCGCCGCCGGTGGCCGGTGTCTGGTTCAGTGCCGCGATATGCCCGATCTCGGTGCCCTCGGTACCGGGCGCGGGATCGGGGTTGGCCTTGCCCGGCGCACCGGGGAACAGCGGGGCGCCGGCGTTACGGGTCGGGTCACCGATCAACGCGACGGCGGCGACCTTGTCCGCGGGCAGACCGCCCTGTCCCTGACCGATCTCCTGCGCGAATACTGAGGCCACATGCGCGCCCTGGGAATACCCGACGATGGCGAAGCGGGTCTCCGGGCAGCGCTGCGCCACCGAACTCGCCATACTGCGCAGCCGGATCAGGCCACCCCGCACCGAATCCGAATACGGTGTGGCGCTACCGCCGTCGACCCCGCCGAAGCTGGATTCGTAGGGCACATAGGCACGCTCGACCAGCCCCTGCTCGGGCGCCGCGGCCATGAGCGGCCGGAAGACGGTGGACAGCATGCCGGTATCGGTCGTCGGCGCGGCGTCCGGCGAGGATTCCCCGGTGCCCTGGATCCCCAAGGCGTACAGTGCCGGACACGATGTCACCGCGAGTTCGGTCGATGGACCCGCCGGATTCGGCGGTTGAGCGTACGCGGGAGCGGCGAGTGTGCCCGCTGCCGCCGTCGCCACAGCGACGGTGAATGCGATCAGCATCCCCGAGAATCTTGTGCATCCAGCCATAGCGACCCGCAATCAGTCCTACCGCAGTTACCGAGCGCGACGAAACGCAGTAAACGGTAACAGATTCCGGCTATGACCGCTGAAGCGCCGAAGAGTTTACGCGACCCGCCAGCTCGACCCGTACGTGACGCGGCGCGCCGAAGCCCGAACGTTATATTCTTCCGGCGAACCCGGATCGGCTGCCAAGGCCCCGAAACACGGCCGCGGACACCCCTCTTCCAGTCGGAACCCAGGCCGGAATCCGCAGGAGACGCCCGCGCGGCCACCCCCGGGGGATGCACGGAATCACCGGGCCGGCACGTGCGCGCCGCTCGGCCCCGAGACAACCGCGCCGCGGCCGCACAAGCGCACAAGAAGTCCACTGCGGTCGCGCGGGCAGCCGGAAGGCCACGACCCCAGCGGGGCAGACGCTCAGGCGGCCGAGGTCACCCGGTACACGTCGTAGACGCCCTCGACATTGCGGACAACATTCAGCAAATGCCCCAGATGCTTGGGATCGCCCATCTCGAAGGTGAATTTGCTGATCGCCACCCGGTCGCCGTGGGTGGCGACCGAGGCGGACAGGATATTGACCTTCTCGTCGGCGAGCACCTTGGTGACGTCGGAGAGCAGCCGGGTGCGGTCCAGCGCCTCGATCTGGATGGCCACCAGGAACACCGAATGCGGTGACGGCGCCCACTCCACCTCGATGATGCGTTCGGACTGGGCACGCAGCGAATCGGCATTGGTGCAGTCGACCCGGTGCACGCTCACCGACCCGCCGCGGGTCACGAAACCCATGATCTCGTCGCCCGGTACGGGAGTACAGCATTTGGCCAGCTTGGCGACGGTCCCCTCGGCGCCGGGGATCAGCACACCGGCATCACCGGTGAGCCGCTGCCGCGACGGCGTGGTGGAGGGGGTGGACCGTTCGGCGAGTTCGTTCTCGACATCGCCGATCCCGCCCAGCTGGGCCATCAGGCGTTGCACCACATGATGCGCGGAGACCTGATGTTCGCCGACAGCGGTGTAGAGCGCGGAGATATCGCTGTAGTGCAGTTCGTGGGCGACGGCGGTCATGGCGTCGACGCTCATCAACCGCTGCAACGGCAGTCCGACCCGGCGGACCTCCTTGTTGATCTGTTCCTTGCCGCTCTCCAGCGCCTCTTCGCGACGCTCCTTGGCGAACCACTGCCGGATCTTGGCCTTGGCGCGCGGCGAGACCACGAATGTCTGCCAGTCCCGGCTGGGTCCGGCATTGGGCGCCTTGGAGGTGAAGACCTCGACGACCTCACCGTTCTCCAGCTGGCGTTCCAGCGCGACCAGCCGCCCGTTGACCCGGGCCCCGATGCATTTGTGCCCGACCTCGGTATGCACCGCGTAGGCGAAATCCACCGGAGTCGACTTCTGCGGCAGCGTGATCACATCGCCCTTGGGGGTGAAGACGAAGATCTCGGGCGCCTTGAGGTCGAAACGCAGCGACTCCAGGAACTCCGCCGGGTCGGCGGCCTCCCGCTGCCAGTCGAGCAGCTGCCGCATCCAGGCCATATCGTCGACCTCGGCGGCATCGCCGGAATGGCGGCCCTTGGTCTCCTTGTAGCGCCAGTGCGCGGCGATCCCGAACTCGGCGGTCCGGTGCATATCGTGGGTGCGGATCTGCACCTCGAGCGGCTTACCGTCCGGACCGACCACCGTGGTGTGCAGCGACTGGTACACGCCATAGCGGGGCTGGGCGATGTAATCCTTGAACCGCCCGGCCATGGGTTGCCACAGCGAATGCACCACACCGACGGCGGCGTAGCAGTCGCGCACCTCGTCGCACAGGATCCGGATACCCACCAGGTCTGGATATCGTCGAAATCCTTCCCCTTCACGATCATCTTCTGATAGATCGACCAGTAGTGCTTGGGCCGCCCCTCGACAGTGGCGGGGATCCGGGACGCCGCGAGGGTGTTGACGATCTCCGCGCGCACCTTCGCGAGATAGGTGTCACGTGACGGCGCACGGTCGGCGACCAGGCGGACGATCTCGTCGTATTTCTTGGGATGCAGGATCGCGAACGCGAGGTCCTCCAGTTCCCATTTGACGGTGGCCATACCCAGCCGGTGCGCCAGCGGCGCGATCACCTCGAGGGTTTCGCGTGCCTTCTTGGCCTGCTTCTCCGGGGGCAGGAACCGCATGGTCCGCATATTGTGCAACCGGTCGGCTACCTTGATCACCAGGACACGCGGGTCGCGGGCCATCGCGATGATCATCTTGCGGATGGTCTCGGCCTCCGCCGCGGCACCCAGGTTCACCTTGTCCAGCTTGGTGACACCGTCGACGAGATGGGCCACCTCGGAGCCGAAATCCGCGGTCAGCTGTTCGAGCGAGTACCCGGTGTCCTCGACGGTGTCGTGCAGCAGGGCCGCGACCAGGGTGGTGGTGTCCATGCCCAGCTCGGCCAGGATGTTCGCCACCGCCAGCGGGTGGGTGATGTACGGGTCACCGGATTTGCGGAACTGGGTCGCGTGCCGCTCGTCGGCCACATCGAAGGCCCGTTGCAGCTGGGTGAGATTGGCCTTCGGGTACAGCTCGCGGTGCACCGTGGCCAGTGGCTCGAGCACCGGTTTGACCGCCGGGATCCCGCGCTGACCGGTCATTCGCCGGGCCAGCCGGGCGCGTACCCGGCGGGAGGCCGAACTCGGTACCGCGCCGGAGGATCGGACACCGTCGGAATCGGGCGCGGTCTCCGGGCGCGGACCGGCAGGGGCGGGGGTGGCGGCACCGTTCGACTGCGAACCGGACGTCTGACCGACATTCGCCTCGCCCAGATGCTGAGTCATGCCACCACCTCTCCGTGCCGCGGCAGATCACCGCAACGTTCCAGACCACCAACTTTAACCCCCGCAGCACCGTGGGAAACCCCCGCCGCAACACCATCGACATGGATCCATATCCCCGCGCTCCGGGTAGAACGCCCGATCGCGCCCCGGCGTTCCCCCGGCGGCGCGGTCCGGGCTCATTCCACCAGACCCGCCGGGGTCAGTTCCAGCCGCCGGGTGACCCCGATCTCGTCCAGGAACCGCTGATCATGACTCACCACCAGCAACGCGCCCCGATACGCGGCGAGCGCCTGGGTGAGATGGCCGAGGCTCACCAGGTCGAGATTGTTGGTGGGTTCGTCCAGCATCAGCAGGCCGGGCGCCGGTTCGGCGAGCAGCAGTACGGCCAGCGCGGCCCGCAACCGCTCGCCGCCGGACAGGGCGGCGGCCGGCACATCGGCGGCGGTGCCACGGAACAGGAAACGGGCGAGCTGGGCACGGATCCGTTCCGGCGCCGCGTGCGGGGCAGCACCGGCGACATTGTCGTACACGGTCCGGTCCTCGTCGAAGATATCCAGACGCTGCGGAAGCAGCCGCCAGGGCACCCGCGGCGGCTCCGTGGCGATCCGGCGCAGCAGCGTGGTCTTCCCCACGCCGTTGCCGCCGGTGATCGCCAATCGCTCCGGCCCGCGCACGGCGAGCGACACCACCGGCCCATGGGCCAGTTCCACGCCGTCCAGGTCCAGGACCTCCTGTCCGGGATGCAGGCGGGTCGCGGGTAGCTCGACGCGGATCTCGCGATCGTCGCGCAGCAGCTCCTGGGCCCGGTCCAGCCGGTCCGCGGCGTCCTCCACTTTCTCCAGATGGTTGTTGCGCAGTTTGCCCGCCGCGACCTGGGCCTGCCGTTTGCGCTGGCCCATGATGATCTTCGGTTCGCGTTTGTTGTCGAACATCTTCTGCCCGTACCGCAGCCGCCGGTCGAGCTTGATCCGCGCCTGAACCAGTTCCCGCGACTGCTTGCGCACTTCGCTGCGGGCATCCCGGATCGCCGCCCGGGCCGCCTCCTGTTCCTGTGCAATCGCGTGCTCGTAGTCGCTGTAATTGCCGCCGAACAACCGCAGCGCGCCGCCGCGGAGCTCGGCGATGGTGTCCATCCGCTCCAGCAGATCCCGATCGTGGCTCACCACCACGACGGTGCCGCCGAACTGCGCGACGACATCGTAGAGGCGGGCGCGGGCGGCCCGATCGAGATTGTTGGTGGGTTCGTCGAGCAGGAGCGCATCCGGTTCGGTCAGCAGTTGCGCGCCCAGGCCGAGCAGTACGGTCTCGCCCCCGGACAGCGTGGCCAGGCGACGGTCCAGCTGCTGGACACCGTCGGCCAGGTAACCGAGGCAGAGCCGACCGAGCGTCGCCACCGCGCGCTCTTCGATATCCCACTGCGCCCCGACCACCTCGAAATCGGCGTCGGAGCCGTGACCGGACTCGATTCGGTGCAGAGCGTGCCGGATCCCGGCGATACCGAGCACCTCGTCGACGCGCCGGCCCGCCGCGAGCCCGAGATCCTGGCGCAGATATCCCAGCGTGCCGGTCACTGTGATCGACCCGCGAGCGGGCGGCAGGTCGCGCGCCACCAGCCGCAGAAGTGTGGATTTCCCGGCGCCGTTGGATCCCACGAGCCCGATATGGCCGGCGGTGAACACCGCGTCGAGCCCATCGAACACCGGAGTTCCGTCCGGCCAGGCGAAGGAGAGATCGGAAAGAGAAATATCGGCCATGGCTGCCCCTGGAGGTATCGATACAGAAGCGACGCGCGAAAGCGGGCCGCACGAGCGACAACCTCATGAGAGCAACGGCAGCTCCGATCCTCGGGAACAAGACTCCGGCGACAATACGCTCCGGCCCCGGCGAGCGCCAGCACATTGCGCGCCAGGTCACATACCGGACCGGCGGGTGCGGCAGTCGAATCCGATCCCGGCGACTACCGGCCGGAGCAGCGACGTGTCGGGTACTCCGGGAATATCCGCGGCGACCGCGAGCCGACCGGCTACACCGTGACGATCGAGGTGACCGGGTAGTCGCCCTGCCGGGACCGGCCGCCCAGCGCCTCGAGTTCCAGCACGACCGCGGCCGCCACCACCTCGGCCCCCGCGTCGGCGAACAGCTCGGCGGCCGCGGCCAGTGTGCCGCCGGTCGCCAGAACATCGTCGAGCAGCAGGACCCGGCGGCCCGCCAGTGCCACGCCGGTGGCGGGGATCTCCAGCGCCGCCGTCCCGTATTCGAGTTCGTACTCGCGGGTGATCACCGGCGGGGGGAGTTTGCCGCGCTTACGGACGGCCAGCACACCGGTGCCCAGCGTGGTGGCGACTCCGGCGCCGATGAGGAACCCCCGGGCATCGACTCCGGCCACCAGATCGGCATCGGGCACCAGTGCGGCCAGGCAGTCGACCACCGTGCGGAAGCCCTCGGGATCGGCGAAAACCGGGGTGAGATCGGCGAATCGGACCCCCGGCTCCGGGAAGTCGTCGGCCCAGCGGGTGTATCTACGCACCAGCGCGGCGGCCTGACCGGATCGCCCGGCCACCACATCCGCGGGTTCGACCGCCGCATGCTTGCTCATCGACACCTCCATCGTCGGCCACCGCGCAGCTCAGCGCTGCAGGACCCACTTGTCCATATTCCAGCCGGATCCGGCCCGGGTGGGGCCCGCGACAGCGTTCTGCAGCCCACCGCCGAAGGCGATGGTGCGCGGGGTCGCGAACAACGGAACGCTCGGCAGCTGCGCCCACAGCAGGTTCTCCGCCTCGGTGAGCAGATTCAGCTGATCTGTCGAATTGTCGTCGGCCGCAAGCTGATCCGTGATCGCATCGTAGCGGCCGTTACGGAACCCACCGGCATTGAGGCCACTGCCACTGCGCAGTCCGCTCATGGCGACGACGCCGTCGAGCGAACCGGCCGGACCGGGCAGTCCGCCGGGACCGCCGAGTACCGCGTCCACCGCGCCGGCGGCCAGTTGCGCCGTCCCGAAGTCCGGAGTGCCGGCGTCCTCCACCGTGATCCCGGCCGGCCGGCAGGCGTCGGCGATCATCGACACGGTCCGCGCCCGGCGGGCATCCGGGGCCAGATAGCCGACACGGACGGTGAGCTGTTTCTTCCCGCTCGCGGCGAGTGCGGACTTCGCCCCGGCCACATCGCCACCGGCGAACGGATCGGCGGCGCCGGTCACCGCCGGGTAGAACGGCGAATCCGGCTGTACCGTACGCGAATCCGCGACACCCGAGCCCAGCCCGGTCTCCGGCGCCTCCGTGACCCGGCCGAGCTGATCGAACAGCGCCTGACGGGGCACGCACAGCGCGAAAGCGCGCCGCGCGGCATCGGATTCGAAGACTCCGCCGGTACCGAGCACCAGCTGCTCGACGCCGCGGCTGGGCTGCTGTTCGACGGCGAACGCGTCCAGATTCAGGTCCGGCAGCGAGCCCGTGCCGATATCGACCACCGCGACCGAACCGTCCCCGATATGGGCGGCGAGGTCGGCCGGTTTCGGGTACACCACGATCCGGCCCGTGGCGGGGGCATCGCCCCACCAGCGTTCGTTTGCCACCAGGACCAGTCCGTCCTCGAGATCGAACGATTCGATTCGATACGGGCCGGAGGACGGGAACACGGTGACATCGAGATCGCCGGGCGCGAGATTCCAGCCGGTGTTCCAGAACTGGGCGAGCCGGTCCAGGGCGGGCCGGTCGTCGTTCTGGACGGCGGCGACGATATCGGGCACATTCGCCGCCTGGGTCGCCACGTGCGCGGGCATCAGTTCACCGGCGCCGAACAGGGTGCGCCAGGGCGAGTAGCGACGGCCCGGCCGGAACACTACGGTGCCGTCCTTGGATCCGGGCTGGCATTCCACCCGCTCGATATCCTCGTAGCCGGCCGTGCTCGCCGAATCGAACCCGGGGAACCGGCCACTGCGAGCGGCCCAGGTGAACACCAGGTCGTCGCACGAGGTGGGGACACCGTCGGAGTAGACGCCCGCGGGGTTCAGCCGGTACTGGATGGTCTGCGCTTCCCCGGGCACTTCTTTCGCGGTCCCGGTATCGGTATCGGCGATCGGCTGCCCGTCGGGACCGGTGTAGAAGAAGCCGGTGAGCACCCGGCCGAACACTGCCTGGGCCGCGGCCGCGCCGGCGGTGGTCCCGCCGTTGTAGCTGGTGACGGTGGTGTCGACGGCGTAGCCGATCGACGGCACCTTGTCCTTGCCGGAACATCCGGCCGCCAGTCCGGCCGCCGCGGCCGTGGCCGCGAGCAGCGCGATGGTCCGGCGCAGAGATGAGTGTCGCATCGAACTACTCCTCGTCTGTCAGTGCCGCCTCTGTCGTTTTCCGGTGGGGCGGGCGCCGGGCGGAGGCCCGCCGGGCCCGGTCCCGCGTGGGGTGCGCTCGTTCGGATCGCCGGGGGCGTTCGCGGGACGCCGGACGGGAGCCGCCGCGGCCCGCTCGGCACCGGGAACGGGCCGTCCGCTCGCCTGCGCGGCGCGGCGCGCGTGCACCTTCTTCGTATGCGCCGCCACCGGGCCCCAGCGCTCCTTGATGGACACCAGCAGCGGAGTCGCGAAGAAGATCGACGAATAGGCGCCGACCAGGGTGCCGACGAGCTGCACCAGCGCCAGGTCCTGCAGCGTGCCCACACCCAGCATCCACACCGCGATCACCATCAGGCCGATGATGGGCAGTGCGCCGATGAGGGTGGTGTTGATGGAACGCATCAGGGTCTGGTTGATGGCCAGGTTCGCCTGCTCCCCGTAGGTGCGCCGGCTCGTGTGCAGCACGCCGCGGGTGTTCTCCTCCACCTTGTCGAAGACGACGACAGAGTCGTAGAGCGAGAAACCGAGGATGGTGAGCATGCCGATCACCATCGCGGGGGTCACCTCGAAACCGACCAGCGAGTAGACCCCGGCCGTGACCAGCAGGTCGAAGACCAGGGCGGCCAGCGCCGCCAGGGCCATATCGCGTTCATAGCGGATAGCGATGTAGACGCTGACCAGGACCAGGAACACCGCCAGCGCGATCAGCGCCTGCCGGGTGATCTGCCCACCCCAGGTCTCGCTCACATCGGAGGCGCTGATGGCGTTGCGACTGGGGTTGCCGGTGTCGTCGCGCGGCTGGAACTCGTCGAACAGCGCGGTCTGCAGGGCGCCGAGCTGTTGAGCGTCCAGCGTCTCCGAACGGATGAGAATGGTTTTGCCGTCGCCGGTGCCCACGGTCTGCACCGATTCGGGCGGCGAACCGATGGTGTCGCTGTAGACCGTCTCCACCTGTTCGGTGGTGACGTCACCGGCCGGCAGCTGGATCCGGGAGCCACCGACGAAATCGATACCGAAGGTGAAACCGCGCACCGCCATGCTGACCAGGCAGACCAGCACGATCCCGGCCGTGATCAGATACCAGCGGCGGCGGTTGCCGACCACGTCGAGTACACCGGTGCCGGTGTAGAGGCGGTTCAACCAGCTGTGCCGGGCGCCGGAGGGGCGCGGCGCGGAGGGTTTGTCCATCGTCACGGGGCTGTTCATCGTCACGCCTTCCCGACCGCGGCCTCGGCCGCCTTGCGTTCCCGGGCGAGCTCCTGCATCGCGCCGAGCCCGTTCACCGACGGTTTGGCCCAGAAGGCGGACCGGGACGCCAGATGGACGAGCGGGGCGGTGACCAGGACCACGACCACCACATCGAGGATGGTGGTCAACCCGAGCGTGAACGCGAAGCCGCGCACCTGCCCGACCGCCAGGACATACAACACCGCGGCGGCGATGAAGCTGACCGCGTTACCGGACAGAATGGTCTTGCGGGCGCGCTGCCAGCCGCGCGGTACCGCGGAACGGAAACTTCGTCCCTCCCGCATCTCGTCCTTGATCCGCTCGAAGAACACGACGAACGAGTCGGCGGTCATACCGATACCGATGATCAGACCGGCGATACCGGCCAGGTCCAGCGTGAACCCGATCCAGCGGCCGAGCAGGACCATGATCCCGTACACCGCGAAACCCGAGCCGACCAGCGACAACGCCGTGAGAAACCCGAGCATGCGGTAATAGACAAGGCAATAGACGAGTACCGCGACCAGGCCGACCGCCCCCGCGAGCAGACCTGCCTTCAGCGAGGACAGCCCTAGTGTCGCCGAGACCGTCTCGGCCTCGGAGGTCTGGAAGGACAGTGGCAGCGAACCGTACTTGAGGGTGTTGGCCAGTTCCTTGGCGCTGGCGGCGTTGAAGTCGCCGGAGATCGAGGTGCGTCCGCCCAGCTGGGGGCCCTGCTGGACCACCGGGGCGCTGACCACCTCGGAATCGAGGACGAAGGCGACCCGCTGCTGCACGTACTCACCGGTGAGCGAGGCCCAGGCATCGCTACCGCTGCCCTTGAACTCGAGGTTGACCTCATGGCGCGCCTGCTCGGTGTTCAGACCGGAGGTGGCGTTGGCGATCTCCTGCCCGTCGATCCGGCTCTTGTCGAGCAGGAACACCTCTTTACCGTCGGTGGAGCAGGTGACCAGCGGCAGGTTCGGATCGTCGTTACCGGCGAGCGGATCGGAGGCGGTGCAGTCCATCGACGCCATGGCCAGCTGCTGGGTTGTGGGATCGGTGCTCTGCCGGATGGCCTTGGCCATCTCGATCTCCTGCTGCGCCTGCTCCTGCGGGGTCAGCGAGCCGTCGGCGGGAGCGGCCGGTGGAGCGTTCGGATCCTGCGGAGCGGGGGCCGGGGTGGTCTCGGCGGGAGCCGAAGGCTCACCGGGCGCCTGGGCCGGATGGACGTCGATCTCGCTCTCCGGCAGCGGCGCCGCGGCAGGGGTCTCCTCCGCCGGCGCGGTGGCGCCGGCATCGGGAGTCGCGCCGTCGTCCTGGGCGCCGGTATCGGGGGCGGTGCCCTCGGCGCCGGTCCCGGGTGCCGAGCCCTGCTCGCCGGCGGGGGCGGGCGCGGTGGGCGCCGGAGCC
>NZ_BAGJ01000110.1 GCF_000308775.1 Nocardia testacea NBRC 100365
GCCCTCGCCGGCGGCCGTGTTCAGCACCTGTCCCAGCACGCCCTCGGCGGCCTCCAGCACCGGCGCCGCGGCTTCGTTGACGACCCCGAGCAGTTCGCCGGCCTGGGCGGAGGCTTCAACGGCGGCACCGGAGAGGATGCCCTGCGCATCGGCGGCCTCCCCACCCGTCCCGGACAGGCCCGGCAGACCCGCCGCGGGTACACCGGTCTGTGCGGCGTCGTCGGAGATACGCTTCGAGAGTACGAATTCCGGGGCGTCCACCGGCTGCTCGCCCGCAGGAAGCTGGGCCAGCGGTACATCCTGGATCGCGGCGGCCGGGTCCGGCGCGACCGCCGGCGCGGCGGTTTCCGGCGTGTTCACCGGGACGGCCGGGGCCGCCTGCTGGAGTTCGGGGGCGATGAGGCCCGCGGAGGCAGTGGTGTCGAGCGGTTTCACAGGCCACCCCCGGCCGCGCCGAGCACACCGGCCGTACCGTCGTCGGTGCCGTCGTAGTTCAATGCGGAGGTGAAGGCTGCCTCCGACAGCTTCTGGTATTTGGCCGACAGGTCGTTGATATCGCGCGCCTGCAGCACCTGGGCGGCGGCGAACATGGCCAGATAGTCGGCGCCGATCAAACCGAAAACCGGTGTCAGTGCGGCGACATTGGCCACGGCGTCGATATTGCCGGCCGCCGCGATCTCGGTCCCGATTCCGGAATTGGTGATTCCGAACGCTCGCAGCGCTTCGGTCGCTACCGAGAGATTACTCATCGAGCTCCCCCTGATTCTTCGTGAACATCATCGTGGCCACCGCGTGGAACGCCTCGCATGCCGCACCGACGCACGCCCCTTGCGGCACCAAATGGTTGCTGCCCGAATATAGCCCACTCGACCTGCCGCACACGAGACGCGGCGACGGCACAAAACTAGAACCTGTTGCAAATTAGAACAAGTTCTATATTCTCGTCTCCATGAAGGTCGCAGTGACCGGCGCAGCCGGCTACCTGGGTACGAATCTGCTCCCGTTGCTCGCCGAGCGGGGCGACGAGATCGTCGCCATCGACCGGGTGGCACCCCGGGCGCCCGGCGCGGCGAACATCTCCTGGGTGAGCGCCGATGTCCTGGATCCCGAATCCATGCGCGCCGCACTCGACGGCGCCGAGATCGTCTACCACCTCGTCGCCGTGATCACCCTCGCCGACAAGCACGACCTGGCCTGGCGAGTGAACACCGAAGGCGTCCGGGTGGTGGCCGAGGCCGCACATGCCGTCGGTGTACGGCGCTTCGTGCACGCCAGCTCGATCCACGCCTTCGACCAGTACAGCTGCGGCGGCAATATCGACGAGACGACACAGCGATCCACCGAAGCGGGGCTGCCGGTGTACGACCGCTCCAAATGGGCCGGCGAGATCGCGCTGCGCACGGTCGTCGACGCCGGTCTGGACGCGGTGATCTGCAATCCCACCGGGGTTTTCGGCCCGGCCGACCACGGCACCCCGCTGTCGCGCATCAACCGCTCGCTGCGCGACGCCGCGCGCGGCCGCATCCCGGCCATGATCGACGGCGGTTTCGATCTGGTGGACGTTCGCGATGTCGCGCGCGGTCTCGTCCTGGCCGGCGAGCACGGCCGCACCGGGGAGAACTATCTGCTCGGCGGTGAGATGATCTCCATGCTCGACCTGTGCCGGATGGCGGCACGGCACGGCGGGAAGAAGGGGCCGCGCTTCTCCATCTCCCCCAAACTGGTCTCGGGCCTCATACCCGTGATGGAGCCGATCGGGAAGCGGCTCGGCACCGATATCGTCTCCAAGGCCGCGCTCGGCGCACTGGTCTCGGCGCCGCTGGTCGACCACGGCAAGGCCACCCGCGAACTCGGCTACCGGCCACGTCCCATCGACGACACGGTGCGCGACCTGGTCGCGTTCTTCGCCGATCCCCACGCCCCGCTGCCCGATTTCACCCCGACTGCTTGACAGCACATAGAACGCGTGTTCGACTGGTCCGGTGCGGTGGCAGAACCAAACCCTGGACGCCGACGACGGCGCGCTGCCCGGCCTCGACCGGGCCGGATTCGCCCGCACCGTACAGACTCCCGAATTCGACGGCATCACCTTCCACGAGGTGCTCTGTAAGAGTGCGCTGAACAAGGTTCCCGACGAGTCGAACCTGCCGTTCAAGTGGACGGTCAATCCGATGCGCGGTTGTTCACATGCCTGCCGTTACTGTTTCGCGCGCGGTTCGCACGAATACCTGGAACTCGACGCCGGAACGGATTTCGACACCCAGATCGTGGTGAAGACCAATATCGCCGCCGTGCTGCGACGTGAGCTCACCCGCCGGTCCTGGCACCGGGAGAAGGTGGCGCTGGGCACGAATACGGACCCCTACCAGCGCGCGGAGGGCCGGTACCGGCTGATGCCCGGAATCATCGGCGCCCTCACCGATTCCGGCACACCGTTCTCCATCCTCACCAAGGGCACCCTGCTGCACCGGGATCTACCGCTGCTCACGCTGGCGGCGCGGGAAGTGCCGGTGCACATCGGTATCTCGCTGGCGCTGCTGGAACCCGAGTTGCACCACGGGTTGGAACCGGGCACCCCGTCACCGCGGGTCCGGCTGGATCTGGTGCGTGCCTGCAGCGATGCCGGGTTCGCGGTGAACGTCATGGTGGCTCCGGTGATCCCGTACCTCACCGACGGCCGGTCCCAGCTCGACGAACTGTTCGGCGAACTGGCCGCGGCCGGGGCGGCGTCGGCGGTGGTGCTGCCCCTGCACCTGCGCGGCAGCACCCGGGACTGGTTCCTGGGCTGGCTGGCCGAACACCACCCGGCACTGCTGCGCCGCTACCGCCAGCTGTACCGGCGCGGCGCGGTGGTCGCTCCCGAGTACGCCGGCTGGTTGCGCGAACGTATCGATCCGCTCCTGGAGGAGCACGGCCTGCTCCCCGAGCGCGAAGCCGCACCCCGCACCGCACCTGCCGTCGAGCCACGAACGGCACCGCAACTCGAGCTCTTCGCCTGACCGCGCCCGGCGCCGCGTTCCCGTCGGCCGCTGCGGACAGTCGAGGGGACGAGTGGAATCGCATCGTTGACGCGCCCCGATCCACCCCACGAACCGTCACAGACCCTGCCGGCGCGCGCCGGAGAAACCGGCCCGCGGGCCTTGGAACAGGCCGACGCACCCGTTCGGACGAGCATTACCGCGGGCGATCCGGGTGGATCCGCGACAGCGGTATCGACCCGCCTCTCCCGGCCGCAGAAGCACCCGTGCCGAGACGGCGGTGCAGAGGTGAGGGAGCCGGTCAGCACGCCGATCCGGTTCGACATCTCCGATACCGGTGGGTCCTCCGACGGACCGCGTAGGGCGGGGCCGGGTCGTGGCACCCCCCGCCTCGGCGCATCTACCCTGGTGGGTACCACACAAGTAAGGCGCAGGAACACCTCGTTCCGCTTCCGCCGCCGACCCGGCCGGGTGCTTTTCCGGCGCGGCGGCCCCGCCCCGGGGTAGGTTGGCGAGCGGCAGCTCATTTCGACGAGGAAGTGAAGCACGCGTATGGTTTCGCACCACGACAATATCGGTCGCCCCGAGACCGCTTCCGCCGGGAACGATTCCGGCACAGCGGTATTGGATCGTGTCGTCATCCGATTCGCCGGCGACTCGGGCGACGGTATGCAGCTCACCGGCGACCGGTTCACCCACGAGGCGGCGGCCTTCGGAAACGATCTGGCCACCCAGCCCAATTTCCCGGCCGAGATCCGGGCACCGCAGGGGACGCTGCCGGGTGTGTCGTCGTTCCAGATCCAGATCGCCGACCACGACATCCTCACCGCCGGCGATCAGCCGGATGTGCTGGTCGCGATGAACCCGGCGGCCCTGAAGGCCAATCTGGGCGAGTTACCACGCGGCGGCACCGTCATCGTCAACACCGACGAGTTCACCAAACGCAACCTCACCAAGGTCGGATACGCGGCCGACCCGCTGGCCGACGACAGCCTCGGCGAGTTCGTGGTCCACCAGGTGCCGATGACCTCGCTCACCCTGGCCGCCACCGAGACCACCGGGGTCGGCAAGAAGGACGGCCAGCGCGCCAAGAACATGTTCGCGCTGGGCCTGCTGTCCTGGATGTACGGGCGCCCGATCGGCGGTACGGAGAAGTTCCTGCGGGAGAAGTTCGCCGCGAAACCGGATATCGCCGAGGCCAATATTCTCGCGTTCCGGGCGGGCTGGAACTACGGCGAGACCACCGAGGCATTCGCCACCACCTACCGCGTGGCCCCGGCGGTCCTGCCCACCGGTACCTACCGGCAGATCACCGGCAATACGGCATTGGCATATGGGCTGATCACGGCCGGTTCGCTGGCGGGCCTGCCGGTGTTCCTGGGGACCTATCCGATCACCCCGGCCTCCGATATCCTGCACGAGCTGAGCAAGCACAAGAATTTCGGCGTGACCACCTTCCAGGCCGAGGACGAGATCGCCGGGATCGGCGCCGCGCTCGGCGCGTCGCTGGGTGGTGCGCTGGGGGTCACCAGCACCTCGGGTCCCGGTTTGGCGCTCAAGAGCGAGACCATCGGTCTGGCCGTGATGACCGAACTCCCGCTGGTGATCGTCGATGTGCAGCGCGGCGGCCCGTCCACCGGCCTGCCCACCAAGACCGAGCAGGCCGATCTGCTGCAGGCCCTGTACGGACGCAACGGCGAATCCCCGGTGGCCGTACTGGCCCCGCGTTCGCCCGCGGACTGTTTCGCCACCGCGGTGGAAGCCGCCCGGATCGCTCTCACCTACCGGACCCCGGTGCTGTTGCTGTCCGACGGTTCGATCGCCAACGGATCCGAGCCGTGGGCCATCCCTTCGGTAGCCGACCTCGATCCCATCGACCCGGGCTTCGAGACCGGCTCGGACGGCGAGTACCAGCCCTATGCCCGCGATCCGGAGACCCTGGCGCGTCCGCTGGCGGTTCCGGGCACCGCGGGCCGGGCCCATCGGATCGGCGGGCTGGAGAAGGCCGACGGCAGCGGTGACATCTCCTACGATCCGGCCAATCACGATCTGATGGTGCGGTTGCGGCAGGCCAAGATCGACGGGATCACGGTGCCACCCGCCGAGGTGGACGATCCCGACGGTGCGGCCGAGGTCCTGCTGGTCGGCTGGGGCAGCTCCTACGGCCCGATCGGGGAGGCGTGCCGGCGGGTACGGCGCCGGGGCGGCCGGGTGGCCCAGCTGCATCTGCGGCATCTCAATCCGCTGCCGCCCGGGCTGGGCGAGATCCTGCGCCGGTACCCCACTGTGGTCGCACCGGAGATGAACGGCGGCCAGCTGGCCATGCTGCTGCGCGCGAAATATCTGGTGGACGTCCAACCGTGGACCAAGGTCGCCGGTACGGCGTTCTCCGCCCAGGAACTCGTCGGCGTCATCGACGCGGCGCTGGACGGCACCCTGGCCGGACTCGAGCACGACAAGGCCCGCGCCGCGCGGGCCCGGGCCACGTATCGCACGAACGGGGGCGCATCATGACCATCGTCGAAACATCGCCGACCGGGACCGAACTAGGGCTCACCCCGGTCTCCGGCCTATCCGGGGTGCCGACCGCCGACGGCCCGCAGAAGGCCAAGGACTACACCTCCGACCAGGAGGTGCGCTGGTGCCCCGGCTGCGGCGACTACGTCATCCTCGCCACCGTGCGCGGTTTCCTGGCAGACCTCGGCCTGCGCCGGGAGAACCTGATGTTCGTCTCCGGGATCGGCTGCTCGAGCCGCTTCCCCTACTATCTCGACGCCTACGGCATCCACTCCATCCACGGTCGCGCGCCCGCCATCGCCACCGGTTTGGCGGTGACCCGCCCGGATCTGTCGGTCTGGGTCGTCACCGGCGACGGTGACGCGCTCTCCATCGGCGGCAACCATCTGATCCATGCCCTGCGCCGCAACGTCAATATGACCATCCTGCTGTTCAACAATCGGATCTACGGCCTGACCAAGGGCCAGTACTCCCCCACCTCGGAACCGGGCAAGGTGACCAAATCGACCCCGATGGGTTCGGTGGACCATCCGTTCAACACCCTGTCGGTGGCCCTGGGCGCCGAGGCGACCTTCGCCGCGCGCGCCCTGGATTCCGACCGAGCCGGCCTGAACGAGGTACTGCGCGCGGCCGCCGAGCACCGGGGCACCTCCTTCGTGGAGATCCTGCAGGACTGCCCCATCTTCAACGACGGTTCCTTCGACGTGCTGCGCCGCGGGGACAGCGAATCCCGGCTCGTCCGCCTGCGCCATGGGGAACCACTGCGGTTCGGCGCCGACGGTGAATACGCCGTGGTGCGCCGGGGTTTCGGTCTCGCCGTGGTGCCGTCGGCGAACGTTCCCGACGACGAGATCGTGGTGCACGACGCGCACACCGACGACCCCGAGTACGCCTACGCGTTGTCGCGGCTGTCCGACCAGGACCTGGACCATGTGGTTACGGGCGTGTTCCGAGCGGTGGACCGGCCCACCTACGACGACGGAGTCCGGGCGCAGACCGCCGCGGCCCGGGAAAGATTCCCGGTGACCACCGATTCGCTGCAGAACCTGCTCACCGGTTCCGAGACCTGGACGGTGGGCTGAGCGTCTCGGCGACGAGCGGGCGATCGACGGCACGCACGCACCGACCGGTCCGCGCCGACCGGTGCGGTACGGCGGAATCCCGCCATGGTCTGCCGCGGGCCGTGACAGCCCGGCGGTCGGATGCGGGCACCGATGCGCTCTCCCGGGCGTTCCGGTAGCCGGGGACCCGATCCTCAGTACAGAGTCGCGATCTCCTGGTCGGTGAGCACGATCGGAGCGACGTAATCCTTGGCCCGGGTCAGCGTCACCGCGCGGTACAGCGGCCGCTGCGGCAGCGGCGCGTCGCGCGCCTCGGCGCGGAGCTGATGGACGAGCAGATCGGCGACCGAGAGGGCCGCGGGGAGTTCACTGCGCACCAGGGCGTCCGCCAGCCGCCGCAATCCCAGCAGGTGCAGCTCGCGACCGCTGCCGGCGTCTGTGTACATGGCCAGCGGGACGACCTGTCGATCGGGACCGGCGGTGAGCCGCAGGACCAGGCGGCTCAGCCGCCCCGGATACACGAGCAACTCCACGCCGGTGACGGCCGCGATATCGAGCGACCGGGTACCCAGCAAGGTGCGGGCATCGACCACGGCCCCGTGCAGCGACAGCCGGCGCCGCCGGACTGCCACGACATACCCGACGGCCGGTACCGCCACGACCAGGGCCGCCACCAGCCCCGGCGGCGGGCCGAACAGCAGTCCGGCGAGTACGCCGATCCCGAGGGCGAGCGCGACCGCCACCAGCGCCAGCCGCCACAGCACCGGGCCGTAGAGCTCGGGGGCGACGAGGTCCAGCCCGATTCGCTGGTCGGGATCGGGCGGGGAGGCATCGGTCACGGCGCGCATTTCGGTCCGGGGACAGTGTCCACCGGACAGTACTACGAGCCGTCGGCCGTGCGTATTCCGCGATCGACCGCTTACGGCGGCCGTGCGGCACCGGGCGATTCACTTTCCCGGATGCCGGCTGCCACAGGTCCGGCCGGCGGGGCGGCTCGCGGTCGCGTACCACACGCCACGAACCCGTCCGCCGTCTCATGCCGATCGGTTTCCCGCCGCGACGCCTCCGGCCGCCGGCTCGGCCCCATCGGTCGCCGTACGGCAGGACGAGATCGACCACCGGCCGGGCGACCATCCGGCGCCGACCGATGTGCGACCACCGACAGCGGTACGAGCCGGGTGGCTGTGGCGAGCGGCGGTGCGGGCCGGGTGGCTGTGGCGAGCCGCCGGGCCGGGGAGGCCCGCACCCGGCCCCGCGGCGGCCGATGGTGCTACCGGGAGGCCAGGGTGGCGACGATCTCGTCGAGCGGGATCTGCCGCTGGTCACCGGTCTGCATATCCTTCAGCCCGATGGTCCCCTCGGCCAGATCGCGATCGCCCAGGATCAGCGTGGCGCGCGCACCCGACCGGTCCGCGGCCTTCATGGCGCCTTTCACCCCACGATCGCCGTAGGCCAGATCCACCCGGACCCCCGCGGCGCGCAACTCACCGGCCAGGATCACCATGCGCTGTTTGGCGGCCTCGCCGAGCGGGACCCCGAACACCTCACAGCGGGCCGGATCGCCCGCTGCGACGCCTTCGGCGGCCAGCGCCAGGACCGTGCGGTCGACACCGAGACCGAAGCCGATTCCGGACAGCGCCTGCCCACCCAGCTCGGCCATCAGACCGTCGTAGCGGCCGCCGCCACCGATGCCGGATTGGGCGCCCAACCCGTCGTGCACGAACTCGAAAGTCGTCTTCGTGTAATAGTCCAGCCCGCGCACCATGCGCGGGTTCAGGACATACGGCACGCCGAGCGCGTCGAGGTGCGCGAGGACCCGGTCGAAGTGGGTCTTCGCGGTTTCGGACAGGTGATCGATCATCAACGGCGCCGTCGCGGTCATCTCCCGCACCTCGGGGCGCTTGTCGTCGAGCACGCGCAGCGGGTTGATCTCGGCGCGGCGCCGGGTCTCGGCATCCAGATCCAGCCCGAACAGGAATTCCTGCAGCCGCTCGCGGTACTGCGGGCGGCAGGTCTCGTCACCGAGCGAGGTGATCTCCAGCCGGAACCCGGTCAGGCCCAGACCCCGGAATCCGGCGTCGGCGACCGCGATGACCTCGGCGTCCAGCGCGGGATCGTCGACACCGATGGCCTCCACACCGACCTGCTGCAACTGCCGGTACCGGCCCTTCTGGGGCCGCTCGTAGCGGAAGAACGGGCCGGCGTAGCTCAGCTTGACCGGCAGCTGGCCGCGGTCGAGACCGTGCTCGATCACCGCGCGCATCACCCCGGCGGTGCCCTCGGGACGCAGCGTGACGCTGCGCTCACTGCGATCGGAGAAGGTGAACATCTCCTTGCTCACCACATCCGTGGACTCGCCGACACCCCGCGCGAACAGTTCGGTGTCCTCGAAGACCGGCAGCTCGATATGCCCGTACCCGGCGAGTCGGGCGGCCCGGAGCAGACCGTCGCGTACCGCGACGAACTCGGCCGAACCGGGCGGAACGTAATCCGGCACCCCCTTCGGGGCGGAGAAGCTGCTGGTCTTGGTCACGGTGAACCAGTTTCCCCCACCCGCCCCGGTCGAGTCCAACCGGTTCCGCCATACCTGCGCCCCACAGCGGCCGGTCCGGTCGATATCCGGGTGCCGGGCGCCGGAGATGGCAGACTCTAGTGCCGGAAGCAACAGACCAGCCGCGACCGGCCGGGCCTGCCGGCCCGGCCGCCGCACGGGAGGAACGTGGTAGTGCCCAGCAACGAACAACGCCGAGCGGCGGCGAAACGCAAGCTGGAACGACAGCTCGCCAACCGGGCCGAACGCGCGCGCAAGCGTAAACAACTGACCATCGCCGGATCGGCGCTCGGAGTCGTCGTGGTGATCGCCGCGGTGACCGGGGTGTACTTTCTGACCCGCGGCGGCGAGAGCGCCGATACGGCCTCCAATGCCTCGCAGACACCGGACGCCTCATTGTCCAGCACGCCCGCGGTGGCGGCGCCGCCGCCCGCGGCCGCCAAACCGGCCACCGTGAACTGCACCTACCGGGACAGCGCGGAACCCGCGGCCAAGCCGGTACAGAAGCCGCGTGCGGAGGGCATCCAGACCGGGGACGGCAACTCCTCGCTCAGCATCAGTGTGGACAGCAACCAGGGCCCCCTCGGCCTGACGCTGAACAATGCCGAGTCGCCCTGCACGGTGAACAGCTTCGCCAGCCTGGCCGGCCAGGGCTACTTCGACGGCACGAACTGCCACCGCCTCACCCAGGGCGAGGGCCTGAAGGTGCTGCAGTGCGGTGACCCGACAGGTACCGGCAGCGGCGGCCCGGGCTACGAATTCGACAACGAGTACCCCACCGATCAGTTCGCGCCGAACGATCCCGCCCTGCAGCAGCCGATCAGCTACAGCCGCGGCGTCCTGGCCATGGCCAATGCCGGGCCGGGCACCAACGGCAGCCAGTTCTTCATCGTGTACGGCGATTCGATGCTCCCGCCGAACTACACGATCTTCGGCACCGTGGACGAAGGCGGTCTGGCGACCCTGGACAAGATCGCCGGTCAGGGCCAGGACGATTCCAACGGGCCCGGGGACGGCAAACCGACCCAGCCGGTCACGCTGAACTCGGTCCGGATCGACTGATCCCGGCGGGCGCGGCGCCCGGCGAGTTCCGCTCACCGCGGTTCCCGGCGATATATGCTGGTCGGCGCAACGTTGCGGAGACTGAGCCCCCATCTCTCGGGTAATCTCGAAAAAGGGAGTGCGCGTGATCAAGTCGTGCTCACCGGCCGCAATTCCGGGCCGGGGCACCACTCGCGGGTTCTCCCGGTGTTCGCGTCGCGCCGGGCGGACTGTCGCCGGGCGGTTCGCGGGCCGGGCGGCGGATCCCGATCCGCCGGCGCGGTCCGCGACGCCGCGGCACCACACCGTCCAATAGTGCACACCGCAGTATCGGGGAGCAGCCATGTCCGAGGAACTGGACGACATCGGCCGGGAAACCGCGGCCATGATGAAGACGATGTTGCAGATCGCGACATTGGTCGCACTCAAGGCCCGGGAGCGCGGTCAGCGCGAAGCCGAGATGCGGGTCAAGATGACCGAGGCCCGGCTGAAAGAGGCCCGGGAGCTGCAGATCCGTGAGGCGCGCGACGCCAAGGCCAAGGATCCGCGCAACCTGGCTCTGGCACAGACCATTTCGCGCTCGGTGGCGGAGATCGGACCACCGGGTACCTCGGTACCGCACCGGGAAGCGCCCGGCTATCGCGGTGTCCAGCTCGAGAAGGACCGCTTCTCGATGAGCTCGTTCGCCGAGAAATCCGATCAGGCGAGCAGCGCGGCGGACGCGGTGCGCTACGACTCGGTGGAGCGGCGGGCCGCGCTGGCCGCGCATCTGGCCAAGATCGGTGTGGCACCGGAACTGGCCGCGGCCCGGATGCTGGTCGAGGTAGGACAGGCCACCCCGCCGAGCGAGGCGGTACGCACCCGGCCCGACCGGGCGCCGGCCGTACAGCGGGCTCGGGAACAGGAACAGCTGGCCCGGGGCCTCGAACGCAGTCGTTAGGTCGCGACCCCGGCCGGAATACGAGAACGCCCGTCCGGAAGGACGGGCGTTCTCCGTATCCGGGGCCGACGGCGGGTCGTCAGCTCTTGACTTCGCTACCGGCCGGACGGACGGCGGCCTCGGCTTCTTCGGTGTCATCGAACGGATCGCTGAACATTCCGTCGGGTGGAGCGGTCAGCGGCAGCGGCACCAGCATGTCCTTGTGCCCGTTGCGCACGCTGCAATATTTGAACGGGCCCTTCGGGTCGAGAAGTACGGCCATGTGCTGGTCGGCGTGGTCGAGGAACCAGACACTCATACCGGTGGCGCCGTCCTGGCGCAGATGCTCCCAGGCCCGCCACATCGCGTCCAGGCGCGCGATGGCCTCCGTATGCTTCCACCACTCGGGGCACCACACGGTATCGCTGAGATCGCTGACCTGCCGCCGATACACGACGCTGAGGTAGTTCTCGACGAACTCCACTACGTTCTTGTAGGTCGGTATCTGCTGCTCTCGGGAAGTCTCGGTCACCGCGGTCGAACCTCCTGCCTCTCTCCCGGCCCGTTCTCCGGACCCGGTGGTGTTCCGCCCGGACCGTCATCCGGTCCCGTCTGTGCTCGAGCCGGCTTCTTGTCCAAGATCGTCGGCGCGCCCGCCGGACCGTGATCGGCCTCCGGGGTTTTCTCTTTGACCAGCGCGGGGGAGCCGATGAGATCGGTGACCAATGTCTTGCGCTGTGGGTCGTGCTGTTCGATCGACTTCTTCACCGCGGCCGCGTATTCACCCTCCCACCACGGCACCGTGCGCACCAGCACCGGCGGTGCGCCGGAAGAGAACACAATGGCCCGGCCCCGCGGCAGCGTCGCCAGCGCCTGCACGGTGAAGGTCTTGGACGAACCCAGCGACCGCGAATAACTCTTACCGCCCTTGGATTCGGACACCGAGGCGGAGATGGCGGAGTGCTCCCCGATGGCCTCTGATCGTTCCCGCAGGAAGTTGGTGTCGTCCACACCGCTGCCGAGCACCTTGATATTGGCCGCCGACCACAGCGCGTTCATCCCGTCGTCACCCCAGCAGCGCGCGCCCTGCGCCCACGACTGCAACACGGTCATCACCACGATGCCGCGCGAGCCGAAATGGCTGTACTGCTTGGGCAGATCCTTCCACCGGACCACGTTCGCGGCCTCGTCCAGCACCGCCAGCAGCGGAATCGGCAAGCGTCCGTAGGCCGACCTCGACGCCTTGCGCATAGCCACATCGATGACGGCCTCGGTGAGCGCGCTCACCAGCGGGGCCGCCGAACCACGACCCTCCAGCGAGAGGCTGTAGAGGGTGCCGTTCTTCTCGATGAATTCCAATTCGTCGAACTGGGCCCGGGCCGGCTCGTGCTTCTCCGGGTCGTGCGGCGTGACCCACTTGTGCACATTGCGCAGTTTCAGGCAGCGCACCATCTTCTTGGCGGTACCGAAGATACCGCTGCGGGTCCGGGGGTCGGCGTTGTACTGCGCCGCCAGACCGGAGGCAGAGAAATCGTGGCCCGCGTCGCGCAGGAACTTGATCGGTTCGATGTTCTGCGGGTCGGTCACCCACTCCCAGATCTGGGTGATCGGCTTCTTCGCGATCGCGGCGGCCAGGAAGAGGCCGGCCAGCAGATCCTCGGCCTCCGGATCGAAGAAGGCGTCGTTACGGGAATCGGAACCGCTGTCGCTGTCGGCGAAATGGCCGGCCAGGCGCGCGGCCCGCATCTCGCAGCCGTCGCTGTTCGCATCCACCCAGGCCAGCGGGTTCCAGTACCAGGTGGGGTCTTCGGCGGCAACGCCCTGCGGGTCGAAGACGAAGGTGCGGCTGCCCTTGGCCTCCCGGACATCGCGGGTCGCGTCCACCACATCGCGTTTGTTCGAGGTGGCCAGGACCGGCCCGATGGCGGTGAGGATCGCCGGGATGACCCGCGAGGTGGATTTGCCCTGTCGCGGACCCCAGATATCCAGGTGCAGATCCTCATAGGAGCCGTACAGCATCGTGCCGTCGGCGACGGCGACACCGATCGGCACCCCCGGGGCGTCGTTGTAGCCGAGCTTGACACCCATGTTCTGGGCCTTCTCCCGGACCCCGGCCTCGGTGAGGGCGGCGATGGCGCCGCCGTTGCCCATCACATCGGCCTTGTCGTCCACGGCGAGCCGGCCCACGAGACGTTTGGCCGTGGCCCGCCGCCGGTACAGCACGAAAAGGGCCAGCGCGAGCAGGACGAACAGCAGGATCACCGTCGTACCGGTGGGCCAGTGCAACTCGCCCTTCACCATCCCGGCCACGATATCGATCGGGTTGATCGGCATGTCCTGTTTCTGCAACGAGAGCATATTGCCCAGGTGCAGGGCCACCCATACGGTTCCCAGGACGGCGCCGCCGACGTAGATCGCGATGAGGGTCAGATCGGGCCCGATCGCGGCCGGGTCCTTCACCGGTTTCTTCTTGGCCATTACCGCCTCCTGAATGATGCCTGCCGGGTCACCGGTAGCCGTCCAGCCGCCAGCCTTCTGGCGTACGCACGACGGTCGCGATGACGGTGGACGGCGCCAGGGGTTCCTCGCGGCCGTCCGGATAGACGACTGTCTGCTCGATTCCGATCTTGAATTGCTGCACCCCGGGGTCCGGTCCGGCGGGCGGCCGATCGCCGGAGGCGAAGGTGAACGCCTCCACCCGCGCTCCGGCCGCCGCCCAGTCACCCCACTGCAGCGATACCGCCGGCGCGCCGGCGGTGGCCGTCGACGCGTCCAGCACCCGGAGCAGGCTGGGACCCAGCCATTTCCGCGCCCGCTCCAGGGAGACGCCCGGAACCTCGGTGGCGGGCTCCCACTGGTAGATCTCCCGCAGTGCCGCCACCGCGACCCCGTCCGGGGTCACCGGATCCGGGGCGGGCACGGCTTCGAGCCGCCGGACGGTCGAGGTGGCCACGGTGCCACCCGATCCCACATCCTCGCCACTGCCGCCGCATCCGCTCAGTACCGTGATGCCCAGCATCAGCACCACCACCAGTTCCGCACCAGCACTCGTCTTCTCGTTCCAGGCTAACCGCCCGGACCTCGTAAACGCCGCCGATCCGCGCGTGTTCACAGCACCCTCCTCACCCGGGCGTCGCCGGGTACGGCAGTTTCGGCCACGCCACCGGGAGAATCGGCGGTCAGCGCGGGCGCCGCGTGGATCATCTGCCCGTTCCCGCTGTAGATTCCGACCCGCGCCGGTCCGCGCGGCCCGAATTCGCTGAACACCAGGTCCCCCGGCTGTATCCGGGCGACCGGCACCTCGGTGCCGGCCTCCCACTGCTGCTCGGCGGTGCGCGGCAGCGTCACCGCACCCGACGAAGCGGCGAACACCGCCGCCGAGGTCAGCCCCGGCCCGTCCAGTCCACCGCCGCTGGGGCCCTGCGGGCCACCGCCACCCCACACGTACGGGGTGCCCAGCCATTCGTGCGCGGCCTGGACGACCTGGTCGCCTGCCGCTCCCGCACTGTCGGGTGAGAAACGGCCCGACGCGCCCGGATCGCGGTACTCCGCTTCCATGGCCAGGATGTTTGTCACGTAGGGCTGGGTCTCGGAGTAGTGCGCGGCCACTTGATTCGGCATACCGCCCGAGGCCAGCACCGCGCCTTCGCCGGCGTTGTAGGCGGCCAGGGTCAGCGCCACCACATCGCCTCGAACCCGACCCTCGCCGATCCAGCCGGTGATCTTGTGCGCGATCGCGCACATGTACCGGCCCTGCCCGACGATGGCGTCACCGTCGTCCCAGACGCTGGCCACCCCATTACCGTCGGCATCGATCACATACGGCTGACCGTCGTCGGGATTGATGCTCGCGGCGGTGCCGGGCAGGAACTGCGCGAGCCCCTGCGCGCCCGCGGGCGAGGTGAGACCGCGCCGGAAACCGGACTCCTGGCGCCCCTGCGCGGCCAGCAGGGACGGGGTGACCTCGGGGCACAGCGAACCCGCCCGGCGATACCAGATCTCGAGTTCCGGTGGCACCTTCCCGTTCGCCAGCGCCCCGCCCGGAGTTCCGAACCCGCGCACACACGCCGGATCGGTGGAATAGGCGCGGGCGCCGCCCAGATCGGGGGTCGGGGCACCGTCGAGCCAGGGCAGCGGGTCGATCTGCCGGCCACCGGTGAACCGGCCGCCGGGCACGATCTCGAAATGCAGGTGCGGGCCGCTGGATTCACCGGCCGATCCCACCGCGCCGATGTGCTGGCCGGCCTGCACGGTCTGGCCGACCCGCACCAGTACCCCGCTGTCCCACATATGCCCGTACACCGCGGAATACGCGCGCCCGTTGCCCGGATCGACCGAATCCACGACGATCCAGTTGCCGAAGCCGGACGCCGGGCCCGCGGCGACCACCACTCCGTCGGCCACCGAGAAGATCGGCGTGCCGTCCGACGCGGCAAGGTCGACGCCCCGGTGTCCACCACCACGCGAACCGAAGACATCCGAGACCGAGTAGGTTCCGGCGGCCATCGGCCAGCTGCGACCCAGCGGACCCGCCCCGGCGGCCAGCGAGGGTGTGGCGATCGCGGTGGGGTTGGCGGTGGACCCGTCCGGAATTCCCGTCTCACCGGCCGCCCGCGGGTCACCCGGCGGGTATCCGCCCAGCGGCGGCAGCGTCGCCTGGCCCGGGTCCAGCACCGACCCGCCTTCACACGGATCGTCCACGGCGGGCATGACGATGACGAGGATCACCGTCATCAGGCCGAGTACCAGGCCGAGGCAGGTCCACAGCACCGATTTCGCGTTCACCGCGCTCCCGCGGGTTTCACGTCTCGCGCCGGGAGTCGTTGAGGGTATCGGCCAGGGCGCGATTCACCTCCGCGGCCGCCGCCAGTTGCTGCTGTAGCGCGGCGACCTTACGGCGCAGCGCGGCCGCGTCCATCCGCTCCAGGCTCGGCCCCTCCGCCGCGCGCACCCAGTTGCGCACCGAATTGGTGTGTACCCCGATCTGTTCGGCGACCAGCCGGCACGCCTCCGATTCACTGCGAAGTTTCCCGGTGAGCGCGAGGACCTGTTCCACCGCGGCGGCCCGGACCTCCGGCGAGACCCGGCGATAGGACCGATGCGGCATCATGAATTTCTCCCGCCTACCGGGTGTGAACTGTCCGGCGCCGCAGCCTGTTCGGCGGCGTAGCGCCCCGGGTAGGAGGTGAATTCCTCGAAACGCTGGTTGGTGTCGTGGATTCCGCTGAGTTTCTCGGCCGGAGTGAATTCCATATGGAAGGGAATGCCCGGCCGCCGGTCTTCACCGATCTTCAGCAGGAACTTGCCGGTGCCGGGCGGCGACGGCCGCTGCTGCCCGGGTTTGAGGGCCTCACCGGTCAGCGCCTGCGGGGCCGACCAGCTGGTCACCATCTCTTCTTCGGCCGCCGTGAACGGCACGGTACTGTCCAGCCGTTTGATCTCCTCGGCGGGCAACGCGCCGAAGATCTTGGCGCGCGCCCGCTCCAGGAAACCCAGAGCTTTGGCGATGGCCGCTTCCGACCCCAGGGATTGCAGGTCCTTGATGGTGTGGCTGATCATGATCAGCGCGGTGGCGATACCGCGCTGCAGACGGGTGAGTTCGTCGACCCGGTCGACCATGAAATCGCCCAGGCCCAGCACCTGCCACAGCTCGTCCATCACGACCTGGAAGTACCGCTGCGGGGCCATACCGGCGTCGGTGAGCGTATGCGCCGCCTCGACAGCGGCGAAGCCATCGGCCCAGCAGGCCAGCATGACGGCGGCCTTGAGCTTCTTGTCCCCGTTCGGGATATGGGAGACATCGATGCACACCGCGACCGAATCGGTATCGATCGGCACCGAGGTCTGCCCGTTGAACACCGCGCCGAACGGGCCCTGGGTGAGCGCGCGCAGCGAACGCCGCAACCCGCGGATCGCCTCGTGATACTCCGTCGGGCTGTCCGCGCCGGCATCCAGCATCATCTCCTCGCCGCCGGCGACGATGACCTCGAGCAGATTCTCCATGATCGGCGGCTGGTCCGGGGTGAACCCGCTGCCCGGCCGGTACAGGATCCGCAGGGCCGTGGAGATCAAGGTCTCCTCGTAATCGCGTACCCGCGCGCCGCGCACCAGTTCCACCAGACCGGCGATCAGCGTCACCTGCCGGGCCCGCAGGTCCTGCAGCACCTGCATCTGTAATTCGGGATGCTCCTCGAGCCGCGGCACGATATCGCCGAGCACCCCACCGGCCAGCGGGTTGAGTTTGCCGTGGCCGTACCCGAGATCGATCACCTGACCGCCGACCAGTTCCACCAGCCGCCGATAGTCGGGTTTCACATCGGCCAGCACCAGCGGGGTGATGTTCTGCGCGACCCCGCCGAGCACGATCCGCCGCACCAGCGACGATTTACCGAAACCGTTGAGTCCCAGCACGAACAGGCTCGGCGCGGTGATGAAACTCCCGCGCATGAACCAGTTCATCGGGTCGAAGCACACCGGAGCGCCGGTGTGCAGGTGGGAGCCGAGCGGCGTACCGATCAGCGGTGCGCCGGCGCCGACCGACCACGGCCACAACCCGGCGACCTGCGCGGTGGTGGCCCGGTACTCCACCGGGCGGCCCACCACGTTCATCCGGCCGCCCCCGGGCCCGGCGAACCCGCGGTCGGTCAGCTGCGCGGTCTGCCGGTCGAATCCGTCCTGGTATTCCTGTTCGGCGCGCGCGGCGTAGTTGCGGCGGCGGATATCGTCGGTGCGGATCCGGAAGGTGGCCCAGGCGGCCCGGATACCCGCGCCCTCCCGGCTGACCTCTTCGAGCCGCGAGCGGGTGGCCGCGTCCAGCAGCGGCGGACCCTGCTGCCGGCGTTTCTCGGCCCGCGCCCTGGCCCGGCGGGCCGCCTTGTCGAATTCCGGTGTGCCCATCGCCCGGTCGGCGGCCGTATCGACCCGGTCGCGGCGCGCCCGCTCCCGGCCGCCCGCACCCTCACCGCCGGAACGGCTCCGGCGATCGGCCCGCGAGCGTTCGGGATCGCGCCGGGCGGCAGCGCCGGATCCGGGCCGGCCGTCCCGGTCACCCCGGATATGCCGTTCATCGTCCCGGCCGGAGCGGGACCGGTCGCCGGTGGCGACCCGGGTTCTGTTGCGCTCCCGTACGGGCGGCTCGTGCTCGCGTGCCATCAGTCGTTCACCCCGCCAATGCTTTGGGAATGGTCGCGTGCTCGGGCAGGATCACCCCGCAACCGAGCGATGCCGCGAAGGCCGCCGCCTGGTAGCGGTAGCAGCGGCGGATCTTGAGCCGGGCCTGCGTGGACAGGTCGCGGGTGATCGCCTCGATCCGCGGCAGGTCACCGCGGTTCGGCTCGGTGATGGTGACCAGCGCGCCGAACCGCGTGACACCGTGCCCGCGCGCCTGCTCCTCCCGGGCCTGCTGGGTCGCACCGACCCGCAGTGTCGCCGACGCCGACACCACACCGCGCTCGCTCTGCTGAGCGACCAGAGCGTTCTTGAAATCGTCGTCGACGATCTCGGCCGCGTCGGCCGCCGAATGCGGCCGGTACACGATGGCGATCCGCTTCCGCGGTACCTCGGGATTCGGCGCCAGCAGCCGCTGCAGCACCCGCTCGTCCACCGCGCCCTCCGGGGCGGTGTCCATCTCCCAGGTCACCGACCGGCCGCCGTCGTGGATGAGGTGATCCCACTTCTCGTCGTGTGAAACGGGCCCGGCGTCGGCCCAGTCCAGGCCGTGGCCCTCGGGTTCGCCCGCGGCCACTTCGAGGTCGGCTTGGGAGGCCGGATCGTAGCTGCGCCGGATGAACGAGATCACCTCGTCGGCCGACATGGGCTGGGCCCGGACTCCGGCTTCGGCGAGCGCGGCGCAGATACCCGGCAGCCGCCGGCCGATCTCGACCGCTTCCTCCGCCGGGTTCTTGCGACGTTCGGCCGTGGTCGCCTTGAAGGTGATGGCGACCCGGGGCAGCAGTTGCACCCGTTCCTGCGGCAATTCGGTGGCCAGCTCGTACATCACCTGTTGCGCCAGATCCGGCGCCTCCGGGCGGGTGATGGTGGAAACCTCGGTGAGCAGCCGGTTCCCGGTTTCCGGGACGGTATCGATCACCGGAACCACGGCGACGATATCGCTGGTCTGGCCGACCGAGGCGAGGAAGGTACCCCAGGCCGAGACCCAGCGGTCGATCACCGGCTGGTCCACCGCCTCGTGCCCCTGCGGCCACGCCCGCAGCACCACCGTGTACTGCGCGAACTGCGGCAGGTGGATCATGCCGAAGCTGTAACCGCCGGCGTCGATCCCCTCGTAGAGCTTGGAGGGCGCGAGCAGCCCCGGCAGCCGGGTGAAACCACCCGGCACCCGAGAGAACCGGCCGCCGCGGTACACGTGCTCACCGCGATTACGCGAACGCATCCAGTGGAACATCATCAATCCCGTCTCGTAGCCCGAACGCCCACCGCGCCGCATGACGAGGGGGGCCATGATCACCACACCGACCCCGCCCACGACGGCACCCCACTGGAAACCGCCGATCATGGCGGTGAGCAGCGCGGTGATCACCACGGCGAAGCCGAGCACGGTCTCTTCCCACCGGAGACCGAAAAGTCCGGCGCTGCGAGGTTTCTGCCACA
>NZ_BAGJ01000109.1 GCF_000308775.1 Nocardia testacea NBRC 100365
TCGCGAAGGCGAGAGGCCGGCTTGCTCGCGAAGGCGAGAGGCCGGCTTGCTCGCGAAGGCGAGAGGCCGGCTTGCTCGCGAAGGCGAGAGGCCGGCTTGCTCGCGAAGGCGAGAGGCCGGCTTGCTCGCGAAGGCGAGAGGCCGGCTTGCTCGCGAAGGCGCTGTGTTTTTGGCGCGCTGGCGCGCGCGGGGTCGAGGCCCCCTTGTGTCTCGCCGTTTCGGCCTCGAGACTCGCGCCTGCGGCGCATGCGCTTCGAGGCCGAAACGGCGAGACGGGCCTCAACCCTTTGAGGTGTCTCGCAACACTCGACACATGCGGGTTGCGTCCGCATTCGAGGTCCGGGTCGGATGCCGACTCGAGCGCACTGCCGCCGGGTGTCTGATCGCCTCCACGAGCAGGAGCGCCCGCTCGGCGCCGAGTTCAGCGAGGCCCACAAAGGGTCGAGGCCCGTCCCGCCGTTCAGGCCTCGAAAGCGCCCGCGCCGAAGGCGCAAGTCTCGAGGCCTGAACGGCGGGACCGGGGGGGCCTCGACCCCGCGCCGCCGAAGGCGGCGCAAATAAACACAGCTCAGCTGAAGTGTTCGTCGAGGACGGCGCAGACGGCTTCGGCGAAATCACCGACGGCGTCGTTGCCGAGGCACCGCGCGTCCTCGGCCAGGCCCGCCCACCGGTTGAGCAGCGCGTCCGAGCGCGGCACCGACAGGCCGTGTTCGCGGGCGGCGGCGATACGGGCGTGGTCGGCCGGAAGGAACCAGTAGGTGCTCAGCCATACCCAGATCAGCCGGGCTTCGAGGATCTTGTCCGCGAGTAGCGCGTCGTCGGCCAGGGCCGGCCAGACGCCGACCACTTCGGCACGCCACGCCTCCACCATCTGCAGGGCTCGTTCGCGGGAGAGTTCGATATCGCACAGGCATCCGGGGAAGGAGACCAGTGCGTAGGCGATATCGAGGGTGGCGTCCCGGAATCCGCCCCATTCGTAGTCGAGGATGCGGGCGCCTTCCTCGTTGAGGATCACATTGTCGGGGCACAGGTCCGACGGGCTGAAGGCCCGGAAACGGCCACCGGTGAACAGCCGCGCTCCGTGCGCGACCTGTTCGCTCACCTCGTCGGGGACTTCCATACCGAGTTCGCGGCGCAGCAGCGCGGGCATTTCCGCGACGGCCGATTCGGCCTGCTGGGCGATCCCGTCCACCCGGTGCACGACGTCGACACGGCGCAACAGGGCCACGAAATCGGGTTCGCGGCCGACGGTGGCGGCGTGCATCCGGCCGAGCGCCTGCGCGAACGCCATCATGGCGTTGCGGGTGGCCGGTTCGGCCCCGGAACTCAGCACATCGGTGAGTTTGGTGTTCTCCCCGAGGTCGCTCAGGACGAGCAGGCGGTCCGGCAGGCTGTGCGCGATCAGGTAGGCGCCGGGGCGCTCCCCGCGGCTCAGCGCGGTGGTGAACTGATAGGACACCGCCTCCCGGAGGAAGGCCGAGTCGATGCTCGCGACCCCCGGGGTGATGGTCACGTTTTTCGGGTCGGATACCGACCCGCGCACCTGCTTGATGATCAGGGTGCGGGGTAGCGAGAAAGCGTTTTCGGCGACCCGGACGCGTAGGACGGTCGTCCGTCCGCTGCCACTGAGCTCGGTGGGGTCGCTCAGCTTCACCGGAGCACCCATTCGCTTTGTGAGCAACTGCTGTGCTGCGGATACGACTTCGGTGGCTCGTTCGGCCAGTAGTGCAGTCATCGCATCTCAAGTTACTCGCACTCGGTCACTTCTAGCGAGCGGTTGAACAACCTTTCCGTGTCGTTCGGCGTGTCCGCGGCGCTCCCCGCCGCGTGACCGGCCTGCTTGACACCGCAGTGCGGGTCGGGTTTTCTCGATCTGAACTGCCGTGCGCCACACCGGAAACCAGCTGCGTCGAAAGGTATGCCAGCGTGACCGACACACCGCGTTCCGCCCCGGCCTCTCCCGGCGATCCGGCAGGTGAACAGCCCCCGGGCCCCGGCGCCTCGCGGCCGGCTCCCGCACCCCAGGGCGGCAGCGCCGTGGTGAGCAGCGACACGCCGCTGCCCGGGGCCCCGCCGCCGACGGGCAAACCACCCGCGAACCCACAGCCCACCGTGGACGAAACGCCCGGCGCGCCACAGTACACCCCGCCGCCCGATACCGCCGGGGCCGGCGCTCCGGCGCCGGGCGGCGGCACCGGGGCCGACGGTATGCCCGGGCAGCCGGTGTACGGTCCGCCCGGGACCGGCCCGGACCCGGACACCCGGGGCTATGGCTACCAGGCCTACGGCACGGGCATCGCGGGCCGGCTCGACATCGGCCACGCGCTGAGCTACGGCTTGGAGAAGTTCAAGCTCAACCCGGGCCCGTGGGTCGCGGTCACCTCGCTCGGCCTGATCATCTACCTGCTGGTCTTTCTGGTCGTCCGGGTGGTGGAGCCGCGCTCGGCGCTCGGGCTGTTCGTGATCTTCGCCGGTGTCATGGCCGGGCTGTGGCTGCTCCAGGCCGCCATGGTGCGCGGGGCGCTGTACGAAACCGACGGTTACCGGCCGGGTTTCGGTTCCTACTTCTACCTGGGCAGTACGGCGAACGCGTTCCTGACCGCGCTGCTCGCCTTCCTCGCGACCACCCTGGCCTCCGCGCTGTGCCTGCTCCCGGGGATCGCGGTGGGGATCGGCTGTATGTTCTCGCTGCACTTCGCGATCGAACAGGGGCAGAGCCCGGTGGAGGCCATCAAGTCCAGCTTCCTGCTGGTCCTGCGGGACCCGGTGCGGATACTGCTCCTGGTGCTCACGGTGGTGGTCGTGACGGCGCTGGGTCTGCTGGCCTGTGGGTTCGGCCTGCTCGCCGCGGGCCCGGTGGCGACGGCCGCGGTCACCTACGCGTATCGCACGCTCACCGGAGGCCCGGTTTCGCCCGTCTAGCGGGCTCAGGCGCCGCCGGCCGGAGCCGCGGCCTGCACCGCGGCGCCATTGCTCTCCGACCCCTTCCCCTTGGACTGGGGTGCGGCGTCCAGACCGGCTTCCTTGCGCTGCAGGGCCGTGATCGGCGCCGGCGCGTCGGTGAGCGGGTCGACCCCGCCACCCGTCTTCGGGAAGGCGATGACCTCACGGATGGAGTCGAGACCGGCCAGCAGCGCGACGATCCGGTCCCAGCCGAAGGCGATCCCGCCGTGCGGTGGGGCGCCGAAGGCGAATGCGTCCAGCAGGAAGCCGAACTTCTCCTGCGCTTCGGCTTCGCTGATCCCCATCACCTTGAATACGCGCTCCTGCACGTCCTTGCGATGGATACGGATACTGCCGCCGCCGATCTCGTTGCCGTTGCAGACGATGTCGTAGGCGTAGGCGAGCGCGGCGCCGGGATCGGTGTCGAAGGTATCCAGCGATTCCGGTTTCGGCGAGGTGAACGCGTGGTGCACCGCCGTCCACGCCGAATGTCCGAGCGCTACATCGCCGCTGGCGGTGGCGTCGGCGGCCGGTTCGAACAGCGGGGCGTCCACGATCCAGACGAACGACCAGGCGTTCTCGTCGATCAGGCCCACCCGGTGCGCGATCTCGGAGCGGGCCGCACCCAGCAGCGCCCGCTGCGCCTTGGCCGGACCCGCGGCGAAGAACACACAGTCACCCGGTTCCGCGCCGACGTGCGCGGCCAGGCCGGCGCGTTCCTCCTCGGTGAGGTTCTTGGCCACCGGCCCGGTGAGGGTTCCGTCCGCACCGACCAGTACGTAGGCCAGGCCCTTGGCACCGCGCTGTTTGGCCCAGTCCTGCCAGGCGTCGAGCTGCCGCCGCGGCTGGCTCGCCCCGCCGGGCATGACGACCGCACCGACATAGGGCGCCTGGAACACCCGGAACGGGGTGTTCGCGAAGTACTCGGTGCACTCGGTGATCTCGACCCCGAAGCGCAGGTCGGGTTTGTCGCTGCCGAACCGCCGCATCGCCTCGGCATAGGTCATATGCGGAATCGGCGTGGGGATCCGGTAGCCGACGAGGTCCCACAGTGCCACCAGGATGTCCTCGGCCAGCAGGATGACGTCTTCCTGCCGGACGAAGCTCATCTCCAGGTCGAGCTGGGTGAACTCGGGCTGGCGGTCGGCGCGGAAGTCCTCGTCGCGGTAGCAGCGCGCGATCTGGAAGTACCGTTCGATACCACCCACCATGAGCAACTGCTTGAACAGCTGCGGGCTCTGCGGCAGGGCGTAGAAGTTACCGGGCTGCAGCCGGGCGGGGACCAGGAAGTCGCGGGCGCCCTCGGGGGTCGAGCGGGTGAGCGTCGGGGTTTCGACCTCGACGAATTCATGCCGTGCGAGCACCGCGCGAGCGGCGGCGTTGACCTTGGATCGCAGCCGGATGGCATGCGCGGGACCCTCGCGGCGCAGGTCCAGGTAGCGGTACCGGAGCCGGGCCTCCTCACCGGGCTGCTCGTCGAGCTGGAACGGAAGCGGCGCGCTCTCGTTGAGCACTTCGAGTTCCTTGACGTCGACCTCCACCGCGCCGGTGGGCAGTTCCGGGTTCTCGTTGCCCGCGGGCCGCTGCTCCACCACGCCGACGATCCGCACACAGTATTCCGCCCGCAACCGGTGCGCCTGCTCCGCCGCCGGACCTTCGCGGAACACGGCCTGCGCCACCCCGGACGCATCGCGCAGATCGATGAAGATCACGCCACCGTGGTCACGCCGCCGGGCCACCCAACCGGAGAGGGTAACGGTCTGACCGGCCTGTTCACTTCGCAATGAACCGGCCAAGTGGGTGCGCAGCACGGTATTCCTTTCGACGGTCGGAGCACACCGGGACGGCCTCCGGATGCGGTTGCCATCGTAGTGGGCCCCGCCGAGCGGACGTAAACGGATATATTGCGAGCACCCGAGCACGCTGCGGTGAACACGTTCACAGACGGGATCAGCCATGACCTTCAACGAGGGATCACAGATCGACCCCGGTCGCGCCTCGTCGGGCCCGGGCCCGGGCCGCGGCGGGAAAATCGCCCTCGGCGGTGGTGCCGGCGGCCTGATCATCCTGGTACTGGCCCTGCTGATGGGCGGTGACCCGGGCTCGATGCTGGGTCAGCTCACCGGCACCGAGGATGTGCAGCAGGGCACCGGTGCGACCGCCGGTACTCCCGAGCACTGCCGGACCGGCGCCGATGCCAACAAGTACGTGGACTGCCGGGTGGTGCTCACCGCGCAGAGCCTGGACTCGGTCTGGTCGGACGAGTTGCCGGCGCAGACCGGTGTCGCCTACACCGAACCCGGCATCCGCCTGTTCACCGGTGGCATCTCCACCGGGTGCGGATACGCGAGCAGCGAAGTGGGCCCGTTCTACTGCCCCGGCGACCGGACCGCCTATTTCGATGTCGGTTTCTTCCAGGAACTGGTGGACCGGTTCGGCGCCTCCGGCGGACCGCTCGCACAGGAATACGTGGTGGCGCACGAGGTGGGCCATCATATCCAGAATCTGCTCGGCGATATCGGCCGTGCGCAGCAGGACCCGCGGGGTCCGGAGTCCGGCGCGGTACGCACCGAACTGCAGGCCGACTGTTACGGGGGCATCTGGGCCCACTACGCGGACAAGACGCCCGCGCCGGGATCGGATACGCCGCTGCTGATGCCGCTGACCGATACCGATATCAACGATGCCCTGTCGGCGGCGTCCGCGGTCGGTGACGACCGGATCCAGGAGGCCGCGACCGGCCGGGTGAACCCGGAGGCATGGACGCACGGCGCCTCCGATCAGCGCCAGAAGTGGTTCCTGGCCGGATACCGGACCGGCCAGGTGGCGGCCTGCGACACCTATTCGGCCGGTGATCTGAGCAACCCGGCGGGCCTGCGCTGACCCGCCGGGCGACGGCTCAGAACTGGTTGTCGTAGCCCGCGTCCTCATCGGCGTCCACCGCGCCGATGACCTCGGGCGTGGATTCCCCGAGCGGCCCGGTGAGGTCGTCGTTACCGGTGGGACTCCGATAGGGATCGACCGTGCGGGAGTGTTCGTCGTCGTTGTTGCGCTGCCCGGCGGCCCCGCCCGGCGAGCCCATGAACGAGCTCGACGCGGGCGTGGTGGCCGCGGAGGGCATACCCGTCACCGGCAACCCCGGGCGGACGACACCCGTCAGCGGCGTCTGGCTCGCCCCGGGCACTCCGGGCAGCGACGGCGTACCGGGCATACCCGGTGTCCCGCCCGGTGATCCGGTGGACAGGCCCGGGCTGCCCGTGCCGAGTGCGGGGCTGCCGAGCGTGGTGCCGGGGCTCCCGGAGTTCAGGCCGGCGAGAGTGGTGGCGGCCGGGTCGTCGCCGGAGCCCAGCGCCGATTCGAGTGCCGAGGTATCCGAGGCCATACTCTGCGCCTGCTGCATGATCGGCTCGCCGACACTCTGGGCCACGCTCTGCGCTGCCTCGGCGGCTTTCTGCCCGTCCACCCCGAGCAGGTTCTGCACCATTCCACCCAGTTCCGCGGTCTTACCGGCGAGATCTCCGCGGGTGGCGTTGGCCACGATCACGGCCTGACCCAGATGCTCGGTGGCCGAGGCGATGAGGGCGGTCTGGGCGGGCGGCGTCATGACCACCGGGGCGAGGGCGACCGCCTGCCCCAGGAACGAGGTCGCGATGGTGCTGAGCTGGGCATTGCCCTGCTGTACGACCGCTGCGGCGGCCTGGGTGAGGGCGGCGATATCGATACCGCGCTGACTCGTCTGCAGCCCGGAGTTGTTCGCCTCCTGCCCGGCGGTCTGCGCGGTCTGCGCGGCGTCGCTCTCCCATACCTGCCCCATGGCGGTCAGGCTGCTCTTGCCCACACCCATGGCGACCTCGATGATCTGGGAGGACCGACTCAGAATCGCGGTCGGGTCCAGGGCTCCGATGACCCCGGTGCCGAAACTGCTCAGCAGATC
>NZ_BAGJ01000108.1 GCF_000308775.1 Nocardia testacea NBRC 100365
GTCGTCGTATTCGTCGTCGTCGACATAGCGGGGGATGACGGCGGTGTCGTCGTCCTCGTAGGGATCCCAGCCGTCGTCGGGCTCGTCGTCCCATTCCGGCTCGTCGGCCACCGGCGTGGCGGATGCCCGGCGGGACCGCTCCCAGGCCTTGTCGTCGCGGCGATATTTCCGCTCGGCCTCACGCTGCCGGAAGTGCGCCTCCGCCTGCGCCCATCGATCCGTCATTCATCGTCTCCGGACAACGCGGTACGGGCCGCGTCCTCGGCCGACCTCATCACAGAACTCCGTTCGTCCAACCAGCTCTGCAGGATCGACACAGCAGCAGCCTGGTCGATCACCTGCCGCTGTCCGCGCGCTCGAACACCGCTGTCCCGCAGAGCGCGTGCAGCAGACACCGTAGTCAAACGTTCGTCGGAAAGCCGGATCGGCACTTCGGGCAGCGAGTCGCGCAATCTTCCGGCGAACTCCGTTGCCATGCGCGCCGAGGTCCCTTTCTCGCCGCGGAGCGTGCGGGGTAGCCCGACGATGATCTCCACGGCTTCGTACTCGTCCGCGATCGCCGCGATCCGCGCGATATCCGCGCCGGGGCCGACGCCACCGGCGCGGCCGCCCCGCGGCGGACGACCGGCGCGCCGGGAGCCGGTATCGCGGGGCACGGTCTCCACCGGGGTCGCGAGAATCCCGTCCGGATCACTCGCGGCGACCCCGATCCGCACACTGCCCACATCGATGCCCAGCCGCCTGCCCCGGCCCGGATCCGTGGCGGGATCGGGCCGGTCGACGGGCGGGTCGTCCAGCGAGCCCACCGTCATCAGCCGGCGTGCGCGCCGATGTGATCGCGTACCGCCGCCAGACCCGCGTCGATACCCGACGGGTCCGAGCCCGCGCCCTGCGCCATCTCCGGCTTGCCGCCGCCGCGGCCGGAGATCCGCGGCCCGAAGACGGCCACCAGATCACCGGCGGCGAAGCCCAGCGCCTGGGCGGGCTTGTTCACGGTCACCACGAAGGGCACCTTGCCCTCGTTATTTCCGAGCAACACCACCACGGCCGGGGTGGAACCCAGCCGGCCGCGGATATCGGTGGCCAGGGTGCGCAGATCGCCCGCCGAGACGCCTTCCGGTGCGGCGGCCGCGACCAGCAGCACGTCCCCGAGCCGCTCGGCGGCGTCGGCATAGGCACCCGCCGACGACAGCACCGCCGCGATCTTGGTCCGCTCGAGCTCCTTCTCGGCGACCCGGAGCCGGTCCACCAGCTGCTCGACCCGCCCGGGTACCTCGTCGGAGGGGACCTTCAGCATCGAGGCGACCCCGGCCAGCAGCGCGCGTTCCTTGGCCAGATATTGGTAGGAATCCAACCCGACGAACGCCTCCACGCGGCGCACGCCCGAGCCCACCGACGATTCCCCGAGCAGGGTGATCGGGCCGATCTGGGAGGAGTGACCCACATGGGTGCCACCGCAGAGCTCCATGGAGAACGGCCCACCGATTTCCACCACGCGGACCCGGTCGCCGTAGTTCTCCCCGAACAGCGCCAGCGCGCCCATCTCCTTGGCCTTGGGCAGATCGGTGACGAAGGTGTTCACCGGGAAGTCCGCGCCGACCCCGTCGTTGGACACCGCTTCGATATCGGCCTTCTGCTGCTCGCTGAGCTGGCCCTGCCAGTTGAAGTCGAAGCGCAGGTAGCCCGGTTTGTTGAGCGAACCGGCCTGGACCGCGTTCGGTCCCAGCACCTGGCGCAGCGCCGCGTGCACCATATGGGTACCGGAATGTCCCTGGGTGGCGCCGCGCCGCCAGCCCGGATCGACCTGGGCCAGCACCACGTCACCCTCGGTGATCTGTCCCTGCTCCACCGTGCACCGATGCACCCAGAGCTTCTTCGCGATCTTCTGCACATCGTTGACGACGAGTTTCGTCCCCGCCGCGGTGATCGTGCCGCGATCGGCGATCTGGCCACCGGACTCCGCGTAGAGCGGGCTGCGGTCCAGGATCACCTCGATATCGGTGCCCGCCGGCGCGGTCGGCACCCGGACTCCGTCGGCGATCAGGGCCAGCACATGGGCCTCGGAGGTCAGCTCGTCGAAACCGGTGAACTCCGTATCGCCGCGATCGACCAGTTCCTTGTACACCGACAGATCGGCGTGCGCGTGCTTACGGGCGTGCGCGTCCTCCTTCGCCCGCCGCCGCTGTTCGGCCATGAGCGTGCGGAACCCGGCCTCGTCCACCGAGAGGCCGGCCTCCGCGGCCATCTCCAGGGTGAGGTCGATCGGGAAGCCGTAGGTGTCGTGCAGGGTGAAGGCGTCGGCGCCGGAGATGGTGCCCGTGCCGCCGCGCGGGGTCGCGGCCTTGACCTGCTCCGCCGTTTCGTCGAACAGCTTCGACCCCGTGCTCAGGGTCTTGCGGAACGCCGTCTCCTCGCCGACCGCGACCGTCTCGATCCGGCTGTAGTCGGTGGACAGTTCGGGATAGGAGGGCGCCATGAGCTCGCTCACGACCCGCATGAACTCGCTCATCACCGGCTGTTCGGCGCCGAGCAGCCGGGCCGAGCGCACGATCCGGCGCAGCAACCGGCGCAGCACGTAGCCGCGGCCGTCGTTGCCAGGGTTCACGCCGTCGGCGATCAGCATGGCCGAGGTCCGCGCATGGTCGGCGATCACCCGGAACCGGACATCGTCGGCGTGTTCGACCCCGTAGGAGCGGCCGGTCAGTTCCTCGGCCTTGTCGATGATGGGACGCAGCAGGTCGGTTTCGTAGACGTTGTCCACACCCTGCAGCAGCAGCGCGATGCGCTCGACGCCCATACCGGTATCGATGTTCTTCTTGGGCAGTACGCCCACCGGGGGGAAGCCCAGCTTCGGGCTGTCCTCGCCGCGGATGTCCTGCATGAAGACCAGGTTCCAGATCTCCAGGTAGCGGTCCTCGTCGGCGACGGGGCCGCCGTCGCGGCCGTACTCGGGCCCGCGGTCGTAATAGATCTCCGAACAGGGCCCGCCGGGACCGGGCACGCCCATATCCCAGTAGTTGTCCTTACCGTCGCGGAACTGGATCCGCTCCTCGGGGATACCGGCCACCCGGCGCCAGATCTCGGCGGCCTCGGGATCGTCCTGGTAGGCGGTGACCCAGATCCGCTCCGGATCGAATCCGTACCCGCCGTCCTCCTGCGACTTGGTGATCAGTTCCCAGGCGAAGCGGATGGCGCCTTCCTTGAAGTAGTCGCCGAACGAGAAATTACCCGCCATCTGGAAGAACGTATTGTGCCGCGTGGTGACGCCGACTTCCTCGATATCACCGGTCCGCACACATTTCTGCACGCTGGTCGCACGCGGGAACGGCGGCGTCTGCTGACCGAGGAAATACGGCTTGAACTGCACCATGCCCGCGTTCACGAACAGCAGGTTCGGGTCGTCGAGAATCAGCGATGCACTGGGCACCTCTGTATGCCCGGCACTAACGAAATGGTCCAGGAACCGCCGTCTGATCTCGTGGGTCTGCACGAATATCCAGCCTACCGGTGCCACGCACCCGAATTATCACCGAGCCGGGTTTCCGGGACGCAGGCCCCGCACGATCCGGCGCAGCGTGCTCACCCGGGGCCCGACCGCCCGCTCGTGACCGTGGTCGGTGGGGTGGTAGTAGTCCACCCCCACGAGTTCGTCCGGCGGGTACTGCTGGGCGAGCACACCGTCCGGATCGTCGTGCGGGTAGCGGTAACCCTGGGCGTTGCCGAGCCGCTCCGCGCCCGCGTAGTGCCCGTCCCGCAGATGCGCGGGCACCGTGCCTGCCTTACCGGCGGCCACATCGGCCATGGCCGCCCCGATGGCCGCGACCACCGCGCCCGATTTCGGCGCCGTCGCCAGATGGATGGTGGCCTGCGCCAGTGCCAGCCGGGCCTCCGGCAAGCCGACCAGCTGCACCACCTGGGCCGCGGCGGTCGCCGTCTGCAGCGCGGTCGGGTCGGCCATACCGATGTCCTCGCTGGCGTGGATCATCAGCCGGCGGGCGATGAAGCGCGGGTCCTCCCCCGCGGTGAGCATCCGGGCCAGGTAGTGCAGCGCCGCGTCCACATCGGAGCCGCGGATGGATTTGATGAACGCGCTGATCACGTCGTAGTGCTGGTCACCGGCGCGGTCGTACCGCACGGCCGCCTTGTCGATACTGGCGGCCACCAGATCGAGATCCACCGTCCCGTCCAGCGAGGACTCCGCCGAGGCCTCCAGCGCGGTGAGAGCCCGCCGGGCATCACCGCCGGCGATCCGCACGATGTGATCGAGAGCCTCGGGTGTCACCGTGTACTGCCCGTCCAGACCGCGCGGATCGGTGATGGCGCGGGCGAGCACGGCCCGGATATCTTCGGGCCCGAGCGAGTGCAGCTGCAGCACCAGCGACCGCGACAGCAGCGGTGCCACCACCGAGAACGAGGGATTCTCCGTGGTCGCGCCGACCAACAGCACGATGCGGTTCTCCACGGCGGCCAGCAACGCGTCCTGCTGGGTCTTGGAGAAGCGGTGCACCTCGTCGATGAACAGCACGGTCTGCTCGCCCGCGGTGAGCCGCCGACGCGAGATATCGATGACCGCCCGCACCTCTTTGACCCCGGCCGACAGGGCCGACAGGGCCTCGAACCGGCGCCCGGTGGCATACGAGATCAGCGACGCGAGCGTCGTCTTCCCGGTACCGGGCGGCCCGTACAGCAGAACCGAGGCCGCACCCGACCCCTCCACCAACCGTCGCAGCGGCGAACCGGGCCCCAGCAGATGCTGCTGCCCCACCACCTCGTCGAGCGAGGCGGGCCGCATCCGCACCGCGAGCGGGGCACGTGCCCCACCGTCCCGTGCGGCCCCGCCCGCGAAGGCGATATCCGGTGCACCCGCCCCCGCACCGGGCATATCGAACAGACCGTCACTCATTCCTGCGACGGTACCGCCCACCGCCGACATCAGGTCCGGGCGTAGCCCGAGGAGCCCGCACCGACCGCCTGCTCGGCGTGCGAGGGTGAGCCTGGTTGCGAGGCGAGAGGCCGGCTTGCTCGCGAAGGCGAGAGGCCGGCTTGCTCGCGAAGGCGAGAGGCCGGCTTGCTCGCGAAGGCGAGAGGCCGGCTTGCTCGCGAAGGCGAGAGGCCGGCTTGCTCGCGAAGGCGAGAGGCCGGCTTGCTCGCGAAGGCGAGAGGCCGGCTTGCTCGCGAAGGCGAGAGGCCGGCTTGCTCGCGAAGGCGAGAGGCCGG
>NZ_BAGJ01000107.1 GCF_000308775.1 Nocardia testacea NBRC 100365
ATAGGTGCCGTGCTGCTTTCGCATATCGGTTGCGCCTTTCGTTTCACCGGTGCGGACCGGACTTCGAAGGGACGGCCGGGTGAGCTACGCACGCTTACCGCCTCAGGTGTAGTACTCTGTTCGAAGTGGTTTAAACCGTAGTACTACAGATGGAGTGGTGTCAAGTGGTCCGCACGAATCCCGAACGCCGCCAGGCGTTGCTGGACGCATCGATCGAGGTCCTGGCCCGAGACGGGGCCCGGGGACTGACCTTCCGCGCGGTGGACAAAGCGGCGGCGGTACCCGCGGGCACCGCCTCCAACTACTTCAGCAACCGCGACGATCTACTCGTCCAGGTGGGCCACCGGTACTACGAACGGTTGATCCCCGACGAATCGGCCATGGCCGCCCTGCACGGTCCACGCACCCGCGAGACCGTCACCGAGCTCATGACCGAGGTCGTCGACCGCGTCACCCGCTTCCGCACCGGCTACCTCGCCCTCCTGGAACTCCGATTGGAAGCCACCCGGCGACCCGAGCTACAGGCCCTGCTCACCGAGCGGGTGCGCGCCGACCTGGACTTCAATATCCGCAACCACCTGGACTTCGGTATGCCCGGCGACGAGGACACCGTCGTCCTCCTGTTCCTCGCCCTGAACTGGCTGATCCTCGAACGCCTCACCCTGCCCGGCGTCTTCACCGAGGACCGGGCCCGCGAACTGGTGCGCACCGCCGTGGAGCGCGCGATCCCCGCCACCGCCGATTCCTGATGTCCGCCCGCCGGGTCCCGAATCCACCCGGAACCAACGCATGTGGGCGCGCGCGCCACGGGGGCGAACGGTTCGCACAGCGGCAGGCCGCGCCGAGCTCTGAAGCTCGACGCGGCCACGGATTCGCGAACTGTCGCACGCCTACCGGGACAGGTCGGCGCTCGGGGGGCTGTCGGCCCCTGCGCTCATTCCGCCGGAAGACCCGGATCGGCCGGGCCGCCGAATACTTCGCCGACGAGTCGCCGGGTCGCCTCCTGGAACGCCGCGGCGAGCGACAGCTCGGCATCGTCCACATAATTCAGCGTGCCGGTCAACGTCGCGGCGCCATCGGGCGTGCTGTACATCAGGGCCGCATGCCCGCCGGCACCGCCGTTGTGCATGATGACGGTGCCACCGTCGGTGTCCTGGACGAATACCCCGAGGCCGTAGCCCATCCCGGGGATACCCGTCGGGACAGGGGTGCGCATTTCGGCCAGCAGGTGATCCGGCAGGAGCTTGCCGCTGTTCAGCGCGGAGATGAAGGTGTGCAGATCACGGCTGGTCGAGATCATGTCACCGCCACTGGAGATCCAGGAGGGATTGACTTCGGTGACGTCGACCGTCCGTTCCGCTCCTGCGTCCGTGTAGCGATAGTAGGCGTGGGCGTGCGGCTCGGGAACCCCGGTCTGCGTGGTCGGCGCCACCGTGCCCGTGAGACCCAGCGGTCCCAGGATCAGGCGCTGCATCTCTTGGGCGACCGGCCGCCCGGTGACCTTCTCGATCAGCAGCCGCGCCACCACATAGTTGGTATTCGAATAGCTCCAGTCCGTGCCCGGCTCGAACCGGGCCGGCTTCGACAACGCCAGCCGGACCAGCTCTTCGGGCTCGTAGGTGTGGAACCGGTTGTCCACCCATTCCTTGCCCGAGATGGTGCAGGGGATACCTGCCACGACAGTCCCGTCGCTGTAGTACTCGCCGGTGAAGTTGAACAGGCCACTGGTGTGCTGCAACACCATCCGCACCGTGATCCGCTCATCGAAACCGAACCCCGGCAGATAGTCCACCACCGGAACATCCAGCCCGACCCTGCCCTCGGCCACCAACTGCAACACCAGCGTCGCGATGAACGTCTTGGTATTGCTACCGATCCGGACATGCCCGTCGACCGGCGGCGGCACCGAACCACCCAACTCGGCCACCCCCGCACTACCGACCCACTCGCCCTGCTCGTCGTGCACCCGCACGGTGAGACCGGTGAGACCGGACGCGACGATCTCCTCGAGCGCCTTCCGCAATTCCGGCCGATCCGGTCCGGCAGTCGAACCGGTCCGGCCGTCCGCTGATCCCGCACCGGCGGCGAGGGCGGCGGTGATCTTGCGGGCCATCTCGAACGCCGCCGGGCCGGACTCGCCCCGGCGGGGCCGGGCGGCCGCGCCCACAGCGAGGCCGATCGTGCTGCGGAAGTTCTCCGCCTCGGCCGCATCCTTTTCCTCCAGCAGGTCCATCGCGGCGCTCAAGGCCGGGAACACTTGGTCGGCCAGTTCGGCGACGGACTTTCCGGTGAGTGCGATATCCGCGGACTTCGCGGCGAGCACATGGCCGACCAGACCGGTCGCCGAGGCCAGGGCGAGGGAACCGTCGGTCGCGGCCGAGTGGGGCGCACCGGTGGCGGCCATCAACGCCAGGGCGCCGTAGGCGGCGGTCCGGAGGGTGGCTCGTTCCCGGTCGGTCAGGGCGACGGTCATGGTGGCGCACTCCTTCGGGGATGCTGCGGTGGAATTCGAACGAACGGAAGCCGTGTCCGTCGCGATCGCGCTGTTCGCTGTGCTGCTCATGGGAATACTGTCGGCGGGTCCGCTGACACCGCCCTGACGGCTGCCTGACACCGCCACTGATACGGCATCTACGCTGTTCAGAGGCACGGAAACGGCCAGCGGCCAGTATGCCGAAGGCGCACCCGCCCGCAGCGGTATGAGGAGCGCCCATCCCGGACGATCGATGTGTGCCGACCCCATGGGAACGTATGTTCGAATTCCGGGGTAATCTGTCGGCATGGCATTGCAGGGCTCGCTGTTCGACGGCTTCGGGGCGGCGGAACTCGCCCCGCTGACCGGCGTCGCGCGCACACCGCTCACCCACGGCGCCTGGGTCGATCTCCGCCCCGGCTGGCTACGCGGTGCCGACGACCTGTTCGAGCAGCTGGCCGCGACGGTGCCGTGGCAGGCCGAGCGGCGGCAGATGTACGACCGCGTCGTCGACGTCCCGCGACTGCTCTGCTTCTACGGCGAATCCGATCCGCTCCCGGACCCCGTTCTACACGAGGCCCGCGCGACGCTCAGCGCCTACTACGAGCCCGAACTGGGCGAACCGTTCCGCACCGCCGGGTTCTGCTACTACCGCGACGGCCGCGACAGCGTGGCCTGGCACGGCGATACCATCGGCCGCGGCGCCACCCGCGACACCATGGTCGCCATCCTCACCCTCGGCGCCCCGCGGCCGTTGCTGCTGCGCCCCCGCGCCGGTGGCCCGAGCCTGCGTTTCCACCCCGGCCACGGCGATCTGTTCGTCATGGGCGGCTCCTGCCAGCGCACCTGGGAGCACGCGGTGCCCAAGACCCGCCGGGCGACCGGACCGCGGATCAGCATCCAGTTCCGGCCACGTAACGTGCGCTGATCGCCGGCGGTCACGGAGCGCGCAGTACCGAGCGCACCTGCTGATCGACGGCCGCCAGCAAGCGGTCGGTCGAACCCGCGCGGACCATTTCCGGCACGGTCTGGCCCGCGAGGCCGTCCAGCAGCAATCGGCCGACCGTCTCCGCATCCAGATCCGGGCGCGCTTCGCTCAGCAGCGCGGTGATATGGGCGCGCCAGAAACGGTGGAACTCCTCGGTACGCGGATGCGGCGGAACCACCCGGTAGACCTCCATGAGCGCCAGATTGTCGATCACCAGTCGCGCCATGGCGGCGAAGAAGGCGAGCAGCCGGTCACCGGCAGGCGCTCCGGGACCCAGCGGCGGAGGGCCGTCGGTCACGGCGGACATCAGGGTGACCGCGCTTTCGGCGACCATCTCGTGCAGCAATCCGGCACGGCTGCCGAAGCGATGGAAGATGGTGCCCTTCCCCACCCCGGCGGCCGCCGCGACCCGGTCCATGGTGACCGCCTCCGGGCCGTGTTCGGCGAGTAGTGCCGCGGTCGCGTCCAGGATGGCACGCCGGTTGCGGGCGGCGTCCGCGCGTTCCTTCGGAATGGTCGCACCACCTTCGTTGACAACTTGACCGACGGTCCATATCTTGAAGAAGTTATCTGGACCGTCAGTCAACTTATGGAGTTCCAATGCAGGCAATCGTAATGACGGAGACCGGCGGGCCCGAGGTGCTGGTATCCCGGGAAGTCCCGGAGCCGGTCGCCGGGCCGGGCGAAGTAGTGATCAGAGCCGAGGCGATTCCCGTCCTGTACCCCGAGACCCAGTTGCGTTCCGGCGCGTTTCCGATGGCCTCGCCACCGCCGGTCGTCTTCGGCTTCCAAGTGGCGGGGGAAGTGATCGCCGTGGGCGAGGGTGTCGGATCCGAATACCTCGGACGGCGGGTGGTGGCCGACACGGACGGGACGGGGTCCTACGCCGAATCGGTCCGCGTGCGAGCGGATGCCGCGACTCCGATTCCCGCGGGAGTCACGGCCGCCGACGCGGCGGCGGTGATGATGAGCGGTTCGGTGGCGCTGGCACTGCTGGAAGCCGCGGCGCTCACCGGCTCCGAAACGGTGCTGGTCGAGGCCGGTGCCACCGGTGTGGGTGCGCACCTGGTCGAACTGGCCCGCGAATTCGGCGCGGCCCGGGTGATCGCGACCGCGGGCGGCCCGGACAAAATGCGGCGCGCGAAGGAACTGGGCGCCGACGAGGTGCTCGACCACCGCGACGAGCTCTGGCCGGGACAACTACGGGGAGAACAGGACCGCACGATCGATATCGTGTTCGACTCGCTCGGCGGCACCTCGGCGGCCGCCCTGCTCGAGACGATGACGCCCGGGTCCGGACGGATGCTCAGCTACGGCTGGCTCTCCGGGGAGCCCGCCCGCGTCGCGGCGGGCGACCTGATCCCGCACGGACTGACACTCACCGGATGCTCCGGCCCTGCCTGGCACGGCCGGGTGGGCCGCGCCCGCGCCGCAATACTCGAGCGGGTACCGGCGCTGGCTCCCCCGGTGGAGACCATTCTGCCGCTCGATCGCGCTGCCGCGGCCCACGAGCTGCTGGAATCCCGGGCACCGCTCGGCAAGATCATCCTGCGGCCGGGCCCGGCGCGCTGATCACCGCGTCAGGACGAAGAAGTACGGTTCGGCGAGACCGCGCATATCCATGACACCGAGCAGCCTGTCGTCGTCGAGCCGGCGGAAATGGTCGATGATCGGTAAATGGTCATAGACCATGGCGGCGCTGACCACGCCGCGGTACTCGATATCGCGCAACCGAGCCGTCGCCTTGCGGGTACGCAGCAGCGGGCCGAGGATGCGCAGGTTGTTGCGGACGGGACGCAGCCAGTGCGCCGGAATCCGGCCCGCGAGCGAGAGCGGGACCCGGCGCGGATCGACCGCGAACACGGTGCCGCGCTCATCGGTGAACAGCAGCGGATGCACCTGGTCGGGCGCATCGAACTGTTTTCCGTACCAGCCGGATTCGGACAGCGTGCCGTCCATCGGGTGACCGGTGGGCAGTTCCGAACCGCGCCAGCGGCCGGTGGTCACCTCGTGCACGGGCGCGGCCGGCAACCTGTCGAAGATCTCCCAGGCCTCCGCGGCGGTGCACCCGCCCTCGGGCAGGGTGATGGCCGCGTTCTCGGTCATGGTCCGCACTCCTCGACATCATGGGACGTTGCGATAAACAGCCTATCGCCCTCTCATCGAGTCGCGCCGCCGGACCGGGAGCGGAGCGTCCGGTACGGACTCAGCCGGTGATCTCCCATTCGTGGACCGTGATCGCCGACGAGCCGGTGGTGTGCAGCGGATCGGTGTACACCACCGCCTCGGCGGCCGCGAGCGAATCCGCGAGCACGAGGTAGGCACCACCGCTCCCGTCGGTGAACGGGCCACTCTCCTGCAGCATGTCCTTCGCGCGCAGTTCGGCGAGGAACCGGCGGTGCGGTTCGGCCACCGCCGGGTCGTAGGCAGGGGTGCGCAGGGCCAGCACCAGGTATTTGCGCACCTCAGTCCTCCGATTCCGGATCACGGGAACGCCCGGCGGCCGCGGCGGCCGCGCGGATCTGCGGAGCCACCAGCACCACCTGGCCGAGCACTCCGTTCACGAACCCCGGGGAGTCGTCGGTGGACAGTTCCTTGGCCAGTTCCACGGCCTCGTCCACCGCGACGATCGGCGGGACGTCGGGGGCGTAGAGCAGCTCCCAGACCGCGACCCGGAGGATGGCGCGATCCACCGCGGGCAGCCGGGGCAGCGTCCAATCCTGCAGATAGGACTCGATGGTCCCGTCGACCCGGTCGAGTTCCTCGGCGATACCGTCCACCAGGGTGCGGGTATAGGCGTGCACCGGCGCCACACCCTGATCGCGGGCCGCGAGCTCGATCCGCTCGTCGGCCAGATCGGCGGGGTCGATATCGCGGGCCTCGGCCTCGAAGAGCAGGTCCACCGCCCGGCGGCGCGCCTTGTGGCGGGCGCCGAGCTTCTTGTAGGCGGATTTCTTGTCCGCGGGCTGATCGGGCACGTCAGGAGTTGACGCGGCCCAGGTAGCTGCCGTCGCGGGTATCGATGCGGAGTTTGTCGCCGGTGTTGATGAACAACGGGACTTGGACCTCGGCGCCGGTCTCCACGGTGGCGGGCTTGGTGCCGCCGGTGGACCGGTCGCCCTGCAGACCGATATCGGTGTGGGTGACCTCGAACTCGGCGGTCACCGGCAGTTCCACGTACAGCGGCGCTCCCTCGTGCGTGGCGACCTGCACGGTCATGTTCTCCAGCAGGAACCGGGCCTGCTCGCCGATGGTGCTCTCCGCGATGGAGATCTGATCGAAGGTCTCGCCGTCCATGAAGACATAATCGGAGCCGTCGTGGTACAGGTAGGTCATATCGCGGCGGTCGACCGTGGCGGTCTCCACCTTCACGCCCGCGTTGAAGGTTTTGTCGACGATCTTGCCCGACAGCACGTTCTTCAGCTTGGTCCGCACGAAGGCGGGACCCTTACCCGGCTTCACGTGCTGGAACTCGACGATCTGCTGGAGATTACCGTCGATCTTCAGCACGAGGCCGTTCTTGAAGTCGCTGGTGTCCGCCACTGTCTTCGGGTCTCCTCGGTTCTCGGGCGACCGTCGTCATCCGACGACGATCAGATCTTTGCTGGTGTTGGTGAGCAGTTCCGGGCCCCCTTCGCGCACCACGAGCGTGTCCTCGATCCGGACCCCGCCGCGGCCGGGAAAGTACACACCTGGTTCGACGGTCACCGCCACGCCAGACTGGAGTGTACCCGTGCCCGTTTTGGCGATCCCGGGCGCTTCGTGGATGCGCAACCCCACCCCGTGCCCCAGACCGTGCACGAACAGCGGCCCGTGGCCGGCGGCGGCGATGACCTCGCGCGCGGCCGCGTCCACATCGGCGCACGGCACACCGGGCCGCAGCGCCTCGCGGCCGGCCCGCTGCGCGGCGTACACCAGGTCGTAGACCTCGCGCTGCCACGCCGCGGGTTCGCCGAGCACGAAGGTCCGGGTCATATCCGAGTGATAGCCGTCCACCACGGCGCCGAAATCGATCTTCACGAAATCACCGGCGGCCAGTACCGCCTCGGTGGGCCGGTGGTGCGGAACGGCGGAATTCGCCCCGGCCGCGACGATCGTCTCGAAGGCGATCCCGGCCGCCCCGCGCTCGAACATCGCCCATTCCAGATCCCGGGCGACCTGCCGCTCGGTGCGCCCCGGCCGCAGCGCCCCGGTCTCCAGCAGCGCCGCCAAGGCCCCGTCACCGACAGCGCAGGCGGTGCGCAGCCGGTCGGTCTCGTACTCGTCCTTGACCATGCGCAGCTGCTCGACCAGGCCCGGGGTCGCCACGAACTCCAGACCGGAGCCGAGCTCGAGCAGTGCCCGGTGCTGATCGACGGTGACGATATGGCTCTCGTACCCCAGCCGCCCGAACTGCCACTCCCCCGCCAGTTCCACCACCCGGCGCGATACCGCCCGGGCGATCTCGGCGCGCAGATCCGGGACCTGCTCGGCGACCTGGGTGTCGTAGCGGCCGTCGGTGGCGATCACGGTGCGGTCCTCGGCGCCCGGGGTGTCCCACGAGTGCACCAGCAGCGCGGCGTTCGAACCGGTGAATCCGGTGAGATAGCGGATGTTCACCAGATCGGTGACCAGGAGGCCGTCGATCTCGTTCTGTACCAGCAGGTTGCGCAGTGCACCGCGCCGGGCAGCGTAATCGGGCCGGACCCACGGGCCCCGACCGGCATCAGCAGACATGGCACAAAAGTACCGCCGACCCGGCCGCGGCACACGGGCCGACGGGGCGGAAGCCGCTCGCGCCGATGCGGACCGCCCACTGTTCACATATCGGTGCGGCGGCCCGAGTTGTCCACATATCGCGTTCGCCGCCGCCGGCGCGGTCTGTGCGCGGCGATCGTGGAAGGCATGACGACCCTCGGTTTCCTCGCCTTCACCGTCTGGTGCGCCGCACTGAGCGTCACCGATATCCGCCGCCGGCGTCTACCGAACCTGCTCACGGTGCCCGGAGCCGTCGCCGTCCTCGCGTACGCGGCACTCACCGGGACCTTCCGCCCCGCCGCCTGGGGCGCGGCACTGCTCGCGACCCCGTATCTGCTGATCCACCTCGCGCGCCCGGCCGCCCTCGGAGCCGGCGATGTGAAACTGGCCCTGGGGCTGGGCGCGGCTGCCGGGCTCGGTGGTGGTCCGGTCTGGCTCTGGTCGGCCCTCGCGGCACCGGTGTGTACCGCGCTCGCCGGCGTCGGCGTACTGCTCGGATACCGGGCCGGGCGCCGGATATTCGGCGGCCGGTCCGGCGGCGCGCCCCCGCGGGCTCCCGACCCGGAACGTCCCGGGCACACGATCCCGCACGGTCCATCGATGTGTGCGGCGACACTTCTCGGACTCGCCCTGTGGTGACCGCGCGGCAATCCCGGGCACCACCCACTTCCCGGGGCGATGAGCACGGCCGACCGCCTCCCCAACCTGTCCCGCCGACATGGGAAGATAGTCGGCGTGCTGCGCTGGATAACTGCTGGAGAATCCCATGGACCCGCTCTCGTCGCCATCCTGGAAGGGATGGTCGCCGGTGTCGAGGTGACCTCGGAGGAGATCTCCGCACAGCTGGCGCGCCGACGGCTGGGCTACGGTCGCGGCGCCCGGATGAAGTTCGAGGCCGACAAGGTCACCGTGATCGGCGGGGTCCGCCACGGCCGCACCATGGGCGGGCCTGTCGCCATCGAAATCGCCAATTCCGAATGGCCCAAGTGGACCACCGTCATGTCCGCCGATCCCGTCGACGAGGCCGAACTGGCCGAACTGGCTCGCAACGCGCCCCTCACCCGCCCACGCCCCGGCCACGCCGACTACTCGGGCATGCTCAAATACGGCTTCGACGACGCCCGCCCGGTGCTGGAACGCGCCAGTGCGCGCGAGACCGCGGCCCGGGTCGCGGCCGGGACCGTGGCGCGCGCCTTCCTCCGCCAGGCCCTCGGGGTGGAGGTCGTCTCCCATGTGGTCTCCATCGGAACGGCCGCGAACACGACCGGTGTGGTGCCCACCGGCGCCGATCTGGCGGCGATCGACGAAAGCCCGGTACGCGCCTTCGATGCCGACGCCGAGGCGGCCATGATCGCCGAGATCGAGGCGGCGAAGAAGGACGGCGACACCCTGGGCGGGGTGGTCGAGGTGGTCGTCACCGGGCTCCCGATCGGACTGGGCTCCTTCACCAGCGGCGAGAACCGGCTGGACTCGCGGCTCGCGGCGGCGCTCATGGGGATCCAGGCAATCAAGGGCGTCGAGGTCGGCGACGGATTCGAGACGGCCCGGCGACGCGGCAGCCAGGCGCACGACGAGATGCGCCCCGGCAGCGACGGCGTCCTGCGCTCCACCAACCGCGCCGGCGGTCTCGAGGGCGGCATGACCAACGGGGAGGCCCTGCGCGTGCGCGCGGCCATGAAACCCATCTCCACGGTGCCGCGCGCACTGGCCACGGTCGATATGTCCACCGGCGAGGAGGCCGTGGCGATCCACCAGCGCTCCGATGTCTGCGCCGTGCCGGCGGCCGGGGTGGTCGCCGAGTCGATGGTCGCGCTGGTGGTGGCCCAGGCCGCCCTGGAGAAGTTCGGTGGCGATTCGCTCGCCGAGACGGTGGGCAATCTCGACGGCTACGTGAAGCGGATCAGCGGGCGGCCTCATCTGAACCCGGGCGATACCGTCGCCGACCCGGCGTAATGACCGAACAGACCGGTCCGCCCGGCCCGCTGGTGGTGCTGATCGGCCCGCCCGGGGCGGGTAAGACCACCATCGGCCGCAAACTCGCCCGGGAACTCGGCGTCGAGCTCTACGACACCGACGCCGGGATCGAGGAGGTGAGCGGCCGCACCATTCCGGAGATCTTCGCCGAGGACGGTGAGGCCGAATTCCGCCGGATCGAAGAACAGGTGGTCGGGGAGGCACTGGGCACGCGCAGCGGTGTCGTCTCCCTCGGGGGCGGCGCGGTGCTCTCCGAACGCACCCGCGCCCTGCTCCGTGACCGGACCGTGGTGTACCTGGAGATCAGCATCGCCGAGGGGCTGCGCCGCACGGGCGCCGCAACCCACCGGCCGCTGCTGGGTGGCGCCGACCCGGGGACGAAATACCGGGAACTCATGCGGACCCGGCGCCCGCTCTACCGGGAGGTGACTTCGGTCCGGGTACGCACCGACGGCCGCAGTCCGGGTCGTGTGGTCCGCTCGATCCTGGGCAAACTCGCCCTGGAATCGGTCCAGGAGGCCGCCGACACTGCCGCCACGAACCTGCCCGAAGGCTCGGGCACTCCACGCACCAGCAGGTCGCGGGCCCGGCGGCGGGCCCGGGCCCGGGCGCGCCGGACCGCGGCGCAACGCGCGGCCGATCCCGCCGACTCCGGTACACGGGCCACGACCGCAGGCGATACCGCGGCCGCGAGCACCGCGGGCAGCGACACCGGACCATCGTCCGCCGCAGAGCCCGGCCCGGGCGCCGACACCGGCCTGCGCACCCCGGGCCGGTCTCGGCGGGCCCGCGCCAGACGGGCCCGGGCCCGGCGGCAGCAACGAGAACAGGCCGAGCAGACACAGACAGGATCGGAGCAGCACACGTGACAGAACCGACGCGTATCGAGGTCCGCACCGCCCAGCCCTATCCGGTGATCATCGGTCGCGGCCTGCTCGGGGACCTCGTCGAGGCGGTCACCGGCGCGGGCGGCGTCCGCACCGTCGCCCTGTTCCACCAGCCGTCGCTGGTGGAGACCGCCGAGGTGGTGCGCACCACGCTGGCCGAGGCCGGCCTGGACGCCCACCGCATCGAGATCCCGGATGCCGAGGCGGGCAAGGAACTCGCCGTCGCCGGTTTCTGCTGGGAGGTGCTGGGCCGGATCGGCCTCACCCGCAACGACGTGGTGGTGAGCCTCGGCGGTGGCGCGGCGACCGATCTGGCCGGATTCGTCGCCGCGACCTGGATGCGCGGAGTGAAGGTCGTGCACGTACCCACCACGCTGCTGGCCATGGTGGACGCCGCGGTGGGCGGTAAGACCGGTATCAACACCGAAGCCGGGAAGAACCTCGTCGGCTGCTTCCACGAGCCGTCCGCCGTGCTGGTCGACCTGGTGACCCTGGAAACCGTGCCGCGTAACGAGATCGTGGCGGGTATGGCGGAGATCATCAAGGCGGGGTTCATCGCCGACCCGGTGATCCTGGACCTCGTCGAACGGGACCCGCAGGCCGCGCTGGATCCGACCGGCGACGTACTGCCGGAGCTCATCCGCCGGGCGGTGGCGGTGAAGGCGGAGGTCGTGGCGGCCGATCTCAAGGAGTCCGCCCTCCGCGAGATCCTCAATTACGGTCATACGCTGGGGCACGCCATCGAACGCCGGGAGCGCTACCGCTGGCGGCACGGCGCGGCGGTGGCGGTGGGTCTGGTCTTCGCCGCGGAACTGGGCCGGCTGGCCGGGCGTCTCGACGACGCCACCGCCGACCGGCACCGCACCATCCTGGAGAGCGTCGGGCTGCCCACCACCTATGACCCCGACGCCCTGCCGCAACTGCTGGAGAGTATGCAGACCGACAAGAAGACCCGCTCGGGCGTGCTGCGGTTCGTGGTGCTGGACGGACTGGCCAAACCCGGCCGGTTGGAAGGTCCCGACCCCGCCCTGCTCGCCGCCGCGTATTCGGCGGTCGCCGGCGCCGGATCCACCGGAAGCAGCCCGATCCTGCTGTGAGGCCGCCCGACCGGCTGATGGACGAACAAGGCACGGGCCGCGATCGCTCACGATTGCGGCCCGTGTGCTCGGTACACGCGCTCTTTCCGGAGATTCACCGGTCCACGGCTGTTCCGCCTGTCCGGGCCCGTCCTGCCCGCCGCGCGCATCGCCGTCCGCCCCGGTCGAGCTCGTCGGGCGTCAGGCGGGTGAACCGAGCGCGGGAGTGACGCCGCCCGCCGACCGCTCGTTGTCACGGGTGCCCAGCCGCCGTCCGACGGCCACCCCGATGAGCCCGGGTACGAAGACCAGCAGGATGATGAACGCCGACGCGGCGGTGGCCTCGAACAGCAGGCCGCCGTCGCCGAGGTCGACCTTCGGCAGGAAATCCAGCAGCCAGGACACCAGTCCGCTGCCCACGCCGGCGACCACCGCGGTCTGCAGCCACCGGATCGTCAGGTCCGCGCCCTGCTCGGGATTCGGGTGCTCGTGCCGGTCGGCCCGGCCGTCGCGCACGCCCCAGGCCACCGCGGCACCGATCAGCACCACCAGGCACAGCAGCCGCAACCACACCCCGTAGGTCGGGATGTAGCCCATCGCGAACCCGAGGAGCACCCGCAGGACGACGGCCAGTCCACCGAGCGCCAGTGCCCGCAACAACCACGCAGTCATGCCGATCACCATAACTCCCCCGCGCACCGGACTAGAACCCGTTACAGATATTCGCCGGGATCCGGATGCTTGCCGGCGACGTCAGCCGAGGTCGGCGAGCGCGGCAGCCATCGCTTCCCTGGGGGCGGACCGCCCGGTGAACTGTTCGACCTGACCGTATGCCTGTTCGAGCAACATCCGCAGACCGCCGATGACCGTGTGCCCGGCGGCGGCGACCGCTTCGGCCAGCGGAGTGGGCCACGGGTTGTACAGGGCGTCGAGCACCACGGGAGCCGCGGCCACCGATCCGGCCACCATCGCGGCCGCCGGATGTGGCACGGTGCTCACCACGGCGCCCGACCGGGCGCAGAGATCGGCCAGCTCCGCCGCATCGAAACCGATCACCCGGGCAGTCGCGCCGAGCCGCTCGGCGAGTTCGCGCGCACTCGCCGCACGGCCGGCATCGCGGGCGACGATGGTGATGGTCGTGGCGCCGAGTTCGGCCAGCGCGAGCAGCGCGGGCCGGGCGGTGCCACCGGCCCCCAGCACCACCGCCTCGGACAGCTCCCGCACCCCGCCGCCCCGCAGTGCGCCCAGTACCCCGTCCACATCGGTACAGTCGGCCCGCCAACCGGCCGCCGTCCGCACCAGGGTGTTGGCGGAACCGACCAGGACCGCGCGTTCGGTGCGCACCTGCGCGTACGCCAGGGCCGCTTCCTTGCCCGGCATGGTCACCGACAATCCGGCCCACTCCGGGCCGAGACCGTCCACCAGGCCGGGCAACTCGTCGGCAGTACATTCGATCCGCTCATAGGTCCAGTCCAGGCCCAGCGCGCGGTAGGCCGCCAGATGCAGCTGCGGGGATTTCGAATGGGTGATGGGGCTGCCGAGCACAGCGGCGCGGCGTGGGCCCGCCGGTTCAGCGCCCACTGTCGAGGATCCCGCTCTCCAGCGCCAATTCGATGTTCTGCAGATGTTCGGAATAGCTCTCGGTGAACAGCGTGGTGCCCTGTTTGTCGACCGTCACGAAGTACAGCCAGGTCCCGGGCTCGGGTTCCTCCATGGCCTCCAGCGCCGCGATCGACGGGGAGGAGATCGGGGTCGCGGGCAACCCGGGCATGGCGTAGGTGTTCCACGGGGTGGTCTGCCCGCGGTCGGCGTCGGTGGTGGCCACCTCGGTCTTGTCGAGCGCGTAGTTGACGGTGGAATCGAACTGCAGCGGCTGGTCGATATCCAGCCGGTTCACGATCACCCGGGCCACCTTGCTCATGTCCTGCGGCAGCGCCTCCCGTTCCACTAGGGACGCGCCGATCAAGGTTTCGTACGGGCTGAGCCCGTTGATCCGGCCGGATTCCAGGATCCCGGTGGCCTCGTAGCTGCGGGCGCTCTCGGTCACCAGTTGCCGCAGAATGTCCTGCGCGGAGCCGCTCGGATCGAAGTCCCAGCTGCCGGCGGCGATCAGGCCCTCGAGCTGGCGGGCGCGGTCGGGCACCGTGCGGACCGACTCCACCGCCCACTCCGGGACGCCGAGCGAGGCCAGATCGGTGGTGGCGCCGGCCTGCTCCAGTTCTTCGTAGGTGACACAGCGGCGTTCGGGTTCGGCGCCCACACAGCTGGCGGCGGCGATCTTGGTGTAGATGCCCTCCTTGCGCGCGCCGGTATTCACATCGTGCTGATCGTGCAACTGCCGGCCCTCGGAGACGACGACATTGCCGACCCGTGATCCGGGCGCGATGAGCGCCGCGACCGCGTCCGCGGCCGGACTGTGCACCGGGATCGCGTAGTAGCCGGGCTGCACCGAGTTCATTCCCTCGTCCTGCACCGCGGCCTCGTAGAAAGCGGCGGAACTGGCGACGATTCCCGCCTCCGCCATGGTCGAAGCGATTTCGGTGGCGGTATCGCCGGACTTCACCTGGACCACC
>NZ_BAGJ01000106.1 GCF_000308775.1 Nocardia testacea NBRC 100365
GGGATTCCCCGGACGGACGATCTCGGCGGGGTTCGGACGCGCGGTCCGGCCGAGAGCCGCTCGCATGCCCGCCGGTACGGGAACCGCCCGCTCGCCGATCCTGCGGGGAACCTGCCGGGCGTTCACCCTGCCGGGAACCCGCCGGACGCTCACCCCGACCCGACCCCGCCGGACGCTCACCCCGCCGGGGATCTGCCGGACTCCGGCCCCATCCGGATCCCGGCTGCCGCTCATCTCGAGCAGAACCCGCCGAGCGGCGACCCTCTGCGGACCCGGCCGAACGCTCGTCCCGGCCGGAACGATCCGGACCCTCGTCCCGACCGGAATCGGCCGGACGACGGACCTGCCCCGACCCGGCCGACCGGCCGGACCGCCCGGGATCGCCGCGTCGCTCCGGCGATACGTCCCGGCCGTCCGCCTCCGCGGCACCCGGTTCGGTGTGGCGCCGGAAGCCTCGGCGCCGCTCGCCACCCGAGCCGGTCATTCGACCACCGCGCCGGGCGCCAAACGGGCGCCGCGCGCCCAATCGAGCGCGGCCATCATCCGTTTGCCCTGCGGTTGCACCTGATCCAGCCGTACCGCGGTGGTGGCGGTGCCGACGAGCACACCGGTCTTGCGCACCTCGATCTGCCGCTCGGGCAGCACCTCTTCGACCAGTTCCACCGGCCCCAGTTTGAGACGGTTCCCGGCGACCGTGGTCCAGGCGCCGGGGAACGGAGTCACCGCGCGGATGGCGCGGCCGACCGCCAGGGCCGGCTGATCCCACCGGACCTGCGCCGCTTCGACGGTGATCTTGGGTGCGTAGGACACCCCGTCCGCCGATTGCGGAATCGCCTGCAGGGTGCCGTCCTCGACCCCGTCGAGGGTCTGCTCCAGCAGCGCCGCGCCGCTGTCGGACAACCGGCCCAGCAGATCGGCGGCGGTATCGGTGACGGCGATCCGTTCGGTCACCACACCGTAGACCGGCCCGGTGTCCAGACCGGTCTCGATCCGGAAGGTGGACGCACCGGTGATCTCGTCGCCGGCCGCGATGGCGGCCTGAACCGGCGCCGCGCCGCGCCAGGCGGGCAGCAGCGAGAAATGCAGATTGATCCAGCCGTACTTCGGAATCTCGAGCACCCGGGGCGGCAGCAGCGCACCGTAGGCGACCACGGGACAGCAGTCCGGGGCCAGCTCGGTGAGCGCCTCGACGAATTCGGGGTCGCCCGGCTTACCCGGGGTGAGGACCGGAATGCCGTGTTCGTCGGCGAGCTGCCCGACCGGTGAACGTTTCAGCTTCCGGCCACGTCCGGCGACGGCGTCGGGCCGCGTCACCACGGCGACCACCTCGTGCCGGGAATCGAGGAGGCGGCGCAGCGAGGGAACCGCCGGGTCGGGAGTACCGGCGAAGACGATCCGCATCAGTGGTCCCGCTCGGCGAGGGCACGGCTCGGCCGGACCGTCAGCCCGGCGACGAACCAGTCGGATTCACGGATGGTGCGCATGGCCTGCTTCCGGTCGGGGGGATCGAGCCGGTCGATGAACAGCGTGCCGTCCAGATGATCTGTTTCGTGCTGCACACAGCGCGCCAGCAGGCCCTCGGCCTCGAATTCGACCGGGTTGCCGTCCACATCCACGCCGGTCGCCCGCACCCGCATGGCGCGCCTGGTCTCGTGATTCACTCCCGGAATGGACAGGCAGCCCTCCGGGCCGATCTGTTCCTCCTCGTCCAGCGCGCTCCAGCTCGGGTTGATCAGATGCCCGCGGGCGTCGCGGGTGTCGTAGACGAACACTCGCAGACCGACACCGATCTGCGGAGCCGCCATACCCACTCCGCCGTCGTCGTACATGGTGTCGGTCAGATCCGTTACCAGCTGCCGCAGTTCGGGGCCGAATTCGGTGACCTCCGCCGCGCGGGCTCGCAGGATCGGATCGCCGAAGAGGCGGACGGACTGGACGGTCACGGTAGCTCCCGAAGACGTGAGGCAGGGCAGGAAGGTTTCATTCTAGGTAGCCCGGCACGGCCGTGCTCAGGGCGCCGCCCCGCCGGCCTCCGGACCCGGCCCCGGGCCGCCTCGTGTACCGCGGCACGGGTTCCGCCGGGTCACCGGATCTCCCGCCGGAAGCGGGCGATGAACACGGCTCAGATGTTCCCGCCGATGATCACCTCGGGAATGCCGGTGCCGAGCGGTACGGGTACGCATACCGGTTCGGGGGCATGGCCGGGGTCGAGGGCCTGGAACAACAACTGGAAGACGTAGGGGTCGTAGACCATGTGGAAATGGCCGGTGAGATCGACCGGGCAGCGATCCTGCAGCACGATGTTGTGTGCTCCCGGGCCGCGCAACGCGATGTTGCCGAAGGGCTGGATCACTTCGTCGACCCGGCTGCCGACCGTGGTGTAGCGCACCCCGGGCACGGTATCGCCACCCGCGTTGAGTTCCCGCATGAACGGTGAATCCTGCACCTGCTGGACCGCTGCCACGGAGACCGCCCGGGTCGCCAGGTCCATCGCGCCCGGGAGCTGCTCGGCGATCGGGACCAGGCCGTACAGGACCCCGCCGTAGGTGGGTGAGGCCAGGCCGACCCAGTTGCCGACGTAGGGCGCGCCGCCGAGTTTGTTGATGTAGTAGCGGGTGACATTGGCGCCTTGGGAGAAGCCGACGAGATCGACCTGCGGAGCCCCTGTCGCGGCACGTACCTCGTCCACGAACTGCGCGATCTGGTAGGCGCTGAGCACGATGTCCTCGGTGCCGTAGGTACCGGCGCCCGGTTTACCGCCGTAGTTCAGCGCGAAAACGCAGAACCCGTGATCCACGAGCTGCGGCCCGATGACCGACCAGTCCGTGTAGGCGCTCGCGTCGGTGCCGTGCGCGAGGATCACCGGTCGCGGATGGGCCGCGTCCGGGACACATCCGAAATCATTGGTACCGCGGGGCACCGCGTTCGGATGCGACTTCATATAGAGCACCGCTCCCAGCTGATCGGGTTGCGGTGGAGCAGGGTCCGTGGGGACCGACGCGGGAAGGTAACCGGCCGGCTGGGCGGTGCTCTCGACACTCGCGAGCAACACCGACCCAGCCAGCGCGACAGCCACGGTCATCGTTCGCAGGGCGCGCCTGCCGATTTGTGATCCGTCCCGCCCCGTCGGCCATCGAAATTGTTTCACTCCACAATCTTCTACCCTGTCGGCTCGGCGGAAAACCGGAGCCGGAGGTTTTGACCACCCCGTTACTTTGCGGAGTCCTCGTCTCCGGCGAGGATGCGGTACAACGCTTTCCGCGCCTCGGTGAGCACCTCGGCCGCCTTGGCCGCCTGCTCCGGCGTGCCCGCCGCCGCCACCTGCGCGACCGCGCCCATGAGCGGGCCGATCAGTGCTCGCAGATCATTGGTGTGCGCGCCGACCCCTTCCTTGACCTCGGCCCACGGATCCCCGAGCTCCGCCCGGTTCTCCGTGACGTGGGTCGTACCTGTCTCGGTCAGTTGGGCGGTCTTGCGACCGGCCACTTTCTCGATGGTGATCAGACCCTCGCCCTCCAACTGTGAGAGTGCCGGGTAGATGGATCCCGGGCTGGGGCGCCAGAGATCGTCACTGCGTTCGCGGATCCGCTGGATGAGCTCGTAGCCGTGCATGGGACGCTCGGCGAGCAGCAGCAGGATCGCCGCCCGTACGTCGCCGCGCCGGCCCCGGCCGCCCCGGCCGCGCCCGCGCCCGAATCCCGGGCCGAATCCCGGGCCGAACCCTGGCCCGAAGCCGGGCCCGAAGTCCCCGCCGAAGCCCGGCCCGAATCCGTGCGGACCACCGTGGCGGAACGGCCCGCCGGGACCGAAACCACCCGGCCGGGGACCGCGCCCACGGCGTCCGCGACCCTTGCGAAATTCCGCGTTCTCGATGTTTTCCATAGCAGCCTCCCGAGCTACTCGATCGGTTTGTGTAGCATCGACGATATATCGGCAATCTATCCAACGCAAGCCCCTGCCGGATTGATTCCCCGGTCGTCCCGACACCCACCGACAGCGCAGCCGACCGGTTCGGGCGAGGTCGTGGTCCGGGCCGGTCGGCCATGGTCCAGGCCGCAACCGGTTCGTCGATTGCCGCCGGAACACGGAATGCGCACCCGATCGGCGGGGTGTCCGCCGGTGAGGCCTTTCGCGCCAGGTCCCGCCGGTTTCCGCCACCAAGGATCCGCGGCACGGGTGAGTGTGTCGCGAATCCGGATGAGGTCGACGTCCGAGCAGGTCACGCCTATCGTGAACAGCCATACCTGGCGATTCGCGGCCGCCGCGCACACTCCGCGATGCCGACGGCCGGCCCGGTCCCTGCCCGAGCGGGTCAGCCGATTTCCAGCGGATCTATCTGAATCCGGGGCGGCGACTCCGCCCGCTGACTGCTTCGGACCGCCTGCGCCGCCATGAGCGCCTGCGTCAGCGCCGCGCCACTCCTCCGCGGCGTACGCAGCAGCACCCGTTCGACCTCCGTACTCGGATCGCCACCGTCCCCACGGGCGCCGGAGGGCAACCGCGCGGCGGCCGGTAACGGCACCGGGCCCAGCACCTCCACGGCGGCCGGGAGTTCGGCGGCCGCGAGCAGGGCGGCGATTCCGTCCGGAGTGCCGTCGACGGCCGCCATCCGCACCGCCGGCGGAAAACCGACCTCGGTCCGCTGCGCCAATTCGGCGGCCGCGTGACCGGCCGGATCCCAGCGCAGCAGCGCCTGCACGGTGGGCACGGCCGGATCGGCCATCACCAGCACTTCGCCGTCGGGCCGCACCAGGGCCGCGGCGCTCAGCCAGCGGCGCAGCGCGTCCTCGGCGGCGCGCAGATCGGCGCGGCCGAGCAGCGCCCAGCCGTCCAGCAGCAGCCCTACCCCGTAACCACCGGCGAGCAACGGTTCGGCTCCGACGGTGGCCACCACGACCTGGGGCCCGGGCGGCACCGTATCCAGTACCGCCGCGCCGCTGGACCCCCGGATCGGTACCCCGGGAAATGCCCGGCCGAGTTCCTCGGCGGTCCGTGCCGCACCGATGACCACGGCGCGCAACACCCGGCCCCCGCAGGCCGGGCAGCGGAACGCCGCCTCGGTACGCCCGCACCAGCGGCAGACCGGACTGTGCGCCACCCCGGGGTCCCCGGCGGCCCGATCGGACCCGGGCAACGACAGTGGTCCCACACAGCGGCGGCAGCGGGCGGGTGTCCGGCATTTCGTACAGGCGAGCGCCGGAACGTACCCGCGGCGCGGCACCTGCACCAGCACGCCGGACCCGGCGGCGAGCGCCTTGCGGGCCGCGGTGAAGGCGGCGGCGGGGATCCGGATCGCACGCGCCATCGGATCGCGTTCGAGCGCGGCGTCACTGTCTCCCGGAGCGCTGATCCGCGGCGCGGCGGCCCGTACGGTCGCCCGGTCGGCGAGCAGGTCGTGGGCCCATCCGGTTTCCACCACGGCCTGGATCTCGGCGGTCCGGGCGAATCCGGCCGCCACGAAGGCCGCGCCGGTCTCGTGGGCGCGGAGCATAGCGACCTCCCGCGCGTGCGGATAGGGGGCGCGGGGCTCGGCGTAGGTGTCGTCACCGTCGTCCCAGATCGCGACCAGGCCCAGGTCCACGGCGGGCGCGAAGACCGCGCTGCGGGTACCCACCACCACGCGCGCGGTCCCCCGCAGGACGGCGAGCCATCGCCGATACCTGGCTGCCGGGCCGAGCCCCGCCGACAACCCGACGGCCGAATCCCCCACCAGCCGTTCGCATTCGCGCAATACCCGATCGAGGTCGCGCTGGTCGGGCACCATCAGGATCGCACTGCGACCGTCCGCCACCACCACCGCCGCGAGCTCGGCCAATCGCCGCGCCCAGTCCTCCCCCGGCAGGGCCTGCCAGGCCGCCCGCGGACCCCGGCGGGACGCGAGTGCGGTGAGGAAGGCGTCCCCGTGCCGGTACCGGCGCCAGGCGCCGGTGTCCACCTCACCGGGTAGCGCCGCACCATCCGTCCCTGCCGAACCGACGGCCTCCCGCGGCCCCGCCCCGGTCGTATCCGAGCCGCGGACCGGCGAACCCCCGGACTCCCCCGGCATCCCTGGGACTCCGGGCGTTTCGACCACACGCGACGGCACAGCCGCCCCACCCGGGCCGGAGCGGCCGGTTCGACCGGCGCCACGCGGCCCGCCCACCTCGGTGTTCGCACCCGCGTCGTGGCCGACACGCGGCCCGGTCTCCGTACCCGGTCGGGGGTACGCACCGGCCGCGGTGTCCGTGCCCGACCCGGCGTCCACACCCGACCCGGCATCCACACGCGGCCTGGCCATCACGCCCTGCTCGGCGCCGGGACCCGTCCTGGGGTCGTCACCCGATCCGGCGTCCACCAGTTCGTCGGCCGGACCGGACCCCGCATACGCACCCGACGCTGCGTCCGTCCGCGACTCGGAGCCGGCCCCCGGCCCGGTCCCGGCGCCCGGTTGCGACCCGATATCCGCATGCGGCCGAGCGTCCGTGTCCGGCTCGTCGTTCCCGGCCGGCCCGGCCTGCGCGTCCGGCTCCGCGGTCCGGGTCCCCGCCGAGCCGGCCGCAGCCACCGTCGGACCGTCCGTCTCTCCGCGCTTCTTCGGCGGCCCGCCGTTCTCCACTCGGGCATGTCGCGGCGGGATCGCCAGCCGGAGTACATCGGCACGGGTCCCGGCGCACCGCGCGGCCACGGTCGTGGCGAGACGCAGGATTTCCGGGGTGAGCACCTGTTCGGCGGATACCACCCGCTCCAGCCGGACCAGCTTGCCCGGATGATCGGATTCGGCGTGCCGGGACAGTAGATAACCGTCCACCAGCCGCCCCGCGAAGCGGACCCGCACGCGGACACCGGGGCGGGCGATATCGTCCAGCTCCGGGGGTACCACATAGTCGAAATCGCGGTCCAGGTGCGCGGGGGTGAGCAGCGGCAGCACCCGGGCGATCGGGTTCTCAACCGGTCCCGGGTCGGGGCCGGCGGCCTTCTTCGGGCGGGCGGCCCGGCGGCGCGGCCGCCCCGCCTCGGCCGACACCCCCGCCGACGCGGGGTCGGCGGGGGTGTCGGTGGGAGGTCGATCCACGCGGGACGTGGAACTTACAGTCCGGCGGCGGCGCGCAGCTTGTCCGCGCGGTCGGTGCGCTCCCAGGGCAGATCGATATCGGTGCGGCCGAAATGCCCGTAGGCGGCGGTCGGCGCGTAGATCGGGCGCAGCAGGTCCAGGTCGCGGATGATCGCGCCCGGGCGCAGATCGAACACCTCGGTGATCGCCGACGAGATCTGGGCCGGATCGACCTTCTCGGTGCCGAAGGTTTCGACGAACAGCCCCACCGGCGCCGATTTACCGATCGCATACGCGACCTGCACCTCGACCCGGTCCGCCAGCCCCGCCGCGACCACGTTCTTGGCGACCCAGCGCATGGCGTAGGCGGCCGAGCGGTCGACCTTCGACGGGTCTTTACCGGAGAACGCGCCGCCACCGTGGCGGGCCATACCGCCGTAGGTGTCGACGATGATCTTGCGGCCGGTCAGCCCGGCATCGCCCATCGGGCCGCCGAGTACGAACTTGCCGGTGGGGTTCACCAGCAGACGGATATCGGAGATGTCCAGATCGGGGATCGCGATATCGGCGAGCACCGCGTCGACGACCTTCTCCCGGATATCGGGGGCCAGCAGATTGTCCAGATCGATATCGGCGGCGTGCTGGGTGGACACGACCACGGTGTCCAGCCGGACCGCCTTGTCACCGTCGTATTCGATGGTGACCTGGGTTTTGCCGTCCGGGCGCAGATACGGCAACACCCCGGTCTTGCGGACCTCGGTGAGCTTGCGCGAGAGGCGGTGGGCCAGCGCGATCGGCAGCGGCATCAGCTCGGGAGTGTCGGTATTGGCGTAACCGAACATCAGGCCCTGATCGCCGGCGCCCTGCTGTTCGATCTCATCGTCGGAGCCACCGACCCGCGCCTCGTGCGAGGTGTCGACGCCCTGCGCGATATCGGGCGATTGCGCGCCGATGGCGATATTGACGCCGCAGGAGTTCCCGTCGAACCCCTTTGCCGAGGAGTCGTATCCGATCTCGAGGATCTTCTCCCGGACGATATGCGGAATATCCGCGTAGGCCTCGGTGGTGACCTCTCCGGCCACGTGGACCTGGCCGGTGGTCACCATGGTTTCCACGGCGACCCGGCTGCGGGGATCCTGCGCCAGCAGTGAGTCGAGGATGGAATCGCTGATGGCGTCACAGATCTTGTCCGGATGACCCTCGGTCACGGACTCACTGGTGAATAGCCGGCTACCGGACGTGCGCACAGTTTCCCTCTTCCTCAACGGTTACTCGTGTCCGGAGGGACCGTAGCGCACGGCTCCGGTCACGCCCCTGGACTTCAGACTATTAGAACGGGCGGCGTAATTGGGGCTTCGGACACCATCCTGGACGGGTTTCCGATCGTGCGTGCCCGCACACCCTGGAGCGGGCTGGATGGTATCGCCTTCGCGCCCGCGGCGGGCAGTTCGCGCGCCCGGCACGGCCGGAGCCGACACAACGGATCCCGCGTTCGGCGGGGTACCGGTTTCAGCTCAGCAGCGGACCCAGCGCGTCGAGGACACGACTGGCCAGCAGCGCCTTGGATCCGTGGTCGAGCGCCTGCTCGCTACCGTCCGCACGCAGCAGCCAGCCGTCGTTGGTGTCGACCTCGAACGCCTTACCGTCGCCCACCGCGTTCACCACGAGCAGATCACAACCCTTACGGGCCAGTTTGGCCCGCGCGTGGGTGATCACGTCACCGTCGGCGTCGCCGGTCTCGGCGGCGAATCCGACGATGGCCGTTCCGGGCAGCCGGCCCTCCCGGCGCTCCTGGACCAGACCGGCGAGGATGTCCTCGTTCTTGGCCAGGGCGATGGTGTCGGGCTCGTCCTTGCCCTTCTTGATCTTGGCGGCGGCCACCGTGGCGGGCCGGAAGTCGGCGACCGCGGCGGCCATGATCACCGCGTCCGCGCCGACCGCGTGCTTGTCGACCGCGGTTTTCAGCTGTTCGGCCGTGGTGATGTGGACCAGCTCGACCGCGGCCGGCGGCGCCATCTCGATGGTGTTGCCGGCGATGAGCGTGACCTGGGCGCCGCGCTGGGCGGCCACCCTGGCGAGCGCGTACCCCTGCTTACCGGAGCTGCGGTTGCCGAGGAAGCGAACCGGATCCAGCGGCTCCCGGGTGCCGCCCGCGGTGATCACCACGCGCCTGCCCACCAGGTCCCGCGGAATCGCGTCGGCACGCTCGAGCAGCAGCGATGCCAGACCGAAGATCTCCTCGGGTTCGGGCAGCCGGCCCGGACCGGTGTCGGTACCGGTGAGCCGGCCGGACGCGGGCTCCATCACGGTGGCGCCGTGCGCGCGAAGAGCCGCCACATTCGCGACCGTCGCCGCGTGCTCCCACATCTCGGTGTGCATGGCGGGCGCGAACAGCACGGGACATCGGGCCGTGAGCAGGGTGGCGGTGAGCAGATCATCGGCGCGCCCGTGCGCGGCCCGCGCCATGAGGTCCGCGGTGGCGGGCGCGATGACGACGAGTTCCGCCTCCTGGCCCAGCCGCACATGCGGCACCTCCGGCACATCCGAGAAGACCCCGGTGTGCACGGGATGGCCGGACAGCGCCTCGAAGGTCGCCGTGCCCACGAACTGCAGTGCCGCCTCGGTGGGGATCACCCGGACGGTATGGCCGGTCTCGGTGAACCGCCGCACCAGCGCGCACGCCTTGTACGCGGCGATTCCGCCGCCCACCCCGACAACTACCCGCGCCATAGCGCGCCTCCTGCCCTATCGGCCCATCACCGGCCGGCGGTCATTCGCCTTCGGTGTGCTCGAGCAGATCGCTGTGGATCTCCCGCATCGCCACCGAGAGCGGCTTCTCCTGCGGCAGCGGCTCCACCAGCGGGCCGACGTACTCGAGGATGCCGTCACCCAGCTGGTTGTAGTAGTCGTTGATCTGGCGGGCCCGTTTGGCCGCGTAGATCACCAGGCTGTACTTGGACGAGGTGCGGTCGAGCAGCTCGTCGATCGGCGGATTGGTGAGGCCGACCGGGGTGTCGTAGGCGGGCGTGGCGGTATCCGTACTGCTCACTGAGGAAGCTCCTGCGGGGTCGGTGGCTCGGCTGCGCGGCGGATCTGCGGCCGCGCACCTGGCTACGAATTGGAATTCGTGCTGACGAACAACGATACCAACTGCGCACAGGCGCTGGTCACGGTGTCGTTCACGATCACAGTGTCGAACTCGTCACGTGCGGCCAGTTCCACCCGCGCCGTCGCCAGGCGGCGTTCGATGACCTCCGGCGATTCGGTGCCGCGGCTGCGCAGCCGGTCCACCAGCTCCTCCCAGCTGGGCGGCGCGAGGAACACCAGCACGGCCTCCGGCATCGCCCGCCGGATCGACCGTGCTCCTTCGAGGTCGACCTCGATGAGTACCGGCAGCCCCTCCGACAGGGCGGCGCGTACCGGCGCGGCCGGCGTACCGGACCGCTGCAGACCGCCGTGGATATCCGCCCATTCGAGCAGATCCCCGGAAGCGATCATCGCGTCGAACTCGGCCCGGCTGACGAACCGGTAGTCGCGACCGTCGACTTCACCGGGACGCGGGGCCCGTGTCGTCGCCGAGACGCTGAAAACCAGTTCCGGCAGCCGTTCGCGGACACATCGCACCACGGTGGATTTGCCCACGGCCGAGGGGCCGACCAGTACAACCAGCCGACCCTTCGTCATGTTCTCGATCACCGAGGGTGTCAGGCGCCGAGATCGAATTTGGCGAGCAGCGCCTTGCGCTGCCGGTCGCCGAGACCACGCAGCCGGCGGGTCGGCGCGATCTCGAGCTCGTTCATGATCTCCTCGGCCTTCACCTTGCCGACCTTGGGCAGGGCTTCCAGCAGTGCGCGCACCTTCATCTTACCGATGATCTCATTGGTCTCGGCCTGACCGAGGACCTCTTTCAGATCGGTGCCGCCGCGCTTCAGGCGATCCTTGAGCTCTGCCCGCTCACGGCGAGCGGCAGCCGCCTTCTCCAGAGCAGCGGCGCGCTGCTCATCAGTCAGCTGGGGAAGGGCCACGGTTCCTCCGTCTCATCATTCCTGCATCAAAACCTGCCGAACTACCCGGCAGTCTCAGCGACCGTACCCACGACGCCCCCGGATTGCGAACCCACCCCCCAGGTCAGGGCATGAATCGGACCCGGTATCGGCCCCTTGCCGACCCGCCCGCATCCCTGCTTGCCGTAGCTGCACCCCCCGCGCCCACATGTACGAAACAGCCTGCCATCAGCGGCTTTTCGAGCACCGACGGGAGTTGCGGCACGATAACCACACCTCGGATCGACCTGCCGGCTACCGCCCGGCCGCCCTACCAGGAATTTTCTGGGAAATTTTCGCCCGAGCCCCTGCTGAGCGAGCGCAAGCGCGTCCGGCAACAAAAAACCGGATCGCCCGAACCCTCCGAGCCGACCACCGAGGCGCCCGTATCGCCCGAATATGTACAGCGTACAGCGGGCCCCCCGAATGGCTGCATACGAGCGCTCAGCAGTCGCCGCGACAAACAGCTCCCCCTCGGGCGTTGCGCCCACACCCCCATCCGAGCCTCAAAGCCGACGCAACCCGCATGTGTCGAGTCTTACGAGACACCTCAAAGGGTTGAGGCCCGTCTCGCCGTTTCGGCCTCGAAAGCGCCCGCGCCGAAGGCGCAAGTCTCGAGGCCGAAACGGCGAGACACAAGGGGGCCTCAACCCCGCGCCGCCGAAGGCGGCGCCAAAAAAACACAGCACCGCCCCCCCCGGACATCCAGGCCCGGACGGAGGTCCCCGAAATCGTCCACGAAACGGCCGACAGACAGCCACACGGGCAGACGGGCAGTACCCGATGCCGTCCCACCCCGACCCACGACCGCGATCCTCGCCGTCGGCAACCGCGACCCGCACCGAACTCGGTATCGAACGCGTGCGGCCGGCGGAAAGGCGTCCGGAGGACAGGTCTGCCAGGACCGCGAGAACCCGGACACCCGGCGGAGCGGTCTGCGGCCGACCGCGAAGGACAACCGGTACAGAACCGCACCGGAACGCCCTTATCACCGCAGGAAGGCGAACTCCTCCTGGAACTCCGCCAGCCGGCCGCGCAACGCCTCGACCGAGGGCCCCGCGCGCAGCACGTCTCGCGACACATTCGGTACCGCCGCCCGCCACAGCGGTTGCGGCAACAATGCCCGTACCTTGTCCGCCGTACCCCCTTGGGCCCCCACGCCCGGCAGGAGTACGGGTCCGTTGAGCATGCTGAGGTCCGGGATCTCGGTGAGGGTGGCGCCGACCACCACCCCTACCGAGCCGATATGGCCGGCGGGGTTCAGCTGGGCGGCGTCGTCGACCACGGTCTGCGCCACGGTGCGGCCGCCGACCGTCGCCTGCTGGATCTGGGCGGCTTCGGGGTTGGAGGTGGCCGCCAGGACGAAGACGCCGCGGTGGCCGGCGTGGGCCAGCTCGAGGGCGGGGCGCAGGGCACCGAAACCCAGGTAGGGGGAGACGGTGACCGCGTCCGCGCCCAGTGGGCCGTCGGCGAGCCAGGTGCGGGCGTAGGCGTCCATGGTGGAGCCGATATCGCCGCGTTTGGCGTCGGCCAGGACGAGGGTGCCCGAAGCGCGCAACACCTCGATGGTGCGTTCGAGCACCCCGATCCCCGCGGCACCGTAGGCCTCGAAGAAGGCGACCTGTGGTTTGACCAGGGCCACCGTTCCGTCGAAGGCTTCGACACAGCGCTCCGCGAAGGCCTCGAGCCCGTCGGCGTCGGCGGACAGACCCCAGGCGTCGAGCAGCGCGGGATGGGGATCGATCCCGACACAGATCGGCCCGTGGGTGTTCATGGCGGCGGCCAGCCGCTCACCGAACGTCGTGGTCGTCATCGCCCGCGCCCTCAGCCGCGCAACGCCGAGTGCAGTTCTTGCAGCGACCGCACACCCAGTCCGCCGTTGATACTGGCCTCGATGCCCTGGACGGCCGCCGCGGCGCCCTGGACCGTGGTGATACAGGGGATGTTGACACCGACCGCGGCGCTGCGGATCTCGTAGCCGTCCACCCGGGGCCCGGAGTTGCCGTAGGGGGTGTTGAAGACCATATCGACCTCTCCGTCACGGATCTGGTCCACGATGGACGGTTGCGGGGGTGTGTTGCCACCGGCCGCGGAGACCGGGTCCGAGTGTTTGCGGACCTGTTCGCACGGGATTCCGTTGCGGCGCAGCATCTCCGCGGTTCCGGCGGTGGCCAGGATACGGAACCCGAGATCGTGCAGCCGTTTCACCGGGAACACCATGGCGCGTTTGTCGCGATTGGCGATGGAGACGAACACGGTGCCCTCGGTGGGCAGCGACCCGTACGCCGCGGACTGGCTCTTGGCGAACGCGGTACCGAAATCGGCGTCGATGCCCATGACCTCGCCGGTGGATTTCATCTCCGGGGAGAGCAGCGAATCCACCTGGCTTCCGTCGGCGCTGCGGAAGCGGTGGAACGGCAGCACCGCTTCCTTGACCGCCACCGGAGCGTCCAGCGCGACATGTCCGCCGTCGCCCTCGGGCAGCATGCCCTCGGCGCGGAGTTCGGCGATGGTGGCGCCGAGCATGATGCGCGCGGCCGCCTTGGCCAGCGGCACCGCGGTGGCCTTGGAGACGAACGGGACAGTGCGGCTGGCGCGTGGATTGGCCTCGAGGACGTAGAGGACATCGTCCTTGAGCGCGTACTGCACGTTCAGCAGACCCTTGACCCCGATCCCCTTGGCCAGGGCGATCGTGGAGCGGCGTACCGCTTCGATATCGCTGCGGCCCAAAGTGATCGGCGGCAGCGCGCAGGCGGAGTCGCCGGAGTGGATACCGGCTTCCTCGATATGTTCCATGACGCCGCCCAGGAAGACCTCGTCGCCGTCGCAGAGCGCGTCCACGTCGATCTCGATGGCGTCTTCGAGGAACCGGTCCACCAGCACCGGATGTTCGGGGCTGAGTTCGGTGGCGCGGGAGATGTAGCCCTCGAGGGACTGCTCGTCGTAGACGATCTCCATACCGCGACCGCCCAGTACGTACGAGGGGCGTACCAGGACGGGGTAGCCGATATCGGCTGCGATCTTGCGAGCCTGCTCGAAAGTGGTGGCGGTGCCGTATTTCGGCGCGGGCAGCCCGGCGGCGACCAGCACGTCACCGAATTCGCCGCGGTCCTCGGCGAGGTCGATGGCGGCGGCGCTGGTGCCGACCACCGGCACCCCGGCGGCGGTGAGCCGTTCCGCGAGCCCCAGCGGTGTCTGCCCGCCGAGCTGCACGATGACCCCGGCGACCGTGCCGGATTCGGATTCGGCGTGGTAGACCTCGAGCACGTCCTCGAAGGTGAGGGGTTCGAAGTAGAGGCGGTCGGCGGTGTCGTAGTCGGTGGACACCGTTTCCGGGTTGCAGTTGACCATGACGGTCTCGTAACCGGCCGCCGACAGCGTCTGCGCCGCGTGGACGCAGGAGTAGTCGAATTCGATGCCCTGGCCGATGCGGTTGGGCCCGGAGCCGAGGATGATCACCTTGTCGCGATCGGGCTGCGGGGCGACCTCGGATTCGGCCGCGGGGTCGAGTTCGTAGGCCGAGTAGTGGTATGGGGTCTTGGCCTCGAATTCGGCGGCACAGGTATCGACCGTTTTGAACACCGGTCGCACCCCGAGCCGGTGCCGCAGGGCGCGTACGCCGCTCTCACCGGCCAGTTCCGGCCGCAGTTCGGCGATCTGGCGATCGGAGAGGCCGTGGTATTTCGCCCGCCGCAGCAGCGATTCGTCCAGGACGGGCGTCTCCAGCAGTTCCGTGCGCAGGTCCACCAGTCCGGCGATCTCGGCGACGAACCACGGGTCGATTCCGGAGGCGGCGGCGACGTCCTCGATGCCGGCGCCGAACCGCAGCGCGCGTTCCACCTGGTAGATCCGGCCTTCGGTGGGGGTGCGCAGATCCGCGAGGATCTCCGCGATCGCGGCGTCGATATCGGCCTGATCGGTGGAGGCCGGTGCCCATTTTCCGTCCGCGGCGGTCCAGAAGCCGGCCGCCTTGGTTTCCAGCGAGCGCAGCACCTTACCGAGCGCCTCGGCGAAATTACGGCCCAGCGACATGGCCTCGCCCACCGATTTCATGGTGGTGGTCAGGGTGGGGTCGGCGCCGGGGAACTTCTCGAACGCGAACCGCGGTGCCTTCACCACGACGTAGTCGAGGGTGGGTTCGAAACAGGCCGGGGTCTCTTTGGTGATGTCGTTGACGATCTCGTCCAGGGTGTAACCGATGGCCAGCTTGGCCGCGATCTTGGCGATCGGGAAACCGGTGGCCTTGGACGCCAGCGCCGAGGACCGCGAGACGCGCGGGTTCATCTCGATGACGATGAGCCGACCGTCCGTGGGGTCCACCGCGAACTGGATATTGCAGCCGCCGGTGTCCACCCCGACCTCGCGCAGGATCGCGATACCGAGATCACGCATCTTCTGGTACTCGCGGTCGGTGAGGGTGAGGGCGGGGGCGACGGTCATGGAGTCGCCGGTGTGCACACCCATCGGGTCCACGTTCTCGATCGAGCAGACGATCACGACATTGTCGCGCCCGTCGCGCATCAGCTCGAGTTCGTATTCCTTCCAGCCGAGGATGGACTCCTCGATCAGCACATTCGCGGTCGGCGAGGCGGCCAGACCGCCGCCGGCGATCCGGTCGAGGTCGGTCTCGTCATAGGCCATCCCGGACCCGAGCCCGCCCATGGTGAACGAGGGCCGCACCACGACCGGGAAGCCCAGCTCCGCGACGGTGTCGCGGACCTCGTCCATGGTGTAGCAGACGCGGGAGCGGGCGCTCTCCCCGCCGACCCGCGCCACGATGTCCTTGAATTTCTGGCGGTCCTCGCCGCGCTGGATGGCCTCGAAATCCGCGCCGATCAGCTCGACCCCGTACTTCTCCAGCACCCCGCGCTCATGCAGCGCGACCGCGGTGTTCAGCGCGGTCTGCCCACCGAGCGTGGCCAGCAGCGCGTCGGGACGTTCCTTCTCGATGACCTTCTCGACGAACTCCGGGGTGATCGGTTCCACGTAGGTGGAATCGGCGAATTCCGGGTCGGTCATGATGGTCGCCGGATTCGAGTTGACCAGCGAGACACGCAGCCCCTCGGCGCGCAGCACCCGGCACGCCTGGGTGCCGGAGTAGTCGAACTCGCACGCCTGACCGATGACGATCGGGCCCGAACCGATGACCAGAATGTGTTCGAGGTCGGTACGGCGTGGCATCAGGCTCCCTCCATAAGACCGGAGAACCGGTCGAACAAGTACGCGGCGTCATGGGGCCCGGCGGCCGCTTCCGGGTGGTATTGCACGGAGAAGGCGCGGCCGTCGATCAGGCGCACCCCCTCCACGACGCCGTCGTTGGCGCAGACATGGCTGACCTCGGCTTTGCCGAACGGGGTGTCGAACTGCTCGCCGCGCTCCCCCTCCAGCGCGAACCCGTGGTTCTGCGCGGTGATGGAGATGCGGCCGGTCTCGTGTTCGACGACCGGGATATTGATCCCCCGGTGCCCGAACTTCATCTTGTAGGTGCCGCGGCCCAGCGCCCGGCCCAGGATCTGGTTACCGAAGCAGATACCGAACAGCGGCAGCCCCTTGTCGAGGATGCCCTGGGTCAGGGCGACCGCGGTATCGGCGGTGGCCGGGTCGCCCGGACCGTTGGACAGGAACGCGCCGTCGGGCTTCAGTTCCAGGATCTTGTCCAGGCTCGTCGAGGACGGGACCACGTGCACCCGCATACCCCGAGCCGCGAACATCCGCGGAGTGTTCGATTTGATCCCGAGGTCGACGGCGACCACGGTGAACCGGGGAGTGCCCTCCGGTTCCACGGTGTAGATCCGGTCGGTACTGACCTCACCGGCGAGATCGGCGCCCAGCATGGAGGGCTGGCCGGTCACCCGGGCGAGCAGCTCCTCGGTGCCGGCGAGCGCGGGGCCGGAGAAGATCCCCGCCTTCATCGAGCCGCGGCTGCGCAGATGCCGCACCACCGCCCGGGTGTCGATACCGGCGATACCCACGATGTTCTGCTGTTCCAGTTGCCCCGGCAGGGTGCCGTTGGAGCGCCAGTTCGAGGCACGGCGCGCGGGATCGCGGACCGCGTAGCCCGCGACCCAGATCTGCTGCGATTCGTCGTCCTCGTCGTTCCAGCCGGTGTTGCCGATCTGCGGGGCGGTGGCCACCACGATCTGCCGGTGGTAACTGGGATCGGTGAGGGTTTCCTGATACCCGGTCATGGCAGTGCAGAACACCGCCTCGCCGAGGGTCTGGCCCACCGCTCCGTAGGCGGTGCCGCGGAAGACCCGCCCGTCTTCCAGGACCAGGGCCGCGTCCGTTGTTGTCGTCATTTCTCGTCGTCTCCCGTCGTTGCCCGCGCCCAGGCCGGATACACCGTTTTGTCGTCGCCGCGGAACCCGGTGTCGATCTCGGTCCCGCTCGGCAGCGTCCAGCGGATCACCAGGACTCCGCCCTCGCTCATGACCTTGCCCGCGTGTCCGCGTTCGGTGCGGATCGCGGAGATGGACTCCTCCGGAATCCAGATCGCGGTCGCGCCCTGCCGTTCCAGCAGGATTCCCTTCTCGAAGCGGGTGAGCTCCGCGGTCGCGCGGAAGCCGAGGTCACCGACCGCGATCCGATCCTGCCAGCTCGGCGCGATGGTGCTACCGAGGTAGAGGCCGGTGGTCGGGTCCAGCACCCGCGCCCCTGTCTCTTCCGGTACCGCAGGCAGATCGCCGATCCGGTCGGCCTGCCGGGCCGCACGATTACGCCAGCCCCGGTACATCAGATAGACGAACAGCGCCCACAGCAGAACGCAGCCGAGAACCCACAGTGTCCGTTCCATCAGCGCTCTCCCACTCGGATACCCCCGGGGGCAGCGGCCACCCCGTCGCGGGCGGTGATCCGGCCGCGCAACAGCGTGGTGGTGACCCGCCCCGGCAGCGTCATCGCCTGATAGGGGGTGTTGTTCGCGATACTCGCGAGGTCCTCGCCCGCCACGGTCCAGGTGGCCTCCGGATCGACCAGGACCAGGTTGGCCGGCTCGCCCTCGGCGATCGGCCGGCCCTGATCGTCGAGGCCGACGATCTCGGCGGGCCGTTCGCTCATGACCCGCGCGACGCCGCGCCAGTCCAGCAGACCGGGCCGCACCATGGTCTCCACCACGATGGACAATGCGGTCTCCAGACCCAGCATCCCGGGCCGTGCCGCGGCGAATTCGCAGCATTTGTCCTGTTCGGCGTGCGGGGCGTGGTCGGTGGCGACACAGTCCACGATGCCCTCCGCCAGTGCCTGCCGCAGTGCTTCGGTATCGGAGCCCTCACGCAGCGGCGGGTTCACCTTGTTCACCGCGTCGTAGGTTTCCAAGCGGGCGTCGGTCAGCAGCAGATGATGCGGCGTGACCTCGGCCGTGATCGAGATACCTTGCGCTTTCGCCCATTTCACCAATTCGACGGTGCCGGCTGTGGAAGCGTGGCAGATGTGGACTCGTGCGCCCGCGTCCCGGGCCAGCAGCGCGTCGCGCGCCACGATGGATTCCTCCGCCGCCCGCGGCCACCCCGCCAGACCCAGCCGGGCCGCCGTCGGTCCCTCGTGCGCCACCGCCCCGGAGGTGAGCCGGGGCTCCTCCGCGTGCTGCGCGATGAGCACGCCCAGCGAGCGGGCGTATTCCAGCGCGCGCCGCATGATGAGCGGGTCGTGCACACAGTGTCCGTCGTCGGAGAACATGCGCACCGCACCCGCTCCGGTGGCCATGGTGCCCATCTCGGCGAGCTGCGTACCGGCCAGACCCACGGTCACCGCGCCCACCGGGTACACATCGACCAGCCCGACCTCCTGCCCACGCCGCCAGACATGGTCGGTGACCACCTGAGTGTCGGCGACCGGTGAGGTATTGGCCATGGCGAACACCGCGGTGTAGCCGCCCAGCGCCGCTGCGGCGGAACCCGATTCGATGGTCTCGGTGTCCTCGCGGCCGGGTTCGCGCAGATGGGTGTGCAGATCCACGAATCCGGGCAGCAGCACCTTCCCGGTGCCGTCGATGATCTCGGCGCCCTCGGCCCGCAGGCCGTTCCCGATCTGCCGGATCACACCGTCGGTGATCAGCACATCCACCGGCTCGCCCTCGCCGTAGGGACGCACCCCGGTGATCAGCACATTGCCGCCCGATCCGCTCACGCCGCGGCCTCCTGCACTCCGACCAGCAGGCGGAACAGCACCGCCATGCGCATATGGACTCCATTCGTCACCTGTTGCAATACGGCGGCGCGCGGTGAATCGGCCACCGACGACGCGATCTCCATACCGCGCAGCATCGGGCCGGGATGCAGCACCACCGCCTGTTCGTCGAGCAACGCCAGCCGTCGCTCCGAGAGGCCGTAGCGGATCGAGTACTCGCGGGCCGACGGGAAGAATCCGCCGTTCATCCGTTCCGCCTGGACCCGCAGCATGAGGACGGCGTCGGCGCCGGGCAGCTCGGAATCCAGATCCGTCGAGACCCGCACCGGCCACCCCTCGACGCCGACCGGCAGCAGCGTGCGCGGCGCGACGAGCACCACCTCCGCGCCGAGCGTGGACAGCAGGAAGGCGTTGGACCGGGCCACCCGGCTGTGCAGGATATCGCCGACGATCACCACCCGTTTGCCGGCGATATCGCCGAGCCGCTGTCGCAGGGTCAGCGCGTCCAGCAGCGCCTGGGTGGGGTGCTGATGGGTGCCGTCGCCGGCGTTGATCACCGCGGGTACCGAACTGCCCGACTGCCGCGACCAGTCCTCGAACCAGCGGGTGATCTGATGGGCCGCGCCGGAGGCGGGATGCCGCACGATGAGCGCGTCGGCGCCCGCGGCGTGCAGGGTCAGCGCGGTATCGCGCAGCGATTCCCCCTTGGCCACCGAGGAACTGCTCGCGCTCACATTGATCACATCGGCGCTCATCCATTTGCCCGCGACCTCGAAGGAGACCCGGGTGCGGGTGGAGTTCTCGAAGAAGACCGTCATCACCGTGCGCCCGCGCAGGGTGGGGAGCTTGCGCACTTCGCGGCCCAGCAGCGCCTGTTCGAACCGTTCGGCCTCGTCGAGCAGTTCGGTGGCGGTGTCGCGATCCAGATCGGTCACGGTCAGCAGATGTCTCACTGTGTCTCCCCCTGATGCAGGAAAACCCCGTCGCGGCCGTCGTGTTCGGACAACAGCACCGACACGTCCTCGGTGCGCGCGGTGGGTACGTTCTTGCCGACGAAATCGGCGCGGATCGGTAGTTCGCGGTGGCCGCGGTCGACCAGGACCGCGAGCTGGACCGCGCGCGGCCGGCCCAGATCCCGCAGCGCGTCCAGGGCGGAGCGCACCGTGCGCCCGGAGAAGAGCACATCGTCGACGAGTACGACCAGCGCGTCCTCGATCCCGCCGTCCGGCACCGAAGTGCGTTCCAGCGGCCGATGCGGTTTGGTGCGCAGATCGTCGCGGTAGAGCGTGATGTCGAGGGAGCCGAGCGCGGGCCGCACTCCGGAGAATTCCTCGATCTTGTCGGTGAGCCGGTGCGCGAGGGTGGTGCCGCGGGTGGGGATACCGATGAGAACCACCCGGGGCGTGCCGGGATCGCCCGAATCCAGGGCGGTGCGTTCGATGATCTGATGCGCGATCCGCGCGACCGTGCGGCCGACATCGGAGGCGGAGAGCAGTTCGCGCCCGGTCGCCACCCACTCCGGGGTGTGCCGCTCGGGAGGTGACGTCGCCTCGGCAGCACCGCGTTCTTCGGGCACGGCCATACCGACCTCCTTCCCCGCCTCACTGGACGGTCCGTTAAAGGATGTCTTACGCGGAGCAGCCTATCAGCCGCCGAACGGGGACTTTCACCAGGTGAGGACCGGCCTCGAAGTGTGAACGCAGCCACGCCCGGCGGCGGTGCCGCGGGATGTGATCGCGGTTACCGGCGGGGGTGAGCGGTCATTCACGGACCGCGAGCACGGTACCCATTCCCGGAACCTCGCCGAGACCGGGCCGCCCATACGGAGCGACGAGATCGTTCCAGGCGCGAAAGGTGGTGCGCCAGCCGTGCGCGGTGAACCACGATTCCGCGTCCGGGCCCAGACCGTTGACCGGTCGTGCGGCAGCGGAATCGCCGGAGACGAGGTCGTGGAGTTCCCGGTGCCGTCGGGCGGCGGCGTCGACCTGGAACCGGCCGATGCCGAAACGGCTTCCGGGCGCAGACAATTCGGTCACCGTCTCGATCAGGGCCTGCGCGTCCGGCCTCGGCAGGTAGTTCAGGACTCCCTCCTCCGCCCACAGGGTGGCGACTCCGGGACGGAATCCCGCGGCCGCCAGTGCCCGCCCCCAGTCCCCGCGCAGATCGGCCGGGACCACCCGGCGCACACAGTCGGGCCGGGCCTGCCGCGCGGCCAGCACCGGCTCCTTGAAATCGAACAGTTCGGGGAGGTCCACTTCGAAGAGCACCGTCCCGGCGGGCAGCCCGAGCCGGAAGGCGCGGGTATCCAGCCCGGCCCCGAACAGGACGATCTGCCCGCAGCCGGCGGCCACGGCCTCTCCGAAGCTCTCGTCCACGGCTTTCACCGCCAGGGAGCGGCCTTCGTAGAACTGGTCGGCCAGCGCCTCCAGCCGCGACCAGCGTTCCTCACTGAAGGCCGGGCGGGCCGCCGTCACGAAGGCCGCGGCGAGTGGATCGTCGTAGAGCCGGTCGGGCCGGGCGCTTTCCCGGACCCGGATGAGCGCGACTCCGATCGCGGTCATGGCCACGCCGGCGGTGGGCACCTGGGCGGATGGTCCGCTCATGATTTTCTCCCCTTACTTACTTGTCGACCGGCTAGTAACCGGTTGCAGCGGGGACGTTAGGCTCTGGCCTGCGAACCGTCAACCAGAAGAAGGGGACCCAGTGGGCGCTCGGCGTAGCGATACCCGCGACCGCATCCGGGCGGTGGCGATGGAACTGTTCGCCGAACAGGGTTACGAGAAGACCTCGTTGCGGCAGATGGCCGAGCGGCTCGGTGTCACCAAAGCCGCCCTGTACTACCACTTCCGCACAAAAGAGGACATCGTCGCCAGCCTCTCCGACGATATCCGCAGCGGTATCGACGATCTCGTCACTTGGGCCGAAGGCATCCCCGCGGGCCGGGCCCGCGCGGCGGAGATCCTGGATCGATACGGCGAGCTGCTGCACAGCACGGGCCGCGACATGGTGCGGTTCATGCACGAGAACCAGCCCGCGTTCCGGGAACTCGGCTTCGGGGTGAGCCTGCGCTATCAGTTCCGGCTGCTCGCGGACCTGATGACCGAGCCCGCGCGCGACCCTCTCGATGTGTTCCACGCCCGCCAGGCCCTGCTCGCGATCAGCTGGAGCACGGCGATGATGGGTGATCTCCCGCTGTCCGACGACGAATGCCACCGCGCCGCCGTCGATATCGCACACGAACTACTGAACCGCTGCCGGCTCGGGTAGCCGCGCGCTGCGAACCCGCCGAACAGGACCGCACAGTGGAACTACTCGCCGAGCCGGCCGGCGGCATCCGGTGAACCGTCACCCGGCCGTATGCGCGAGAACGGCATCCGCCAGCTCCTGGTGGACCTCCGGTGGCAACGTATGGCCCATACCCGCCACGATCATCAGCCGGGCCCCGGGGATCTGCTCGGCAATGAGTGCGCCGTGGCCCGGTTTGGCCGGCTCGTGACTGCCTTCGACGACCAGCGTGGGCGCCTGCACCCGGTGCAGTGCGCCCACCGGTTCGAAGTCCGGCCGGGCCGCCGCGGCCAGCCGATGGTTGGCCACGGCCGCCAGGTCCCGGGCGCGGTCGTGGATCCGTTCCTGCAGCCGGCGTGCCGCGGCCTCGTCGAACGGCAACCCGGCCCCGTGCAGCACGCGCTGCTCGGCGATCATGCCGGCGATCCGGGCGTCTCGGCTCTCCGGCGGCGGACCGGCCATCAGCGTGCGGTAGAACTCGACGAATTCGGGCGTCGGCTCCGGCAGACTCCCCGCGGGCTGCGGCTCTCCCAGCAGCGCCCGCATGAGGACCGCGCCTTCGCCGCCGCCGAGCGGGGAGGAACCGATCACGGTCAGCGAGCGCACCCGCTCCGGCCGCTCCACGGCGACGAACTGACCGAGCAGCCCACCCGCCGAATGGCAGACCAGATGCGCACTCTCCAGTCCGTGCGCGTCCAGCACGCGGTAGACATCGTCCTTGATATCTCCCCACGTGTACGGATGCGCCGCGAAATCGACCGTGTCCGACAGACCGGTGTCGCGGTGGTCGTACCGGATCACCCGGCGACCGCCGGCGACCAGGCGGCCGACGAACTCGTCCGGCCACAGAATGCCCTGCGACATCGACCCCATGATCAACAGGATCGGCACATCCGTCGCGGTGCCGAATTCTTCACTCCAGAGATTCACGTCGCGCATGGGGTGAGTTGTCCTCTTCTGTAGATGTACC
>NZ_BAGJ01000105.1 GCF_000308775.1 Nocardia testacea NBRC 100365
ACTGCTGGAACCTGGTTCCAGCGTCGGGGACCGGATCGCCGCCGCCGAATCCGCCGATCGACATCACCGGCACGTCCCCGGTCAGCTGATAGCCCGCGGCGTTCATCGCACTCACCGTGGCCGCCGCCCAGGTGTAGCCTCCGGCGTTCTGCCGCAGTAGCGCGGCGACGGCCGCACTGCTCTCGCCACCGGGGCCACCGGCCCGGCCCGGTGCGCTCGCACCGTCGGTCTGCTGCCCGTCGGCCCGTCCGTCCCGACCGTTGTCTCCGGATCCGCCGGATACGGCACCGAAATCGCCGGGCATCGCACCGGCTGCGCCGGACCCGTCGTCCGCGGCACCGGACCCGTCGTCCGCGGCGCGGGGCACGGCGCCCGTATCTCCGGAGCCTGCCCCCGTCGCACCCGGGCCGGCGCCCGCGCCGCCGCGAGCACCGTCCATACCTCCGGGACCCCGCCCGGGCCACCGAAACCGCCCGAGCCGGTACTCGGCCCGGCCAGCACGATCGAACCCGTGTGCGGCGTGGCCAGCGTATCGACGGTGTAGGCGACCGGACCGGCCAGTCCGACGAACAGCGCCGTCAACGCCGCGACCACGGACACCTTCCGTGCCCGGATCAGCACGGCCACCGTGGCGAGGATCCCGGCCGCCGCGACCACCCAGCGCAGCCACGGGACGAACTCCGCGGACCGGCCCAGGAACACCCACGAGTTCACCGCGGTCAGGGCCACGGTGATCGCCAGGACACAGCGCACCCACAACCGGTCGCGTTCGCGCCACAGCGCGATCCCGCCGGCGCCGGTCACCGCCGCGACCGCCGGGGCCAGCGCCACGGTGTAGTACTGGTGGAAGGTCCCGGTCATGAAGCTGAACACGCCACCGGTGACCAGTCCCCACCCGCCGAACAGCAGCAGGGTCGCCCGCTGCGGGTCGGTGCGCACCGCGCGGCCGCGCACCACCGTCGCCGCGACCAGCAGGATCAGTGCCGCCGGGATCAGCCAGCCGATCTGGCCGCCGATCGACGCGCCGAACAGGCGGGTGATCCCGGCATCGCTGCCGAACCCGCCGCCCGGCCCGTCACCGGCGGAGCTGAGCCGGTCGAGACCGTTGTATCCCAGGGTGAGCTCGATGATCGAATTGTGTTCCGAGCCACCGAAGTACGGCCGCGAATCCGCCGGCCACAACTGGGCGATCAGAATCCACCAGCCCGCCGCCGCCACCATCGCCACGCCCGCCGCGCACAGCTGCGCGATCCGGGTGCCCAGCCGCGGCGGTCCGGCGAACAGATAGACCAGAGCCAGGGCGGGTAACACCAGCATCACCTGCAACTGCTTTGCCAGAAAGCCGAATCCGACGAACGCGCCACACAGCACCGGCCAGCGCCAGCGTCCGTCCTCGACGGCCCGGGCCATAGCCCAGACCGCGGCGACCATCAGGAGCACCAGCAGCGCGTCGGGGTTGTTGAACCGGAACATCAGCGCGGCAACCGGAGTCACCGCCAGGACGAGGCCGGACAACAGACCGGCGGTGGCGCCGAACGAACGCCGCACCGTCTCCCACAGCAGCGCCACCGCGGCGACTGCCATCAGTACCTGCGGCGCCAGCATGCTCCAGCTACCGAATCCGAACAGCCGCGCCGACAGCTCCATCGGCCACAGTGCGGCCGGCGTCTTGTCGACCGTGATGGCGTTGGACCAATCGGAGGACCCGAAGAAGAACGCCTCCCAGGATTTCGCGCCCGACTGCACGGCCGCCGCGTAGAAGGAGTTGGCGAATCCGTTGGCGGTGAGATTCCAGAAATAGGCCGCCGCCGTACCCAGCAGCAGCACCGCGAGGCCGATCTTCTCCCAGGGCGGGTTCCGCCGGGCGGGAGCCACCGCCGGTACGGGAGCCGGGTGGCGCGTCATCAGAGTGGTCACGACGCCACCTCCCGGACGGGACGGCCGGCGCCGTGGGAACTGCTCGAATTCTCGGTCATGCGCTCCACGATCGCCGTCGATGCTCCCTCCTGCCTGGGGGCCGGCTGGGAACGCGCTGGGAGTCCGGCCGGACGAGCGGACCGATCCGGTTCTCCGGTTCCGGAACGGGGCGGATCCTGACTGCCAGGAAATTCGCAGTTCTTCGGCAGGTCACCTCGAGGCCGGTTGCCCAGGATGGCCCTTGTCGGATCGGGGATCGCCCCGGCCCGGTGGCCTGAAGGACAGGCCACACGCAGAGGAGGAATATCTCGCAATGGCGAAGGTGATGAAGTCGAAGCTCGCGAAGGCGGCCGTGGTCGGCGGTGTCGGACTGGGGATGGTCGGCCTGGGCGCGGGCGCGGCGAGCGCACAGCCGGGCCCGGACCTGCACGGGAACCAGCCGCAGCAGAACCAGCCGCACTGGGACCAGCACCAGAACAACCCCGGCCCGAACCATCCCAACGGCCACGGCTTCTGGTTCTTCGACCGGTGGGTGCCGCTGCCCTGGTGATCGAACAGCGATGACGACCGCGACCGCACCGGCGCGACGCCCGGCCCTGCGGCGGACTTCCGGACCACCGAACCCCGCGGGGCCGCGTTCGTGCCGGTGGCTGCCGCACCGGAGAACAGCGGGCCGGTCACATCACCCGTTCTGGTCGGATTCCGCTGTGCCAGAACGCTTTTTCGGGCACCATCTGATCGTGTGATGATCAGACGAGTTCATGGAGTTGCTCTGCTGGCCCTGGCCACCGCCACGTTCGCCCCCCTGGCCACCGCGCCCGCGCTCGCGGACGCGTCCTTCACCGCACCCCAGGTCACCTTCGCGGGTACCGCGCCGGGAACGGTGACCGCGACCCTGCACAACCCGAACGACCGGGGTCGGTGCTGGGCGGAGGCGGGAGTCGGCCCGGAGAACAACCACGTCTTCTTCGGGGAGGCGAAACCGGAATCGCTGGCCGGACCCGGACAGACCGTGGAGACCTCGCTGACGGGTCTGGAATCGGGGACCACGATCAATGCCCGGGGCGGATGCGCCGACACCGGTCCCGCCGGCGGGTACGAGCTGGGCGAATTCGTCACGGTCGTCGTCCCGTAGCCGGATACGGCCCACGGACGGCGCGCCGACCCCGGAGCGGGGCTCGGCCACCGGCCACGGTTGCCGGCACCCGCGGTCAGGTGTCCGGCCCCGAACGGGCACCACCGCCGCCGATCGGCCACCCCGGCCGGTCGGCGGCGGGACCCTTACGGTCCGCGGCGCCGGTCACGGCCGGTTCAGGGTCGGCCCGCACCCGGTGCGGGTGCGGGGAAGGCCACCACCCGGCCGGTGGGTCCGGGTGTCTCGGCACCGTACTGCTGGCCGATCACGAAGAGACGCGGGTTGCCGGGATCGCGATCGAGGACGCAGGCGAAAGCACCACGGTCGGACTCGACGGTGCCCAGGACCGTGCCGCCTTCGGCCACCCGGACACAGTGCCGGTTACCCACATCGGCGTACCAGGCCGCGCCGTCGGCATCGAGGCAGATACCGTCGGGATGATCGCCGGGCGTGTCCGCCCAGACCCGGCGGCCGGCAAGATCGCCCGAGGTCGTGATGTCGTAGGCGGTGAGTCGCTCGGCATAGGATTCGGCGACGATCAGGGTGGCACCGTCCGCGGTGATCGCCATACCGTTCGGGAACGCGAGATCGTCGGCGACCCGGCGCACCGTACCGTCCGGAGTCACCAGCACCACGAATCCGGGCGCGAATCCGCCGCCGGGAAAAGCGAATCCGATGCTGTTCACGTAGGCGTTACCTCGCGCGTCGACGACGATATCGTTCCACGGTATATCCGTTTCACCGCCGAGGTCGGCATGGGTCACCAGGGCGCCCTCGGCTTCACGGCGCAGCAGTCGCCGCCGGACCGAATCCACGATCAGCAGCCGCCCGTCCGGCAGGAAGTCGATACACATGGGAAACGAGGGCACCGACGCGATCACCTCACCCCCTCCCGGGCCGTCGACCGCGATCACCTGATTCGCGCCCCAATCGGAGAACCACAGCCTGCCCTCGTGCCAGCGCGGCGATTCACCGAACACAATGCCCTCGAGCACCACCTCTGGTGGCTTCACCATATTTCCTCCGTCCGCCGATGATGATGGGGACGGGACGGGCGCCCGGAATTCATCGCCCGTCACAGCCGGTGTCGGCCGGGCGCCCGGCCGCCGGTCAGCCGATACCGTACGCGGCCAGCGCATCGAGCAGGGCGCGCGGCCGCTGATCGGTCGGTAGCGGATCGACGAGTTCGACCACACAGCCGATATCGGCCGCGGCGCCGTCGGCCTCGGCGCTGTCCCCGATCATCAAGGTCTCGTGCGGCGGTACGCCGAGACGCTCGCAGGCCAGGGCGAACAGCCGCGGATCGGGTTTCACCGCGCCTTCACGGAAGGAGAGCACGAACTCGCGCACGTAGTCGGCCGTTCCGGCGCGCTCGAAGACCGGGCGGATATCCCAGGCGATATTGCTGAGGACCGCGACCGGCAACTCGAAGCCCGCCGCCACCTTCAACGCTGCCGCCGTATCCGGGTACGGCATCCACGCAGCGGCCGATACGAGCTGGTCGTAGAGGTAGTCCGGATTGCCGACGCCGGACCCTTCGAGCACCGCGGTATACAGCTCACGGTGCAGTGGCGGGTCGAGATCCCGCCGGTCCCAGTCCTCGGCCAGCCGCGCGGGCAGCCCCTCGGGGCGCCCGGTGGGCGCGGTCATCCGGCGCATGATCTCGGCCTGGCGGGCACCGGCGAGCGGCGCCCCGTGCCGATCGGTCAATCCCTCGGTGGTCGGTTCGAATCGGAAAAGTGTGCCGGAGAAGTCGAAGAGCACGCCGCGGATGGTCATGCGAGCCAGGTTACGGACGACCGGTGCGCGGCCGGTCGTGAACCGATGACCGCGAGCGGCCGGCCGCGGGCCGCAGCCGCGACAGCGTGCCCGGGGTCAGTCGCCGCGCGAGTGTTTCCAAGGTGGTGACCATACCGGCGACCTCGGCGGGATCGTCGGTGCCGAGCGCCGCCGCGAGGGCGGTATCGATCGTGGTCGCGCGGACCGTATCGACCCGGTCGGAGGCCTCGGGCGCCTGGCGGATCAGGATGCGACGCCGGTCGGCCGGATCGGGCTCGCTCACGATGGCGCCCGCCTCCCGCAGCCGCGCCACACATCCGGAGACCTGACTCTGCGGCAGGCCCGTGCGCGCGGCGATCTCCCCCACCGCGCTCCCGGGATGCTCGACGATATCGCTGGCGACGATCAGCACCGACCGGACACTGGTCGAGTACTGCGGCAGCCCCTCGGTCGGCATCGCCTCCTCGCCGATCTTCATCAGCGTGCGGCCGAGCAGGAAGAGTTCGACTCCGTTCACCCGGGGGACGCTACCGCACATACGCATCGTTTCGAATACATCTTTCTTGATGTATCTAAAAAGATGGATTACGGTGCTCGGTATGAGCGAATTCGGAACCGGCCGCCTCCCCGTCCCCGGCGCGACCCTGTACTACGAGATCCACGGCAGCGGCCCGCTGCTCCTGCTGCTACAGGGCGGCGACGGCAATACCGCCCGCGGCGCCGATCTGGCCGCACGGCTCGCCGCCGACTACACCGTGGTCGTCCCCGACCGCCGCGGCCTGTCCGGCAGCGTGCTAGACGACCCGGCCGCGCCTGTGACGGTGGCCACCCACGCCGACGACATCCACCGGCTCCTGGCCGCCCTCACCGACGAGCCGGCCCGCATATTCGGCTCCAGCTACGGCGCACTCATCGCGCTCACCCTGGCCAGCGATCACCCGGAGCAGATCCACACCCTGATCGCCCACGACCCCGCCACGATCGCCCTGCTACCGACCGCGGCCCGCGAGCGCGCCGAACGCGACCTCGCCGCCCTCGCCGAGGTCCACCGTCGCGACGGCGCACTGCCCGCGCTCCGGAAACTCGCCGAACTCATCCACGCCGATTTCTCCGAACGGGAACCCGGCGTCGCACCACCAGCCCCGCGCGGTCCCGGCGATCTGGCGGATCTGGACTTCTTCCTGTCCCGGGACCTGCCGGAGATTCGCTCCTCGGCCCTGGGCGCCGCGGCGATCACCGCCCTCACCACGACCCCGGTCCGTATCGTGCCGGCCGCCGGTCGCGGCTCCCGGGAGATCTGGAACTACGACTGCGCCCGGGCCCTGGCCGCCCTACTGGACCGCACGGTCACCGAATTCCCGGGCGGCCACAGCCTTTCCACCCATCCGGCCGCCTTCACGGCGCGGCTACGCGAAGTCCTGCACGACGCCGACCGGACGGCGACCGCGACAGTCGCCGATTAGCGGACCACCGGCGCTATCCGGCGAATTCGCACAGCTCCAGTGCCGTACTGCGCAGGGCACCCAGCCCGATCGGATCACCGTCGGCTCCGGTGGCACGCAGCGGCTCGATATCGGGCACCCCCGCCGCACCGGCGTTGTCGTTGAGCGCATAGCTCTTACCGCCGGGGGCGATGAACACCACCTGCACACCGGGCCGGCATTCCAGTTCACCCCGGTCCACGCTCAGCGGCCACAGATAACCGAAGTTCTCGCTCGCCACCGCCTGCCGCGCCGAACTCGGCGCAGGCAAGGGCACCGGACTCGGATGCTCGGGATCGGTGGGCCCCGATCCACCACCGCACGCGGTGGACGACAATGCGGCACACACCACACCCGCCACGAAACACGCCGCACGTCTGGACATCACGTCGAACCCCCGGACCGAGACGCGGGCCGATCCCCGCGTCTCGACACTACCCCGACGGCCACCGGGGAACCATCACCCGGCGGTGAGATCGGCGAGGGCGCCCAACAGGAAATCGTTCACGGCCCCGGTCGCCTCCAACTGCACCAGATGCCCGGCACCGGGTACCCGCTGCACCGCACGCAGATCCGGGAGCAGCGCGCGCATCGTCTCGAGTGGGTCGCGACCGCTGAAACCTTCCATATCGGGATCGTTCTCGCCGTAGACGAAGTACACCGGAACAGTAGGAACCGCCTCGGCGTAGTCGGCGGTCAGCTCCCAGTTGCGGTCGATGGCCCGGTACCAGTTCAGACCGCCGGTGAATCCGGTGCGCTCGAAATCACCGGCCAGCGTGTCGAAATCGGCCTCCGACAGCCATGTCCAGGGGAGGTCGGGGGCCACCGGCAGCGCATCGAGGTAGCGGGTTCCCGGCGGGTTCTTCCACACGTCGAGGTAGTGGAAATCCCCACTCAGCGCGAAGTAGACCCGGGAAAGGAATTCGCGTGGCCGTTCGGCCAGGTGCGCGTCGGCCACGCCGGGTTCCTGGAAGTACTGCAGGTGCAGGAAATGCCGCTCGGCCATCTTCCCCCAGTAGTACCCGGGCGGTTTCGGCGCGCGCGGCGCGAAGGGATTGTTCAGGATCACCAGACCGCGCACCCGTTCGGGCGCGCGCAGCGCGAGCTCCCACAGCAGGGCCGCGCCGAAATCGACGCCCACGAAAACCGCCTGGTCCGCGTCGATATCGTCGAGCAGCGCCAGCAGATCGCCGACCACGGCCGCATTGGTGTAGTCATCGATCGACTCCGGCGCCCCGGTGCGGCCCGCGCCGCGCAGATCGGGGGCCAGGGCCCGGTATCCGGCCGCCCCGGCCGCGGCGAGCTGGCGGTGCCAGACATACCAGGTGTGCGGGAATCCGTGGCAGAAGATCACCGGGTGGCCCCGGCCCTGTTCGGCTACATGCATCCGCACGCCGCCGGTGTCCACGAACCGGTGTCTCGGCTCCACCGCACCTCCCGAATACTAGAACGCGTTACAGTTTCACGGTAACGTCCCGGGACTGTGAGCGGAACACCACACCCCCTGCAGAACCGGATCGCGGTGGTCACCGGCGCCAGCCGCGGCATCGGCAAAGGTATCGCCCTGGAACTGGGCGCCGCCGGCGCGACCGTGTACGTGACCGGACGATCCGACCGGCCTGGCAGACTCCCGGGTACCGTCGGCGAAACGGCCGCGCGGATAGAAGAACTCGGCGGCACCGGTGTGCCGGTGGTCTGCGATCACCGCGACGACGAGGCGACCGCCGCGCTCTTCGAACGGATCGGCAACGAGCACGGCCGGCTCGACGTCCTGGTGAACAATGTCTACAACTCCCCCGCCGCCGCCCGCTGGCTCGGCCGCAAATTCTGGGAGGTGCCACCCGCGGCGTGGGACGAGACCTTCGAGGTGGGCGTTCGCTCGCACTACGCGGCCGCCGTCTACGCCGCGCCGCTGCTGCTGAAGGGCGACGGCTTGATCGTCAACGTCTCCTCGCCGGGCTCGCGGCGGTATATGCACAATGCGGTGTACGGGGTCGCCAAGACCGCACTCGACCGGATGACCGCCGATTTCGCGCACGATCTCGCGGACACCGAGGTCACCGCGGTCTCGATCTGGCCGGGCATCGTCGATACCGAACTACTGCAGATGGTGCCCGCCGACGCGGACGGCAACCGGGTGGTGACGCTTCCCGGGGAGGGCAGTTTCGACCTGAACCAGGCGGAGAGCCCGCGGTTCGCGGGTCGTGCGGTAGTGGCCCTGGCCACCGACCCCGAACGCCGGAAACGGTCCGGGCAGGCCTGGAAGGTCGCCGATCTCGCCGACGACTACGGGTTCACCGATGTGGACGGGAGAGTTCCGCGCCACGACTGACCGGCAGGTCAGGCGAATTTGATCTCCAGCCCGATCCCGAGGATCGCGATGAACCAGACCATGCCGGTGAAGATGGTGATGCGGTTGAGGTTCTTCTCGGCGACGGTCGACCCGGACAGACTCGACTGCATCCCGCCACCGAACAGGCTGGACAGACCTCCGCCCTTGGCGCGGTGCAGCAGCACCAGCAGCACCAGCAGCAGGCTGGTGACGATCAGGAGGATATCCAGGAACATCCGCATGCCGGACAGTCTAGAGGGTGTGCCGGGTCGAATCCCATTCGCCGTCCGAGCACGGCTGCCGCGGCGGCGGAGTCCCGGACGCGTACGGCGGCGCGGATAGGCCTACGTCCGCGGTGCCACCGAGACCAGGTGGGTGAGCGTCTCGTCGTGCGCGAACTCCGAGACCGCCCGCTCACGCATCAGATCCTGGGCCGTCAGCCGCACCTTGTGCTGCTGCATGTGCTCGGACCACGAACGCACCACGAAGGCCTCCACATAACGGTCCGTACTGCCCACATCGCGGTACACCCGCCACTCCATGGCGCCGGTGCGCTGCCGGGACCGCCCGACGAAACTCATGGCCGCCAGGAACTCCGCCACCCTGTCCTCCGGGACGTCGTAATCCTTGAGAACCAGCACCGGGCCGTCGTCGGGGTCGGGTTCCACCACCAGTTGCGGTTCCGGCCAGTACGCGTGCGGCGTCAGATCGAAACCGGGCACGAATTGCCGCAGCGGTAGCCAGATCGTACTGAGCGCGCACACGCCGAGCAGCACCGCGGCCACGAGCAGCGCGGTGACCGGGCCGTAGGCCCCGGCGACCAGCCCCCACACCACCGAGCCGATCGCCTGCCCGGCCATGAACACCAGCAGGTACACCGACAGTCCCCGGGCCCGGACCCAGCCGGGCAGCAGTAACTGCATGGTCGCGTTCATGGTGGACAGGGTCAGCAGCCACGACGCGCCCGCGAAGACGAGCAGGAGCAGGACCAGCGCCTCGACCCGCAGCAGCGCGGTACCGCAGCAGGCGATCCCGAACACCACCGCGGCGACCGCGACCTGCTGGGTCGGGGTCAGCAGGGCGCGCACCCGGGCCAGGCCCAGCGCGCCCAGGACCGCGCCCACGCCGAGCGCGCCCAGCATGAGGCCGTACCCGGAGGAACCGAGACCGAGCTGGTTGCGCGCGATCACCGGGAGCAGCGACCACAACGCGCTGGCGGGCGCCACGAACAGGGCGGTGCGCAGCAGGACCCGCCGGATCGCGGGTGCGGATTTGATGAAGCGGGTGCCCGCCTGCAGTGCCGCCAGCGGCCGTTCGCTGGGCAGGTCCTTGGCCACCCGTGGCCGGCGCCAGAACAGCAGGGCCGCGACGATCGCGGCGAACGATACGGCGTTGAGCGCGAATACCAGCGCGGGACCCGACAGCGCGACCAGTACACCGGCTATGGCCGGTCCCACCGCCCGGCCGATATTCATGTTCATACTGCCGAGCGCGGCGGCCGAGGGGATCTGATCCCGGGGTACCAGTTCCGGCTGGATGGCCTGCCAGGCCGGCCCCACCACCGCCTGGCCGCAACCGAGCAGGAACAACAGGGTGAGCAGTACCGAGGGGGTGGTGTGCCCGGCGGCGGTGGTTACCGCCAGGGTGATCGCCAGGACCGCCATGGTCGATTGCGCACCCAGCAGCAGGCGGCGGCGGTCCAGCAGGTCGGCCAGTACTCCGGACGGGATGGCCAGGATCATCACCGGCAGCGTGGTGGCCGTCTGGACGAAGGAGACCAGTGCGGCGGCATTGGGTTCGTCGACCAGCACCCACTGGGCCCCGACCATCTGCATCCAGGTGCCCAGATTGGATACCAGCTGCGCGATCCACAGTGCTCGATAGACCCGCGACCGCAATGGCGCCCAAGTGGAAACTGGTTTCGCTGCGGCTGTAGTCACTCGGGACAGCATAGCGTCGCGCTCTGACCGGCCTGCCGGGCGAAGGGGCCCGCGACCGGCGCCGTCCCGGGCCCGGCGTCCACCGGCCCGCCCAACGGTTCCACCCGCGGTCCGGCGTTCGGCACGCTCACGCGGTGAGCCGGTCGTCCTCGCTGATGAACCAGGTGGCGATCACGCTCACCACCGCGGTGGCAACCAGATAGGCGCAGGCGAGCCACGGTGTCGAACCGCCCACCGCGATCAGCGCCGTGACGATCATCGGTGTCAGGCCCGATGCGTAGATCCCGGAGAACTGGTAGACGAAGGACAGTCCGGTGTATCGCACCTCGGCCGGATACAGTCCCGCGTACAAGGTGCCCTGTGCCCCGTAGAACAGTGCGTGCGCGATACCGAACACCGTGATGATCGCGACGGTGAAGATCACGATGTTCCCGGTTTCGAAGAGCGCGAACACCGGATACACCAGCACCCCGTAGGCCGCGATACCGGCGATATAGACCCGGCGCGGCCCGAAGCGGTCGGTGAGCAGACCGGACACCGGGATGAGCGCCGCCATCACCACCGCGGCGACGGTGACCGCCACCAACACCGGCACCTGCTCGAGACCGAGATGCCCGGTCGCGAAGGTGATCGCGAAAACACCCCAGGTGTTGAATGCCGCACCCTCGCCCCAGCGGGACAGCAGTCCGAGGACGGTGTTGCGCCGGGACCGGGCATCGCGGAACAGCTCGACCACGGGCACTTTCGAGATTCGGTTGAGCCGGTCGACCTCCCGGAACGCGGGTGTCTCGTCGATCTTCAGACGCACCACCAGACCGATCAGTACCAGCACCAGACTGGCGCCGAACGCGATCCGCCAGCCGTAGTCGAGGAACGCCGTTTCGCTCAGCGTCGTGCGCAACACCGCGAACACGCCGGTCCCCAGGGCCAGCCCGAGTGCCAGACCGACCTGCGGATAGCTGCCGAACAGGCCGACCTTCCGGCGCGGGCTGTGCTCGACGGCGAGCAATACCGCCCCGGCCCACTCCCCACCGAGCGCGAAACCCTGCAGCATCCGCAGCAGCAGGAGCAGGATCGGGGCCACGACGCCGATCGCGGCGGCGGTGGGCAGGACGCCCATCAGCGCGGTGGACCCACCCATGATCGCCATGGTCAGAGCCAGCGTCCGCTTCCGGCCGATCCGGTCGCCGATATGGCCGAATACGAGTCCGCCGATCGGCCGCATCAGGAAGCCGACGGCGAAGGTGGCGAACGACAGCATGGTCCCCACGAACGCGCTGTTGTTCGGGAAGAAGAGTTTGTCGAAGACCAGACCCGCCGCGGTGGCGTAGAGGAAGAAGTCGTACCACTCGACGGTGGTGCCGATCAGACTCGCCACCACCGCTTTCCTGGTGTCGGCGGCCCCGAGCCGCTCGTCGGGCGTCGTGGCGCGATCGTCGGGGCGGGCCCCGGCCGGCCCTGATTCCAGTAGTGACATGGTGTTCCCTTCGCTCCCGCGTCGATCGCCGAGCGAGGATATGAGGGCAACAGCCCAGGTAGGAAGCGTTGGAATCAGCGAGATTCGAGCGGCGGGCGCGTTTTCGCGCCCGGGATCGGGCCGCACGCCGGGTAGCATCGCCGACATGCCGGGACCAACGCTGCGAATCGGTGCGGCACTGTCACTGCTCGTGCTCGCCGCGACAGCGTGCTCGGACAACGAGCCGGCGCCGACCCCGCCCGAACCCACACCCATGGGCCACACCTACATCTCCACCGAGGTCACCGGCACACCCATCCCCGGCGGCGGCCCGCTCACCCTCACCTTCGCCGACGACCGGATCTCCGCGGAGGCCGGGTGCAACACCCACAGCGGTGGGGTGGATCTGCGCGACCATGTTCTGCACGTCTCCGAACTGGCGAGCACGCTGATCGGCTGTCCGGGCGACCGGGCCGGCTCCGACACCTGGATCGAGGACCTGTTGCGTGCCGACCCCACCTGGCAGCTCGATCAGGATCACTTGACGCTCACCGGGAAGGGCGCCACCGTGGTCCTCACCGACAAGAAGGTGCTGCACCCGGACCGTCCACTTCGCGGCACCGAATGGGTGGTGATCTCGCTGCTCACCCCGGATGCCCGGATCAGCTCACAGACCATCGATCAGGTCCGGCCGTCGCTGACCATCGCCGACGACGATTCGCTCACCGGCTTCGCCGGCTGCAACCGGATGACCGGCCGGGCGGTGGTGACGGAAACACCCGCCGGAGCCGATATCGCGTTCACCAGGGCCACGACCCGAATGATGTGCGGTCCGGAGATCATGGAAGTCGAGCAGGCAGTGCTGGCCGCCCTGGACGGGACGGTACAGGCCACCGTGGACGCGGACACCCTCACGCTCCGCAACCCCGACGGCCACGGACTCGTCCTGCGCGCCCGATAGTGCGACATCACCGCCGAACGGAGTCCGGTGGTGTTCGTCGCGACTCGGCCCTATCCGTCATCCGCGGTCCGTTTCCTCCGGAGCGGTCTCCAGACTTTCGACCGACAGACGTGCCGGTGCGGACCCGGTCGGGTTCAGCAGTACTTCGACTCCGGACGGGACGGCATCCGCGAGCGCCTGCCCGTGGACCGGTGACCACAGGGCGACCTCGACATCGGTCTTCTGGACTTCGGCCGTGACCACGACGACACACGGGGTCCCGTCGGGCGCCGCACCCAGCAGCGGCCGACCGGATCCGTCACAGCCGATCTCCACCACCGAGTCCCGGAGCATCCGGATGAGGTCTGCGCCGAGCCGCTCCCCGGCCGCGGCCCGGCGCAGCACGGCGTCGATTGGGTCGGTCGGCACCTCGGGTCCGCTGGGGCAGTAGCGCGGATTGGGCCGGAAGGGACCGGCGCTGCCGTCCGGGCGTAACTCCCAGCCGCCCACCATGGCCTCCGACGGCGGCGCCCCGGCAGTAGCGGGTCCGTCCCATCCGGGGTCGATCAGAACGAACCAGTCGCCGTGGCGGACAGCTTCCACAGGTGGTCCAACCACAAGTCTCCGTTCTCGAAACCTTCTGCCCGGTGGTATTTTTCCACGAAGACAGAGATGTCGCAGTCAACTCGATGAACGCTCTTCCGTATCACCGTGACCGAGAAGCTCACTCGCTCCGAGCCGATCGTCCGGATCTGCATACTCGACGAATGAACGGGCTTGCGCCGGAGCTGATCTCCGGTTCCAGGCTGGCTGTGTCGATGCGCGAGGCGACCGAGGTCCTTGCCCAAACGGCGCGCAGCGAAGGCCAGAACCTCCACGACTTGTTGACCGCGTACAGCGGTACCGTCCGCAATGCCGCGGGGCGGGTTTCCAACGCCGACAGTTCAGGTGCGGACCTTGCGCAAATCGCCTCGGGTACCGAGCCCCGAGGGCCGTGGCTCATCGGTTGGGACGGCAACTACCGGCATTTCACCTTCGAACCCCGTCATGTCCGCAGCATGCCGCTGCTGGATCATGAGGGAAAGATCTTCGGGGTGTCCTTCCCCACCCATCACACGGGTTACAACGCGGATCGGAAGGCATATCGGACCTGGTCGCAAATGCCGAACCGACTGAGCGATACCGAGTTCGTTCCCGAGATCCGGTCCGACCGGGCCGGGAACCGGAACCCCAACTGGAGGGATCGGGGACCCGCCCTGCCCGCGCCCTGGGCAGCGGACGCGCAGGACGGGGCGCTCTTCGTGCATGCCCACGCCGGCCGACGCGGTTTCGAAGTAGAGGTCAATGTCGGCACCGACGACGACCCGGACTGGCGGATCCTCCTCGCGCCGGAGCGTTTCTTCGGACATATCCTGGCGGCGAATCAGCATTTCCAGGCAGCTTCCAGAGCAGCACCACGCCGACCGCTGGTGATGCTGTGCTGCCACGCCGGAAACCCTGAGTACGGGCACGCGCAGGGCGCCGCGGAGGTCCTGCACGGTGAAGGCCTACGCCACGACGTCCACGCGACGATCGCCCAGAACTGGATAGGGTGGAGTAAAGAAAACGGAACCGCGGGAGTCATCGTAGAGGTGCCGGTGGGCAGCTCTCCGACCGACGCGGTGGTCACCATCCGGGCGCCACGCGAGGCCGCACCGCCTGTCGGCACCGACCAGGAGGCGCCCCTCACCGCCACCATTCCCCCGCCCGCGGAACGGCGCAGCGGTATGGATGCGCTCCCACCCACGGACAGATGATCGAGACGCAGTTCCCCCACCACCGGCAGCACCGTGCGACGACCCGGGGGCGGCGCGGCACGGTCAGGTAGCCGATGCCGTTGTCACACCGACTCCGACCCTTCGCCGCGGCGTCGAGTGCCGCCGTGACGCCGCCGGCAACCGGGCGCGTGATCGCGTCCGGCCTGGACCCGCGGTAGGTGAACGACGAGGCCCGCCGGTGGAAACCGGCGGGCCTCATCGGGTCATCGGTCGGTCAGGGCAGCGGACCGCCCGCCGCGATAGCGGACAGGGTGGCGAATTCGTCGCCCTTGAGCGACGCACCGCCCACCAGGGCCCCGTCGATATCGGTCTGCTTGGTCAGTTCGCCGACATTCTTCGCGTTCACCGAACCGCCATAGAGCACCCGGACGGTATCGGCGACCTGTTCGCCGGCCAGCTGCGCCAATTCGCCGCGGATCGCACCGCAGACCTCCTGCGCGTCGGCCGGGGTCGCGACCTTACCGGTGCCGATCGCCCATACGGGTTCGTAGGCGATCACCACCTTCGCGATCTCCTCGGCCGACAGGCCCTTCAGCGAACCCCGCAACTGTTCGAGGTTGTACTCGACGTGGGTGCCCGCGTCCCGCACGTTCAGGCCCTCACCGATGCAGACGATCGGCGTGATGCCGTGCTTCAGCGCCTGCTTGGCCTTCGCCAGCACCGTGGCGTCGTCCTCGTTGTGGTACTGGCGGCGCTCGGAATGCCCGACCACCGCGAACGCGCAGCCCAGCTTGGCCAGCATCGCCGCGCTGATCTCGCCGGTGTAGGCGCCCGATTCGTGCACCGACACATCCTGCGCACCGTAGGTGATACGCAGTTTGTCGCCCTCGACCAGCGTCTGCACGCTGCGGATATCGACGAACGGCGGAATGACCGTGACATCGACCTTGTCGAAGTACTTGTCGGGCAGCGCGAACGCGATCTTCTGCACCAGCGCGATGGCCTCGAGGTGATTGAGGTTCATCTTCCAGTTGCCCGCGATCAGCGGCTTCCGGGCCATCTACGCACCCTCCGCTTCCTCGAGCACGCTGATGCCGGGCAGCGTTTTACCTTCCAGGTACTCCAGCGACGCACCGCCACCGGTCGAGATATGCGAGAAATCGCCCTCCGGGATACCGAGCGCCCGCACGGCCGCGGCGGAATCGCCACCACCGACCACGGTGAACGCGCCCTTACCGGTGGCCGTGGCAATCGCCTCGGCGACGCCGCGGGTTCCGGCGGCGAACTTGTCGAACTCGAACACACCCATCGGGCCGTTCCAGAACACGGTGCGCGCCTCGGTGAGCAGGACCGCGAAACGCTGCACCGATTCCGGACCGATGTCCAGACCCAGCCAGCCGTCCGGGATCTCGTGCGCTGGTACGACCTTCGACTCCGCGTCGGCGGAGAAGGAGTCGGCGACGACGATATCGCGCGGCAGATGGATGACATCGGCGTAGCGATCCAGCAGACCCTTACAGGTCTCGATCATCTCCTCCTGCAACAGCGAGGAACCGACGGAGAGCCCTTCGGCGGCAAGGAAGGTGAAGCACATACCGCCACCGATGACCAGGGTGTCGACCTTGGGGGCCAACGCCTCGATCACCGCCAGCTTGTCCGACACCTTGGACCCGCCCAGTACCACCGCGTACGGGCGATCGGTGGATTCGGTCAACCGGGCCAGCACATCGGCTTCCGCGGCGACGAGGGTGCCCGCGTAGTGCGGCAGCAGTTTCGCCACGTCGTATACCGAGGCCTGCTTGCGGTGCACCACGCCGAAGCCGTCGGAGACGAACGCACCGTCGTCACCCACCAGCTCCACCAGCGCGGCGGCCAGCTTCGCACGCTCGGCGTCGTCCTTGCTCGTCTCCCGCGGATCGAAGCGGATGTTCTCCAGCAGCAGCACATCACCGTCGGTCAGTCCCTCGGACCGCGCCAGCGCGTCCTGACCCACCACATCACCGGCGAGCTGCACATTGCGGCCCAGTTCGGCAGCGAGCCGGGTCGCCACCGGAGCCAGCGACAGCGCCGGATCCGGGGCGCCCTTCGGACGGCCCAGATGCGCGGTGACGATCACCTTCGCGCCGGCTTCCACCAGCGCGCGGATGGTCGGCACCGAGGCAACGATGCGGCCCGGATCGGTGATCTGCCCGTTGTCCAGCGGGACATTGAGGTCGGAGCGCACCAGCACCCCGCGCCCCTCGACGCCCTCGGCGAGGAGATCTTCCAGAGTTTTGACAGTCACGCCGTTCCTCAGAGGGACTTGCCGACGAGGCCGATGAGGTCGGCGAGGCGGTTGGAGTAGCCCCACTCGTTGTCGTACCAGGAGTAGACCTTCACCTGGTCGTCGATCACCTTGGTGAGCGGCGCGTCGAAGATGGACGAGTGCGGGTCGGTCACGATATCGCTGGACACGATCGGGTCGACGCTGTACTTCAGGATGCCCTTCAGCGGTCCCTCGGCGGCCGCCTTGAACGCCGCGTTGATCTCGTCGACGCCGGCCTTCTTGGCGAGGTCGGCCGTCAGGTCGGTGATCGAGCCGGTGGGGATCGGCACCCGCAGGGAGTAGCCGTCCAGCTTGCCGTTCAGGTCCGGCAGCACCAGGCCGATGGCCTTGGCCGCACCGGTGCTGGTCGGCACGATGTTCACCGCGGCGGCGCGGGCACGACGCAGATCCTTGTGCGGGCCGTCCTGCAGGTTCTGGTCCTGCGTGTAGGCGTGGATGGTGGTCATCAGGCCCTTGACGATGCCGAACTCGTCGTGCAGCACCTTGGCCAGCGGGCCCAGGCAGTTGGTGGTGCAGGAGGCATTGGAGATGATGTTCTGGCTGCCGTCGTACTTGTCGTCGTTGACGCCCATCACGATGGTGATGTCCTCGCCCTTGGCCGGGGCCGAGATGATGACCTTCTTCGCGCCGGCGGCCAGATGACCCTTGGCCTTGGTGGCGTCGGTGAAGATACCGGTGGACTCCACCACCACGTCCACACCCAGATCGCCCCACGGCAGCGCCGCCGGGCCCTCCTTGATGGCCAGCGCCTTGATGCGCTGATCGCCCACGACGATGGTGTCCTCACCGTCGAGCGACACATCCTGGGGCAACCGGCCCAGGATCGAGTCGTACTTCAGCAGCGTGGCGAGGGTCGCGTTGTCGGTGAGGTCGTTGACCGCCACGATCTCGATATCGGTGGTGCCGAGCGCCTTCTGCGCCTCCACCGCCCGGAAGAAGTTACGCCCGATACGACCGAAGCCGTTGATACCTACCCGGACAGTCACGTTATCGCTCCTCAGCTGTCAAGCGGATCGTTCCGATGCCCTGTCAACCCTAATGCCTCGCGATCGCCTCCCCGACAGGCACCTGGTGTTCGTGAGCACCGGGTATCCGGGCGCCCGGCCGGAGCACTGTGGCGGTTCCACCCACCGCACCGGAGGATGGTGGTGATGCCGAACGAACCCGCCCCCGCGATCCCATACATCCGCCCCGCCACCGACGCCGACACACCCCGCGCCACCAGGACCCTCGCCCGGGCCTTCGCCGACTATCCGTGGACGCGGCACACCCTCGCCGCCGACGACCACGAGCGCCGCCTGGCCACCTTCCAGGAGCTCTTCCTCACCCGGATCGGGCTCCCGCACGGCAGGGTGTGGGTCGCCGACGACGGTGACGCGGTCGCGGTGTGGACCACCCCGGCCACCGATGCCGAATCAGTGTTCACCGAGCTCGCGCCACGCTTCGCCGAACTGGCCGGCGATCGCGCCGCCGCGCACAGCGCGGCGGAAGCGGCCCTGGCGCCACACCGTCCGGCCGGGCCCGTCTGGTTCCTGGGTACCGTCGGCGTCGATCCCATCCGCCGGGGGCGAGGTCTGGGCCGCGCGGTGATCGAACCGGGCCTGGCCGCGGCGGAACGCGACGGCGTCCCCGCTTTCCTGGAGACGTCCACGGAGGCCAATGTCCGTTTCTACGAACATCTCGGCTTCCGGGTCACCGCGGAGGTGGAGATTCCGGACAACGGTCCCCGCACCTGGTGCATGCTGCGCTGAGGTCGCCGAACACCCGGCGCCGCCACCCCGGCCGGACGGATCACGGGGCCATCCGGCCGGGCCGGGCGCCTCAGGCGTCGTCGAGCAGCTCCGCGGTGACCGCCGACTCCGTATCCGGCACCCCCAACTCCTTGGCCCGCCGGTCCGCCATGGACAGCAACCGCCTGATCCGCCCCGCCACCGCGTCCTTGGTCATCGGCGGGTCGGCGAGCTGACCGAGTTCCTCCAGCGAAGCCTGCCGGTGTTCCACCCGCAGCTTCCCCGCCGCGGCCAGATGGTCCGGCACATCCTCGCCGAGCAGTTCCAGCGCACGTTCCACCCGGGCCGCCGCCGCGACCGCCGCGCGGGCCGAGCGGCGCAGGTTCGCGTCGTCGAAGTTGGCGAGCCGGTTGGCGGTGGCACGGACCTCCCGGCGCATCCGGCGTTCTTCCCAGGTGAGCCGGGTGTCCTGGGCCCCCATGCGGGTGAGCAGCGCGCCGATCGCCTCGCCGTCGCGGACCACGACCCGATCGGTGCCGCGCACTTCGCGGGCCTTCGCGGAGATTCCGAGCCGCCGGGCGGCGCCGACCAGGGCCAGCGCGGCTTCGGGGCCGGGGCAGCTCACCTCGAGAGCCGAGGAACGACCGGGTTCGGTGAGCGAACCGTGCGCCAGGAAGGCGCCGCGCCACGCGGCTTCCGCGTCCGCGACGCTACCGCCCACGACCTGGGCGGGCAGTCCGCGCACGGGCCGGCCACGGACGTCGAGCAGGCCGGTCTGGCGGGCCAGGGCTTCGCCCTCTTTGGCGACCCGGACCACGTAGCGGGAGGATTTGCGCAGGCCACCGGCACTGAGCACATGCACATCCGACCCGTATCCGTAGAGTTCGAAGATCTCCCGCCGTAGCCGCCGGGCGATGGAGCCCATATCGACTTCGGCTTCGACTATCACCCGCCCGCCGACGATATGGAGGCCGCCGGCGAAACGCAGCAGGGCGGACAGTTCGGCTTTGCGCGCACTCACCTGTGTTACGGCGAGCCGGCTCAGCTCGTCTTTCACTTCGGCTGTCATCGCCACGAGACGTGCTCCTTTCCACCCAACCCGGACCGCACATCCTGACCCATGTGCCGTCCCTCGACTCGAAGCCCCGGCAACTGTGGCCGAGGCCCGTGGATCAGTTGATCCAGTGCGGCGGCGAGCTTTCCGGGGTCGTGCCGGTCGGTTCCCGCGTCGGCGACATCGGAAAAGACCACTCGCGCCCGTAATTGACCGGCAGCCCTGGCCACATGCTCACGCTCCCGCCCTTCCGGTACGCACCCGGAGTCGACCAGAACCTCGTCGACCGCGAAATCCGGTGCGTGCTGGGACAATACATGGAGATGCCGTTCGGCGGAGAACCCCGCGGTCTCACCGGGCTGCGCGGCGAGGTTCAGAATCAGCACTTTACGCGCCCGGGTGTGGACCAGTGCGTCACGGAGCCCGGGGACGAGCAGATGCGGTATCACACTGGTGAACCAGGACCCGGGGCCCAGGATCACCGCGTCCGCGCGTTCGATGGCCGCGGTGGCCTCCGCGCAGGAGGGCGGATCGGCGGGCAGCAGCCGCACCCGCCGCACCTTGCCCGGCGTCGTGGCGACCGCGACCTGGCCGCGGATGCAACGGCTCACCCGCGGATCGGCTTCCAGCCCGGAGACATCGGCCTCGATATCCAGCGGGATGTTCGACATGGGCAGCACCCGCCCGCTGATCCCGAGTAACTCCCCCACCTGGTCGAGGGCGGCCACCGGGTCCCCGAGCACCTCGGTGAGGCCGGCCAGCAGCAGGTTGCCCACCGAATGCCCGGCCAGCGCGCCGGTACCGCCGAATCGGTGCTGCACGGTCCGGGTGAGCACACCGTCGGCGTCGGCGGCCAGGGCGGCCAGGGCCATGCGCAGATCACCGGGTGGTGGCACCCCGAGTTCGGCGCGCAACCGGCCGGAGGAACCGCCGTCGTCGGCGACCGTCACCACCGCGCTGATCCGGCGCGTGATGCGCCGGACCGCCGTGAGTGTCGCGTACAGCCCGTGGCCACCGCCGAGCGCGACGACCGCTGGGCCGGACGGGTCGGCGGCTCCGGTGTCCGCGCGACTCATTCGCGCCCCAGATCCCGGTGCAGTACCCGTACCGCGTCCACCGGCCCGTCCGCGCCCGCGTCGATCCGGCTGCCGGTGATCTTGCCGAGGGCCTCGGCGATCGCGACGCTGCGATGTCTCCCGCCGGTGCAGCCCACTGCGACCGTCATGTAACGCTTCCCCTCTTGGCGATAACCCTGGGTGGTCAGCTCGATCAGGTGATCACAGGTCCGCAGATAGTCGTCGGCGCCCGGACGGGACAGCACATAGTCGCTGACCACCGTTTCCTGACCGCTGTGCTGCCGAAGTTCTGGTACCCAATGCGGGTTGGGCAGGAAACGCACATCCAGCACCATGTCCGCGTCCAGCGGGACACCGTACTTGAATCCGAAGGATTGAACGGTCAACTGCAGTGCGGCGGGCGTGCCGCCGCCATAGACCTCTTCCAATTTCCGGTGCAACTGGTGGATGGACAGTTCGGTGGTGTCGATGACCACATCGGCGGCGGCCTTCACTCCCGCGAGCCGGACCCGTTCGGCGGCGATACCGGCCGACAGGGTCCCCTCGGCGCTGTCGTTCTGCAGCGGATGGCGGCGCCGGGCGAAACCGAACCGGCGGATCAGCACATCGTCGGAGGCCTCCAGGAACAGGATGCGCGTGGGGACGCCACGGGCGCGCAGTTGTTCGGTGACGGCCGGCAGGTCGCCGGTGAAGAATCGGCTGCGCACATCCATGACGATCGCCAGCCGCCGGATGGGCGGATCGGCCGAGGAACCCAGTTCGACCATGCGGCCGATCAGTTCCGGCGGCAGATTGTCGGTGACGTACCAGCCCAGATCCTCGAGAACCCGCGCGGCCGTGCCCCGCCCCGCACCGGACAGGCCGGTCACCATCACGACTTCGACGGGGGTGCCCGAGCCGGAATCGGTACCCGGCACCACTGTCGTACTGTTGTTCGATTCGACGCGAGTCATGTACCACCCGGATCTTGTTCGGGAATTGCGTTTCGGTCACCCAGCTGTAGGTCGTCGCCCCGGAAACTGTCGCGGGGCGCAGGAACAAACGTACGTGACCGGCGCCGGTCGCCGCGCGGTTGCCGCGGCCGCCGCGCCGGGCCTATCGCTCGTGCAGGGCCGCCAGTACCGCCTCCGCGGTGGCGCGGCCGATACCGGGCACCTCGATGATCTCCTCGACGGTGGCCTCTTTGAGCCGCGCGACCGAACCGAAATGGGTCACCAACGCGGTCCGCCGGGTCTCGCCGAGACCGCGGACCGTATCCAGTGCCGACGCCGTCATCCGCCGCGACCGTTTGCTGCGATGGAACGTGATGGCGAAGCGGTGCGCTTCGTCGCGCACTCGTTGCAGCAGGTAGAGGGCCTCGCTGGTACGCGGCAGCACCACCGGATCGGGCTCACCGGGAACCCACACCTCTTCCAGCCGTTTGGCCAGGCCCACCACGGCGATATCGGTGATGCCGAACTCCTCGAGCACCTCCGCCGCGGCCGCCACCTGCGGCGCGCCGCCGTCGACGACGTAGAGATTGGGCGGATAGGCGAACTTGCGCGGCCGGCCGGTCTTCGGGTCGATACCGGGACGGGTCACGATCTCCGCGTCGGCCTCCGCGTCGGCACCGTCGCCCACCGGGGGCGTACCGAACTCGGGCACCTGCGCCACCCCCGCGAGATCGGCCTGTTCGGTGGCATCGCGCTCCCGGCGTAGCCGGGCGAACCGGCGCCGGGTCACCTCGGCGATACTGGCGACATCGTCGGAGCGCCCCTCACCGGCGGCTTCCCGGATCGCGTAGTGGCGGTAATCGGACTTCTTGGGCAGGCCGTCTTCGAAGACCACCAGTGAGGCCACCACATCGGTGCCCTGCACATGGCTGATGTCCACACATTCGATACGCAGCGGCGCGGTATCGAGGTCGAGGGCGTCCTGGATGTCCTGCAAGGCCACCGAGCGGGAGGTCAGATCGCCGGCGCGGCGGAGTTTGTGCTGGGCCAGCGCCTCCTTCGCGTTGCGCGCAACCGTCTCGGCGAGGGCTTTCTTGTCGCCGCGCTGCGGTACCCGCAACCGCACCGACCCGCCGCGCAGGGTCGACAGCCAGCGCTGGACCTCCTCGGCGTCGGCCGGGAGTTCGGGCACCAGCACTTCGCGCGGTACCACGGCCGCGGCCTGCTCGCCCGCCGTCTGCTCGGCCACGGCGGTCTGCTCGGCGTAGAACTGGGTGAGGAACTGCTCCACCAGCGCGGCAAGTTCACCGCCCTGCTCCGGGGTGTCGGCCGCGTCACCGGATTTGTCGACCACCCAGCCGCGTTGCCCGCGCACCCGGCCGTCGCGGACATGGAAGATCTGCACGGCGACCTCCAGGTCGTCCCCGGCGAAGGCGATCACATCGGCGTCGGTGCCGTCGCCCAGCACGACGGCCTGTTTCTCCAGTGCCCGGCGCAGGGCCTGCACATCGTCGCGCAGCCGGGCCGCGGTCTCGAAATCGAGGTCCTCGGCGGCCGCCTGCATCCGGCGTTCCAGGTCCTTGACCATCCGGTCGGTGCGGCCGGCCAGGAAGTCACAGAAATCGTCGACGATCCGCCGGTGCTCGGCGGCGGAGACGCGGCCCACACACGGGGCCGAACATTTGTCGATATAGCCGAGCAGACAGGGGCGGCCCATCTGGCTGTGCCGTTTGAACACCCCGGCCGAGCAGGTGCGCGCGGGAAACACCCGCAGCAGCAGATCGAGGGTCTCCCGGATCGCCCAGGCGTGGGCGTAGGGGCCGAAATACCGCACCCCCTTCTTCCGGGCGCCCCGGTAGACGAACAGTCGCGGGTACTCCTCGTTCAGGGTGACCGCCAGCACCGGATAGGACTTGTCGTCGCGATAGCGGACGTTGAACCGCGGATCGAACTCCTTGATCCAGTTGTACTCGAGCTGCAGCGCTTCCACCTCGGTGGAGACCACGGTCCATTCCACGCTCGCGGCGGTGGTGACCATCTGGCGGGTACGCGGATGCAGGGCGGCGATATCGGCGAAGTACGAGTTGAGCCGGTTGCGCAGGCTTTTCGCCTTGCCGACATAGATGACCCGGCCGTAGGAGTCCCGGAACTTGTAGACACCGGGTTCGAGTGGAATGGAGCCGGGCTGCGGCCGGTACGTCGCGGGATCTGCCACGTATCCAGCGTAGTAGCGGGCTCGGACACATCCGGCCGCCGGTCGGCCCGGCCCGCTCACCGCACCGGCGACCCGGCGCGGCGCCGCCCCACTACGTGTTGTCGCGCCGCCGGCATCGCCCGACCGCCGGTGGCGGCCCGTTTCCCCCACACGGGGCGAGTTCGGCCGCCACTGTCGCCGCGTCCCGCTAGAGTTCGAATATGCGCCCGATACAACGGATTCGGTACGCGCTGATGGTGACGGCGCTGCTCGTGGCAGGCTCGCTCAGCGGATGCTCCGACGATACGGGGGCCGCGGGCCCCTGTACCCCGGCACCGAACGGCACCCCGGTGACCGCCGCCCCGGCCGCGGGTTCGACCACTCCCACCGCCCGCGACCTGGCGACCAACCCGGAGATCGCGTCGGGCTACCGCAGCGAGATGACCGCGGTCCACACCAGCGGCTACGCCGTCTCCACCGCGAACTCCCACGCCACGCGCGCCGCCTGCGAGGTGCTCCGGGCCGGTGGTACCGCGGCGGACGCGCTGATCACCGCGCAGACCGTGCTGGGACTCACCGAACCGCAGGCGTCGGGCCTGGGCGGTGGCGCGTTCCTGCTCTACTACGACGCGGAACACGAGACGCTGGACGCCTACGACGGCCGGGAGACCGCCCCGTCCGCGGCCACCGAGAACTATCTGCGCTGGATCAGCGATACCGATCGCACCGAGCCGAAACCCGACACCCGCGCCAGCGGGCGGTCCATCGGGGTGCCGGGAGTGGTCCGGATGCTCGAGCTGGCGCATTCCGAGCACGGCCACATTCCGTGGCGGGAGCTGTTCGATCCCGCCGTGGCGATGGCGGACCAGGGTTTCGAGATCAGTCCGCGGCTGGCCGGGCAGATCGCCGACTCCGCGGCCGAACTGGCCCGCGACCCGGCCGCGGCCGAATACTTCCTGAACCCGGACGGCTCCCCGAAGGCAGCGGGCACGGTGCTGACCAACCCGGCCCTGTCGAAAACCCTCACCACGGTGGCCGCCGAGGGCGCGGAGGGGTTCTACACCGGGCCGATCGCCCAGGACATCGTCGCCGCGGCCGCCTCCCGGGCGGGCGGGCGCACCCCGAGCCTGCTGGAAGCAGCGGACCTCGACTCCTACCGGGCGGTGAAACGCACCCCCCTGTGCACCGGCTACCGCGCGCACGAGATCTGCGGAATGCCCGGGCCGTCCTCCGGCGGTATCACCGTCGCGGCCACTCTCGGCATCCTGGAGAACTTCGACCTTCCCGCTCTGCCGCCGGAGCACGTCGACCGTAACGGCGGGGTCCCGCAGGCCGAGGCCGTGCACCTCATCGCCGAGGCCGAACGGCTGGCCTACGCCGACCGCGACAAATTCGTCGCCGATCCCGATTATGTTCCGCTGCCCGGTAATTCACCCGAAACCCTGGTGAACCCGGAATATTTGGACACCCGCGCCGAGCTCATCGATCCACACCGGAGCATGGGCACCGCGCAACCCGGTGATTTCGGGCCCGCGCCCGTGGGCATCGGCCCCCAGACACCCGAACACGGCACCAGTCATATCTCGGTGGTCGATTCCTACGGCAATGCCGCGGCCATGACCACCACGGTGGAATCGGCCTTCGGTTCCTTCCACATGGTGGACGGATTCCTGCTGAACAACCAGCTCACCGATTTCGCGACCGACCCGCTCGGCGCCGCCGGCCTGCCGGTCGCCAATCGGATCGAACCCGGGAAGCGGCCGCGCAGTTCCATGAGCCCGACCCTGGTATTCGAGCAGGGCAAGGACTCCGAGCGGGGGGCGCTCACCCATGTGGTCGGCTCCCCCGGCGGCTCGGTCATCATCCAGTTCGTGGTGAAAACTCTTGTCGGCATGCTGGATTGGGGGCTGGATCCGCAACAGGCGGTCTCCGCGCCGGCCGTCGGTGCCGCGAATACACCCGTCACGAATGTGGGCGGTGAGCATCCGGCGATCGACGCCCGCGACGACGGCGCCCACGATCCCCTGGTCACCCGGCTGCGCGAACGGGGCCACCAGGTCTCGGTGGCCCCGCAGACCAGTGGGCTCAGCGTGCTCGGCCGTGACGGCGACACCGGCTGGATCGGCGGCGCCGACCCCCGGCGCGAAGGTGAGGTCCTCGGCGATACCCGGTGATCACGCGGGGCCGGGGCGGCTCACCCGCGCCGGGTGAGCACGCCGGACGGGTTCCGGTGGTCCCCTGGTGTCATGCCGAGCATCGATGCTGCCGGGCTGTCCCGGGCCGAACTCACCACCCTGGCTGCCGACGCGTTCGTCTACGGCTTCCCGCTCGTCTACGACCTCCGGCAGGTCGCACGGTTCACCAGGGAAGGGATGGGTGGCCTGCCGCCGACACCGCTCAATGTGTTCGGCCATGCCACCACGCTGGCCGGGCCGCAGGACACCTTCGTCTCCATCAACAACGACACCGTGTATTCGATCGCGAACGTCTCGACCGCGGCCGGGCCGGTGCGCTTCGACGTACCGGAGACCGGGGGGCGCTACTACGTCATGCAGTTCGTCGACGCCTGGACGAACAACTTCGCCTATATCGGCCATCGGGCCACCGGCACTCTGCCGGGTGCCTATCTGCTGGTGGCGCCCGGATGGGACGGTATGCCGCCGGAGGGTGTCACCGTCGTCGAATTCCCGACCACGATCGCCACCATCGTCGGCCGATGGGCCGTGGACGGGGAGTCGGATCTACCGGCGGTCCGCGCGCTCCAGAACGCCCTGCACCTCATGCCCACCGCGCCCGTCCCGGATCTGCCCGCCCCCGCGCCGGGAGTCCCGGAGGACCTGCGCTTCTTCGAAGAGCTCCGAGCCGGCATCCGAGCCTTCCCGCCCGCCGACCGCGACCGCCGCTACCAGCAACGGTTCGAACCGCTGGGGTTGCTGGACGCCGAGACGCCCTACACCGATCTCGGCCCGGAACGGGCGTCGGCGCTCCGCGAGGGCCTGGCTGCCGGGAAGCAGCTCCTCGAGACGGCCGCGACCCACAGCAGCGCGCCCCGGCAGAACGGCTGGAGTCTGACCTACCACGTATTCGACTACAACCTGGATTTCTTCGGCGTCGGCGCCCTGGACGACCCGCACTGGAAACTCCCCGACGACCCGGAGCGCTATCTGCGGCGTGCGGGTGCGGCCCGCGCCGGCCTCTGGGGCAATCACGGCTACGAGGCGGCCTATGCGATGACCTTCACCGACTGCGAGGACCGGCCGCTGCACGGCTCCCACCGCTACGAGGTACGTTTCGCCGAGCCCCCGCCGTGCGGCGCGTTCTGGTCGCTGACCATGTACGACACCCCGGATTTCTTCCTCGTCGCGAACCCGATCGGACGCTACTCGCTGGGCGACCGGACACCCGGTTTGCATACGGTGGACGGTTCGCTCACCGTGCTGCTACAGCACGACGAACCCGCCGATCCGCGGCAACGCGCCAACTGGCTCCCCACGCCGCCGGGCCCGTTCCGGCCGATGCTGCGCATCTACGAACCGCGCGATCCGGTGTTCGACGGCAGCTACCAGCCGCCGCCGATCGTCCGTGTCGATTAGCCGGCCCCGGGCCCCACCGCATCCGCAGCGTCCCGGACCTTGTCCCTGTCCTCGGCCCGGCCGGGACCGGGCACGATCATTCGGGCGGGGCGTACTTGATACCCAGGTCGCGGAGCCGGTCCAGCGCCGCCGCGGCGTGCTCACCGTCGTTCGATCGCACCGCCAGCATGGGGACGTAATCGTCGTTCACCAGCTCGAGCCGAGCCCACGCCTTACGGTCGGGAAACGACACCCCGCGAACATGCTTCCATTCGAACTCGTTGTCCCCGAGCACATTCCGGACCACGACCCCGCGCCGACCGGCCCGTACGCGGGGGCGGGTGAGCAGCAGCACGGCCGCCGCGCCGAAGATCCCGATGCACGCCATCGCGAACTGATCGACCACCCGGAAGTTGACCCCGGTGTAGTCGGTGCGCAGGAAGATCCCGAACAGTACGAAGGCCACCACCAGGATCACCGCGACGATCACCGCCGTGCGACGCGACTTCCGCGGGCGCACCTCCAGTTCCCACTCGGGATCGGCGCCCGAGCCGTCCCCGGAGGCTTCGCCCCGGCGCCAGATCCGTACGACCGGCACGGCTCAGCCCGCCGCGCGGAGTCCGCGCAGGGTGAGGGCGGCGTCCAGGGCGGCGGCGGCCGCCTGCTCTCCCTTGTTCTCCGCCGAGTCCGGCAGGCCGGCCCGGTCGAGGGCTTGTGCCTCGTCGTTCGTGGTGAGCACACCGTTGGCGACCGGGGTGCTCTCGTCCAGCGAGACCCGGGTCAGGCCGGCGGTCACCGAATCGCAGACATAGTCGAAATGCGGGGTGTCGCCGCGGATCACGACGCCGAGCGCGACGACGGCGTCGTGGGTGCGGGCCAGTTCTTGAGCGAGCACTGGCAGCTCCATCGCCCCGGCGCACCGGGCGACGGTGGTGTGGCGCACCCCGGCCTCGGCGGCGACGCGTTCGGCGTTGGCGACCAGGGTGTCGCAGATCTCGGTGTGCCAGCGGGAGGCCACGATCGCCAACCGCAGGTCCTTGGCGTCGGCGAGCGCGAAGCTCGGTACCCCGGTGCCGCTCATCGTATTCCGCCTTCCGGTCCGCAGGACGTCACTGCGCTGTCTCCCCGAGGTCCAGATCGTCGAGACCCACCAGGTCGTGGCCCATTCGGTCGCGTTTGGTGCGCAGGTAGCGCAGGTTCTCGGCATTGGCCCGGACCGGCATGGGCACCCGTTCGGTGATCCGCAATCCGTAACCGTCGAGCCCGACCCGTTTGGCCGGGTTGTTGGTGAGCAGCCGCATCGACCGCAGCCCCAGGTCGACCAGGATCTGCGCGCCGGTCCCGTAGTCGCGGGCATCGGCGGGCAGGCCGAGCTCGATATTGGCATCGACCGTATCGTGGCCCGAATCCTGCAGCTGATAGGCCTGCAGTTTGTGCATGAGCCCGATACCGCGCCCTTCGTGTCCGCGCATGTAGAGGACCACGCCGCGCCCCTCGGCGGCCACCATCTCCAGGGCCGCGTCCAGTTGCGGGCCGCAGTCGCAGCGCAGCGAACCGAACACATCGCCGGTCAGGCATTCCGAATGCACGCGGACCAGGACGTCCTCGCCGTCACCGACATCCCCGCGGACCAGCGCGACATGTTCGACATCGTCGTAGATGCTCTGGTAGCCGACGGCGGTGAACTCACCGTGCACGGTCGGGATACGCGCCTGCGCCACCCGCACGACATGCTTCTCGTGCTTACGCCGCCAGGCGATCATCTCGGCGATCGAGATCAGCGCCAGTTCGTGCTCGTCGGCGAACACCCGCAGCTCGTCGGTGCGGGCCATGTGCCCGTCTTCTTTCTGGCTGACGATCTCGCAGATCACCCCGGCCGGTCGCAGCCCGGCCATCCGCGCCAGGTCCACCGCGGCCTCGGTGTGCCCGGGCCGGCGCAGCACGCCCCCATCCTTGGCGCGCAGCGGCACCACGTGCCCGGGGCGGGTGAAATCGTTCGGTTTGGCATCGCCGTCGGCCAGCAGCCGGATGGTGGTGGCCCGATCGGCGCCGGAGATACCGGTGGTCACGCCCTCTTTGGCATCCACCGACACGGTGTACGCGGTACCGTGCTTGTCCTGGTTCACCGCGTACATCGGCGGCAGTCCCAGCCGATCGCAATCGTCACCGGTGAGCGGTACACAGATGTAACCCGAGGTGTAGCGGATCATGAACGCCACGAGTTCCGGGGTGGCCTTTTCCGCGGCGAAGATGAGGTCGCCCTCGTTCTCCCGGTCCTCGTCGTCGACCACGACGACCGGTTTACCGGCCGCGATATCGGCGACCGCGCGCTCGATGCTGTCGAACCTGGTCACGTCTGTAATGCTCCATCTCGATAGGTCCCGATCACACTACTGGGTCTGTTCGGCCGGTCCGGGCGCGGCCGCGATCATCAGCCGCGCCGATGGAGGCGTTCGACGTATTTGGCGATCACATCGACCTCGAGATTCACGACGGTCCCGGGGGTGGATGTGCCCAGATCGGTGAGACTCAGCGTGGTCGGGATCAGCGAGACCTCGAACCAGTCCCGGTTGCCGTCGGCGGCCGGCGTCTCGGCCCGGCCCAGTCCGGAGACGGTGAGCGAGATGCCGTTCACGGTGATGGAGCCCTTCTCCACCACGTACTTGGCGATCGCGTCGGGCAGGGAGATCCGCACCACTTCCCAGTTGTCCTCCGGGGTCCGGGCCAGGATGGTGCCGGTGCCGTCCACGTGGCCCTGGACGATATGACCGCCGAGCCGGCTGTTCACCGCGGCCGCGCGCTCCAGATTGACCCGCGAACCCGGTTCCAGGCCGCCGATACTCGACCGGCGCAGCGTTTCGCCCATGACGTCGACGGTGAACGCGTCGTCGACGACGTCGACAACGGTCAGGCAGACACCGTTGACCGCGATCGAGTCGCCGTGTCCGGCATCGGAGGTGACCAGCTTCCCGCGGATCGTCAGCCGCGCCGCGTCGGCCGATTGTTCGCGGGCGACGATTTCGCCCAATTCCTCGACGATGCCCGTGAACATGCCTTCTCCCGTTCGCGTCGGTGTTCCGCATACGGAACGGCGGGAGTGGTACCGAGTATTCCCAGTTCGCCGTCCAAGACCAGACTAGTTCCCGCCTTCCGGCCCGGCCATGACGCGGACCACCCTGCGGGAACCCCAGGTCGCCGGACCGCGGCACCGCGGTAGCCGATCCGGAAATTTTCCGATCCAGAGACGGTGGTCACATTCGACCGGCACACCCCGATACCACTTCCGACGGGCCGCGATCCGGTCCGGACCGGTCACCCCCATGGTCGCTTTGCCCTACCGAGACCGCATCGAAACCCGAAATGTTTCTCGATTTGCACGCTCACACAGGCTGACGCAATATTGTGAGGTGACCGGCTCACCCACCTCGACCACCCCGCGGTGCGGCCCGGCACAGTATTCGTACGAGGACGGCCACCGCCGCGGAACACCGTGCGCCACAAGCCATCACGACAACTGGATCCGCCCGCAACCATCCGGGCCGGGTAGACCCCGCACCGCCGCGGTGATCCAGCGTCCCTCGGCCCGACGACAGTGTTGTCCGGGCGCCGGATCCGCGCGGTGACCACCCCCGACGGATCTCCGCGACATCCGCCGCGACGGATGCCCTCGCCCCAGCCAGGCACGCCACCACTCGAGGAAGCCGAACCGCTATGACCACGTTCACCGAATCCGCGCTGGAGCGACACTGCCGGCGGTACCGGGAGAAGGATCTGCTGCCCGCGGTGGTCGATCCGGCCTCCCGGCGCATCCTGCTGCACGTGGGCGCCGCCTACGGCGCCGTCACCATGCCGACCGAACTCGGCGAGCAGGTGCTGACCCGGCTGCGGGCGGCGGGGATCGCCGGACCGGTCTTCGCGCATCCCCGGGCCCGGCGCTGGACCTTCCTCACCGGGCCCACCCGGCACGAGGAATTCACCGCGACCGCGGCCGCCGAACTCTTCCGCCTCTACACCACCGTCGCCGGTACCGGTAGTCAGATCGTGCTGCCCTCACCCGACGACGAGGCCAGCGGCTACCGACTGTGGGTCGCGGGCCCCGATGCGCTGGGGACCCGGCCACCGCAGCACGCGGTGATCGACGCCGCCCGCGAATGCGCCCCCAAGAGCCGCTGACCTCGAAGCGTCCGTAGCTGCTCACAGCTCGGCAGACCGGGCGGGGCCCCTCGGCCAGAGCTCATGGAAGCCGACTGCCCGGCCGGTCGGCCGCAGGACGCCGTTCCGGCGTGCCCCGGGAAGGCGCCGGCCCCGCGAGCCCGACGCCGCGGCGCACTATCCGGTCACGCCCCTCAGTGGGTGAGGTGATGCGCGGACCAGCTCGATTCCGCCTGCCGGCGCAGCTTCTCCACCGTGGCGCCGGGATCTTCGGTGTTGTACACCGCCGAGCCGGCCACGAAGCAGTCGATACCGGCCGCCGCGGCCTGCTCGATGGTGTCGGCGTTGATGCCGCCGTCGATCTCCACCACCAGGCGCAATTCCCCGGCGTCGACCAGGCGCCGCACGATCCGGGCCTTCTCCAGTACCTCCGGAATGAACGACTGCCCCCCGAACCCGGGCTCCACACTCATCACCAGCAGTGTGTCGAAGTCACGCAGGATCTCCAGGTACGGCTCGATGGGCGTATTCGGCTTGACCGACAACCCCGCCTTGGCGCCGGCGGCCCGGATATCGCGGGCCACGGCCACCGGATCCTCGGTCGCCTCGGCGTGGAAGGTCACGTTGTAGGCGCCCGCCTCCGCGTACGGCGGCGCCCACCGGCCCGGATCCTCGATCATGAGATGGCAGTCCAGCGGAATATCGGTGGCCTTCAGCAGGCTCTGCACCACCGGCAGCCCCAGGGTCAGATTCGGGACGAAATGCGCATCCATCACATCGACGTGCAGCCAGTCGGCGGTCGATACCGCGTCGGCCTCGTCGGCCAGCCGGGCGAAATCGGCGGACAGGATCGACGGGGCGATCATCGGGACCGGAGGACGGGTGAACGTGGGCTCGGACGCAGTCACAGCGGGAGTGTATGGCGGCGCCCACGGCGGCGCGGGCCCGGGGGCCGTGTTCGCCGGTGGCGCCTCCGGCACGGCGTGTCCCGGGCCGTCCGGAACAGACATGCGGCACCGGCGACCACGTTTCCCGGCCGGATTCCGCCCGCGGGCGTGCCCCGCTCCCCTCTTTGTGACGAAGCGCCCATACACTCGGCTGCGTGATCAATACTTCGGCGGAACAAGGGCTCCACGGTGCCCCGGTGGAGATTCGGGTGGCGGCATCGGTGACACAGTTGCCGATCGTGCGCGGTCTCGCCGAGACTCTGGTCCTGCTCAGTGATTTCACGCTGGACGAGGTCGCCGACATCCGGCTGGCGGTGGACGAGGCCTGCTCCACGCTGATCGGCCTGGCGGCACCCGAGACGAGCCTGCGGTGTGTGTTCAGCATCGGCGACACCGAATTACGGGTGCAGGTCGCCGGCGTGGCGGCACAGGAGGGCCTGCCCGACGCACGCAGTTTCGGGTGGCACGTCCTGCGTACGCTGACCGATTCGGTGGACGCCCGGCAGGACCCCTTCGATCAGCAGGCTTCCGGATATCCGACAGCGGTCGAGTTCCGTCGGGTCCGGGGGAAGGCCTAGTGAGCGAGCAGGACAAGCCGCTCGAATCTCCCGAGGACGAGCACGATTCGGAATCGGCGGGCGAGGCCGATACCACCGAGGCCGACGCCGAGGCCGAGACCGAAACCCGTGCCGAATTGGAGAACTCGTCCTCGGCGGGCGGATACGACGATGTCGCGGATCTGTTCGTCCGGCTCTCCGGTGCCGAACCGGATTCGGCGGAGCAGGCGGCCCTGCGCAACGAGTTGATCGCACGCTGCATCCCGCTGGCCGATCACATCGCCCGTAAGTTCAGTGGCCGCGGCGAACCGTTCGACGATCTGACCCAGGTGGCCCGGGTCGGGCTGGTGCACGCGGTGGATCGTTTCGATATCTCGCGCGGTTCGAATTTCCTGTCGTTCGCGGTGCCCACCATCATGGGCGAGGTACGCCGGTACTTCCGGGACAACACGTGGGCGATGCGGGTGCCGCGCCGGGTCAAGGAGACCCATCTGCGGATCGGTGCCGCGGTGGATTCGCTGTCGCAGTCGCTGGGCCGTTCGCCGACCGCCAAGGAGATCGCCGCCGAGCTCGATGTCGATCCGGACGAGGTGACCCAGGCCGTTATCGCCGGTAACGCCTACCAGCCGACCTCCATCGACGCGGCGTCGGTCGGCCGCGATACGGACGCCTCGCTGCTGGACACCCTCGGCGAAGAGGAAGCCCAGTTCGACCGGGTCGAGGAGTACGTCGCGATCCGCCCGCTGCTGGCCGGGTTGCCCGAGCGCGAGCGGCGCATTCTCACCATGCGGTTCTTCGAGTCGATGACCCAGACACAGATCGCGCATCAGATGGGTATTTCGCAGATGCACGTATCGCGCATTCTCGCCAAGACGCTGGCCCGGTTGCGCGAACAGTCGTCCCGGGAGTAACCGCCGCGCACCTGTTGTGCCCGCTTCGTCGTTCGGTCTACCCTCTCATTGAGAGTATGAGTGGGTATTTATCTCAAACGACCATTTCCGAGAGCCCGCCTGCTCCCCCAGCAACCGATCAGCCGGATCAGCCCGTAATCCGGCGCTCCTGCGGGTCGCGCGTCGACGACGACGCGGCGGAAGGTGATGTGAGTGATGACCGCTGAAACCATCGCCCGGCAATGCACTCTGTGTGAAGCGCACTGCGGCATCCTGGTGACCGTCGAGGACACGAAAGTGACCAAGGTCGAGGGCAATCCCGACGATGTGCTGTCCAAGGGCTACATCTGCCCCAAGGCCACCGCCATGGCGGGCCTGCACGAGGATCCCGACCGGCTGCGCACCCCCGTACGCCGGGTCGGCGACGCGTTCGAGCCCATCGGCTGGGACGAGGCCTTCCGCGAGATCGGCAGCCGGCTGCGCCGGGTACGCCGGGAGCACGGACCGCATTCGGTGGGTATGTACCTGGGCAATCCGGCCGCCCACAATTCCGCGATCATGTACGCGTTCGCACTGCGCATGGCGCTGATGACCCGTAATTTCTACACGGCCTCCTCGATCGACCAGTTCCCCCAGGAATTCGTGGCCTGGCAGATGTACGGGTCGAATTTCCTCATGCCCATCGCCGATATCGATCGCACCGACCGCATGGTCATCATCGGCGCCAATCCCGCGGTATCGAACGGATCGGTGACCACCATGCCGGGCGCCCGCAACCGCATCAAGGACGTGCGCGCCCGCGGCGGCAAGGTCGTGGTGATCGATCCACGGCGTACCGAGACCGCCCGCCTGGCCGACGAACACGTCTCGGTCCTGCCCGGCGGCGACCCGTACCTGTTGCTGGCCATCCTGCACGTGCTGATCACCGAGGACCTGTGCGACCGGACCGCCGTGGGTACCCAGTGCACCGGCCTGGACGAACTGCGCGAGCTGGTCGCCGGTTTCACGCCCGAGGACGCCGCGCCATACGCCGGTGTGGACGCCGAGACGATCCGGCGCCTGGCCCGCGAGCACGCGGCCGCGAAATCGGCCGTGGTGTACGCGCGTATCGGGGTGTGCCAGACACTGACCGGCACCGTCACCCACTGGCTGGTCAACACCATCAACGCGATCACCGGCAACCTCGACAGTCCGGGCGGGCAGATGTATGCCACCCCGGCGGTGGATCTGCTGCCGCTGGCCCGCCGGGTGTCGCCGTCCTACGGCGCGTGGACCGACCGCTCCGGTAAGTACAAATCGTTCCGGTTCGAACTGCCGGTGGCCGCGCTGGCCTCGGAGATCCTCGACGACGGCCCGGACCGCATCCGCGCCATGATCACCTACGCGGGCAACCCGGTCCTGTCCACCCCGCAGCGCGGGCAGCTGGACAAAGCACTCGGTTCGCTGGATTTCTATGTGGCCGTGGACATGTACATCACCGAGACCACCCGGCACGCCGACATCATCCTGCCGCCGCTGTCGCCGCTGGAACGCGAGGATCTCGACATCCTGCTCACCATGTTCAGCGTGCACAACAACATTCGTTTCAACGCGCGGGCGGTGACCCCCGAACAGGAGGGGCTCGAGGACTGGGAGATCATGGCGCGGTTGACCACCGAGATCCTGCCGCTTCCGCTGCGCTCGCTCACCGGCCGTGCCCTCAACGCGGCCTTCGCCCGATTCAGTCCGCTGCGGGCCGCGGCACTCGGTATCGCCGTCGGCCCGCACGGCGTACTGCGCCGGGGCCGGAAGGGGGTGACCGTGCGGAAGGTACGCGCAGCTCGCGGCGGTATCGACCTGGGCCCGCTGCGGCCGCGGCTGCATTCGCTCATCGCCACCGCCGACCGCCGAGTACAGCTGGCGCCGCCGCAGTTCGTCACCGAGGCACGGCGGCTCCTCGACGAGGCGCGCGCGGGCGGCGCGGACCGCGACCTCGGTTTCGATCTGCGCCTCATCGGCCGGCGTCATCTACGCAGCAACAATTCCTGGCTGCACAATGTGCCGTCGATGGTGAAAGGCCGCGACCGCTGCACCGCGCTCATGCATCCGCAGGACGCGACCGCGCGCGGACTGGCCGACGGTGGCAAGGTCACGGTGAGTTCACCCATCGGCTCCATCGTGGTGCCGGTGGAGATCAGCGACGAGATCCGGCCCGGTACGGTCGCCATCCCGCACGGCTGGGGTCACGGCGAGCCGGGTGTCGGCTGGACCATCGCGGCCGCGGTACCGGGCGCGAATGTGAACCTGCTGCACGATCCCGAACAGGTGGACCGCATCTCCGGTAATGCCGCGGTCAACAGCACCTGGGTGAAGGTCCACCCCGTATAGGCCACCCGGGCCGGCCCGTGGCGGGGGCGCGGCGCGGCGGAAGCGAGGAGTACGGTCACCCCTCGCCCTCGCGGGCGCGCCGCAACCGCGCGGGCGCGACCAGCCACCATGCTGCGTCCAGCAGTTCGCGCAGCTGCTCGGAATCGACGCGGTGGAGGTCGATGAGGATATAGGGATAGCCGTCGTAGTGCGGGGTGGTGTAGAAGGCGGGGTCACCGGAGGCCAGCAATGCCTCCTTCTCCACCATCTCGCAGCGCAGCGCCAGCCCACCCTCGGCTTCGGTGCGCAACCGCGCGAAACTCTTGCCCGCCACTTTCAGGGCCGGGGTGCGGTAGGAGGTCGATTCGGCGACCTCCGGCAATTCGGTGGCCATCCGTACCACATGCGCCCAGGTGATACCCATGGCGACAGTCTGCCGGGCGCGGACCCGGCAGGCCCGGAAATCCGCCTCTCCGCGCCCCGGCGGCTATTCCGGCTTACGCAGGGCGGCCACGAACATGGCGTCTGTCCCGTGCCGGTGCGGCCACAGCTGGACCGCCGGGCCCGGGCCGAGCCCCGTGACGCCGGGGAGCAACGGCCGGGCATCGAGCTGTTCGGCGCCGGTGCGGCGCACCGTATCCGCGACTACGGCAACGGTTTCCGGTAGATGCGGCGAGCAGGTGGAATACACCACCACGCCACCGGGGCGCACCAGCTCCCAGGCCGCGGTCAGCAGTTCCCGCTGCAGGGCGACCAGCTCGGCGATATCGCCGGGGGTGCGCCGCCACCGCGCCTCCGGACGGCGCCGCAGCGCGCCCAGACCGGTACAGGGGGCATCCACCAGGATGCGGTCGTAGCCGGCAGCCAGACCGCTGTCCCGGCCGTCGGTGATATGGACCTGCACGGGCAGCCCGCGCGTCGCGGTGCGGACCAGTTCGGCCCGGTGCCGGGCCGGCTCCACCGCGTCGACCCGGAAACCGTCGATATCGGCCAGTGCTGCGAGCAACGCGGTCTTCCCGCCCGGACCCGCGCACAGGTCCAGCCAGCGGCCGCCGTCGGTGCCGTGCAGGGGCGCCCGGGTGAGCGCCAGCGCCACCAGCTGACTGCCCTCGTCCTGAACCGCGGCCATGCCCTCCCGGACCGGTTCCAGCGCGCCCGGATCACCGCCGTCCAGATACACCGCGTACGGCGACCATCGGCCCTCCTCGCCACCGGTGACCAACGCGAGCTCCTCGGCGGTGATATCGCCGGGACGCGCCACCAGATGGACCAGCGGCCGGGCATCGTCGGCGGCGAGCAGATCCGGTAGTTCCCCGGCGTCCGCACCCAGCGCGTCGGCGAACGCCTGCGCGATCCACACCGGATGGGCGTATTCGAAGGCCATCCGGCCGATCGGATCGTCGGGAGCGAGCCGATCGATCCACTCCTGCGCACTGCGCTCGGCGATCCGGCGCAGCACCGCGTTGACGAAACCGGAACGCCCCGTGCCGGATTCGGCCCGGGCGAGTTCGACCGCGGTATGCACCGCGGCGTGGGGTTCGATCCGGGTACGCAGCAACTGGTAGGCGCCGAGGCGCAGGACGTCCAGCAGCGAGCCGTCGATCTCGTCGATCGCACGTCCGGCGCAGTCGGCGATCACCGCGTCGAGTACGCCCAGGGCCCGGCACGCTCCGTACCCGAGTTCGGTGGCCAGGGCCGCGTCACGCCCCTCCACCCGGTACTCGCGCAGCAGGCCGGGCAGTACCAGGTTCGCGTAGGCGTCCCGTTCGCGGACGGCGCGCAAGGTCTCCAGCGCCACGGTGCGCGCCGGATCCGCCGGAGTCCGCCCGGCATCCTTCGCGCGGCCGGGCCGGCCCCCGCCCGGGGCGGCGCCCC
>NZ_BAGJ01000104.1 GCF_000308775.1 Nocardia testacea NBRC 100365
AACACCGGCCGGGGCGGCCTCGGCGGCGGATCTCACCAGCGCGGTCGAGACCGAGCCGGTGGAATCCGCCGCGGACACCTCCCCGGCGACCGCACGGGAACGCCTGCGCCGACGGCTGACCCCACCCGACCACACCGCCCCGGCGCCCGTCCGTGCCGCGGCCCCCGGCTCCGGCCGCGGCCGCGCGCTCCCGGTGTTGCTGGGCGTCGCGGGAGTCGCGGCCCTGGGCGCGGCCGCGTACGTGCAATTCGCGGTCGTCGGTGGTGATGAGCCGCGCTCCCCCGCCGCGGCGGCGCCCAGCGCCACGGTGCCCGCCGCGCCCGGCACCGACCCGCACTGCGTGGCCGAACGGGTCGGCAACACCGTGCAGGGCAACGAACCGGGCGGCACCGATTCGGGCCCCTCGGCCATCTTCGGGTTCCAGCACGCCTACTACGTCGCCCGGTCCGGGGAGCAGGCCCGCGCACTGGTCGCGGGCGACGCCGCCGTCCCACCGGCCGCCGATATCCAGCGCGGTATCGACACCATCCCGGAGGGAACCACCTACTGTGTCCGGATCGCGCCCGGCGCGTTCGTCGGCCAGTACACCGTGACCGTCACCGAGTACCGGCCCGGATCGGCGCCGCTGGGATACAACCCGCAACTGGTCACGACGATGCGAATCGGTGACCGGACCTTGATCACCGGTATCGGCCCCATGCCCTGAGTGCCACGATTCGGCCCGGATCGGCGCCCTGGGCTGGTCCGGCGCGCCCGCGAGGCGCAGACTCGGAAGATGGACGCCATCGGTACGGCCCGGGTGCCCGATCATCCGACAGTGCAGGCGGCGCTGTCCCTCGCCCGGCGGGCGCCGTCGGTGCACAATACGCAACCGTGGCGCTGGGTATTCGACGGTCACCGGCTGCACCTGCACCGTGACACCAGCCGGCAACTGTTCTCGGCCGACCCGCAGGGCAGACAGCTCACCATCAGCTGCGGGGCCATCCTCGACCACACCCGGACCGCGTTCGCGGCAGCGGGCTGGGACACCGAGGTGATCCGGCTTCCGGATACCGCGCCCGACCATCTCGCGACCCTCGACTTCGCGCCGGCCACCGAGGTCTCCGATACCGTCCGGGCCCGCGCCACGGCCATCGAGCAGCGCTACACCGACCGGCTGCCGATGCTGCCGCCCCGCGACTGGGACCGGGTCGAGCCCGGCCTGCACACGGCGGCCGGTGCCCGCCGGGCCCGGCTCGACATTCTGGGCGATTCCGCCCGGATCCGCTTGGCCGCCGCGTCGGCTCGGTCGGCGGCGCTGCGCGAATACGATCCGCAGTATCTGAACGAACTGCACTGGTGGGCGGGTAACGACTCCCCCGCCGACGGGGTGCCGATCTCCGCGCTGGTCTCGGCGGCGGAAGCGGCGCAGGTCGGGGTGGGCCGGGCCTTCCCCACCGCGCCGCCCTCGCTGCGACGCGGTGAGCTGACCGACGCCTCGCGGCTGCTGGTGATCGGTTCGGCGACCGACGGCCCCCTGGAGTGGTTGCGCGCCGGGGAAGCCCTGTCCGCGGTACTGCTGGACTGCACGGTCGCCGGACTGGCGACCTGCCCGCTGACCCATATCACCGAGGTCCCGGTGAGCCGCCGCGCCATCGCGACTCTGCTGCCCGAACCCACGGTCCCGCAGGTCGTGGTCCGGGTGGGCACCGCGCCCACCTCGGCGGCGCAACCGCCGACACCGCGGCGCACCGTCGGCGACTTCCTGGAACTGCATCGCGCCATGTGACCGGTTCGCTCCGGCGACGGACCCGGACGCCGCCGGAACACGCCGCCTCCGCCGCCACTGGCCGGTCCATGGGTACCACCCCTCGGCGACACCGCCGAGAGAAGTCCTCACGACTCCGCCGGAGCTCGTCGCGGCCCGAGCCTGCCTTCGCCGAACCGCCCGCGCCCCCGGTCCATGCGGACCGGACCGGCGCTCGACTCACTTCCCGTTCAGATGCACCGGCAGCCGGTGGTGGCCGTTGGAGATGAAACTGGGCACCACACCGAGCTGCTCGGGCGCCACCGCGAGTTCCATATCCGGGAACCGGCCGAAGATCGCGGGTAGCGCCACCCCCGCCTCCAGCCGGGCCAGCGGTGCGCCGAGGCAGTGGTGCGCGCCGTATCCGAACGCCAGATGGTCCTTCACCGCGCGCGTGGGATCGAACTCGTCGGCGGTAGCACCGTGGATCTTCGGGTCCCGGCTCGCACCGGCGTACCCGGCGAGGATCGCGTCGCCCTTGGTGATCTCGACATCGCCGAGCACGAAATCCTCGACCGCGTACCGCAGCGGGACGTGCGCCACCGGCGCCTCGAACCGCAGCGCCTCCTCGACCACGTCGGTCCACGAGATCCGGTCGGCGGCGAGGTCGGCCCGGTGCTGGGGCCGGGTCAGCAGCAGATACGTCGCCTGATCTAGCAGGTTGACGGTGGTCTCGTGGCCGGCACTGATCACCAGGAGCAGCGTGTCCACCAATTCCTGTTCGGTGAACGGGGTCTCGGCGTCGTCGCAGGCGGCGACGAGCAGAGTCGTCATGTCCTCGCCCGGATTCTCCCGGCGGTAGGCCACGAGTCCGAAGAGCAACGCCGCCATCTCCGCGTGGTTGGCCTGGGCCTGGGCCGCGGAGAGGGTCGTGTCGAAGAACCCGTCCACGCCCTTGCGCAGTTGCGGGTTCAGCTCCTCCGGCACCCCCATCAGCTCGCTGATGACGCGGATCGGGAGCGGGTAGGCAAAGCTTTCCCGCAGATCCACGATCTCCCCCGCCGGGGTGGCGGCCAGCGCTTCGAGCAGCTCCGCGGTGATCGCCTCGATCCGGGGCTGCAATGCCATGGTCCGCCGATGGGTGAACGCCGGGGCCACGATCTTGCGCAGCCGCCGGTGTTCTGCACCGTAGGCGGTGAACATACTGGTCACCGCCACCCAGGGCAGCAGCGGCCACTCGGCGGAGATCTCGCCGTTCTGGAAGGCCGGCCAGTGTTGCCGGGCGTCCTTGGAAACCTGTGGTCCGGCCAGGATCTCCTCGAGCAGAGCCGCGTCGGTCACCGACCAGGCGCGCACACCACCCGGGAGTACCACTGGCGAGACCGGGCCCTGTGCGCGGATGCGGGCGTTCTCGCCCTGGATATCCGAGCCACCTGGATCCAGGACGAGTGGGGCGGCGGGGTTCTGCATCGGAAACTCCTGACTGAACTGCCGAATCAGTGAATACCGGCCACGCGGATCGGTGGGCTCTTCGGAAAGGTGACCGGTAGCGCGGACAGTGCCCGGTGGAACGGACCCGGCCGCCACTGCAAATCGACGGCGGGCACCGCCAGCTCCAGTTCGGGGAGCGCATCGAGCAACTGATCGATCGCCTCCTGCACGATCAGCACCGCCACCGGCCGCGCCGGACACGCATGCGGGCCCATCCCGAAGGCCAGATGGGAACGGTTGTCGAGCACACTGCCCGTGCGGATCGCCGGATCGTTGTTACAGGCCGCCATACTGATCACCACCGGCTGATGTGCGGGCAACCACACAGTGTCGATCAGGACCGGCTGCCGCGGATAACTGAAGCAGTAGTTGGCGATCGGTGGGTCGTTGAACAGCACCTCGTCCAGCGCGTCCCGGGTCGACAGGCTTCCGTCCAGTACATTCGCCGCGAATCGCTCATCGGTCAGCATGAGCAGCAGGGTGTTCGCGATGAGATTCTGCGGCGGCTCGATCGCCGCCCCGTACAGCGTCACCAACTGGTGCATCATCTCTTCGTCGTCCAGTCGCACCGGGTGTTCGACCAGCCGGCTGGTGACATCGTCGCCGGGTTCGGCGCGTTTGAGCCGGGTCAGTTCCAGCAGCGCCTCGGACAGCATCCGGTTGCCGCGGTCGGCATCGACGGTATCGAACAGCGCCGCCATCCCGGTGGCCGCGCGCTGGCTGATATCGGGCGGACAACCGAGCGTGGCGTTGAGGGTGGCGAAAGCCAGCGGCAGGGCGTACTGGCTGACCACATCGCAGTGACCGACCTCGCAGAACGAGTTGATCAGCGGGATCGCGACCTGTTCCACGGTGGCGTGCAGGCGGTGCAGATCGATCTTCCCGAGCGCTGCCGCGGCCGCCGAGCGATACCGCGTGTGCTCACTGCCGGCACTGCGGATCGGATTGGGGCGCCACTCCATCATCGGGCGGACCGGGCAGTCGGCGGGCACGCTCTGTTCCCATACCCGCGGATCGGCGGGAAAATGCTCCGGATCGTGCAGGATTCGCAGGGCGGCGTGGTAGCCGATCACCAGGGTGGCCGGGACGCCCGGGGCCAGCTCCACCGGAGCCAGCGAGCCGAAGCGTTGCCGCATGTCCCGGTACACCCGGTGCGGATCGGCGGCGTACTCATCCGAATAGAGCGGAATGCGCGGGCCGTCGAAATCCCGTGGTCCCGTATGCGATAGGGGTGTGCTCTCGATATTCAAACGTCTTGGTTCCTGCGCGATGGGTCTCGCGACCGGAGATCCGGCCGCCGGGCTGAGTTCGCGACTCTACCTGGAACCTAACGTGGCCGACCGGGTTTCGCAGCGCCACGGATGCCGCTACACATAGAGGGTCGGCCGAGTAACCGCGGCGCGCGGCGTCGAGGCGTCCCGCTGTTCAGCGACCGTTCATCCGGATCGGCGGCGATTCCGGGAAGGTGACCGGCAGCGAGACCAGTGCGCGATGGAACGGACCCGGGCGCCATCGCAGGTCCGCCCGCGGTACCGCCAGTTCCATCTCCGGCACCGCGTCCAGCAACTGGTCGAGTGCGTCCTGGACGATCAGCAGCGCCACCGAACGGGCCGGGCAACTGTGCTGGCCCGCGCTGAAGGCCAGATGCGACCTGTTGACGGTCAGCCCATCGGCTTTGATGGCGGGATCGTTGTTGCAGGCGGTCATACTGATCATCACCGGCTGGTGTGCCGGCAGCCAGATCCCGTCGATCAGCATCGGCTGCCGTGGATAACTGATGCAGTAGTTGGACAGCGGCGGATCGTTGAACAGGACCTCGTCCAGGGCGTCCCGGGTGGAGAGGCTGCCGTCCAGCAGATTGGCCGCGAACCGCTCATCGGTCAGCATCAGCAGTAGCGTGTTCGCGATCAGGTTCTGCGGCGGTTCGGTGCCCGCACCGTAGAGCAATGCCAGCTGCTGCCGGGTCTCCTCGTCGCTCAACTGCACCGGATGCCGGACCAGCCGGGTGGTGATGTCGTCACCGGGCTGCACCCGTTTGAGCCGGGCCAGTTCCAGTAGCGCGTCGGCCTGGGTGACATTGCCCTCGGCCGCGTCCACCGTATCGAACATGGCCGCCAGGCCGCGGGCCGCGCGGTGCCCGAGTTCGGGCGGACAGCCGAGCATGGCATTGAGGGTGGCGAAGATCAGCGGGGAGGCATACTGCCCGACCACATCGCAGTAGCCGTCGGCACAGAACGAGTTGATCAGCGTGACCGCGATCTCCTCGATAGTGGTGCGCAACTCGTGCATATCGATCTCACCGATGGCCGAGACCGCGGCCGACCGGTAGCGGATCCGCTCCTGGCCGACGGTACGCAGGGGATTGGGCCGGTACTCCATCATGGGCAGTACCGGGCAGTCCTCGGGTACCCCGCGCTGCCACATCCGCGGGTCGGCCGGAAAGTGCTCCGGGTCATTGAGGATTCGCAGGGCGGTGTGGTACCCGATCACCAGCGTGGCCGGGACGCCCGGGGCCAGCTCCACCGGAGCCAGCGAACCGAAACGCTGCCGCATCTCCCGGTAGATCCGGTGCGGGTCGGCGGCGAACTCCTCCGAATACAGCGGAACGTAGGGGCCGATGGGATCGACCGGGGAGCCGTGGATCACCAGGCGCGGATCGGAGACGCGGTACTGATCATGTTGTGCTGTGGTCAAGACATCACACTCCGAGGTTCGTATGAATCGGCGAATAGTGCGTTTTCGCAGACCTATCCGCCGACCCATACATCTCGCTCAGCGACGTCCGCGACGAGCCATCAGCATGAAGTTGTAGTAACCAGAACCTTTTACGCTACCGGCTTCAGCCCAGGTACACAGGCAATTCCTGGTGACCGTTGGAAACAAAGCTCACCACCGGCTTCAATTCACTCACCTCGACGGCCAGCCGGATGTCCGGGAACCGCCGGAAGAGAGCGGGCAACGCCAGCTCGCCCTCCATCCGGGCCAGCGGCGCACCGATGCAATGGTGCGCCCCGTGACCGAAGGACAGATGATCCTTGACCGCCCGGGTGATATCGAAGACGTCGGCGGTGTCGCCGTGGATCTTCGGGTCACGACCGGCCGCGACGTAGGAGGCCAGGATGGCTTCCCCCTTGCCGATTCGCAAACCCTCGATCTCGATGTCCTCCACGGCGTACCGCAGCGGCAGATGCGCCACCGGGGCCTGGTAGCGCAGGGTCTCCTCCACCACCTCCGACCAGCTCACCGCACCCGCCAGAGCGGCCGCGCGCTGTTCGGGATGGGTGAGCAGCGCGACGATGGCCTGGTCGAGCAGGTTGACCGTCGTCTCGTGGCCGGCATTGATGACCAGCATCAGGGTTTCGACGATCTGCTTCTCGGTGAGCTGCGAACCGTCCTCGTCGCGACTGCTGATCATCACGCTGGTGATGTCGTCTCCGGGATTGTCGCGCCGATAGGCGACCAGTTCGGTCACCAGACCGTACATCTCGACGAAGTTGGCCTGCGCGCCCGCCTGATCGATGGTGGTGTCGAAGTAGCGGTCCACGCACACCCGCAGCCCCGCACCGAGGGTTTCCGGGACCCCCAGCAGTTCGGTGATCACCTGGATCGGCACCGGGTAGGCGTAGCCCTCGCGCAGGTCGACGACCTGGCCCGCGGGTACAGCGGCCAGCCGGTCGAGCAGATCGGCGACGAGTGCTTCCACCCGCGGCCGCAGCGCCGCGGTCCGCCGGTGGGTGAAGGCCGGGGACACCAGCCGGCGCAACCGGCGATGGTCGGCGCCGTAGGTGGTGAACATGTTCTCCACCGCGATCCACGGCAGCAGCGGCCAGTCCTCGGTGATCTCACCGTTCACGAACGCCGTCCAGTGCTGGCGCGGATCCTTGGACACCCGCGGATCGGCCAGCAGGCTCTTGAGGACCGTCGCGTCGGTGACCGACCACGCGGGCACGCCGCCCGGCAGCTCGATCGGCGCCGCGGGACCCTGGGCGCGCAACCTCGCCGCTTCCCCCTGGGTATCGGCACCGGCCATGTCCAGAACGATGGGTTGGCGTTCCAACGACTGACTCCTTATACGAGAGGCAACGGCGGAGAAGGGGGAAAGACGACCGGCAGTGCGGCCAGTGCCCGGTGGAACGGGCCGGGACGCCAGACGAGCTCTTCGGGCGCTATCCCGAGTTCCAGTTCGGGCAGCGCGTCGAGCAGCAGGTCGATCGCTCCCTGGACGACCACGAACGCCGGCGACTGCGCGGGGCACGCGTGCGGTCCGATACTCCAGGCCAGATGCGAGCGGTTGCCCGTGTGGTCGGCGCCCCGGATGGCCGGATCGTTGTTGCATGCCGAAAGACTGATCACCACCGGTTGGTGGGCGGGCAGCCAGGTGTTCTCGACGAGAATCGGCTGCCGCGGATAGGTGGTGCAGAAGTTGGCCATCGGCGGGTCGTTGAACAGCACCTCGTCCAGCGCGTCACGGGTGGACAGCGCACCGCCGAGCATGCTTCCGCCGAACCGCTCGTCGGTCATCATCAGCAGCAGTGTGTTGTTGATCAGGTTCTGCTGCGGTTCCACCCCGGCGCCGTAGAAGCTGATCAGATTGGACAGCAGCTCCTCGTCGTCGAGTTTCGCGGGATGGTGCACCATCCGGGAGGTCACATCGTCGCCCGGGTCGGAACGCTTCATGAAGACGAGCTCCATCAGCGCCTCGCTGAGATGGGTCATCCCCCATTCGGCGTTGACCGTGTCGAACAGCGCGGCCATCCCGTTGGCGACGCGTTCGCCCAGCTCCAGTGAGCAACCAACCATCTGGTTGATCACCTCGAACACCAGCGGAAACGCGTACTGCGTGACGAGGTCGGCCTTACCCGTCTCGCAGAAGGAGTTGATCAGCGGGACCGCGATCCGCTCCACGGTCTGGTGCAGTTCGTGCAAATCGATTCCGTCGATGGCGTGCACATACACCTGGCGGTAGCGCTGATGCAGCTCACCGCTGTTGCGCAGGGCGTTCGGGTACCACTCCATCATCGGCTTGACCGGCGAATCGGCCGGGATACTCGTCTGCCAGGTCCGCGGATCCGCCGGGAACCGGTCGGGATCGTTGAGGATCCGCACGGCCGCGTCGTAACCGATCACCAGGGTGGCGGGAACGTCCGGGGCCAAATCGATGGGAACCAGCGACCCGAACCGGCTCCGCATCGCGGCATAGGCGCGATGCGGGTCACCGGCGAATTCTTCGGAGAAGAGGCTGAATCGGTCGCCGACGCCTCCGGTGGGGTCTCCGTGGACGACCGGGCAGCCGGCGAACGGAGGTTGTTGTTGCGGAACCGGAGAGAACTGCGTGGTCAAAGACGAGACTCCAATCGGTGGAACAAAAATTCGACGAGCGTGATCAGCGACTGCAGGCAGGTGCGCCGATCACGGGCGTCGAGGGCGATGAGCGGAGTGTCGTCGGTCAGGTCGAGCGCCTCGCGCACTTCCGACAGCGGGAAGCGGTTCGAACCCTCGAACTCGTTCACGCCGACCGCGTACGGCACACCACGCTCCTCGAGTACGGCCAGTACCTCGTCGGCCTTCTCGATTCGCCGGGTGTCCACCAGGACCAGGGCACCGAGTGCGCCCTTGGCCAGTTCCTCCCACAGCGGAATGAATCGCTGCTGGCCCGGCGTACCGAAGAGGTACAGGGCCAGTTCGGGATTGAGTGTGATACGGCCGAAATCCATCGCGACCGTGGTCTGCGTTTTCGATCCCAGCCCGCCCAGATCGTCGATGCCGACGCTGGCCTCGGTGATGGTCTCCTCGGTACGCAGCGGTTTGATCTCGGAGATACTGCTCACGAAGGTGGTCTTGCCGACGCCGAAATTACCGGCCACCAGCAATTTCACCGAGCGGGTCACCGTCTCCGGCACATAGTCGACCGCGCGGCCGTATTCCGCGGACCGATCAGGCCGGGAGAGCACGGAGCCCATTGAGTACCTCCTCGAGCAGGGCGATCTCCGGCATTATTTCCGCCGGGGTCGGGATATTGAGATGTCCGCTGTCCAGCAGGTCGGACACGACGATCGTCACCACCGACGGCGGGAGGTCGAGATAGGCGGCGACCTCCGCTATCGACAGGGCGCCGCGGGCGCAGACATCGACCACCCGGCGCGCATCCGGTGTAGAGCCCGGCGCCGGATCTCCGACGGCGACGACCAGGGTGACCAGGCCGAGCTCACGGGTCGGACGGGAGCGTCCGCCGGTCCGCACATACGCGCGGACCAGGTCTGGATCACGCCGCGACCGGCTCATTGCAGATCGCCGCCGTGTGCGCCTCTGCGGGGCTCGCTCCCGAGCTCGTGGCCGACCCGGCCGGCGAGCTCGTTCATCCGGTGGGCGATCAGGCCCACATCGATATCGGTCATGGTCGCCACACCCAGGAGCGCGCCTTCGCCCGCCGCGGTGATCATGATCATGCCCTGGTCGTACTCGGTCATGTTCTGCCGCACATCGTTTCCGTTGCTACCGCAGAACTCGCCGAGCGCCTTACCGAGTGAACGCAACCCGGAGGCCGCGGCGGCGAATCGCTCGGCATCGTCTTTCGCGATACCCGCCGAATGGGCGATGCGCAGCCCGTCCTCGGACAACAGGACGGCGAATCGGACGCCGGGAACCTCGAGATCGTCCAGTAACCAGCCCAGTTTGTTGGTGCTGTCGGATACCACTGTCCTCGGTGAACCCATCAGGATGTCATCCCTTCGGTGTGTTCGGATGCGGCGGCACGGCCGCTCTTGGAGCCGCTCTGCCAGGCAGCGGCGATATCGGGGCGGGGCTGCCCCGGTTCGGTCCTGTCCTGTCCGGACACGCGATCGTTGATGTCATCAGGGACGGCCGCGGCACGGCGCCGGCGCCGGGGGAGACCGCCGCTGGTGATGTCGTGGACTGTCGTACGCTGCTCGCTCTCGGTCTCGTCGATGCCACCTGCCGCCGAAGTCCGCTCGGCAGGCCGGGAGCTCTCGGACACAACCGGTATCGCGGCATGCGCGCCGGTGCTCGTCGCCGAATGCGCTCCGATACCGGACGATACGGCGTTCCCGACCAAGGCGTTACCGGAGCTTCCCGATACCGACGAGGCCTGGCCGCCGGGGACCGCGGCGAGTTCCCGCGGCGCCGACGCGCCGACGGGTGCCGCGGCGTCGTTGTCCTGGTTGGCCTTCGGTGCGACCAGCAGTGCCTCCGGGATATAGACCATGGCGCGCATACCGCCGTAGGCGTTCGGTCCGTCGATGTAGACGGTGAACCCGTAGCGGCGGGCGAGCGCGGCGATACCCGGGAAACCGACCTTGGGGGCCGGGCCCAGCTGATGGATGTCGATCGAGCGTTCGTTGGCCAGGACCTGGCGGGCCTCTTCCATCTGCTCGGCGTTCATCCGCACGCCGGCGTCGTCGACGATCACGGTCACACCGTGATGGCCTTCCTGGAAGGTCACGTCCACGAAGGAGGTCGGCGGCGAGTAGCGCAGCGCGTTGTCGATGAGCGAGGCCAGTGTGTGCACCAGCGGTTCCACCGCACGACTGATGACGATGCGGTCGAGCTGGGACGGGCGCACCCGCAGGTAGTCACGGACACGACCGGTCGCACCACCGACGACGTCGGTGAGCGACTGGGCGGGCCAGCGGCGTCCGGGCAGACCACCACAGACGATCACGTAGGACTGCGCCTGGCGGATCATCTGCTGCACGGTGTGGTCGATCCGGATGAGGGTCTCGTAGACGCGGTCGTCGCGGTGTTCGCGGAGCGCGGAGCTCACGACCTGGGAGACGTCGGCTCCCAGGCTCACCACGGAGGTGCCGAACGAGCGGACCGCGGCGCTGGTCGCCTCACGCGCAAGGGTTTCCGAGCGTTCGCGGCCGGCGTCGGCCTCGGTGCGCACGTTCCGCTCGGCGGCCGCGACGGCGGTACGGACCTGCTCCTCCATCTCCCGGGTGACGGCTTCGCGGGTTTCGCTCTGGATCGTCCGCAGGTCCTCGGTGACCCGGTCGACGATCCAGCGCAGGCACTGGGCGAAGCGCGAATTCTCCAGTCCGGGGGGCACTTCGGGAGCCACGGCGGTCTGCTCGAACCGGCGGGTGGACTCCGAGAGGGCGGGCAACGTGCTGGCCGCGAGATGCTCGAGCGCATCCTCGCGTACGGCTAGTTCCCGCTCGAGCACATCGAGTCGTTTCTGTTGGTCTCGCACGGCCCGAACGGCGTACCACGCCACGCCGAGCACCAATATGGGGGCGAGTATCCAGGGAAGCAGCACGGCGGTATTCAGATTCATCAGCTTTCTCGTCGTTGACGGGGCTCGAGGCGCGCCACGCGGTGCCGTGGCATGCCACGGCGCTTCGTCTCGCCTTCCTCGCGACGCCGACCATGTTCGCCCCTGGCCGGATGAGGTCCGTGCCGGGCACCGCGGTAACGGTCGGTGACATATCCCTTAGTTACTTTCGGCTACCCGAAAGTAACTAAGGGACAAGTCATTCGGCCGATCGATGACCATCGGAGCACACCCTCCGATGGCCCGGAACCCGACGACTCGCTCACAGTAGCAGCATTGTGGTGAACTCTCTCAATAACGGCCGATAATCGATTGTCACCTTTCCGTGATAGGGCCGCGACCTCGCAGAATGCGCAAAGGTATTGCGACGGTGAAGATCACGACCACAGGGCCCCGCGGGGGCCGCACGCGCAACCGGGGGTGCTCCAACGCACACCGTGATCGCATCCCCTATCACCAGGGGCGGAGCACCGAAAGAAGACCGAACGGTCGGCGATTGGCGGCGGGCCCGGAAAATTGATATCAAGACAGGTCCAATACTGCCCGGCGCCGCCCGAATCGGGTCCGGCCCCCGGCCGAATTGCCCCAATGCGCGCTTCCCGGCGGGCGGACGACGATCACCACCGAGAGGTGGAAAGCCGTATTCCGCTAAAGCCCCGGCATTAGCGGGGGAAATGCCACCGCGACGCCGGAACGGCCGACCGGTCCGTACCAGCGGCCCGCTTCCCGGCCTTCTGTCCGCACCAATTCGGGTACGGACCAGAACGCGACGACGACCTGTCGGTCGCCGTCGCGTGGGTGTTGCGCGCGGGTGGGTACGCGGGCCTCAGACCGTGAAGCCGAGCGCCCGCAGCTGTTCCCGGCCGTCCTCGGTGATCTTGTCCGGACCCCACGGCGGCATCCAGACCCAGTTGATCTTCAGATCGTCGACCAGCCCACTGCGTACCAGGGCATTGCGCGACTGATCCTCGATCACATCGGTGAGCGGGCAGGCGGCCGAGGTCAGCGTCATATCCAGCACCGCGGTGGTCTCCTCGACCCGCATTCCGTAGACCAGACCGAGATCCACGACGTTGATACCGAGTTCGGGATCGACCACATCGCGCATCGCCTCCTCGATATCGGCGAGCTGCGCCAGATCCTCGGCCGAGAGTTCGGCTTCGGGGCCGGCCGGTTGCTCCGGCGCGGTGGCCTCGGTGGCAGGAGTGTCGGTCATGCTGTTTCCCCGTTCCGTGATCGGTCGGTAGCGGACGCACCGGGCCCCGCGGCGGAATCGGCCGCGCCGTCGACCCGCAGCACCGCGTCCTTGAACGCCATCCAGCCCAGCAGTGCGCATTTCACCCGGGCCGGGTATTTGGCGACACCGGCGAACGCGATTCCATCGCCGATGACGTCCTCGTCGCCCTCGACGGTACCCCGGCTGCCGATCATCTCGTTGAACGAGTCGACCACACCCAGCGCCTCCACCACCGGTAATCCGATCACCTGATCGGTGAGCACCGATACCGAGGCCTGGCTGATCGAGCAGCCCTGGCCGTCGTAGGACACATCCTCGACCGCGCCGTCGTCGCCGAGCCGCACCCGCAGCGTGACCTCGTCACCGCAGGTGGGGTTCACGTGGTGCACCTCGGCGCCGAACGGCTCCCGCAGGCCGCGGTTGTGCGGATGCTTGTAGTGATCCAGGATCACTTCCTGGTACATCTGCTCCATGCGCATGTTCTAGGCAACCCCGAAGAAGCTCTGGGCCTTCCGCACCGCGGCGACCATCGTGTCCACTTCGTCCACCGTGTTGTACAGCGCGAACGAGGCGCGCGCGGTCGCGGCGACACCGAAACGCCGGTGCAGCGGCCAGGCGCAGTGATGACCCACCCGGATCGCGACGCCCTCGTCGTCCAAGATCTGACCCAGGTCGTGCGCGTGGATCCCGTCGGCGAGGAACGCGACCGCGCCACCGCGGTCGACATTCTCGGTCGGGCCGATGATCCGGATGCCCGGTACCGCGCCCAGTCCGGCGAGCGCGGCGTCGACGAGGGTGTGCTCGTGCGCGGCCACCGCGTCCATCCCGATCTCCTCCAGATAGCGCACGGCCGCGCCCAATCCGATGACCTGCGAGGTCATCGGTACCCCGGCCTCGAAACGCTGCGGCGGCGGCGCGTAGGTGGTCTGCTCCATGGTGACGGTCTCGATCATGGACCCACCGGTGATGAAGGGTGGGGTCTCCTCGAGCAGCGCCCGCTTCCCGTACAGCACACCGACCCCCGACGGACCCAGCATCTTGTGTCCGGAGAACGCCGCGTAGTCCACGTCCAGGGCGTGGAAGTCGACCGGGGCGTGCGGTACCGACTGGCAGGCGTCCAGGACCACCAGCGCACCCACGGCCCGCGCCCGGCGCACCAGTTCGGCGACCGGCGCCACCGCACCGGTGACATTCGACTGGTGGCTGAAGGCCACGACCTTGGTGGCCGGCGACAACTCGAGCGAATCGAGATCGATACGGCCGTCGTCGGTGACGCCGTACCAGCGCAGGGTGGCGCCGGTCCGGCGGGCGAGCTCCTGCCAGGGCACCAGATTCGCGTGGTGCTCCAGTTCGGTGACCACGATCTCGTCGCCCGGGCCCACGTGGTACGGGAACCGGTCGTCGGAGAACGCGTAGGTCACCAGATTGAGCGATTCGGTCGCGTTCTTGGTGAACACGAGTTCGTCGGCGGCGGCGCCGACGAAGCGCGCGATCTGCGCCCGGGCGTCCTCGTAGGCGTCGGTGGCCTCCTCCGACAACTGGTGGGCGCCGCGATGGACCGCGGAATTGCTAGCCAGCAGGAAGTCACGTTCGGCGTCCAGTACCGCCAGCGGCCGCTGCGCGGTAGCCCCGGAATCCAGGTACACCAGCGGCTTCCCGTCCCGGACCGTACGGTTCAGGATCGGGAAGTCGGCCCGGATCCGGGCGACGTCGAAGGCGGGAAGGGTCGCGGTCATATCAGGCTCCGGCTCCGGCCGTCTGAGTGAATTTCACATAGCCGTTGGCGTCGAGTTCCTCGGCGAGCTCGGGACCGCCCTCGGCGACGATGCGCCCGCCCACGAAGACGTGCACGAACTGCGGCTGGATATAGCGCAGGATGCGGGTGTAGTGGGTGATCAGCAGAACTCCGCCGTTCTCCCGCTCCCGGTAGCGGTTCACACCCTCGGAGACGATCCGCAGCGCGTCCACGTCCAGACCGGAGTCGGTTTCGTCGAGGATGGCGATCTTCGGCTTGAGCAGGCCCAGCTGCAGGATCTCGTGCCGCTTTTTCTCCCCGCCGGAGAAGCCCTCGTTCACGCTGCGGTCGGCGAAGGCGGCGTCGATATCGAGCTCGTTCATCGACTCCTTCACCTCCTTGACCCAGTGCCGCAGCTTCGGCGCCTCACCGCGGACCGCGGTCGCCGCCGTGCGCAGGAAGTTCGACATGGAGACACCGGGGACCTCCACCGGGTACTGCATGGCCAGGAACAGCCCGGCCCGCGCCCGCTCGTCGACCGACATCTCCAGCACGTCCTCGCCGTCGAGGGTGATCGACCCCGAGGTGACGGTGTACTTGGGATGCCCGGCGATGGCGTAGGACAGCGTCGACTTGCCGGAGCCGTTGGGACCCATGATGGCGTGCGTCTCGCCGGATTTCACGGTGAGGTTCACACCGTTGAGGATCTTGACGGTGTCCCCGTCGGGGGTGGCGACCTCGGCGTGCAGGTCCTTGATTTCCAGGGTGGTCATAGGGTGTCGAATTCCTTCGGTGGTCTGGGAGGCCGGGTGGTCGGTCAGGCGCCGATCGCGGCGAGTTCGGCTTCGATGGCCGCCTCGAGCCGCTCGGCGACCTCACCGACTCCGATCTTCTGGATGATCTCGTGGAAGAAACCGCGCACCACCAGGCGGCGGGCGGCGTCTTCCGGAATACCGCGGGCACGCAGATAGAACAGCTGCTCGTCGTCGAACCGGCCGGTCGCCGAGGCGTGGCCCGCGCCGACGATCTCACCGGTCTCGATCTCCAGGTTCGGCACCGAATCGGCACGGGCGCCGTCGGTGAGTACCAGGTTACGGTTGATCTCGAACGTATCGGTTCCCTCGGCCGCGGCCCGGATCAGCACATCGCCGACCCAGACCGTGCGGGCATCGCCCTTGGGCGAATGGGGATCGCCCTGGAGCGCGCCCTTGTACAGCACGTTCGATTTGCAGTGCGGTACCGCGTGATCGACCAGCAGACGCTGTTCGAAATGCTGGCCGGCGTCGGCGAAGTAGAGACCGAGCAGTTCGGCGTCACCGCCCGGGCCCGCGTAACGGACATTGCCGGTGAGCCGGACCAGGTCGCCGCCGAGGGTGACCGCGGTGTGCCGCAGCACCGCGTCACGCCCCACCAGGGCGTGATGGGCGGTGGCGTGCACGACGTCGTCGGCCCAGTCCTGGACCGCCACCACGGTCAGCTTGGCGCTGTCGCCGAGCACGAATTCGACGTTCTCGGCGTAGGTTCCGCTGCCGCGCTGGTCGATCACCACGGTGGCGACGGCGAATTCGGCCAGCCGCACCTGGAGGTGACCGTAGGCGGTCTTCCCCTCGCCGGGCCCGGTGATCCGCACGACGACGGGTTCGGCGACCTCGGTCTCCTTGCCCACCGAGAGAATCGTCGCCTGCTCGAATCCGGAGTACGCCTGCGCGGCGACCCGGTCCGACGGCGTGCCGCCCTGCCCGAGCCGGGAATCGTCGCGGCCCACCGTTTCCACGGTGACCCCGGCGACCTGCCCGACCTCGACCCCGGCCTGCCCATCGGCGGTCGCGGTGCCGTTGTGCAGACCGCGCAGCCGGCGCAGCGGGGTGAACCGCCAGGCCTCGTCCTTACCGGAGGGGATCTCGAAGGCGTTCACATCGAAGGAGGTGAACACCTCCCCCTTGTTGATCGCCGGCGTACGAGCCTCGGCGGCCTCGGAAAGGTTCGAGGGACCACTGGCTGTGTCGATCGGTTCGCTCGCAAGCTCGCTCACTAGCCGACGGCTCCTTCCATCTGCAGTTCGATCAGGCGGTTGAGTTCCAGCGCGTACTCCATCGGGAGTTCCTTGGCGATGGGCTCGACGAAGCCGCGCACCACCATGGCCATCGCCTCGTCCTCGGTCATCCCGCGGCTCATGAGGTAGAACAGCTGGTCCTCCGACACCTTGGACACCGTCGCCTCGTGACCCATGGTCACGTCGTCCTCACGGATGTCGACATAGGGATAGGTGTCGGACCGGCTGACGGTGTCGACCAGCAGCGCATCGCATTTCACGGTCGATTTGGATCCGTGGGCGCCCTTGTTGACCTGCACCAGGCCGCGGTAGGACGCGCGGCCGCCGCCCCGTGCCACCGACTTCGACACGATGGTCGAGGAGGTGTGCGGGGCCAGGTGCACCATCTTGGCGCCGGTGTCCTGGTGCTGGCCCTCACCGGCGAACGCGACGGAGAGCACCTCGCCCTTGGCGTGCTCACCGGTCATCCACACGGCCGGGTACTTCATGGTGACCTTGGAGCCGATATTGCCGTCGATCCACTCCATGGTGGCGCCGGCTTCGGCCTTGGCCCGCTTGGTGACCAGGTTGTAGACGTTGTTCGACCAGTTCTGGATGGTCGTGTAGCGGCAGCGGCCGCCCTTCTTCACGATGATCTCGACGACCGCCGAGTGCAGCGAATCGGATTTGTAGATCGGCGCGGTGCAGCCCTCGACGTAGTGCACGTAGGCGCCCTCGTCGACGATGATCAGGGTCCGCTCGAACTGGCCCATGTTCTCGGTGTTGATCCGGAAGTAGGCCTGCAGCGGGATATCCACGTGCACGCCGGGCGGCACGTAGATGAAGGAGCCACCCGACCACACCGCGGTGTTCAGCGCGGAGAACTTGTTGTCCCCGGCCGGGATGACCGTGCCGAAGTACTCACGGAAGATCTCCGGATGCTCCTTCAGCGCGGTATCGGTGTCGAGGAAGATGACGCCCTGCTGCTCCAGGTCCTCCCGGATCTGGTGGTAGACGACTTCGCTCTCGTACTGGGCGGCGACACCGGAGACCAGCCGCTGCTTCTCCGCCTCCGGGATACCCAGCTTGTCGTAGGTGTTGCGGATGTCCTCGGGCAGGTCTTCCCAGCTCTCGGCCTGCTTCTCGGTCGAGCGCACGAAGTACTTGATGTTGTCGAAGTCGATACCGTCGAGGTTGGAGCCCCAGTTCGGCATGGGCTTGCGGTCGAAGATGCGCAGCGCCTTGAGCCGGTTCTCCAGCATCCAGGCCGGTTCGTCCTTCTTGGCCGAGATATCGCGAACGACCTCCTCGGAGAGACCACGCTGCGCGCTGGCTCCGGCCGCATCCGAGTCGGCCCAGCCGTAACCGTATTTACCCAGTGAGGCAATGGCCTCCTCCTGGGTGAGCGGTGGCACCTGGTCGGTGGTGGTCGTCATTCGGCGCTCCTTCCGGAGTCGTTCGGTGCGTCCGCTGCGGGCTGTGCAGCGGTTGCAGGTGAAGCGTGCTTCGATCGGTCGGCAGCCGCCGTCGGCAGCACCGTCAGCGGTACGTGGGTGGTACAGGCGCAGTCACCGTTGGCGATGGTGGCCAAGCGCTGCACATGGGTGCCGAGAACCTCCCGGAAGGCCTCGAGTTCGGCCTCACACAGTTCGGGAAATTCCTCGGCCACATGGGCGACCGGGCAGTGGTGCTGGCAGATCTGGACGCCCGCGCCCACCCGGCGGGTACTCGCGGCGAACCCCGCGCCCGAGAGCGCCGTAGCGATCTCGTCGGCCTTGGCGGCCGTCCCCGACTGCGCGGGATCCTCCACGACGCCGGGGTCTTCCGCCGCCGGCTCCACACGGTGACCGGGCAGCGGATCGATCCCGTCGACGAGCGTGCGTGCCCGTTTGCGGGCGAATTCGGTGACCGCTTCCTCCCCGCCGATCTCGCGCAGCTGCCGGATGGCCGCACCGGCGAGATCGTCGTAGGCGTGACCGAGCATGCCGCGCCCGGCCGCGGTGAGCTGGTACTGCTTGGCCGGCCGTCCGCGACCCTTCTGCTGCCAGGGCGCCGACCGCCCGGCGCGGGCCTGCCCCGATTCGATGAGCGCGTCCAGATGCCGGCGCACCCCGGCGGGGGCCAGGCCCAGGGCACTGCCTATCGCGGTCGCGGTGATCGGTCCCTCCTCCAGCAGCAGCCGGACGATGGCGGCACGGGTATGACCCTCGCCGCCGGTCGCGGGCACGCCGACGGACCCGGTGCCGGCCCGGTGACCAGCCCTTTCGTCCACATTCGGCAAACCCATAGTTTTCACAACATCAGTGTGGCGGAATTCGTTCCCGAAATCTAATAAGGGTGCCCTGAGCAGGAGGGTCGGCGGCGCCGGCCGCGGTCGGCCCGGATCACCGAAATCGCCTGCTCGGGCGAGAAAGAGCCGTTCCCGGCTTTCCCGACGGATCGGCGCAGTGATGTGCTTCACTGCGACCGCGATCCGACCGGAGTGCGGAGTCGGCTGCCGCGGAGTTTGCTGTCCGGCTGCGCCGCCCCCCGCGCGGACACCCGCCGGAACCGCCGGGTGCACCCCGGCGCACGGCCCGGAGATCTCGCGCGGATCCACCGGCGCAGGCCCCTGGGCCGAAACGCCGGACACCACGGTAGCCAGAAGATGTCCGGCCCCGGAACCCGGCGCCGCGTTATGCGGTGGGCGCGCCCCGGAGCCCAGATGATGTCGCGGCCCGGACACCGGCAGCGCCCCCGGCGAACTAGTCTCGGTGACCGTGGCAGGACAGGCAGGCGCCCCGGGCGCAGTGGCGTCGCGCGGGCAGCGCGCACTGGGACTGGTGCGGCGCGCCCTCGGACTCGATGTCCCGCCCTCGGACCACACCATCGCGATTCTGCACAGCGACGAATCCGAGGTCCCGGGGCTCGACCGCCGGGAGCGGGCGCAACTGGACCGCATCCGGCTGATGGGCGCCACCGGCACCGTGCTCATGGCGATCAGCGCCCTCGGTATCGGCGCGCAGCCGGTGCACCAGAATCCGACCTCGGGGATGCGGGTCCTGGGCATCTTCGCGCGGGCGCACACCGGATCACTGGCCATGTGCATGGTCGGCACGGTGACCGTGGTGCTGGCGTGGCTGCTGCTGGGGCGCTTCGCCGTCGGCGGTATCGGCGGTTCGCCGCGGCACCGGTTGACCCGGCGCCAGTTCGACCGCACCCTGCTGCTGTGGATCATCCCGCTGTGCGTGGCGCCGCCGATGTTCAGCAACGACGTCTACTCCTATCTGGCGCAGAGCGAGATCGCCGCCCGCGGAATAGACCCGTACCAGGAGGGCCCGGTCGCCGGGCTCGGTATCGACAACGTACTCACCAACAATGTTCCCAACATCTGGCGCGAGACGCCCGCGCCCTACGGACCGCTGTTCCTGTGGATAGGTCACGGGATCGCCGAGCTCACCGGGGAGAACATCCTGGCCGGAGTGTGGGTGCACCGGCTGCTGGCCCTGGCCGGGGTGGCGCTGATCGTCTGGGCGCTGCCGCGGCTGTCCGTGCGCTGCGGGGTGGCGCCGGTGAGCGCGCTGTGGTTGGGCGTGGCGAATCCGCTGGTGCTGTTCCATCTGGTCGGCGGCGTGCACAACGACGCGCTGATGCTCGGCCTGATGCTCGCCGGCCTGGAGTTCATGTTGCGCGCGATCCACGGGGTGCCCGGCGACGGCGGACCGCCCCCGCTGGACGGCCGCGGCTGGACCCTGCTGGTGAGCGGCGCGGTCGTGATCAGCCTGTCGTCCTCGGTGAAGGTCACCTCGATCATCGCGCTGGGCTTCGCGGGAATGGCGCTGGCCCGCCGCTGGGGGCCGGGGCTGCGGCCGATCCTGGCCGCGGCCGGGTTACTCGGCCTGATCGCGGTGGTGGTGACCGTGGTGATCAGCACGGTCAGCGGCCTCGGTTTCGGCTGGCTCTACACCCTGAACACGGCGAACGCGGTGCGCAGCTGGATGTCGCTGCCCACCGCGCTGGGCATCGTCACCGGATTCGGCGGCGTGCTGCTCGGCCTCGGCGACCACACCACCGCGCTGCTCAGCATCACCCGGCCCATCGCCGCCGTGGTGGCGGGTTTCATCACCGTGCGGATGCTGGTCGCCACCTGGACCGGACGCCTGCATCCGGTGGGCGCGCTCGGGGTCTCGCTGGGCGCGATCGTGCTGCTGTTCCCGGTCGTGCAACCCTGGTATCTGCTGTGGGCCATCGTGCCGATGGCGGCCTGGGCCACCCGGCCGGCGTTCCGTGGCCCGGCGATCGGTATCTCCGCGGTGGTCAGCGTGATCCTCATGCCGCGCGGCGCCGACCTCGAGGTGTTCCAGATCGTGGGGTCGGCGGTGGCCACCGTGATCGTGTCGCTGCTGTTCATCGTGGTCACCCGCAACTCGCTGCCCTGGCGAGTGCAGCAGGGGGTGTCGGCGCCGTCACAGCCGGCCGGGGCCTACGGTGGGACCTCGTGACCGCTTCCCGGGTGCCCGCCGTTCAGGTGGACCACGTCGACAAACGCTACGGCGAGACGATCGCGGTGGACGGTATCGGTTTCACCATCGAACCCGCCCAGGTTTTCGCCCTGCTCGGTCCGAACGGCGCCGGTAAGACCACCACGGTGGAGATGTGCGAGGGCTTCGTGCGCCCGGACTCGGGGCGGGTGCGGGTTCTCGGCCTGGACCCGATCGCCGATTCCGAGCGCCTGCGCCCGCGGATCGGGGTGATGCTGCAGGGCGGCGGCGCGTATCCAGGGGCGCGTGCCGGGGAGATGCTGGATCTGGTCGCCTCCTATTCGGCCGACCCGCTGGACCCGGGCTGGCTGCTCGGGGTGCTGGGCCTGGCCGATCACCGCCGGACCCCGTATCGCCGGCTCTCCGGCGGTCAGCAGCAGCGGCTGTCGCTGGCCTGCGCGCTGGTCGGCCGGCCGGAGATCGTCTTCCTCGACGAACCCACCGCGGGCATGGACGCGCAGGCCCGGATCATGGTGTGGGAGTTGATCGACGCGCTGCGCCGCGACGGGGTCAGCGTCCTGCTCACCACCCATCTCATGGACGAGGCCGAGGAACTGGCCGACCATCTGGTGATCATCGACCACGGGCGCATCGTCGCCTCCGGTACCCCGGCCGAGGTGACCGCGCACGGCGCGGCCGGGCAGTTGCGTTTCGCCGCACCGCCGAAACTGGACCTCGAACTGTTGCAGCTGGCGCTGCCGGAAGGTTTCGCGCCGAAGGAGACCAGCCCCGGCTCGTATCTGGTGGAGGGCGAGATCAACCCGCAGGTGCTGGCCACCGTGACCGCCTGGTGTGCCCGGGTGAACGTGCTCGCCACCGATATCCGGATCGATCAGCGCCGGCTCGAGGACGTGTTCCTGGAACTGACCGGACGGGATCTGCGCGCATGAGCAGCGACAGCCCCACTTTCGCCAGGGCCTCCGCCGGCGTGACTGCCCACTCGGAAAAGGTGCTGTGATGCGATTCAGGGAGAACGTGTGACCAAGCCCGAGCTGACGGCCAACCGCTTCGAACCCGGTACGTTCGCGCCCGCGCCCCGGCCCGCGCCGCGGGCGGCCATGTTGCTCGCGCAGACCCGGCTCGACCTGGTGCTGCTGCTGCGCAACGGCGAGCAACTGCTGCTCACCATGTTCATCCCGGTGACCCTGCTGATCGGGCTGGCGCTGCTGCCCTTCGGCGACATGGGCCCGGACAAGATCGACAAGATCGTGCCGGCGGTGATGATGGTGGCGGTGATGTCGACCGCGTTCACCGGTCAGGCGATCGCCATCGGATTCGACCGCCGCTACGGCGCGCTCAAACGGCTCGGCGCCACTCCCCTGCCGCGCTGGGGGATCATCGCCGGGAAGAGCGGGGCGGTCCTGCTGGTGGTGATCCTGCAGGCAGTGCTGCTGGGACTGATCGGGGTGGCGCTGGGCTGGCGGCCCACTCCGCTGGGGCTGCTGCTGGGCGCGGTGCTGATCGCGCTGGGCACCGCCACGTTCGCGGCGATGGGCCTGCTGCTCGGCGGCACGCTGAAGGCCGAAGTGGTGCTGGCACTGGCCAATATCCTCTGGTTCGTCATGCTCGGTATCGCCAGTGTGGTCTTCGCCTCCGACGAACTACCCACCGCGGTCCACACCCTGGTGCGGCTGGTTCCCTCGGGCGCGCTGGCGGTCGCCCTGGAACACGCGCTGAGCGGCGGCGTCGACTGGCTGGGCGTGGTCGCGCTGATCGTCTGGGGTACCGGCGCGGGTCTGCTCGCGGCGCGCTGGTTCCGCTTCGAATGATCTTCCACGACACGTTGTAGTAGTCCGGGTGCGGATCGGCGGGGGCGGCCCGCTACCATCGGCACGTGCTGTATCGCGCATTCCTGCGACTCGTCGACCGGCTGCCGCTACCCTCGCGGCGCACCCAGCTGCTGCTCGCCCTGGCGGTGATCGCCTCCCAGGCCGGTATCGCGGTGACCGGCGCGATCGTGCGCGTCACCGCGTCCGGTCTGGGCTGCCCCACCTGGCCGCAGTGCTTCCCGGGCAGTTTCACCCCGGTCGGGGTGTCCGAGGTGGCCGTGCTGCACCAGGCGGTGGAGTTCGGTAACCGCATGCTCACCTTCTTGGTGACGCTGTGCGCGGCGCTCATCGTCCTCGCCGTCACCCGGGCCCGGCGGCGGCGCGAAGTGCTGATCTACGCCTGGCTCATGCCCGCGGGCACCGTCCTGCAGGCGATCATCGGCGGTATCACGGTGCTGTCCGGGCTGCTGTGGTGGACCGTCGCGCTGCACCTGCTCGCCTCCATGCTCATGGTGTGGGTGGCCGCGGTGATGTACGCCAAGGTCGCCTCCCCCGACGACGGTGTCGACACCGTCCGTGCGCCCGCACCCCTGCGCTGGTTGACCGCACTGAGCGGAGTCGCCCTGGCCGGGGTTCTGATCGCGGGCACACTGGTGACCGGCGCCGGACCGCATGCCGGTGACAAGAGCATCGAACGTCCGGTGGCCCGGCTCGAGGTGGAGATCGTCACGCTGGTGCATCTGCATTCGCAGTTGCTGGTGGGCTACCTGGCCCTGCTGGTCGGTCTCGCCTTCGGGCTCTTCGCGACCGGTATCACCAAACCGGTCCGGGACCGCCTGTTCGTCCTGCTCGGCCTGGTGCTCACGCAGTCACTGGTCGGTATCGTCCAGTACTTCACCGATGTCCCGGCGGCGCTGGTCGCCATCCATGTCGGCGGCGCCGCCCTGTGCACCGCCGCGACCGCCGCGCTGTGGGCGTCCCTGCGCACCCGCGAGAAACTGCCCGCCGCGGTCGTGGAATCGAGCGCCCAGCCGGCCTGACACACCTCGCGAGCAAGCCTCCGGATAGACGGGGCCGCCGAGGCTCGGCAGCCCCCCGGCCTCCCGGGGGGCTGCCGCCGTGCCGGGTCAGGTGCCGCTCGCCCCGTTCTGATAACTGCGTGCCACCAGCGCCGAGGTCAGATACCACAGACCCGTGGGAATCGCCGGATCGAATCCGGTGAGCATCCGGACTCGTTTGAGCCGGTAGTCGAGCGTATTGGTGTGCATATGCATGAGCCGGGCGGTGCGTTGCCGGTTGAAGTTGTTGGCGATGTGCTGACGCAGCGTTTCCAGTAGCTCGGGATGTTCGTCCAGCGGATCCAGAATGGCGCTCAGGTGCTCGCGGGCCGGGCCCGGCCGGGTGATCTGGAACTCCAGCGCCAGATCGGTGAACCGGTGCAGGCCGCCGCCGTCGGTGATGCGCTGCACGGTATCGAGGAGTTCGTGGGCGCGGTCGGTGGCGTCGGGGATCTCGGCGGTGGCCGCGGTGACCACGGTGCCCGTGACGGGTACCTGCGCCGCCTGCGACAGGCGGGCGATCAGATCGTCCAGGGTGTCCTCGGGGAAAGCGTCCGCGGGCAACAGCACCGTACCGCCGTCGATACTCAGCAGCGACAGCGCTTTCTCACCGCAGCTGCGGGCGAGCTCGGCCTGGACCCGGCGCAGTTTGCGCCGGGCGACGATCCGGCCGTCGACCCGGGGCGCGGATTCGTCCGGATGCGGCGGCAGTGCGAGCGCCAGGACCTGGTAGGACCCGGCGATCTCGATACCACATTCGCGGGCCATGGTGGCGGTGCTGTGCCCGCCGAGCAGCGCCGAGGTCAAGGTGTGCACCGCCGTGTGGTGTTCGGAGACCACCCCGCGATACTCGCCCACATACGCCAGCGCCACCTCCGAGGTGATGGTGTCCAGGATTTCCAGCATCCGGCGGGCGGTGGCGGCCAGGGTCGCCGAATCCGCCGGCCCCGCGGTGGCGATGATGCGGTCGAAACCGAGTTTGAAGCCTTCGTGGATGGCGTGGTTGATCGTGTCGATCGGGATACCCTCGCGCGCCCATTCGGCGGCGGCTTCCCGGACCTGTTCGATCTTCTCCGGTAGCTCGCGGCCGTCGAGCCGGCTCACCGTGAGTTCCAGGCAGAGCCGGGTCACCGCGGTGACATCACCCTGGAGCGCGTCACCCGGAAGCGTCCCGCACGGTGCCACATGCTCGACGAAATGACCGACCATCTGACGCGACAGGGTCGATACGTCCCGTAGGTGGTTCGAGATCGGACGGCCGGACACCGTGAGTCTGGAACGGGTCGGACTACTGACCGTCATAGCGGCTCCTTCTACCCCGGGGCTGACGCTCGAGGCACTAACGGTAGCGCGAACCGGTTACCCGTCAGTAGTTTTTGCTCGGGAAACTGTTCGACCTACCTGCGGCCCGGCCGCCCGACCTGTGAGCACCCACAGGCGTCAGCTCTCGTTGCGAGCCTTCGGAAATCGCGTCTGACCGGCGACCCAGCCGGCCATCTTCGCCCAGTGCCCGCGCCGCGGCGTGGTACGGGCGACCAGGTCGCGTTCCCAGCCCTCGGCGGCGGTGAGACCGTCCACCGCATCGATGACCGCCTGCGCGGTGGCGGTATCGGCGACCATCCGGTCCCCGAGGACACCGTCGGAGCCCACCAGGGTGAGCCGTACGCCCCGGCGGCCCACCGGCTGCGGTACGGCCTCGGCCGAACCCCCGTGCGCGGCGACGAACTTGCGCACCGACTCGACGACCTCGCGGGGCGCGGCGACGGTGGCGGTGGCGGAATCTGCACTCATGCCGGAGAGTTTACCGGCGAGTAGGGCGGCGCCCCGGGGCCCGGTCCGAACCACCCGACCACCGCCACGGCAGGGACGGTCCCGCTGCGCCGGACCCCTGCGTTCCGGGTGCGGGCACCGGTGTAGAACTGGTCTCATGCGCGCGATCCAGGTAGAACGACACGGCGGTCCGGAAGTGCTGACCCTCGCCGAGGTTCCCGATCCGGAGCCCGGACCGAATCAGCTACTGGTCGATATCGATGCCGTCGGCGTCAATTTCATCGACACCTATTTCCGCACCGGCACCTATCCGCGCCCGGTGCCCTACATACCGGGTTCCGAGGGTACCGGAGTGGTGGCCGAAATCGGTTCCGAGGTCACCGAATTCGCCGTCGGCGACCGGGTGGCCTGGGCGGCGGCCCCGAACAGCTACGCCCCGCGCGCCGTGGTGGACGAGGCGGTCGCCGTGGCGGTGCCCGGCGATATCGACCCGGCGGTGGCGGCCTCGGCTCTGCTGCAGGGAATGACGGCGCACTATCTCATCGAATCGGTCTACCGCCCCGAACCGGGCGAGACGGTCCTGGTGCACGCCGGGGCGGGCGGGGTCGGACTACTGCTCACCCAGCTGGCCGCGGCGCGCGATATCCGGGTGATCACCACGGTGTCCACCGACGAGAAGGAGGCGCTGTCGCGCGGGGCCGGGGCATGGGAGGTGCTGCGCTACGGCGACGATCTCGCCGAGCGGGTCCGCGAGCTGACCGGCGGCGAGGGCGTCGCGGCGGTCTACGACGGCGTGGGCGCGGCCACCTTCGACGCGAGCCTCGCCTCGCTGCGGGTCCGCGGCACGCTGGCACTGTTCGGCGCGGCCAGCGGCCCGGTGCCGCCGGTGGATCTGCAGCGGCTCAACGCGGCCGGGTCGGTGTTCGTGACGCGGCCCAATATCGCCCACTACACCCGCGACCGCGCCGAACTGGTCTGGCGGGCCGGCGATATCTTCGAGGCCGTGGCCGACGGCTCGCTCACCGTCCGGATCGGCGCGACCTACCCGCTGGCCGAAGCCGAACAGGCGCATCGCGATCTGGAGAGCCGCAAGACCACCGGCTCGATCGTCCTGCTGCCCTGATCCGTCCGGCCGGGCGCGGCCTCAGTAGTCGCGCCCGGTCAAACCGCGGTAGACGAAGCGCGTCAGGCTCGCCACGGCGTCGTCGTCGGATATCCGCACCGCACCGTCCTCGACCCCGGCCGCGATGGCCTGGACGAGGTAGAACATCATCGCCAGGCTGGTGTCGACCGTACCGGGCAGCGTCATGCCCTTCGCTGCCAAGCCGTCCAGATGGTCGGCGATATCCCGGCGTTGTTCCGCGCCGAATTGCGCCATCTCGCGGGCGAATTCCTCATTGACCAGGGCAGCCTGTCCCATCGCCCGCATGACCGCGGCGTGCTCACGGGCGAAGCGCCAGAAGCCGGCTATATGGAACCGGACGGCGTCGGGGTCGCTGAAGTCCGGATTGTGCTCGGCCTGCCCGGCCTGTTCGTCCCCGGCCTGCCCCAGATCGGCGAGCAGCGCCCGGAGCAGTTCCTCCTTGCTCGCGAAATGGTTGTAGAACGAACCCGCCGACCGGCCCGCCGCCGCGGTGATGTCGGTGATCTTGGTGTTCAGATAGCCGCGTTCCGCGAAGACTCGCCGTGCGGCCGCCTTGAGCGCCTGCTCCGTTTCTTCCGCCCGTTCGCGACGGCTCGATCCCACCGACCTCACCTCCTTGACACGGCAACCTACCAACCTCAATACTGAATTCAGATTCACTGAATTTAAATTCACTCAAGTTTCCGGTCAGGAGTCCCCCATGTCGTCATCCGTCCTCATCGCCGGTGCCGGCCCCACCGGCCTCACCCTCGCCCTGGACCTGGCCCGGCGGAATATCGCCGTGCGCCTCGTCGACAAGTCCGTCGAGTTCTGCCCCGGATCGCGCGGTGACGGCATCCAGCCCCGGACCCTCGAGGCATTCGACGACCTGGGCGTGCTCGACGCCGTGCGGGCGGCGGGCGCGCCGGCGCCGGTCATGCGGGCCTATTTCGACGGGCAGCCGGTCGGCGAGCACCGGATGGCCGAACCCGTCGATCCCACCCCGGCGGTCCCCTACCCCAACAGCTGGTTCCTCGGGCAGGCGCAGACCGAGGCGATCCTGCGGACCCGGCTGGCGGAGTTCGGGATACGGGTAGAACTCGGCACGACACTCGTATCGTTCGCTCAGGACGAGGCGAGCGTCACGGCGCACCTGGCGAGCGACCGGGGCACGGAAACCGTGCGGGTCGCCTACCTGGTCGGCGCCGACGGCGGCGGCAGTACGGTCCGCAAACAGGCCGGGATCGCGTTCGACGGAACCACCGATGAATCACTGCGCATGCTGCTCGGTGACGTCCGGGCCGACGCCCTCGACCACGACTACGGCTACTGGTTCGCCGCCGCCGCGGAGCCGACCCGGGGGATCGCGCTGTCGCCGCTACCGGGCGGGCGTCATTTCCAGTTCGCCGCGCCCCTCGCCGACGGCACCGAACCCACCCTGGAGGCTTTGCAGGCAGCCATGGATCGCTGGTCGGGGCGCACCGATATCACCCTGACCGATCTGATCTGGGCAACGGCCTGGCGGCCCAATATCCGGCTCGCCGCGCGGTTCCGGGCCGGGCGCGTGCTGCTCGCGGGCGATGCCGCGCATGTGCATCCGCCCACCGGTGGGCAGGGTATGAACACCGGCATCCAGGACGCCTACAACCTGGGCTGGAAACTCGCGGCCGCGCTGGCCGGCGACGACGGGCCGCTGTCCACCTACGAACCGGAACGCCGCGCGGTCGCGGCCCGGGTGCTCGGTATCAGCTCCGCGCTGCTCGGCAAGCTCATCGACGGTGCGGAAGATGCCATGGAACGCGGCGAGGAGACCCGCCAGCTCGATATCAGCTACCGCGACCCGGCCGACAGCCGCCCTGTCGCGGCCGGCGACCGCGCCCCCGACGCACCGCTGAAGGGCGCCGACGGGCAGCCGCTGCGGCTGTTCGATCTCTTCCGCGGACCGCATGCCACCCTGCTGTGCTTCGGCGCCACGGACGAGTTGCCCGCACTGCCCGGCACCCGGAGTTACGCGGTGGTCGAACCGGGCACCGCGAACGCCGGTCCCGCGGTGATCGATGTCGAGGGCCACGCCCGCGCTGCCTACCACGCCGGCGCGGGGACGCGAATTCTGATCCGTCCCGACGGCTATATCGGGCAGGTCGACTGACGGCTAGCGGCGGCCGATCCCCGCCCGGCAGTCTCCCGCGGCGCTTCAGCGGCGTTCCGGCATCGCGTCGGCACCCCACCTGCCCTACCGATCAGCGTGTAACTCGAGGATCGGGTCCCTGCGCCCCTGCTGTCGTCCGGGATACCCACGAGCGTCTTCGCCGGACCCGGGTCGGTTGGGCCCACAGCCGCGGCCACCCGATGCCCGGCTCGCCCAGATCCGCGCAGGTCACTCCCAGAACCAGGCGCTACCGGGAGGGCCGGTGCGGCCCACCGGTGTGGCGCCGGGGTTCAGCCGAAGAAGACGTCGCCCAGCGTGGTCCAGCCGAGTACCGAATCGACGGCCAGACCGCAGAACACCACCGCCAGGTAGTTGTTGGACTGGAGGAACAGCCGCAGCGGTTTGACCGATTCGCCCCGGCGCACCCCGGCGTAGAGCTGGTGGGCCATCAGCAGGAACCAGGCGCCGGCGACCAGGGCCACCGCCGTGTAGATCACTCCGGTGGCCGGAACCAGTGCCAGCGTGGTGAGCACGGTCAGCCAGGTGTAGACGACGATCTGTTTGGTGACGGTCTGTTCGGTGGCGACCACCGGCAGCATCGGCACCCCGGCCGCGCGATAGTCCTCCTTGTAGCGCATGGCCAGCGCCCACGTATGGGGCGGCGTCCAGAAGAAGATCACGCCGAACAGCGCGAGCGCGGGCCAGCCGATGGTGCCGGTGACCGCCGACCAGCCGACCAGCGCGGGCATACATCCGGCCGCGCCGCCCCACACCACGTTCTGCGAGGTACGCCGTTTGAGGCCGAGGGTGTAGACGAAGACGTAGAACAGGATGGTCGCGACGACCAGCACACCGCTGAGCAGATTGGCCTGCCACCACAGCCACGCGAACGAGCCGATGCCCAGTACGACCCCGAAGACGAAGGCGTGCGAGGTGGGGACCGCGTCGCGGGCCAGCGGCCGCTTGGCGGTCCGCTTCATCACCTTGTCGATATCGGCGTCGGCGACGCAGTTGAGCGTATTGGCGCTGGCCGCGCCCATCCAGCCGCCGAACAGGGTCGCCAGGATCAGCCGGATATCGACCGTGCCGCGGTCGGCCAGCAACATCGTGGGGATGGTGGCCACCAGCAACAGTTCGATGACGCGCGGTTTGGTGAGCGCGATATAGGCGAGCGGGCGGCGGGCGACGCGGGCGAGCCTCTCGCTGCCGAGGACGCGGTCCGCGGGTGCCGGAGCGGAATCGTGGGCGCCGCCGACCCCCGTGTCATGACCGATCCGCACTATCTCTCCTCGCACGCTGTGCTTCCGCATCCGGTTTGGGAAGGAGCAGCGCGCGGCTGCGACGCGGCTACTACTACACACGATGGTAGACCCACGCCCGGTGCCCGCCGCCGCTCGCCCCTGTGCGCCCGCCCCGGCGCCGCGTTCCGCGGTGTGCCCGGCGCGGCCGGACATCGCGGCCATCCGGGGAACGACCGGCTCGCGCGACTGGCCGGGGGGCGTGCACGGGGGCGGCCGGTCGCAATTAGGGTAGGGGGTGTATGCGGCGCCACAGTCACCGCGCCGCACCGGTTCGCCACCCTGCCCGCCCCCAATTTCGACGCCTCGAAATGTCAGGAGAAACACGGTCGTGTCAGTGACAGACGACATCCGCGCCCTCACCCAGCCGAACCTTCCGGACGACTGGACGGATCTGGACACCAAAGCTGTCGACACCGTCCGGGTCCTGGCCGCCGACGCGGTGCAGGCCGCGGGCAACGGCCACCCCGGTACGGCCATGAGCCTGGCGCCGCTGGCCTACACGCTGTTCCAGCGCACCATGCGGCACGACCCCGCCGATCCCGAGTGGGTGGGCCGCGACCGGTTCGTCCTGTCCTGCGGGCACTCCAGCCTGACCCTCTACATCCAGCTGTACCTGGCCGGTTTCGGTCTGGAACTCGACGATCTGCGCAACCTGCGCAAATGGGGTTCGCTGACCCCGGGCCACCCGGAGTACCGGCACACCAAGGGCGTGGAGATCACCACCGGCCCGCTGGGCCAGGGCCTGGCCTCGGCGGTGGGTATGGCCATGGCCGCCCGCCGTGAACGCGGTCTGTTCGACCCCGCGGCGAAAGCCGGCGCCAGCCCGTTCGATCACCACATCTACGTGATCGCCTCCGACGGCGATATGGAAGAGGGCGTCACCTCCGAGGCCTCCTCGCTGGCGGGCACCCAGCAGCTGGGCAACCTGGTCGTGATCTACGACGACAACAAGATCTCCATCGAGGACGACACCACCATCGCCTTCACCGAGGATGTAGCGGCGCGCTACGCGGCCTACGGCTGGCATGTGCAGGTGGTCGAGGGCGGCGAGGACGTCGTGGCGATCGAGGCGGCGCTGGCGGCGGCCAAGGCCGAGATCGGCAAGCCCTCGCTGATCCTGCTCCGCACCATCATCGGCTACCCGGCGCCGAACAAGATGAACACCGGCGCTTCGCACGGCGCGGCGCTCGGTGCCGACGAGGTGGCCGCCACCAAACGCGCTCTGGGCTTCGATCCCGAGCAGAGCTTCCAGGTCACCGACGAGGTCATCGCGCACACCCGCAAGGCCGCCGAACGCGGCGCGCGGGCGCACGCGGACTGGACCGTCGAATTCGACGCCTGGGCCCAGCGTGCGCCCGAGGCCAAGGCGTTGTTCGACCGGCTGTTCAACGGACAGTTGCCCGCGGGCTGGGACGCGGGCCTGCCCACCTGGGAACCCGACGCGAAGGGCCTGGCCACCCGGAAGGCCTCGGCCAAGGTGCTGGGCGCGCTGGGTCCGGTACTGCCGGAGCTGTGGGGCGGTTCGGCCGACCTCGCCGAATCGAACAACACCACCATCCCGGATTCGCTCAGCTTCGGCCCCGAGGCCATCTCGACCGGTATGTGGAAGGCGAGCCCCTACGGCCGGACCCTGCACTTCGGCGTCCGTGAGCACGCCATGGGCTCCATCCTCAACGGCATCGCCCTGCACGGCCCGACCCGCCCCTACGGCGGCACCTTCCTGGTGTTCAGCGATTACATGCGCCCGGCCGTCCGCCTGGCCGCGCTGATGCGGGTGCCGGTCACCTATGTCTGGACCCACGATTCGATCGGTCTCGGCGAGGACGGCCCGACCCACCAGCCCATCGAGCATCTGGCCGCGCTGCGCGCCATCCCGGGCCTGTCGGTGGTGCGTCCCGGTGACGCCAACGAAACCGCGTACGCCTGGCGCACCGTGATCGAGAAGCACAGCGGTAAGCACAATTCGCCGTTCGTCTCCAGCGATGCCGTGGGCACCCGCGGCCCGGCCGCCCTGGCGCTGACCCGCCAGGACCTGCCGGTACTGGAGGGCACCAGCCTCGAGGGTGTCGCCAAGGGCGGCTACATCCTGGCCGAGGCCTCCACCGGCGTGCCGCAGGTGATCCTCATCGGTACCGGCTCCGAGCTCCAGCTCGCCGTCGCCGCCCGCACTACGCTGGAGGAGCAGGGCATCGGTACCCGGGTGGTCTCGATGCCGTGCGTGGAGTGGTTCGACGCGCAGGACAGGGCGTATCGCGACGAGGTGCTGCCCCCGGCGGTCGCCGCGCGTGTCGTCGTCGAGGCCGGTATCGCGATGCCGTGGTACCGGTTCACCGGTGACGCGGGCGAGATCGTCTCGATCGAGCATTTCGGCGCCTCGGCCGACTACAAGACCCTGTTCCGCGAGTTCGGCTTCACGCCGGAGGCCGTCGTCGCCGCTGCGCAGCGCACGCTCGACAATGTGAAGGGATAAGGGCCCATGGCACAGAACGAGAACATCGCCGCCCTGGCCGCGGCCGGGGTATCGGTGTGGCTGGACGATCTGTCCCGCGATCGGATCAATTCCGGCAATCTCGCCGAACTGATCGCCACGCGCGGGGTCGTCGGAGTCACCACCAACCCCACCATTTTCCAGGGGGCCCTCAGCAAGGGCCACGCCTACGACGCGCAGGTCCGCGAACTGGCCGCGCGCGGCGCCGATGTCGACGCCGCGATCCGCACCATCACCACCGACGACGTCCGCGCGGCCTGCGATGTGCTGGCCCCGGTGTTCGAACGGACCGGCGGGGTCGACGGCCGGGTCTCCATCGAGGTGGATCCGCGCATGGCCTTCGACGCCGACAAGACCGTCGCCCAGGCGGTCGAACTGTGGAAGATCGTCGACCGGCCGAACCTGTTCATCAAGATCCCGGCCACCGAGGCGGGCCTGCCCGCCATCACCGCGGTGATCGAGGAGGGCATCAGCGTGAACGTCACGCTGATCTTCTCGGTGGAGCGGTACCGCGCGGTCATGGGCGCCTACCTCGACGGGCTGCGCAAGGCGCGGGTCGCCGGGCACGATCTGGGCAAGATCCATTCGGTGGCGTCGTTCTTCGTCTCCCGGGTGGACACCGAGATCGACAAACGCCTCGAGGCGATCGGCACCCCGGAGGCACTGGCACTGCGCGGTAAGGCCGGCGTCGCCAACGCCCGCCTCGCCTACGCCGAGTACGAGGACGTTTTCGCCCCCGGCGGCAACCACGCCTCGACCTACAAGCAGCTGGCCTCGTCCGGCGCCAACCGGCAGCGACCGCTGTGGGCCTCGACCGGCGTGAAGAACCCCGATTACCCGGACACCCTCTACGTGACCGAACTGGTCGCGCCGAACACGGTGAACACGCTGCCGGAGAAGACGCTCGAGGCCGTCGCCGATCACGGCGAGGTCCGCGGGGACACCGTTTCCGGCACGGCCGCCGAGGCCGCCGAGGTCTTCGACCGGCTGCGCGCGGCCGGTATCGATCTCGACGACGTCTTCGCCGTGCTCGAACGCGAGGGCGTGGACAAGTTCGAGAAGTCCTGGGAGGAACTACTGGAGGCCACCTCGGCCGAACTCCGGTCCGCTGCGGACGCAGGAGGTAACTGACCACGATGGCCGGCGCTCCGGAGAGCACTGACACCGCATCCGGCATCCCGTGGCGTAATCCGCTGCGGGACAGCCGGGACAAACGGATTCCGCGGATCGCGGGCCCGTGCAGCATGGTGATCTTCGGGGTCACCGGGGATCTGTCCCGGCGCAAACTCATGCCGGCCATCTACGATCTGGCGAACCGGGGGCTGCTGCCCCCGGGTTTCGCACTGGTCGGGTTCGCGCGCCGGGAGATGTCGGACCGCGATTTCGGCGATATCGTGCACGAGGCCGTCCGCGAGCACGCGCGCACCCCGTTCCGCCAGGAGGTCTGGAATCATCTGGCCGAGGGATTCCGGTTCGTCCAGGGCACCTTCGAGGACGGTGAGGCGTTCGGCCGCCTCGCCGAAACCCTGGCCCGGCTCGACGACGAGCGCGGCACCGGCGGTAACCACGCCTTCTACCTGTCGATTCCGCCGAACACCTTCCCGGTGGTGCTGGACCAGCTGCACCGCCACCGGCTGACCAGTTCCGCGGCTGCGCTCGGCCGCGCGCCGTGGCGGCGGGTCGTGATCGAGAAACCGTTCGGGCACGATCTCGACAGCGCACGCGAATTGAACGCCCTGGTGAACCGGGTGTTCCCCGAGGAGACGGTCTTCCGGATCGACCACTATCTCGGCAAGGAGACGGTGCAGAACATCCTGGCGCTGCGTTTCGCCAACCAGCTGTTCGATCCGATCTGGAACGCCAACTACGTCGACCACGTCCAGATCACCATGGCCGAGGACATCGGCCTGGGCGGCCGGGCCGGATACTACGACGGTATCGGCGCCGCCCGCGACGTGATCCAGAACCACCTGCTGCAATTGCTGGCGCTCACCGCCATGGAAGAGCCGATCAGCTTCGAACCCCGTCAGTTGCAGAACGAGAAGATCAAGGTCCTCTCCGCCACCAAACTCGTGGAACCGCTCGACGAGACCACCGCCCGCGGCCAGTACGCGGCAGGCTGGCAGGGCGGCCAGGAAGTGGTGGGCCTGCTCGACGAGGAGGGTTTCGATCCGCAGTCGCGCACCGAGACCTACGCGGCGCTGACCCTCGAGGTCGACACCCGGCGCTGGGCGGGGGTGCCGTTCTATCTGCGCACCGGTAAACGCCTGGGCCGACGGGTCACCGAGATCGCGGTGGTGTTCAAACGCGCCCCGCATCTGCCCTTCGATCAGACCATGACCGAGGAACTCGGCGAGAACGCGCTCGTCATCCGGGTTCAGCCCGACGAGGGCATCACCATGCGGTTCGGCTCGAAGGTGCCCGGGTCGTCGATGGAGGTGCGCGATGTGAACATGGACTTCAGTTACGGCGAGGCGTTCACCGAATCGTCCCCGGAGGCCTACGAGCGGCTCATCCTGGATGTACTGCTCGGCGAGCCCTCCCTGTTCCCGGTCAACGCGGAGGTCGAATTGTCCTGGCGCATCCTGGATCCGGTACTGGCCCACTGGGCCGCCGACGGGAAACCCGAGCAGTACGAGGCCGGGACCTGGGGCCCGGATTCCGCGGACGCTATGCTGGCCCGCACCGGCCGGGAATGGCGGCGGCCGTGATCATCGATATCCCCGACACCACGACCGGCGCGGTCACCAAACGCCTGGTACAGCTGCGCGAGAGCAACGGTGTGATCACCATGGGCCGGGTCCTGACCCTGGTGGTGTGCACACTGGACAGTTCCGAGGCCGAGGAGGCCATCGACGCCGCCAACGACGCCAGCCGCGAACACCCCTGCCGGGTGGTCGTGCTGGCGCGCGGCGACCGGTCGGCGCCGACCCGGCTGGACGCGCAGATCCGCGTCGGCGGGGACGCGGGCGCGGCCGAGGTGATCGTGCTGCGGCTGCAGGGCCAGCTGGTGAACCACGAGAACAGTGTGGTGATCCCGTTCCTGCTGCCCGATACCCCGGTGGTGGCGTGGTGGCCGCGCGGCGCCCCGGAGTTCCCCTCACGGGATTCGGTGGGCCGGTTGGCGACCCGGCGGATCACCGACGCCACCTTCGCTCCCGACCCGCAGGCGACCATCAAGAAACGGCGCGGCTCCTACGCGCCCGGCGATTCCGATCTGGCGTGGAGCCGGATCACCTATTGGCGGGCGTTGCTGGCCGCCGCGATGGACGAACCCCCGTTCGAACCCGTCCAGTCGGTGTCCGTTTCGGGCCTGCGCGACGAACCCGCGTTGGACATGCTGGCGGGCTGGCTGGCCCGGCGACTGGGGTGCCCCGTGTACCGGCAGACCGGGGAGCTGCGGGTGGAACTGCGCCGGAAATCGGTGTCCATCGCCATCGCGCGCCCGCAGACCGGTGTCACCGCGACGCTGACCCGCACCGGCGAGCCGGTGCAGCGGATCGCGCTTGCACGCCGCGAGACCCGCGACTGTCTGGCCGAGGAACTGCGCCGGCTGGACGCGGACGAGATCTATGCCGAGTCCCTGGCCGGAATCGAAGGAGTCGTCTATGACCACTAGCTCCGCAGCCGCCGTCGAAGTCCATGCCGACGGTGACGCCCTGACCACCGCCGCCGCCCGGTTGTTCGTCGAGGTCCTGGTCGCCGCACAGGCCGAACGCGGCTCGGCGTCGGTGGTGGTGACCGGCGGTGGAACCGGTATCACGCTGCTGGAGAAGGTCCGGAACGCCCCGGGCGATCTGGACTGGTCGAAACTCGATGTGTTCTGGGGCGACGAACGTTTCGTGCCCGCCGGGGACCCGGAGCGCAACGAACTCCAGGCCCACCGGGCCCTGCTGGATCACGTCCCGGTGGACCCGGCCCGGGTCCACACCGTGGCCACCTCCGACGGCGAATACCCCGACCCGGTCGAGGCCGCCGCCGAATACGCGACCGCCGTCCGCGCGCATCTCGCCGCCCATGGCGCGTTCGACCTCCATCTGCTCGGGATGGGCCCGGACGGGCACATCAATTCGCTCTTTCCCGGTCACACCGACACGATCGGTGAGGAGCACGAATACGCTGTCGCGGTCACCGATTCCCCCAAACCACCGCCGGTGCGCGTCACGCTGACCTATCCGGCGATCCGCCGCTCCCGCCATGTGGTGCTGGTGGTCGCCGGTTCCGGTAAGGCCGAGCCCGTGGCGGCGGCGCTGAACGGAGCCGACCCCCTGGAGATCCCGGCGGCGGGTGCGCACGGTGCGGAATCGACGACCTGGCTGCTGGATGAGGAAGCCGCCGCCGGATTACGCTGAGCGCGGTTCGACGGCGGCCGGCGATTGCGTGCGGGTCGCGCCACCGACAGCGCCGCCCCGGCTCTCGGTCCGGGCGGTGGCGAGCACGACGGCGATCACCAGGATGAACGCCGTGACGGCGCAACCGGTCCGGAGGAAGTGGAACATTTCCCAGCGGTGCAGGATCTCGGCGTAATCGGCCGGCGGAATGCCCACGGCCCACTGCTTGATGTGCTGGTTGATCGGGACGTTCCCGAAACGGGTCACCAGGAAAGAGGTGATCACCAGCGCCGACGCACCGCCGGCGAGCCACCGCGGCCACGCGCGCGAGCGCACGGCCAGCACCAGGGTGCTCAGGATCGCCAAACCCATCAGCGACTGCACGACCGGCCCGTTCACCCGCATCAGCGCCGTGTGGAACGTGAACCGGACGTCGAGCGGGACCGCACGAAACGCGTACAGCACATTCACCGCACCGTATCCGAAGGCCCCGGCCAGCAATCCGGGAAACAGCAGCGCTGCCGCGCGTACAGGTGTCGACCACATGGGGAAATCCCTTCCGGTATCGCAACACCGAGTTGCGATACCGTAAGAATGCCCGTGTGGCGCCGATATCGCAACAAGGAGTTGCAATGAATGCCGAAGCCCTCGGTCGTGGACCGAAGGTTCGCGCCGCCGTGCTGGCCGCGACCGTCGCCGAGCTGGGCGAGCACGGCTACGCCGCGTTCACCGTCGAGAACGTGGCGCGGCGCACCGGCGTACACAAGACCACCGTCTATCGCCGCTGGCCCGACCGTGACACGCTGATCACCGAAGCCTTGAGCGAGAGCGTCGCGACCGAGATCCCGGTTCCCGACACCGGTTCGATCGACGGCGATCTGCGGGTGCTGGCCCGCAGTCTGGTCGACTGGATCACCAGCCCGGCCGGCCGGGCGGTCCTCGCAGTGATGCTGTCCGGCGCCACCGGTGCACCGACGCCGTCGGATCCTGTCCGGCACGTCTTCCGTGATCGCATCCGCCGCACCCTGCCCCTGGTCGCTCGGGCCGTCGCCCGCGGCGAGCTGCCGGCGGGCACCGATGCCGCGGAGCTGATCAAAGCCCTGGTGGCGCCCATCTATCTGCGTGTGGTGATCACCGGGGAAAAGGTGGACGACCGCACCGCCGACCGGGCGGCCGCGGTGGCGCTCACCGCCGCGCGAACCGGGCTCTTCGCCGAGGACCCGCCCACATAACCGTGAACCGCCGGAATCCGCGCCTCGGCCCGGCATCCGATCCCGGGCGCTGCCGGAGCCGGACATCACGCTCGACCTCGCTCCGGGATCATCGATCAGTCGGTCGGCACCGCTCCCGGGCGGGGCAGGCCCAGCGAGGCCACGAGATCCAGCATTTCGGCATGATGCAGCGCCGCGGGGTTCTGCGCCACCGGATGGATATGGCCGTCGATCTCCAGTGCCACCAGGCCGTGCATCCGGCCCCACACCCGCAACGCCAGCGCCGCCGCGGCCGGAGCCACCTCCGGGAGGTCCTCGCGAACCTTCGCCACATAGTCGGGGTGCAGTTCGGCCCAGGAGGTCTCTGCCGGCAGCGGTGGGTCGGCGGCGGCCACCAGCCGGGTGAGTTCGCGGCAGACGCGGCGCGCGGTGCGATCCACCGGCCCGTCCTCCGGCGGACGGTAGCCGGGGACAGGATGCCCATAGAACAACCGGAACCCTTCCGGGTTGGCCAGCGCCCAGGTGCGCAGCGCACCACCCCAGGCCACCAGCCGTCCGGCCGGGTCACTCTCGGGCACGGCGTCGACCGCGACCCGCAGCGACTCCGCCAGCGAATCGCCGATACCACGGATCAGAGCGGTGATCAGATCGTCCCGGGTCGGGAAGTAGCTGTAGACGGCCCGCGCGGTCATACCCATCTCCCGCGCGATACCGCGCAGCGAGATCGCGCCCGGCCCTTCCTCGGCCATCTGCCGCAGCGCGATGGATTCGATCTCCCGGGTGGTTTCCGCGCGTAGCCGCGCCCGGCGACTCGGCACGCCCGTATCGGACCGGTTGTCGATCTTGACCACCTTGACAGGATACAGAGCATCAATAGTCTTATGCGTGTCATTACTACACGCCGTGTACTCCGATCGGAAATCGTATGCCCGCCTATGTGATAGCCAATGTGGAAGTTCTCGACGAGGAGGCGGGCTGGGCCTATGCCCCGGTCGCCCAGCAGTCGATACTCGAGTACGGGGGCCGCTACCTGGTCGCCGGGCCCACCTCCGGCACCGTCGAAGGCAGCTGGGACCTGCCCCGGCTGGTGATCCTCGAATTCCCCGATATGGAGCGGATCCGGCAGTGGTACGACTCGCCGGGGTATCGCCGGGCCAGGCAGATCCGGGAGGGCAAGATGCGGATACGCCTGTTGTTCTCCGAGGGCGTTCCGCCCGAAGGCTTCACCCTGCCCGCCTGACCCGCCGCGCGCCACGACACGAGGCCGATCCACTTCGCCACCGGATCACCGGTCCGCGACCTAGGCTGATGGCGGTGAGGACCCGGTGAGTATCCAGGACCCCGACCAGCGGTTCCGCGCGCAGATCGCGGCACTGCGCGTCCCCGTGCGGACCGCCGAGCAGATCCTGCCCCAGGGATTCACCGGCCGTGACTTCCTGGAGCTGTTCGACGCGCAGGTGCTGAGCCGGCAGGCCGATCTCGCCGCGCGGCGGCTGGGTGCGAGCGGGTGCGGCTTCTACAGCATCGGTTCGTCGGGGCATGAGGGCAATGTCGCGCTGGCGGCGGCGAGCCGGGTCACCGATCCGGTACTGCCGCACTATCGTTCGGGGGCCTTCTTCGTCCATCGCGCCCGCCGGGCGGGAGTGGCGGACCCGGTGCGCGATATCCTGCTGGGCGTGGTGGCCGCCGCGGCCGAGCCCCTCTCCGGGGGCCGGCACAAGGTGTTCGGCAGCGCGGTGGCGAATATCGTCCCGCAGACCTCCACCATCGCCTCGCAGCTGCCGCGCGCGGTCGGGCTCGCGTTCGCCCTCGACCGCGCCGCGCGGCTCGGAGTGGCCTGCCCGTGGCCCTCGGACTCGGTGGTGCTCTGCGGTTTCGGGGATGCCTCGGCCAATCATTCGACCGCGGCGGGCGCGATCAACGCCGCGGTCCACACCGCACATCTCGGCGTTTCCGTCCCGGTCCTGTTCGTCTGCGAGGACAACGGGATCGGGATCAGCGTGCCCACCCCGCCCGACTGGATCGAGCACGCCTACGGGCACCGGCCGGGCCTGCGCTGGTTCGGGGCCGACGGCTGCGACCTGCCCGACGCGGTACGCACCGCCGTGGCGGCGGTGGACTGGGTCCGCGCCCACCGGCGTCCGGCTTTTCTACATCTGCGCACCGTGCGGCTGTTCGGGCATGCCGGATCCGATGTGGAGAGCGCATACCTCGATACCGCCGCGATCGAAGCCGGCCTGGCGCGCGATCCGGTCGCCGCCACCGCGCGACTGCTGGTCGAGGCGGGTATCGGCACACCGCGGGAAGTGCTCGGCCGGTACGACCGGCTCGCCGATCAGGTCGCCTCGACCGCCGCGGAAGTGTGCCGGGAGCCGAAACTCACCACCGCCGGCGCGGTACTCGCACCGCTGGCTCCGGCCCGCCCGGATCAGGTGCGCGACGAGGTACAACGCCGGAGCGGCGAGCGGCCGGGAGCCGCGGCGCCCGCGGCCCGGCAGACAGCGGGTGGGCCGGTCACCACTTCGAACGCCGCCGCGGGATCCGGAAGCGGAGTCGGGCCGGAGGGAGGAACCCGCCCCGCCGGTGCGGCCGGCTCCGGACCCGGCGTGGCGGACGCAGCCGATGCCGGCTCGCAGACACTGGCGCAGGCGATCAACCGCACCCTCGCCGACCTGCTCGCCCGGGATCCCGAGATCCTCGTCTTCGGCGAGGACGTCGCCCGCAAGGGCGGCGTGTACGGCGTGACCAGGGGACTCCGCAAACAGTTCGGACCGCGACGGGTGTTCGATACCCTGCTCGACGAGCAGAGCGTCCTCGGGACGGCCCTCGGCGCCGGTCTGGCGGGTTTCCTGCCGATTCCGGAGATCCAGTACCTGGCCTATGTGCACAACGCGCTGGACCAGCTGCGCGGTGAGGCGGCGACCCTCTCGTTCTTCTCCGCCGGCCGCTACCGCAATCCGATGGTGGTACGTATCGCCGGATACGCCTACCAGCGCGGCTTCGGCGGCCATTTCCACAACGACAATTCCGTTGCCGCGCTGCGCGATATACCCGGAGTGATCGTGGCAACGCCGTCGCGGCCCGACGATGCGGCGGCCCTGCTGCGCACCTGTGTCGCCGCGGCCCGTGTGGACGGCCGCGTATGCGTGTTCCTGGAGCCCATCGCCCTCTATCACACCCGCGACCTGTACGAACCCGACGACGGACAGTGGGCGGCCACTGCGGAAACCGCCCACGTGCCGGTCGGCCGGGCCCGGGCCTACGGCGACGGCACGGATCTGACCATCGTCGCCTTCGCCAATTCGGTGCCGATGAGCCTGCGTGTGGCCCGCCGGCTCGCCCGGCGCGGTGCCGGGGTCCGGGTACTCGACCTGCGCTGGCTCGCCCCGCTTCCCGTCGCGGATCTGATCCGGCACGCCGAGGCCACCGGCCGGGTCCTGGTCGCCGACGAGACCCGGCGCAGCGGCGGCGTCTCCGAATCCGTGTGCGCGGCACTGGTGGACGCGGGATTCACCGGCGCGCTGGCCCGGGTCACGAGCGCGGACAGTTTCGTCCCGCTGGGGCCCGCGGCCGCGACCGTGCTGCTGAGCGAGGCCGATATCGACGCGGCCGCCGACCGGCTGCTCTCCGCGGACCGGCCCCGGCCCGGCGCCGCGCGGTAGGTCAGCGGTCGATACCGAGATTGATCGCTGCCAGAAAACTGTTACCCTGCCGCCCGACCACGAACATTCCCGACTCGTCGAAAATGAAATCTCCGGAGTTCTGGGTGTTGTCCTCCCATCCCGGGTGATCGGTGTAGGGCGCGGTCGCGTACACCGCCTTCTTGGTCTCGTCGTCGAAGTAGAGCTGGGTGGTCAGGACGGTCTTCTTGTCGATGTGCACCTTCACGTGGATATGGGTCGTCCGGCCGGTGTACCAGCCCGGGAAGATCGTGGTGAAGTAGGCGATCCCGTCCGCGCCGGTGGGTTGCGCGCCACGCAGATAGGTGCCGTCGTCGGTGGTCGCCGACTCCGCGTCGCCTTTGCTGTAGGAGCCGTCCGAGGAGCCACCC
>NZ_BAGJ01000103.1 GCF_000308775.1 Nocardia testacea NBRC 100365
CCCCTGCCCATCCACCGCGTTCTACCTTTACTTCATAGGACGGAACTGCTCGTCCCGATGCCTTCCGAGATTAATAAGTCCCCACCGCTGAGAAGGCAGCGAATCCACAGCGTCACTGCGATGAATTCCGCTCGCCACGAAGGAAGCTGCGGACATCGCCCAAGTCGGGTACCTCGGGCACGAGGTCGGAGAAGTCACCCATTTTCTCGAGTTCTTCGGTAGCGGGAGAGATGAGTGCCTGCTGATGTTCGCGAGCGCGCTCGGCCGCCTGCCCGACGGTCTCGACGATCGCGCGGGCCAGCTCCTCAGGGGATTTGCGGAGCGCCGATGGGGTGAGACTCAGTTCGGTGAGTACTCCGCCCGCATCAACGGTCGCTGCCACCGATCGGTCCACCGATTCGGCTCGGATCCGGGTCTCCTCCAGTTGCCGATATGTCTCGGCCAGCCGGGTCTGCTGCTGCTGGAAGGTGTCGAGCAGATCTTCGATCTGGTTCCTCAGCCCATTGTTGGCGTTCAACAGGCCCTCTCTTTTCCACCGGTCCACGGCTGCATCCTATCCGGATAATGTGTTCATCGGTTGTCCGGCAGCGCTGCCCGCGCCATCGCCACCAGCAGCCGATGCAGGGTCTTGGCAGCCGCGGGAGCTTCGCCGCCGGCCAGTTGGACTGCGGCGAAGCCCGCGGCGAGGGCCCGACCGGGCGAGAACATACGATCGTCGAAGCAGTAGTCGCCGAGTTCGGCCCGCCAGGTTCTGTACCCACTGACGATCCGCCCGAGAGTGTCGCCCTGGGCGCCGCTGACTCGTAGATATTCGGTGATCAGCGCCCGCTGTGCTTCTGCCCGGGCGCGCAGCCCGCCGGTCAGGTCCAGCACATGGCCGAGCTCGCGCAGCATGGTCACATACATGGGACGTTGCCGCAGCCGGCTGTCCGCGGGAACGTGGCCGGCCCGGTCGCGGCCGATGAGCACACCGGGGTCCGCGGTCGCGGTCACCTCGAAAACGATCCAGGGTTGCGGAGGCTGCGACGGGTTCACCTCGGCATCCCCGACACCTGTACTCCGATCCTCCGTCCGGGAGAGCGGCCCGGCATCAGCGACCTCGAGCCCGCACAGAATGGCTGGGTGTTCGGCGAGCACCGCGTCGACGGCTTCGGCGATATCCCTGGCCGTCTGCTCGGCGATACCCGCCGTTTCGAATCCGATGATCTCCAGGTCGCGCCGTGCGGCCAGGTCACGCAGGATTTCCATGGCCGCCTCGTCGGTCTCGCGCCGAGCGCCCGCGGCCATCGCCTCCTTGCGCGACGGCGGCGTTCGGCGGGGGTCCGCGTCCGGCTTCGCCGCTGTCGGCGGCCTGTCGGCAGTTCGCGGCGGAACAGCTCGCGGAGGGATCTGACTTTCCGGAGCGGTGGCACCGACCGGCGGGCCGGATCGTGGCACACCCGGTGAATTGCGACCCCAAGGCGTATCGGCCGTTCCGGCGGACGCGGTACGGGCGGCCGTGGGCTTCGGGCTCTCCGGTGCTTTCGGGGGGCTCGCTTCGCTGTTTCCGCGAGTCTGCGCACCTGGTGTCGCAGCCGCCCCCACCGGGGCCGAAGCTCCCGGAGCATGCAGCGGAGGCTGTGGTTCTTGTTCCGGGCCGCCCGGGCCGGCCCCTGGATCGGACCCTGGGTCGGGCGAACCCGGACCATCGGAGCCCGGCTGCTGCTGCTGGGATTGCGGAGCGTCGCCCTGCTGTGCGCGGTCCGCGTCGTCGGTGGCGTCGGGTTGTATGCCGTCGGCGGTATGCTGCCCCGCATCGGCGGCGATCGAGTTATCGGCCGGCCGCGTCGCCCCGGTGGTTTGCTGCGTCGGCACTCCGGTCGGGTCCGCGGAGTTCGCCGCCGGGACGAGAGTGGGGGATATCGACACACCCAGGTCCGTGCCTGCGCCGGGGTAGAACGCCGGATCGGCATTCCGTACCTGCGCGCTCCCGGCGTTGTCCGTCTCCGTGTACGTCCCGGTAGCAGCACGGAGACCGGCGCCGAGAGCGCGGACGCGGTCGACCAGATTCTCGAAACCCGCCATGCCCTGCTCCGCGGTGGGCACGTAGCTTTCCGCGAAGGCTTTGCCGGGCTCGTCGGTACCCCAGGATTCTCCCTCACGTAGTGAGGTCGCCCGCAACTCCGCGAGCATCTGTGCCAGTTCATCGGCCATCTGGTCGAACTCCGCCGCCGAGGCATGCACAGCATCCGGATCGAGCCATAGCGGATCGGTCACTCGACCACCTTTCCTCCGCACCATCACCGGCAGGTTCCGATCAGTGTGGGCGATATCGCGCGCTGCCGCATCCCGCACTCTTCCTGGTCATGGCAATCGGCCTCCCCGACCCCGGTCCCGACCGGATATCGGCCGCGCGCCGACGACGGCCGCGCGGCGACGCGGCATACTCGTCAGGTGAGCTCTCCCGCGACCAGCAAGCCCGCCATCCTCAGCGTCGACGACGACCCCGGGGTGTCCCGGGCCGTAGTCCGTGACCTGCGGCGCCGGTACGGCGCCGAGTACCGGATCCTGCGCGCCGAGTCCGGCCCACAGGCGCTCGAGGTGCTGCGCGAGATGAAACTGCGCGGCCAGCCCGTCGCGATACTCATCGCCGATTTCCGGATGCCGGGTATGGACGGTATCGAGTTCCTCGAACAGGCGATGGACCTCGACCCCTACGCCCGCCGGGTGCTGCTCACCGCCTACGCCGACACCAATGCCGCCATCGACGCCATCAATGTCGTCGATCTCGATCACTACCTGCTCAAACCATGGGATCCGCCGGAGGAGAAGCTGTACCCGGTGCTGGACGGCCTGCTGGATGCCTGGCGCAGCAGCGAGCACCGGCCGGTGCACGGGACCAAGGTCATCGGTAACCGCTGGTCACCGCGATCGTCGCAGGTCAGAGAGTTCTTGGCGCGGAATCAGCTGCCCTACCGCTGGTTCCTGGCCGACGAGCCGGAAGGCGCGCGCCTGCTCGAGGCCGCCGGGGCCGACCCGCGCCGCTGCCCGGTGGTGATCACCGAGGGCGGACAGGCGCTGGTCCAGCCCAGTGACGGCGAGCTGGCCGCCAGTGTGGGACTCAGCACCGAACCGGCCGGCGACTTCTACGACCTCATCGTGGTCGGTGGCGGGCCGGCCGGGCTGGGCGCCGCGGTGTACGGCGCCTCCGAGGGACTGCGCACCGTACTGGTCGAGCGCACGGCCACCGGCGGCCAGGCGGGTCAGAGTTCGCGTATCGAGAACTACCTGGGCTTCCCGGACGGGCTGTCCGGGGCGCAGCTGGCCGACCGGGCGCGCCGCCAGGCGGCGAAGTTCGGGGCCGAGGTGGTCACCACGCGCGAGGTGGTCGGGCTGGAGGTGAACGGATCGGCCCGGACGGTACGTTTCGCCGACGGCGGCGCCCTGTCCGCCCACACGGTCATCATCGCGACCGGCGTGGACTACCGGCGCCATCCGGCGGCCGGTGTGCACGAGTACACCGGGCGCGGGGTCTACTACGGGTCGGCCATGACCGAGGCCGCCGAATGCGCCGGTCACGACGTCTATATCGTCGGCGGGGCGAATTCGGCCGGGCAGGCGGCGATGTTCCTGTCCCGCAACGCGCGCACGGTGCACCTGGTGGTGCGCGGTGACTCGCTGGAGAAGTCCATGTCGCACTATCTGATCCAGCAGATCGCCCAGGTGCCCAATATCCGGGTGCATACCGAGACCGAGGTGGTCGCGGTGGACGGTGACGACCATCTGGACGCGCTGGTCCTGCGCGACAACCGATCCGGCACCGAGGAGAAGGTGCCCGCCGAACGGCTGTTCCTGTTCATCGGCGCCGCCCCGCAGACCGACTGGCTCGACGGAGTGGTCCACCGCGATCCCGCGGGGTACGTCCTGGCGGGCCCGGATCTGCTGGTCGACGGCGACCGGCCGAAGGGCTGGGAGCTGCCGCGGCCGCCGCATCATCTGGAGACCAGCGTGCCGGGGGTTTTCGTGGCCGGGGACGTCCACGCCGAATCCGCCAAGCGAGTGGCCTCGGCCGTCGGAGAGGGCGCCATGGCCGTCATGCTCGTGCACCGCTACCTGGCATAGAGGAGACCGAGAATGAGCATCTGCGATCCCACCGAACTGCGGTCGCTGTTCCTGTTCGAGAAACTCGACGATGAGCAGCTCGAGTGGTTGTGCGCCGACGGCCGCGTCGAAACCGTGGAACCGGGCCCGGTGTACCAGGAGGGCGATCCGGCGACCTGCTTCTATGTGCTCATGGACGGCGAGGTGCGACTCACCAAACTGTCCGGGGGCCGGGAGATCGAGATGGTGCACACCGACCATCGCGGCTCCTATGCCGGAGCGTGGACGGCGTATCTGGGCGAGCGGGCCGAGACCCACTACAGCAGTTCGCTCTACGTGACGCGGACGTCACGCTTCTTTGTGCTGGACGCGCAGATCTTCTCCCGGATGATGCACGAGTGGTTCCCGATGGCGGTCCATCTGCTCGAGGGCGCGTTCTTCGGCAACCGCAACACCAATGCGCGGATCGCCCAGCGGGAGCGGCTGCTCGCACTCGGTTCGCTGTCGGCGGGGCTCACCCACGAACTGAACAATCCGGCCGCGGCCGCGGTCCGCGCGACCTCGGGCCTGCGCGACCGGATCGCGGGGATGCGCCACAAACTCGCCATGATGGCGCAGGGCAAATTCGATACCGCGGTCCTGGAGACCCTGGTGCGGTTGCAGGAGGAGGCGGCCGCCCAGGTCGCCAAGGCACCGGAGCTGTCGCCGCTCGAGGCGGCCGACCGGGAGGATCTGCTCGGCGATTGGCTCGAGGACCACGGGATCCGCGACGGCTGGGAACTGGCACCGAACTATGTCCAGGCCGGATTCGACACCGATTGGCTCGAACGGGTGGCCGCCACCCTCGAGGGGTGTCCGCCGCAGGTGCTCGAAGGGGCGTTCCGCTGGCTGAACTACACCATCGAGACCGAACTGCTGATGAACGAGATCGCCGACTCGACCACCCGGATCTCGACGCTGGTGGACGCGGCCAAACAGTATTCCCAGATGGACCGGGCTCCGTTCCAGGTGGTGGACCTGCACGAACTGCTCGACAGCACGCTGGTGATGCTCAGCCGCAAGATCGGTGACTCGATCGAGGTCGTGAAGGACTACGACCGGACCCTGCCCCAGGTCCCCTGCTATGCCGCCGAACTCAACCAGGTGTGGACCAACCTGATCGACAACGCGGTCTACGCGATGGGGGGCCACGGGACACTGACCCTGAGCACCCGGCTCGAGAACGACTGCGCGGTCGTAGTGGTCGCCGATACCGGGCCCGGTATCCCGGCCGAGGTGCAGGGCCGCATCTTCGAACCGTTCTTCACCACCAAACCGGTCGGCGAAGGGACCGGGCTCGGCCTCGATATCTCGTTCCGCATCGTCGTGGACAAGCACGGCGGGGACATCCGGGTCGATTCGCGACCCGGCGATACCCGTTTCACGGTGTGGCTTCCGCTCTCCCGCGCCACGGACGAGCCCGCGGACACGGCCGACGCGGATGTCGAATGAACGGACGGGACCGGCCGGCCGACAGCGGAACCCCTGCGCCGGCCACAATTCCCGGCCGCCGGTGGTATCCCGGAGTTCTTCCCTGATATCCCGGAGACCGAACCGGCCCGGCAGGCATCGTCGATGCCACCATGCTCGGACGGGCGGCAACCCTTTCCGATATCGGCCATGTCGCCGCCTTCGCGGCCTCCGATCGGGCCCGCTCGATCACCGGCACTCAGATCAATATCTCCTGCGGAGCCAGCGGCGCCTGATCCGGCCGCGCCGGTCCACTGCCCGCGCAGTGGACCGGCATCACTCTGTCCCGGGAGTCCGCCGAGTCAGCGGCGGTCGAGACCGGACAACCGCCAGGCGAGCTTGTTGCGCACCAGCGCCGGGCGGCCCACCAGACGCATGACCAGATTGCGGATCGGGCGCACCGCGGCGGGCATGGTCGCCAGGGCGGTGAGCCGACCGGCGATCGTGACCACCGACTCCGTATTGCGGCGACGGCCGGCGGCGTGCTCGTCGAGCAGTTCCGGCGACTCTCCGCCCAGTACTCGGGAGAGCGTGGTCGCGGCGGTGACGGCGTCCTCGATTCCGAGGTTCATCCCCTGTCCGCCGGCCGGTGAGTGCACATGGGCGGCGTCGCCGGCCAGCAGGATGCGACCGTCACGGAAACGGTCGGCGATACGGTGGTGCACGCGGAAACGCGAGCCCCAGACCACTTCCTCGACCACCGCGGGCCGGTCCTTCGGGCCACGCTCGTCGAGCAGCCGCTGGATGAAGGCGACGTCGGGCTCGTGCGGCGCCTCGTCCACGGTGGCCACGATCCGGTACATATCGTCGGGCAGCGGCGCCACGACCACCAGCCCGGCCGGAGAGAAGTACAGGATCACCTCGTCCTCGGGGACCCCGCCGGAGACCCGGACGTCGGCCAGGCTGAACGATTCGGCATAGCTGCCGCCGGTGAATCCGATACCGGCCTGTTCGCGCACTGTGCTGTGCAGCCCGTCCGCGCCGATCAGATAGCGGGCACGGATCCGCTCCCCGTCGGCGAGGGTGGCCGTCACGAGGTCGGCGTCCTGGGCCACCGCGGTCACCTCGACCGGGCGCCGCACCGGTACCCCCAGTTCGGTCAGCCGGGCCAGGATGAATTTCTCGGTATCGGCCTGCGAGATCATCAGCGTGTAGGGGTAGGGGGTGGGCAGCCGGTCGAAGGGAACGGCGATCAGCACCTGATCCCGGTCCCGGATGGTGAAATCGGGCGTGTGCAGCCCACGGTCGACCAGCGGCCGCGTCACCCCGTAGGGCTCCAGCAACTCGAGGGTGTGGGGGTGAACCACCGCCGCCCGAGAGGTGTTCGCCCCTTCGGCCTGGCTGTCGACGATCACGACATTGTGGCCGAGCTGGGTCAGTACGACAGCGGCGGTGAGACCGACCGGGCCCGCGCCGACGATGAGGACATCTGCGATTTCGGTGGTCATCGTTCTACCCGCTCTCAGTAGGTCAACACTTGTTGGCATCGAGCGTATGCCGGGTCGCGCACTGTTGTCAACACTTGTTGGCCTACACTTGTTGGCATGAGAAGGACCTCGGAAGAAACAAAAGCGGTCATCCTCACCGCGGCCCGCGAGCGCTTCGCCGCCGACGGGTACGACCGCGCGACGATCCGGGCGATCGCCGCCGACGCCGGCATCGACCCGGCCATGGTGATGCGGTACTACGGCAACAAGGAACGACTGTTCGCCGCCGCGGCCGAATTCGATCTGGAACTACCGAATCTCACGGAAATTCCCCGCGATCGGATCGGCCCCGCCCTGGTGGCCCACTTCCTGGATCGCTGGGAACGCGACGAAACCCTGCTGATCCTGCTGCGAGCCGGAGTCACCAATCCCGCGGCGGCCGACCGCATGCGATCGATCTTCGCGACACAGCTGGGTCCGGTGCTCGCCAAGGCCGGCGACGATCCCCGGGAGGCACCCATTCGCGCCGGTCTGGCGGCCTCCCAGATCCTGGGTATGGCGCTGTGCCGCTTCGTCCTGGCATTTCCGCCGGTGGCCACCATGACCGGGCCCGAGGTCATCGCCTGGCTGGGGCCGACGATCCAGCGCTACCTGACCGGGCCGGCCCCGGAGGTCGCCCCGGCCCGCTGATCACCGGTCGCGAGGCGGCGCTACCGGTGCCAGGCCGGCACCGCGCCGGCGACACTGCTGATCCGCGCCTGGTACCGCTCCACGAACGGCAGCACCTGCTGCGCGATCACCTTGTTGTATTCGGCGGGACGCTGGCGCGGATTCGCGTGTCCGGTGCCCCGCGGTTTCACGACCAGCAGATTCCCGTTCACTCCCCCGACCTTGTCGATCAGGACCCGCTGGGTGCGCACGACATCCACCACAGGGTCCCGGCTCCCGTCGTGCGGGCGGATGAAGACGATGGCCGGCCGTGGTTTGCCATGCGCCGGCTTGGACACCGCACGCAGATCGTCGGTCGCTCCACCGGCCACGATCGCCAGGAATTGTGCCTCGATCAAACCATTGCTGGCAGCGTCGGCGTTGAAAATCTTGTCCCGCAGCACCTGGCCCACAGCTGTCCGGAACTCGTCGAAGCGGATACCCGGGACACCGCTGTGGTCGAGGAAACTCTCCCGGCGCGCATAGGTTTCCACCGCGGTACGCAGGCCCCGGCTCTCCCGGGCACCGGGCAGCCAGCCCATCCAGCGCACCATGTCCTCGCCCAGGCCGCGGCTCTCCGGACGGACCGCGTCGAGATCCAGCGGTGTGCAGTCCAGCAGCACACCCACCAATCTGCGGTCGCTGCCGATATGGATGTGCTCGGCGACCTCGAGCGCGATCACACCGCCCATACTGTGCCCGGCCAGTACGATATTGCGCACCCCCGCCATGGCCGCGGCCCGGATGATCAGGTCGGCGATCACCTCGGTGTCGATACCGCGGTTGTCGTAGCGGATCGCCCAGACCGCGCCCATCTCGCGCAGCGCCGGCAGCGCGGCGGCCGTATCGCCGGCATTGAGACTGCCGAGCCCCACCAGATCCACGACGGCGGTATCACGTCTACCCGGGTCCGCCGGTTCGGCGATCGGCAACAGCGCGGGCTCGGTCAGCGCGAGGCGTACGCGCTCCGGCTCGACATCGTGCTCCCAGTACTGTGCGAACGCGACACCGACGATCATCAGCAGTGCTGCTACCCGATACAACGCCAGTCTGGTGCGGCGCAACGTCTTCCATCCGTGGCCCGGACGCGTCTCGCGCAATCTGGCCCGGCGACGTTCGTCACTCCAGTCCGCGACGGTGGACGGATGCCATTCGTCCAACGGCGACATGCTTCCACTGTATGTGCCCGCGCGCCGGCCCTCCGGGCAGCGCCGCGGTGAGACTTACCGCACCGCCGCGATATCAGTCCTTACGGACACCGTCGACCAGCAGTCGTCGGATCGCCCGGTTCAACGCGGCGATGGCCGCCTCGTCCGGATCGCGCAGCCCGTGCACCACCCCGGCGAGCAGCATCCCCGTCACCGCCCGGGCGGTGTTGATCGTGTCGAGATCCGCGCGCAGATAGCCCAGTTCGACGCCGTGGTCCAGATATCCGGCGGTCAGCGCGTCGGCGGTGTCGAGCAGCCCGTAGAGACGCTGGGTGAGTTCGTCGTCGATGCCGGTGGCGTGGAACAGCAGCAGCTGGGCGACGCGCCGATCCTCCAAGAGTATACGGCTCAGCGCGGCGCCGATCCGGTCGATCTGCTCCCGGTACTGATCCAGGGTGGCCGCGGCATCGGGCGCGTTGTCGGTCCCCAGCGCGTCGATGATCCGGGCGGCCAGATCGTCGATCACATGGTCGATGATGTCGCGCTTGTTGCTGAAGTAGCGGTAGAAGGTGCCGTGGCCGATGCCCAGTGCGGTCGCGATATCGGCGATCCCGGTCGCGTGGTAGCCCTTCTCGGCGAAACAGACGAAGGCGGTATCGATGATCTCCTGGCGCAGCTCGGCCTTGCGGCGTTCTGCCCTCGTGGATGGCTTCGTCACGCTCCTGATGATACTGTCATCACAAGCGGAATGATGCGTCATTCTGTGATAAACCGTTCAGCAGAGCAGCAGGAGGTTCGGCGTGGCACCTCGATACGACGCCGTGGTGGTCGGCGCGGGGTTCGGTGGTATGGGGGCCGGAATCCAGCTCGACCGCCTCGGCCTGCACAATTACGTGATCCTCGAGCGGGAGTCCGATCTCGGTGGCACCTGGCATGTCAACCGGTACCCCGGTCTGGCCGTGGATATCGCCTCGGTGACCTACTCCTACTCCTTCGAACCCAACCCGAACTGGTCGCGCCTGTTCGCACCGGGCGCGGAACTGAAGAAGTACGCCGAACACGTCGCCGACAAATACGGCCTGCGCGAGCGGATGCGTTTCGGCACCTCCGTCGACAGCGCCCGCTGGGACGCCGAACACCAGTACTGGGTGGTCGCCTGCGCCGGCGGCGAAACGCTGACCGCGCGCTATCTGCTGACCGCGACCGGTTTCCTCTCCCAGCCCTACACCCCGCCGTTCCCCGGTATCGACACCTTCGCCGGCAAGATCATCCACACCACGGCATGGGACGGCACCTACGACCTCACCGACCGCCGGGTCGCGATCGTCGGCACCGGCGCCACCAGTGTGCAACTCGTTCCCGAGGTCGCGGACCGGGCCCGCGAGCTCACCGTGTTCCAGCGGACCCCGATCTGGGTGGTACCCAAGGTCGATATGCCGATCCCGCCCGCGGTCCAGCGCCTGTTCGCCCGCGTCCCGATCACCCAGAAGGCCGCGCGGCTGGCCAATACCACCGCACTGGAAGCGCTCATGGTGATCGGCGTCCTGCACTACAAACAGGCCAAACCGTTGAACAAGGCGGCGGCCCTGCTGGCCAAGGCACATCTGCGCGCCCAGGTCCGCGACAAGCGGACGCGCGAGCGGCTCACTCCCGACTACGATTTCGGCTGTAAACGCCCGACCTTCTCCAACCGCTACTTCGCGACCTTCAACGAACCGCACGTCCGGCTGGAGACCGACGGTATCGAACGGATCGAACCGGACGGGATCGTCACCGCCACGGGCACGAAGACCGAGATCGACACCCTCGTGCTGGCCACCGGGTTCAACCTCTGGGATGTGAACTTCCCGGCCATCGAGATCATCGGCCGCGACGGAGTGGACCTCGGTAAATTCTGGCGGGACAATCGTTTCCAGGCATACGAGGGCATCACGGTCCCGAAGTTCCCGAACTTCCTCAGTCTGAACAGCCCCTATTCCTACAGTGGCCTGTCCTACTTCACCACCATCGAGGCACAGATGAAACATATGGCCAGGCTCTTCGGCGAGCTGGCCCGCCGCGGCGAGACCACCTTCGAGGTCACCGAACGCGCCAATACCGAGTTCCTGGACCGCGTCACCGGCAAACTCGGTTCCTCGGTGTTCTACGGCGGCGACTGCGCCACCGCCCGCAGCTACTATTTCAACCAGCACGGCGAAGCGGCACTGCTACGGCCGACCAGTACGGTCAACGCTCACCGCGAGGCGGTGCGGTTCCCGTTGGACGACTATCGGTACGGCCGAACGGCCTGAGTGACGCCACTACCCGCCGAGACCGGTGCCCACCGTCGCGGGCCGCGCGTGAACGCCGGCCGGGATCGCCACCGGCGTCTCGCCCGACTACGCCGCGGCGGCCACAGAAGTTACGACGGGTCCGGCTCGGCGCCCCGCCGGTGGGCGCACGGCGGGGACGCGCACCGGCGACGATTTCGAGGTCTGCAATCGCCCCGTCCGACGAGAGCAAATGCTTTCCTCCGGCGGGAAGGCGCGTATCGCCTCGACGACTCGGCCCGTCTCAGCTTCGGTGGCCCCCGTCGGCCGCGGTCTCCGCGAGTTCGCTGTTGAAGGCGTTCACCAGCTCGGCACGCTGGGCAATGGCCAGATGCGCCGCCCGGCCGGCCGTCGCGACCACCGCCGATTCGAACTCGTGCGGCGTCATTTCCGCGATCGCCTCGGTAAAGGACAGGTCACGGAGCTTGGTATTCCCGTCGACCTCGACAGTGATGGCACCATCGGGCGAGGTCTCGCGCACACGGATCGCCGAGAGTTCGTTCCCGAGATCACGCATCAGGTTCAGCTGCCGGTTCACCCTCGCCTCGAGCGCATCCATCGCTTCGCTCATCGGCTCTCCACCTCAGACCGAGCGCAGCCAGCTCTGCGGCTCGTAGTCGTGCTCGGATTCCTCCAGATACTCCTCGCGCGCGATATCCTCCGCGGTGGGCAGACCGGTCAGCGCGAGCATGTCACTGCTCATCCCCGCTTCCTCCAGCTGCCTTCGCTGCGAGAGCCCCGCGCGACCGGCCGCTCGATGGCACAGCCACAGGATCTCCGCCGCCAGCTCACCCGGGACCCGGCGCAGTTCGCCGGCTTCTATGTCGATCTTGATCGGCAGGCCCTGGTCGGTGGTTTCCACCGCGATGGAACCGCTTCGCGACGCGGCTGTTCTCATGGCACCTCGGTCATTCGTCGGTTCAGCGCATCATAGACCTCATCCAAATCACGAGCCGGCTCTCTTCTGGCCGGCGGCGGGAAGCCGGGGAACCGGACCGATGGCATGCGCAGGCCGGGATGTGCCGTTCGTCGATGAGGCCAAGGGCAGCGCAGGCTTACCGGGCGGCTCTCACCCGCCAACCCATTACGGCAAGGGCGGTGGCGGAAGACTTCGCGGAGGCGATCGGCCGAGTACTCGGCCGACAGAGGCCGATACCGGGGCTCGACCCACTGCCCCGACCGAGTCGGCTGACCTCCGGCTGCTTTCTGGCCACAACCGTCGCTCACACCGTCGCTCCCCGACGTTCCTGGTAGCGCTGCTCGAACTCTTCGATGAATTTCGTCGGGGCGACCGACGAGGAGGAGTGTTCGAGTAGGCCGTCGTCGGCGATGTAGAAGATCGCCCGGCCGATCGCGATCTCCCCGCGGGGTACCGGCACGTACACCATCCAGCCGCAGCTGAACCGGTCGGCCACCAGCTGGTCGAGCGGGTAGCCGGTAGTATCCAGGCCCCGGCTCTCGATGTACCCGCGCACCCGGAAGATCGCCTCGTCGTCCGACATCCGCGGCGGTAGGGAGGTCACCACTCCCGCGAGACCCAGCTGGTACATGGCGCCGTCGATATCGAACTGCTCCTCGCCGAAGAGAGCGACCAGGGTTTCGCGGGTCACCACCCCGACCTCGGCGGCCGAGACCAGCGCGGCGGCGGCGGCGCGGTGCTGCGCTGTCGGCTCCTGCGCGGCCAGTCCCGCGAGAATGCCGGCCACCGTATCGGCCGTCCACACGCCGGGCACCGCGGTCGCGCAGGCCTCCGCGGACGGCGATTCCCCGCGATACCAGCGCCCACCCTCCCACCAGTAGACGAACGACAGCAGGCCGGCGGCCGAGCGCGGGTTGAGTACCGGGTCGGCGACCCATTCGGGCGCACCCGCGAAGAAGCGTGGCATCGGGGCGCCGTCGTTGTACGCGGCGTCCAGCTCGGGTGCCTCCCAGACCCCACCCGAGAGCACCGCCCGTCCGCCCGGCAGGCTGTACAGCGTCGAACCACCGCGGCGGGAACTCTCGAACCACCCCATACCGGGCAGTACCCGCGGGCCCCAGTCGGAACGGGCCGCGACGAAGCCCGCGGAGATACACGCCCACCGGGCCCACATCTGCGGGAAGTCCGGGAACTCGTTCTCGGCCATCGTCGGCCACACTCTCGCGGCACGATCCGCGCGCGCGTCCCGCGCGGCCTCCTGCGGTGTGCGCATCTGCCGCTCCGCGTGCCCGATATAGGCAGCCAGCCAGACCGGCAGCGATTCCCGGGGAAATTCGTCCACGTCCGCGCGGTATGCCTCGGGCTCGAAGAGCTGAGCGTCCGGAAACGGCTCGTCCCCGAAGTCGTAATCGACCTCGAGCTCCCCCGCGGCGCTCAGCCGCAGCAGCAGGCGCCACCACGGCTCCCCGTCCAGTTCGGCGACCAGTGCCCGGTGTTCGCGGACCTTGTCGAGGACCGGCGCGGCGGGCTCGGTACGCGTCGTATGTTCCCGGCCGGTGTAGACCACCTCGGCGAAGACCGCGGTGGGGGTGAGCGCGAAAACGGCGTCGAGCTGCCGCCACTCGGAGGGACCCGCTTCGCCCAGTGCGGTGGCGATCTCCCACACGAGAACACGATCACGGCCTTCGACCTCGACGGGAGCCACGTCTGCAGGGGACTCACCGGGCTCACCACTCGGCGGCAGACCGACATCGATATCCGGTTTCTCGTCCCCGGCGCCCGCCGGGCTGCCCTTGCTCTGATCGCTCACTACTTACTTCCGCCGGTCTTCCTTGTCCGCACCGTCGCCGACCACCGGAATTTTTTCATGACAACACGAATTTTTCATCCCGGCAACGGGAAGGTCGGTCGATGTCCGAGCCGTCGGCAACCGGACTCGCCGGACGGGCCGTGCCCCTCGCTGCCCGCGCTCCCGACCGCCGCTCACCTGCCGATCTCCGAAGGGACCGACCGCGGGCCGTACCAACATTCCCGGGGCCGCAACATCGTGGCTCGCGGGAACGGCCACTGTGCCGGCTCCAGTGGTATCCGGGTTTCCTTATGAATTCGCGCAAAATCCCTTGGCGCCCTTCGGCAAGATCACACTTTTCGCCCGCGCACGTCGTATCGTTGCTCGTCGAGCCGAACTCGGATGCGGTCACAAGCCGGAGCAGACGTTCGTTCGAGCGATGGATCCGGCCACGCGGATCGTCGCCGCGGTACACCTGTACGACAGCGACCGGAGCCGTTCGCTGCCACCACCGCGCACCCCCTCCACGGCGACCGTCGCGGCATCACGAATGCCGGGCCGGACGCCGGTCGATCCCAGCTGTCCGAAAGAAGAACGTGTCCAGAGTTTCCACCCGCATCCTGGTGCTGCTGTTGACCCTCGTCTCGGTCGGGGTTCTCGGTGGTGCCGCCACCGCCGAACCGCTCTATCCACAACCGGATCCGGACCCCTTCTACACCGCACCCCCCGATCTCGCCGAACTGCGGCCCGGCGAGGTGGTGCGCACCCGCAAGATCGATACCGGTATGTACGTGGGCACCGAAGGCTGGCAGGTAGCCTTCCGGTCCACGAATTCCCTGGGTAACCCGATCATGGGTATGACCACGGTGCTGCTACCCGCCGGCGTGAAGAACCCGCCATTGGTCTCCTACCAGGCCCTGATCAATTCGCTCGGCACCCGGTGCAACCCGTCCCGGTCGCTGTTCAACGGTGAACTACAGGATGCGGTCGGCGCGATGCTGCCCATCGGACGCGGCTGGGCCATCTCGGTGCCCGACTATCTCGGACCGAATGTCGCCTACGCGGCCGGCCGGCTCAGCGGAATGGTCACCCTCGACAGTGTCCGCGCCGTACAGCGGGTCGCCGAACTCGGCCTCGCGGAATCCCCCGTCGCCCTGGCCGGGTACTCCGGGGGCGGCCTGGCCACCGGTTGGGCCGCGGCCCTGCATCCCACCTACGCGCCCGAGCTGAAGATCGCCGGCGTCGCCGCGGGCGGTATCCCCGCCGACCTGGAGCAGATGGCGCTGGGCCTCGGTTTCGCCCCGCACCCGGGTTTCGGGCTGGCCTTCGCCGCGGCGATGGGACTCGAGCGGGAGTATCCGGACCGGCTGCCGATCTCCGACCAGCTCAACGAGAACGGGCTGTGGTTCCGGGAGTTCACCCATGACGCCTGCCGGCGGTTCCTGCTCTTCCACGGCGCTTTCCGCAGTGCCGAACAGATGGCCGCGTCCAAGAGCCTGATGGACAGCCCCGAAGCACATCAGGTCCTGCGGGAGAACAGCCTGCGCTACTTCGACGGTGTCCCGACCGCACCGACCTATCTGTGGCACGGCCGCTACGACGAGCTCACCCCCTACGACGGGGTGGCCGAGTTCGCCGACCGCTACTGCCGCGCGGGCGCACCGGTGAAACTCACCACCTACGACATCGCCGAACATATGACCGCCGCCGCCGCGGGTTTCGCCGACGCCTGGAACTTCGTGGAAGCCAGGTTCCGCGGTGAACCGGTGGCCAAGGGCTGCTGAGCAAGCCGCCCCACCGATGTGATGCGGCCTGTGCCGTGGGTTCACCGGCCAGGCCGCACCGGCGTCGGGCCGTGGCGGTGCGCTACCGCGGTTCAGCTGTCCGTTCCCCGCTCCACCAGCCGGGGATGGTCAGGGTGACCGGCGATCGAATACTGCGTGGCGAGCCGGCGTAGTCCGGCCAGATCCGTCGGGTCCGACATCACCTCGGTATCGAGATCGAGGATGAAGTGCCCGGGCCGGACGAACCGCGCCGAGCGGCCGATATCGCCGTCGGGGTGCTCGACGGTGACGACGCCGGAGACCGCGGTGATCCGGCCGTCCTGGCGGTGAAGAGATAGATCCTGTTCTCCCGGCCCCAATCGCCGCCCGCCGTCCACCAGTGGTCGGTTTCCCCCGGGGCCAGCGGACCACCGAAATTACAGAACGAACCACGCCAGTTCAGCGGCACAACCTGGACCATCAGGCCTCCCTGGAAAGATCGGCGAAAATGCCGTCACATCACCCGGGTGGTACTTCGAGGGTCGAACCGGTTCGTGGCCATTATCGCCCACCCGGGCGGCGGCTGTCACGGAGGGAACGCGGCTCACCGACCGGGACGGCGCTCCGCGGCGTGCTCGCGCAGCGACCGCATCGCCACCTCCACCGCGTGCCCGGCATTGCGGCTGCCGTGCAGGGCGACACCCCGCTCTCCCGGTTGCAGGGGTTCGAGCGCGGCGAGCTGGGAATCCAGCAGCGCGGCCGGCATGAAATGTCCGGTCCGGCCCGTCAGGCGTGCCAAGAGTTCCTCGCGATCGGCGGTCAGGAGCAGGAAATAGGTATCCGGCGCCCCTGTCCTCAGCAGGTCGCGATAGCGGCGTTTGAGCGCCGAACAGGCCATCACACCGCCGGTCCCCTCGGCGTCGCGGGCCCGCAGCCAATCGCCGACCGCGACCAGCCACGGCTCCCGGTCCCTGTCGTCGAGTGGGATACCCGACGCCATCTTGTCGATATTGGCGCGAGGGTGGAGATCGTCCGCGTCGGCGAAGGGCACGCCGAGCCGCCGGGCCAGCAGCCGGGCCGTCGTGGTCTTGCCGGTCCCCGAAACGCCCATCACCACGACACACGGGGAGTCGGGCAGGGAGCGTTGCGTCGGTTCCACGACCGTCATCGCTTTCTCTCGGTCCCGGGCGCCGCGCACCGAGCACCACGGACGGCCGGTGTACCGCCCCACCGCGGGTGCTCCGGTCGCACAGCCGGGCATCGCCGGTGGATCATCGAAAACTGCATCTTCGGCCCTCCTGCGCGCACGGATGATCGGTAGGGCATGCCGACGGATATCGATGTCAACGTAACAGCAGGTTCCGGGGCCGTGCGCGACCGTCGAGCGGATCGCCGGCCTCGACGCTGCGCGATGCTCTTTCTCAGGAGCACGCAGCCGTCGCGCGCCGGCGGTCCGGGTCAGTCCAGGCAGAACTCGTTCCCTTCCGGGTCTGCCATCACGATGAATCCGGTCTCCAGTGGCGGGGCGGGCTCGTGCCGGCGGATCCGGGTCCCGCCGAGCGCGACCAGCCGGTCGCATTCGGCCTCGAGCGCGGCCATCCGCTCATCTCCCCGCAGCCCCGGCGCCACCCGGACATCGAGATGGACGCGGTTCTTGGCGACCTTGTCCTCGGGCACCTGCTGGAAGAAGAATCGAGGGCCGTTCCCGTCGGGGTCCTCGATGGCCGACCTCGACGCCCGCTGCGGCTCCGGGACGCCGATGCCGGCGAGGAACTCGTCCCACGCGGCGAGTGGATCGGCATCCGCCGACAGTTCGACTCCCGGCGGACCGGGATGGATATAGCCCAGAACCTCGCGCCAGAACGACGACAGTGCGTGTGGGTTGTGGGCATCGAAGGTGACCTGGATACCGCGGCTCATCGGATTGCTCCGTTCCCAGAGAGGTGAGTGTGCACATACGTGTGGCCAGTCTGGCAGGCCCGGCGGACACGATCGGTCCGCAATACCGTGACGCAGACGATAACGATGGAACAGACGCCGGCGAGCGAGGTCCCGTCGAACGGGTTCGTACACCTGTGCGGGCCGGGTCCGGTTCCCGGGCGTGCCGCGCCACCCGGGTCGACGGGCGTGCTCGCTTCGCCGGGGTTCCCGGCGGCCGGTTTCTCGGTCTGAATTCGTTGGTGCGAAACATCTTCCGGGTTTTCGGTCGGAATCGCCGCGCGAATTGCGCTCCCGGCCGGACACACCCGATGCGGACAGAACAGCCGGGTAATGGTTCAATTCCCGGCGTACGACCCGGAGCGCAGGAGGAAATCGAATGGCAGTGCGTTACTCGAAAAGAGAACAGACCAAACTCGTCAACCGAGTGAAAAAACTCCTCGCCCAGGGTAAATCCATCAATGCGGCGTGCACGCAGGTCTCCGAGCGTGAAGGCGGGCTCCCCGCCACGAATACCCTCGCCAATTGGGTCCGCGCCGCGGGACTTTCCGAAAGCACTGAGACCACACCCGTCGTGGACACCCCCGCGCCCGCGAAACCCCGGCGCCGCACCCGCGCGGCCGGCAAGGTGACCGCGAAACCCGCCACCGGTTCCGCGGCGGCGCAAGCCACTCCGGAACCGGCGGAGACCGCCGGCGCCGTGGTGGCCGAGCCCATCGACCCGGCATCGGAGACCACCGCCGAGCCCATCGACCCGGCACCGGAATCCGTCGCCGATCCCATCCGGCCGGCACCGGAGACCACCGCCGAACCCACGGCCGAACTCGTCCGGGTGCGCCCCGCGGATACCACCGTGGACTCCGCGCACGAACTCGACGATCTCCTCGACGAGAACCACCGGCTGCGCACCGCGTTGAACGAGGCCAACCGCGAGATCCGCGCCATGCGCGACCTTCTCGTCGTCTACGCGAGCCGGTAGCCCGGCAATCCGCTCGTGGTCCGCGGCTGCCGTCACGGAGCCCCGGGCGGGCCCGTCGCCACGGGAAATCCAGTGGCGACGGGCCCGCCGGACGAGCACGATACGGGCATGATCCTGCTGGTACCCGCCGATGTGCTGCGGCCCCGGGAGGCGGATGATCATTTCGCCGACGAGGCCGACGCGGCCCGGGTGGCAGGTCTCGACGTGGTGCTCGTGGACCACGACGCAGCGAGCCGTCCGGGCGGCGCGGACAGCGCGGTGCGGCGGGCCCGGGCGCAGGGTCCGGCCCGATATCGCGGCTGGATGCTGCACGGTGACCGGTACCGCGAATTCCATGCCGCGCTGCGGTGGCGGGGCATCGTCCTGGGCACCGGGCCGGACCAGTATCGGAGAGCGCACGAACTGCCCGGCTGGTACCCCGGCCTCGCTCCGCTTACCCCGCGGTCGGTGTGGACGACCACCGCAGATCGCGAGGCCTTCGACCAGGCGCGCCGCGACCTCGGCTCCGGACCCGCCGTCCTGCGCGACTACACCAAATCGATAAAGCATCGCTGGCACGAGGCGATGTTCGTACCCGATCTCGACGACGCGACCGCCGCCTGGCAGGTGGCGAGCAGATTCCGGGAACTGCGTGGCGAGGATATGACGGGCGGTTTCGTACTCCGCCGTTTCGAAACATTCGTCTCCGCCGAGATACGCACCTGGTGGATTGATGGGGTGTGCCGGCTCATCGGCCCCCATCCGGACACCCCGCAGGACATGCCCGCCGCCGAATTCGATCCCGACGCGGTACGACCGCTGATCGCCGGACTGGGGCTCACATTCGTCACCGCCGACTTCGCCCTGCGCGCCGACGGCGTGTGGCGCCTGGTGGAACTGGGTGACGGTCAGGTCAGCGACCGGCCGGTCACGATCGCACCACACGCCTTCCTGGCCGCGCTGCACGGCGGGTGAAGTGAGCACGACCGGATCTCATGGGTGCATCCGGGTCCCCTTCGCACATGCGCGGTGCGCAAGGTCTCCTTCGGAGCGGCGAACAGCAGGACCGGCTTCCGGGCCGTGGACCGCACGTGCCCGTGTCGCGGCGGCGATCACGACCCCGTCCGTTTGTCACGCCGGCCGGTGTTCCAGGGCGGGCGCGCGTCCCGCTCACCGGCCCGGCAGGCCTGCATACTGGACGTCATGTCGTGGTCCGGGCTCGTCGAAGCGGTACTCGACCTGCATGTGACGACGACCGCGGCGACCACCGTGTTCGTCGCCGTCACGGTGGTGGGCCTGGCGACGCTGATGCTTCGCCGGCACTGCCGGTGGTTGCGCACCGGAATCGCCGTCGTGGTGGCGGCGGCCGTGTTGTCGGTGGTGCTCGCCGCGGTGCTGATCGAGAAGCTCTGGCGACCGTTCCCCGACCCGTTGCCCGCGTCTGTCTACGTCTGGTCGGGTCTGGCGGTGCTCGCGGTGGCACTGGCCGTCGGCCGGGGGTTCGTCCGGCGCCGGGACCGGTCGCGGCCGCTCGCCGCGACCGGGCTCGTCGCGGCGGCCGTCGCGGTCGTGCTCTGTGCCGCCGGCGGGATCAACGCGGTATTCGACGCGTACCCGACGGTGCGGACCGCACTCGGTATGACCGATTACCGCACCGTGCCGTTCGATACGGCGCTGGCACCGCAGGTGGGGCGAGGCCGATCGCCGGCACCGGCGGATTGGACTCCGCCCGACGATATGCCCGAGACCGGCGCGGTGACCCGAGCCGCCGTTCCGGGTGCGGTGTCCCGGTTCCCCGCCCGTGAGGCACGGATCTATCTCCCTCCGGCGTACTTCACCGATCCCCGGCCCGTATTGCCGGTGCTGGTCCTGCTGGCCGGGCAGCCGGGCAGTACCGACGATTGGCTCGTCGGCGGCGAACTGACCCGCATCATGGACGCCTATGCCGCCGCACACCGAGGGCTGGCACCGATCGTCGTACTCGCCGACGGCACCGGCGGCCGGTTGGCCAACCCGCTGTGTGTCGACTCGCGGCTCGGTAACGCCGCGACCTACCTGAGCGTGGACGTACCGAACTGGGTGCGCACCCATCTCCAGGTGAACCCAGATCCCCGCGGATGGGCGGTGGGCGGGCTGTCCTACGGCGGCACCTGCGCACTGCAGCTCGCCACCACCCGTCCCGAGGTCTATCCCACCTTCCTGGATATGTCCGGCCAGGCCGAACCGACCCTCGGCAACCGCGAGACCACGATCCGAAAGGCCTTCGGCGGCGACGCCGACGCCTTCGCCCGCAACAACCCCGCCGACCTGCTGGCCCGCAACCGTTACCCCGATTCCGCCGGTGCGTTCGTCGTAGGCCTCGGCGACACCGAGTACCGCACCGCGATCGAGCGGCTCGCCGGCGCCGCGCGTGCAGCCGGAATGGATGTCCACCTCACCGAACTGCCCGGCGGGCACAGTTTCGCCGTGTGGTCCGCCGGTCTGGAGAAGGAGCTGCCGTGGCTCGGCCACCGACTCGGCCTGGACGTGTCGTGACGACCCGCGTCGTCACCGGGCTCTCCCGCGCGCCCGTATCACTCGGGTTGCTGGCAGTGATCTGGATCCTCGCCGTGCTCACCGGGGCATGGGCGGCGGGCCCGTCGCACGAGCTCGCGTCGCACGTCTCGCTCGGCCTCCCGACCCTCGACGCAGGATACGTCTGGACCCTGTGGACCTCGGGGCTGTTCGCCCCCCGGCCCGGTGGCTACGTGCTGGCGAGCGTGTTCGTCCTCGCTGTCGCGGTGCCGGTGGAACAGCGCATCGGCAGCCGGCGATTCGCGATCGCGGTCTTCGCCGCTCAGGGCGCGGGCGCCGCGCTGGCGCTCGTCGCGGCGAAGCTCGCGTCGGCGGTGCCGAACTCGTGGGGTCTGGAACTGCACGGCCATCTGACGGCGGATCCGCTGCCCTGGGTCTTCGGGGCACTGCTCGCCGCCAGCGCGGCGATGCACACCCTGTGGCGGCGGCGGATCCGCGCGCTGCTGCTGGTGATACTGGTGACCACAGCGCTGTTCGCCGGCCATCTACCGGACGTGACACGTTTGTGTGTCGCGGTGGCGGGCCTGCTCATCGGACCGCTGCTGTTCGGTCGCGCCGCGCGCAGCCCGGTGCTGGGTGGAACGATCCGGGAGCGCCGCACACTCGTCGCCCTCGTGGTCGCGGCCAGTGTGCTGGGCCCGATCTTCGCCACCTTCTCCCCGCACGCCATCGGCCCGCTGTCGTCCCTGCGCGAGCTGTTCGACCAGGTCCCCTACAGCGCGCGCGAGCTCGTCGAGGTCTGCGCCGACCCGGCCCTGCACGACGAGTGCCGCAAAGGACAGCAGGCCCTGCGCCTTTCCGGTATCGGACCGCTGATCATGAACCTACTGCCGTCCTTGCTGCTGCTCGTCGGGGCCGAGGGATTGCGTCGCGGCCGGCGCGCCGCCTGGCTGCTCTCGGTCGGCGGGCACATCGTGCTCATCGGCCTCGCCGTCATCAGCCTGATCGTGCGGACCATCGAACAGGAGGAGGCGCGCTGGGTGCTCTACGGCATCCATCGGCACAGCTCGGTGTACCGGGATTTCGCGCCCCTGCTCGCTCTGATCGCGGTTCTGGCACTGTTGCTCGCGACCCGGCGGCTCTTCGATGTGCGCGCGGCGCGCGGGACCTATCGCCGGGTCTGGCTGGGTACGCTCGCGGCGGCGGTCCTCGCGCTCGCGGTGTATGTGGCGCTCGGGACGGTGCTCGCCGACGGCTTCGAGCGCGATCCCGGGGCCGGCACGCTGTTGCGCGATGCCCCGCTGCGGCTGTTGCCGCCGATATACCTCCAGCTCTTCGAGCCGCCGGTCCTGCCGCTGACCCCGGCGGCGACACTGCTGTTCGAGTGGATCGGCGTGCTCGTCTGGGTGACGTTGTGCCTACTGATGCTGCGCAGTTTCGTCACTCCGCCCGCCGGATACGATCCGGGCGGTGAGCGCCGGGTGCGGGAGTTGTTGCACGACCCGGGCGGCGGCTCCCTGTCGTGGATGAGCACCTGGGCCGGCAACAGGTACTGGTTCAGTGCCGACGGCCGGCACGCGGTGGCCTATCGGGTGCATTCCGGTGTCGCGCTGACCACTACCGATCCGATCGGTGACCGCCGGGGCCTGGCGGAGGCGGCCGACGAGTTCGCGGCCTGGTGCCTGGGCAACGGGTGGACTCCGTGCTTCTATTCCGTCGGAGCCGACACTGCGGCCATCGCCCGGGAGCGCGGGTGGAGTTGCCTGCAGGTGGCCGAGGAGACGCTCGTCGAACTGGCCGATCTGGCTTTCAAGGGTAAGAAGTTCCAGGATGTGCGGACCGCGCTGAACCGTGCGGGCAAGGAGGGGGTCGAGGCGAGGTGGACAACGTTCGCCGACGCCTCGCTGGCGGTGACCGAGCAGATCGTCGAAATCTCCGAGGAATGGGCCGCCGACAAGGGGCTACCCGAGATGGGTTTCACCCTGGGTGGTCTCGCCGAACTGCACGACCCGGAGGTCCGGCTGCTCATGGCCGTCGACCGCGACGACCATGTCCATGCCGTGACCTCGTGGATGCCGGTGTACCGGGACGGCACCCTCATCGGCCTCACCCTGGATTTCATGCGGCGCCGCTCCGACGGATTCCGCGCGGCGATGGAGTTCCTCATCGCCTCCGCCGCCTTGTCCGCTCAGGAGCAGGGGCTGGAATTCCTCAGTCTGTCCGGGGCGCCGCTGGCCGCCGCCGACACCACCGAGCCCGATCTCGACCGGGGTGCGCTCGACAGTTTGCTCGATCTGCTGGGCCGTACCCTGGAACCGGTCTACGGCTTCCGGTCGCTGCTCGCTTTCAAGGCGAAGTTCCAGCCCCGGCACCGGCCCATGTACATGGTGTTCCCCGATGCGGCGGCATTGCCGACCATCGGGATCGCCGTAGGCCGGGCGTACCTACCCCATCTGTCGCTGGAGCAGAGCGGACAGTTGCTGGCCCATCTGCTGCGCCGCTGAGGCATCGAGTGGGCCGGGGAGAACAGGCCGGCCGTCAGCGACGCAGCAGGGTCTCGCGATCCAGGCGGGCGAGCTTGACCGGATTCCGGACCGCGTACAGCTCGGTGATCCGCCCCTCGTCGATACGCATGGCCACGACGGTGTCGGCCGCACCGCCGAGTTCGATGATCAGCGCCGGATGACCGTTGATCCGGGCCGGACGCAGGACCGCCCCGCCCGCGATCCGACCCAGGACCTCGGCGACCGGCCCGGAGCCCACCACCGGCGCCGTCGCCGCCCGCACGAGGCCACCCCCGTCGGTCAGCAGCACTACGTCGGGGGCGAGAATCTCGAGCAGGTTCCGCAGGTCGCCCGTATCTACCGCCCGCTGGAAGGCCGTGAGGGCGGCGCGGGTCTCCGCCGCCGAGACCGCGCCCCGCGGACGCCGCGCCGCGATATGGGCGCGGGCACGGTAGGCGATCTGGCGGACCGCTGCCGGGGTCCTGTCGACGGCCTCGCCGATCTCCGCGTAGTCCAGGCCGAACACCTCGCGCAGCACGAACACCGCGCGTTCCACCGGGGCCAGCGTTTCCAGCACCAGCAGCATTGCCATCGACACGCTGTCGGCCAATTCGACGTCCTCGGCCACATCGGGTGCGGTCAGCAGCGGCTCTGGTAGCCACGGACCGATATAGGACTCCCGGCGACGGCCGAGCGCGCGCATGCGGTCCAGCGCCTGTCGCGTGGTGATACGCACCAGGTAGGCACGGTGATCCCGGACCGTGGTGAGGTCGACTCCCGCCCACCGCAGCCAGGTCTCCTGTAGCACGTCCTCGGCGTCGGCGGCCGAACCGAGCATTTCGTAGGCCACGGTGAACAGCAGGTTGCGGTGAGCCACGAAGAGCTCGGTGGCGGGGTCGGCGCCCGGGGCATCGGTCCCGGGCGTGGTCTGCGCTGAACCGTCCATGGGTGGCTCCTGCTTCCTCTCGACAGTGTCACCATCAGACGCCGCTCCCGGCTCTTCCGTAACAGCCTGCAGCAGTGGTCCACGCCACAGCGCCGAGTTGTTACGCCGGTCCGGAGTCCGCCGTCTCTCGGCCGTTCGATCACACACGACCAGTGAGGACCGATGATGGAACCCCGTTTCGACCTGAACTCCAACGGACCCGCCGCCGAAATCGGCCGGCGGTTCGCCGACACCAGCCTGGCTATCATGCAGTCCGGGCTCTCGAAGGCGACACTCGAACTGGTAGAACTGCGCGTCAGCCAGATCAACGGCTGCGGCTACTGCGTCGACGCTCACGCCAAGGAGTTGGCGGCGGCGGGAGAACCCGCCGTCCGGATCAACCTCGTCGCCGCGTGGCGCGAGTCCACGGTGTTCACCGCGGCCGAGCAGGCCGCCCTGGCACTCGCCGAAGAGGGCACCCGGATCGCCGACGCGCAGCCGGGCGTCTCCGACGAGACATGGGCCCGGGTGCGCGAGCACTACGACGACGATCAGATCGCTGCCCTGGTGTATCTGGTCGCCATGATCAACGCGGCCAACCGGCTCGGCGTGATCCTGCATCAGAGGGGCGGTGGCTACGAGGCCGGCATGTTCGCGGCCATGTCGAACTGATCACCGGCCTCGCGCCGTTCCGGCCCGGGGCCACCCGGCCCGGGCCGGAACGGCGCGACCTCCAGAACCAGTTTCCCTGTGGTGGCACCCGATTCGATACGCCGGTGCGCCTCGGCCGCCCGGTCCAACGCGAGTGTCTCCACGTGGACGGTCAGTTCGCCCGCGGTCACCGCGGTCAGCGCCCGCCGCAGCGCGGCACCGGTTTCGGCGGGGTGCGCGGCGGCGAAGGCGGCCAGGTTGAAACCGGAAACCGTCTTGTTGGTGAACCACAGCTCGTTGGCGGACAGACCCACATCGGCGGCGCCGGAAGCGTTGCCCATCACCACCATCCGGCCCATCGGCGCGAGCCGGTCCAGACTCGCGCGCCGGATGGGGCCGCCGACCATATCGACGACGATATCGAATTCGCCCGCGGCGGCGAGCTCATCGCGCAGGATCACCTCGTCGTAGCCGAACTGCCCAGCGATCTCCTTCTTGGCCGGGCTGCCGACCGTGCCGACCACCCGGCCCGCGCCCAGGAGCCGGGCGGCCCGGCCGAGTTGGCTACCCACTCCCCCGGCGGCCGCGTGCACCAGGACGCTCTCGCCCGGCTCGATCCGGGCGACCCGGTCCAGCACCAGGAACGCGGTCGTACTGTTGGACGGCACCGCCGCGGCCACAGCCGGGCTCAACTGCGCCTCGTCGAACGGGACGACCAGGTCGGCGGCGGTGACCACCACCTCGGCGTACCCGCCGCTGTCCACAATGGTCAGGGCGGCGACGGGAGCGCCCACCGACAGGCCCCGCACTCCCGGCCCCAGCGCGCGGATCCGGCCGGCGACCTCGATGCCGGGCACGAAGGGCAGCGCGACATCCACCACGCCCTGCCGGTACAAGATCTCGGCGAAGTTCGCGCCGGCGTAGGCCACCTCGATGGCGACCTGCCCGGGCCCGGGTTCGGGAACGGCGACGGTCGTCTGCCGCAGCACTTCGGCCGGGCCGAACTCGGGGATGATCACGGCCCGCATCTGCTCGTTGCTCATGACAACGATCCTGTGGGCTCTCCGAAGCGATAGGCAGTGTCAGTTCATGGTGGGTGCGACACCACCAGGCTGCGAGCGCATCAACTCGTCGAGCCGGTCTCCGGTTCCGGTACCGGCGACCGGATTGTGCAGGATCAGGTGGTGGCCGGGGAATTCGGGCAGTGGGAGGAGGGTGGCCTCGAAGGTCAGTGTCCCCGCCTCGGGATGTTCGACGGCCTTGATCGCGGTGGTGTGTTCGGCCGCGTCGTGACGTGCCCACAGTTCGGCGAACTCCGGGCTGACCAGTGCCAGATCCCCGGCGAGGCGGTCGAATTCCGGGTCGTCGGGGTAGCGCGCCGAGTCGGCCCGGAAACCCGCGACGGTTTCGGGCGCGATGCGCTCCCAGTACTGGTTCAGTACCCGGAACCGCGCATTGGTGAAGTAGGAGACCAGGCAGTTGTGGTCGGTGTCCCCGTAGCCGAACACCACACGCGCCGCATCGTTGACGACGGTGAAGTTCCAGTGCCGGTCCCGGATGTAGGCCGGCCGCGGCGACCAGGTCGCCAGGAGTCGTCGCAGCTGTGGCGAGGCCGGGATCGAGGCGGGGGCCTGCCGCTGCGGCGGCTCGAGCCCCGCCAGACGGTACAGATGGGCGCGCTCGACCTCCTCGAGCAGCAACGCCCGACCCACCGCGTCCAGAACATCGCCGGACACCTTGATATCGCGTCCCTGTTCCAGCCACGTGTACCAGGACACCCCCACCCCGGCCAGTACCGCGACCTCTTCCCGGCGCAATCCGGGTGTCCGGCGCCGGCCCGTATCGGGCAGCCCCACTGCCGCGGGGGTCAGCCGTTCACGGCGGCTGCGCAAGAACTCGCGGAGTTCTGCCCGCCGCCGATCACGAGCGGCCTCGCGCCGCGGCTGGTCACCGATGCTCACGTCTCCACGATAGATCGGGCCGGCGCGGGGGCGGCGACACTGTCCCAGGCGTGCATCGCATGGTCGACCACCCGCTGTGCGTCCGCACGCGAACAGCCGTCGCGGGTGCGGATCGCCAAACCGTGCAGGACGGTGAGGTAGAAGGAAGCCACGGCGCCGATATCGGCGCCGGCCGGAATGTCGCCATCGGTGCGCCCCCGTTCGAGCCGGGCGAGCAGTTCGGCGCGGTCCCGGGCCCGCAGTTCGGCCAGCATATCCCGGACGTGGACGTTTTCCGGGGTGACATTGGTGGCCGCGAGCACCACCATGCAGCCCAGCGGGGTCGCCGGATCGAGGTTGGCGTCCACGCGCTGCCGCAGCATCGCCTCGACCGCTTCTCGTGCGGTGCGCAGCCGGTCCATCGGGCGCGGGGTGGCGCTCCCGTAGAGCGTGACGGCTTCGCGGAACAGCTCCTCTTTGGAGCCGAAGGCGGTGTACAGGCTGCGCGCACCGATCCCCATCGCGGCGGTGAGATCGCTGATCGATACGCCCTCGTACCCGTGTTCCCAGAACAGGTACATGGCGGTGCGCAGCGCGGAGTCCCGATCGAAACCCCGCGGGCGTCCCGGTCCCGGCATCGCACCTCCAGTCTGCGCTGTTGACATGCCCATGCTATCCACGGTACCTATTTGTGCAACGATCACTGAATAAATATCGGGAGATGAAATGGGTCTAGAAGGAAAAGTGGCGCTGGTGACGGGCGGTAGCCGGGGTATCGGCGCCGCGATCGCACAGCGACTGGCCGCCGACGGCGCGGATATCGCACTCACCTACAACACCGCGGCCGGACCCGCCGATGAGGTGGTCACGCGGATCCGCGAGACCGGCCGGCGCGCGCTGGCCGTACCGGCCCCGGCCGCCGACCCGGCGGCGGTACCGGCTGCGGTGGATCGCACCGTGGCCGAATTCGGCAGGCTCGACATCCTGGTCAACAACGCCGGCATCTTCCCGTACGGCACCATCGACGAACTGACCATGGAACAGTTCGACGAGACGATGAACCTGCACGTCCGCGCCGCGTTCGCGGCCGCGCGGGCGGCGAGCCCGCATCTGGGCGAGGGCGGCCGCATCATCAGCATCGGGAGCAACCTCGCCGAACGGGCCACCCGCCCGGGTTTGAGCCTGTACTCGATGAGCAAGGCCGCGCTGATCGGTTTCACCAAAGGACTCGCCCGCGACCTGGGCCCCCGCGGTATCACCGTCAATGTGGTGCAACCGGGCTCCACCGATACCGATATGAACCCGGCCGACAGCGCGCCCGCCGATGCCCAGCGCGCGGCCACGGCCCTCGGCCGGTACGCCGCGGCGACCGAAATCGCCGCTGCCGTGGCCTATCTGGCCGGGGACGGCGGCAATTTCGTCACCGGGAGCACGCTCACTGTCGACGGCGGCGCCAACGCCTAGCGCGGCGTCACCGGCCCGGAAAGCGTCGCGGCTCCGGGGTCCGGCTCGATTCGGAGTGGACAGGCCGGTGACCTCACTCCGCCCGGATCGGCGACGCCGGCCCGGGCGGGTGCGTGGCAACGACTCCGGCACGTGGCCGCGGCGCGACCGTTACACCCCGGCGTCCGCCTGTTCCTCGATTCGGCCGAGCGCCTGATAGATCTCGCTCTCCAAGGCGAGCAGATCGATATCGCCCTTGCGCCGCGGCCGCGGCACATCGATGAAGAACTCGCGATACACCCGGCCGGGCCGCGGCGACAGCAGGATCACACGGTCGGCCAGGTACACGGCCTCCCCCACATCATGGGTGACGAAGACGACCGTCCGGCGGCGGCTCTCCCACAGCGCCAGCAGATCCCGTTGCAGCTGGATCCGGGTGAGGTGGTCGACCGCGCCGAACGGTTCGTCCATGAGCAGCACCGCGGGTTCGGTCGCCAGTGTCCGGGCGATCCCGGCCCGCTGCCGCATACCACCGGACAGTTGGTGCGGATACTTCCGTTCGAAACCGGCCAGCCCGACCTGGGCCAGGTACTCCGCGGCGGCGGCGCGACGCTGCGCGCGCGGCACCCCGCGGAATTCCAGGCCGAGTTCGACATTGCGGGCCACGGTGCGCCACGGATACAGCGAGGCATCCTGGAAAACCACGCCGATCCGGCTGTTCGTGCCGGCGACCGGCTCGCCCTCGAACAGCACCTCGCCCTCGGTCGCGTCCTGGAGCCCGGACAGGATGTCGAGCAGTGTGCTCTTACCGCAGCCGCTGGGGCCCAGGAGGACGACGAATTCGCCTTCGCCGATGGTCAGGTCGATTCCGTCGAGCGCCCGGATCGGCGGGTCGGTGGGGAATTCCTTGCCCACACCGCGTACTTCGAAGGTTGCCACGGACATACCTCGCTGATCGTGTGTCGTGCTGTCGCGGGGTCAGCGCGCCGGCCGGGGGTAGGTGAAATCCTTCACGTACTCCTGCGGGATGAACTGCGTGTCGATGTACTTGTCGGCGTCGTAGCGCACGTCCTGCAGCCCCATTTCGATTTCGATGTCCTGGGTGTCGCGGATGGCCACCGGATCGACGGCCGGGTTGTTGTCCCAGATATCGTCTTCCTGCCGCAGGGCCAGTTCCACCGCCTTGGGATCGATGGTGCCGAGCTTGGATTTCAGCCAGGGCAGGTACTCGTCGTAGTGCTCTTTCGCGTAGGTGTAGGCCTTGAAGTAGGCCCGCAGGCTCCGGCGCAACAGGTCCGGATCGTTATCGATCACCTCGTTTCCGGCGATCAGCACGCCGGTGTGATAGGTCGGCAGGTAGTCCCAGCCGCGGGCCAGTGTCACCGATTTACCTTGGAGTTCGCCCAACGCGGGGAACGGCTGGTGGATGACGGTCGCGTCCACCTGACCGCTGGTGAGAGTGCCGTAGGCCTGCTCGTTCACGCCGTTGGCGATAAAGCTCACCTCGTCCGGATCGACACCGTTGGCGGTGAGGATCTTGCGCGTGTAGGTCTCCATACTGCTACCGGCCGTGGCGATCCCGATGGTCTTGCCGCGCAGATCGGCGAAGGATTTGATCCCGGGGCGCGCGATGAGGAAGAACGGTCCCTTGCTCCGGAAGGCCGAACTGATGATCTTGATCGGTGCACCCTTCTCGGCCGCGCGCAGATAATTACTGGTCGGGCCGAAGGCGAACGTCAACTCCCCGGTCGCCACACCGGTCACCGCGTCCTGCACCTGGGTGAATTTCACCTCGAGGTCCTCGGCGTCGAAGAAACCCTTCTCGACACCGAAGCGGATCGGCAACTGTGTATAGGAGGTGCTGTCCTGCAGGGTCAGCACACTGCGGCCGTCGGCGGCGGAACCTCCCTCACCCGCCAGGGATTCGACGGTGCCGGAGCAGCCGGTCGCCGCCAGGACCAGCGCCACCGCGCCGGCGAGAACGGCCAGAGATCTCTTCTTGAACACAGTTGTTCCTTCGATATGGGAGTCGGCGATTGCCGGATGTCAGGCGTACTTCCAGCGGAGAAGGACTTTCTTCTCCAGCAGGTTCACGGCCGCGATGATGAGAACCGAGAACACCGTGATGGACAGGACCAGCGCGAACAGAGTCGCGGTGTCGTAGACGCCGATAGCGCGGTTGAGCATATTGCCCAGTCCCGCCTTGGAGGCGATGATCTCCGCGAACAGGGCCGCCACCAGTGCGGTGCCCGCCTCGATCCGCAAGGCGGCGACGATGCTGGGTGAGGCGGACGGCAGGATCACCTTGACGATCGTCTGCCACCGGGTGGCCCCGTTCGCCCGGGCGACCTTGAGGTGGCTCTCCTGGACCTGTTTGATCCCGGCGATCGTATTGAACACGAACATGAAGTAGCCGAAGAGGAAGACGATCACGATCTTGTGATTCACGCCCACGCCCAGATACAGGGTGAGCAGCGGGATGATGGTGACCTTCGGAACGGCCATCGCGCCGCCGACGAACGGGTTGAGAAACCGCTCGGCGGTCCGCGACAGACCCATGTAGATGCCGGTCGCGACACCGAAGACGAATGCCAGTGCCGTCCCGACAACCGCCTCGTACAGGGTGATCAGCAGATTGCCGAAAAGGTGCTCTTCGGTGATGAGCCGAGGGAACACACCGAGCACCTGGGTCGGCGAGGCCAGATAGATCGATTCCACCCGTCCCGAGTCCACCAGCCACTGCAGGATCGCCAGCACCACGGCGACGACCGCGAGCTGGCCGGCGGTGACGGCGAGGTTCCGCGGCGACACCGCCGCCCGCAATCGCCGGCCCGCGGACTGCTGCTTCCGGGACCGCACTGCGGCCGGGCGTACGACTACTGCCTCGGCTTGGTCGAGAGCCACCGTCATCGTCCTTTCAGTTCGGTTCCGACAGAAGCGGACGCCGGTCGCTGTGCCGGTTGCCCGGCCGTTCGAGGCCCAGATGGTCCCGGAATGTCGAGCCCGCGTATTCGGTACGAAACAGGCCGCGCCGCTGCAATTCGGGCACCACCAGCTCGGTGAACGCCTGCACGGAGCCCGGCACGAAATCGGGGAAGATATTGAAGCCGTCGGCCGCGCCTTCCTCGAACCAGCGCTGGATGTGGTCGGCCACCTCGACCGGGTTCCCGACCACGGTCCGGGAGCCGACGGTGATGCCGTTGATCAGGTCGAAATAGGTGATCGGCGCGGCACCCTCGACGGTGCGCCGGGTCGTCTCGGTGATACCGGCGAAGATCTTGCGCCCCGCGGGAGCCGCGGCCTCGAACACCGCCCGCGACACCGGATCATCGACGCCGTAGCCGGTCACATCCACTTCGAGCACCTGCGAGACGGACGCGAGATTGCGTTTCAATCCCTGTCCGAGACCGCCGAACCGCACCGAATCGACGGTTTCGTGGGCGGGGTCCAGCGGTACCAGCGCATTGAGCCGGTCGTAGATCCGCACCGCCTCCGCGGTGGTCGGGGCCACCACCACGCTCAGCCCGGGCAGGATCTGGATCTCGTCTGCGGTGCGGCCGTAGCGGGCCGCCCGCGCCTTCACATCGGCGTAGTACTCCTTGGCCGACTCCAGATCGGGCTGGCCGGCGAAGATCACATCCGCTTCCCGGGCGCCCAGTTCCCGCGAGCGATCCGAGGTGCCCGCGTGCAGCAGGATCACCTGCCCCTGCGGGGGCCGCGCCACATTCAGCGGTCCCTTGACCGAGAAGTGCTCTCCCACATGATCGATGGTGTGCAGTTTGGTCTCGTCGATATAGCGGCCATCGGTCTTGTCCCGGGTGAACGCGTCGTCCTCCCAGCTGTCCCACAGATCGCGGACCACGCCGACGAATTCGTCGGCCCAGTCGTAGCGCTTCTCGGTATCCCAATGCCCGTCCCGGCTGAAGTTGTACGCCGCGGCGCCATCGGCGCCGGTGACCAGGTTCCACGCCGCCCGGCCCCGGCTGAGATGGTCCAGCGAGGCGGTGAGCCGGGCGACGGTGTAGGGGTCGTAGTAGGTCGGGTTCGCGGTGACCGCGATACCGATATGCGAGGTCGCGGCCGCGATGGCGGAGGCGACGGTGAACGGTTCCATCCGCGACATCTGGGCCGGGTTGGTCTTGGCCAGCGCCGGATCGGTGGCCAGCCGGTCCCCGAGGAACAGGAAATCGAATTTCGCCGCTTCCACCAGCCGGGTCACCTGCTGGATGAACTCGATATCGAACGCGCCGTCGGCCCGGGCGCCGGGATAGCGCCAGCCGGCGGTATGGGTGCCGGTGGCCCAGAACATGAGCCCCAGATGCAGTTCTCTGCGTGTGCCGGACATGGTTCACTGTCCTCCCGCTCGGGTGTTCTCCCGGGCCCAGCGGTTGTCCGGCCGGTCCAGGCCGAGGTGTTCGCGCAGGGTCCGGCCGGTGTACTCGGTACGGAAAAGCCCGCGCCGCTGTAGTTCGGGGACGACGAGACCGACGAAGGTCTCGAACTGTTCGGTGAGGTAGGCGGACTGGATATTGAAGCCGTCGGAAGCGCCCGATTCGAACCACGCCTGGATGTAGTCGGCGATATCGGCGGGGCCGCCCACCACCACGTGACCGCCCACGATGTGGGTGTTGAGCAGATCGCGAATGGTCAGCGGATCGTCGCCGCCCACCGCGCGGCCGGTCCGGGCCGCGGTGATGTGCAGCAGAGCCCGTCCCGCCGGGATGAACCGTGCGGCGGTCGCGTCGTCCAGCGGATCGGGGAGGTCGCGGGCGGTGAGATCGACACCCACGCGTTGCGACAGCGCCCCGAGGTTCCGCAGTCCCGGCCCCTGCGTCTCGCGCGGCGCGGCACTGCCCACACCCCACTGTTCGGGTTCGCGGCCGCCGTAGCGGATATCGTCGTCGAGGACGAGCAACTCGTTGAGCCGGTCGTAGAGGGCGCGGGCGGCCTGCCGCGTCTCGGCGACGACGGGAGTCAGGCCGGGCAGGATCGCGAGCGACGACCGCGCCCGGCCGAATCCGGCCGCGCGCCGCCGGATCTCCTCGGCGTAGGCCTTGCCCTGTTCGATCGTGGCGGCGGCGGCGAAGATGACATCCGCTTCGCGCGCGCCGAGATCACGCGAGCGGTCGGAGGTACCCGCGTGCAGGATCACCGGCTGGCCCTGCGGCGGCCGGGCCATATTCAGCGGGCCCCGGATCCGGAAGGATCGTCCGCGATGGTTCACCGGATGGATACGGTCGGCGACCACGAATTCGCCGGTTTCCGTATTGCGGACGAAGGCGTCGTCCTCCCAGCTGTCCCACAGATCGCGGACCACGCCGACGAATTCGTCGGCCCGGTCGTACCGGGCCGCCGCGTCGCCGTGTTCGGTCCGGGTGTAATTGGCCGCGGCCCGGTGATCGGCGCCGGTCACGATATTCCACGAGGCCCGCCCCGCCGAGATGTGATCGAGCGAGGCGGTGAGCCGGGCCAGATTGAACGGTTCGTAGTAGGTCGGATTCGCGGTGACCACGATCCCGATCCGGCTGGTCGCCGTGGCGATATAGCTCGCCGCCGTGAACGGTTCGATCCGCGCCAGCACCGAGGTGTTGGTGAACTGATACTCCGGCCCGGTGGCGAGCCGGTCGCCGAAGAAGAAGAAATCGAACTTCGCGGATTCCGCGAGCTGCGCCAGTTCGACGAGGTACCCGCCGTCGAAACCCCGGTCGTGCACGGCCTCGGGCAGGCGCCAGCCCGCCGGATGGGTGCCGTTGGACCAGTACATGTAACCGAGGTGCAGCTGCCGGTCGGCGCCGGATTCATCGGACATATCCGCCTCTGCGTGGATCGAAGGATGGATGGGGCTCAGGGCCGGGTCGCGGTACCGGTGACCTGGCCGGGCGCTCCGCTGAGGTCGCCGGCGAACAGCGCGCTGAGTTCGGCGAACTCGGCCGGGGTGGGCCGCCAGCGGGAGGCCGCGAGATTGTCGTCGAGCTGGTCCGGTTCGGTCACCCCGGCGATCACGCTGGATACCGAGTCGTGGGCGAGCAACCAGCCGAAGGCCAGCGCGGTCGGCGTGACCTCGCGGGCCCGGGCGAACTCGGCGTAACGTTGCAGCGCCTCCCACGGCGCGGCGTCTAGCAGATGTTTCTTGAGGTTGGTGATCTTGCGGCCGGCCGGTACGGCATCGCGCCGGTACTTTCCGGTGAGCAGTCCGTTCTGCAGCGGGAAGTACGGAAAGAAGCCCAGCCCGTAGGCGGCGAGCGCGGGGAGCAGTTCCTTGGCCGGCTCCCGCCACAGCAGGTTGTACTCGTTGGTCGCCGAGATGAATCGGGTGTGCCCGTTGATCCGGGCGAGGTACTCGGCGTCGGCCACCTGCCAGCCCGCGAAATTCGAGGTGCCGAGGTAGCGGACCTTTCCCTCGCGCACCAGGTCGTCGAGGACCGAGAGGGTCTCCTCGATCGGGGTGACCGGGTCGGGCGTGTGGATCTGGTAGAGGTCGATCCAGTCGGTCCGCAGCCGGCGCAGCGACGCCTCCACCGCGAGCCGGATATAGCGGCGCGAACCGCACACTCCCCAATCGGGGCCGTTGAGTCCCGCGAGCCCGATACCGAACTTCGTACCGATGACGACCCGGTCGCGCCGGTTGCCCAGCGCCGTGCCCAGCATGGTTTCGCTCTGGCCCGGCCGGTCACCGTAGACATCGGCGACATCGAAATAGGTGATCCCGAGGTCCAGCGCCCGGCCGACGATACGATCGACCGCTTCCTGCGTATCGGCGATCATTCCGGTCCGGCCGAAGGTACTTGCCCCGATCCCGACCTCCGATACCACCAGCCCCGAACGGCCGACGCTGCGACAACCCTCCGGCAGCGCGCCGCGCACCGGTGCGCCGGGCAGGAAGGTACTGGTGACGGCTGTGGTCATGGTCTTCTTTCCCACGATCCGGAGCCCGGGCCCGGCGGCCCGAGGACTGGCCCGGAACTGACTTTTCGAACACCGTCACGCTAGGAGTGCAGACAATCTCGAGCAACCCATCTCGTTCCACAAAGCGGAATAGTTGACGGAGGCAGAATTTCGTGCTCACGCAGGTAGAAGCGCCACAAATCCGATTCGGCTCGCGTTCACCCCCTCGCGACAGCGGCTAGTATTCCGGATATCGGAATCTGGGCCCCTCCCATTCCAGGGCGGCCGGCCGGAAAGGACACCACGTGGCGGTCAATCAATCCGGGCTGCAGACGGTCTCCCGCGCACTCGCGGTACTGCGGTGTTTCCAAGGGGATTCCGAACTGGGCGTCACGGAGATAGCCCGGGCGCAGAACCTGCCGATGAGCACCACTCACCGGTTGCTGCAGGCGCTACTCGAATCCGAGTTCGTCGAACAGGACGAGCGGACCGGCCGATACCGGCTCGGCGTCGCGCTGGCCGAGTACGGCCAGCTCTCCTATCGGCGGCACCTGGTCTACCTCGCCGAACCCCATATCGAGCAACTCGCCGCCGAAACCGGTACCGCCGTCTCGCTGGCGACCCGGCACGGCAGCGACGCAATCAATCTCGTATTCACCCGCTGGCGGGAAGCGCACGGCCACAACCTTTCCGAGGTCCGCTTCCCACTGCACGCCAGCGCGATCGGCAAGGCGTTGCTCGCCTGGTCGCCGGTGACCCGGGAGGAACTCGAAACGCTGCCCTATCATCAGGGCACCGACCGCACGGCCGCCGACGCGGAGTCACTCACCGCCGAGCTCGAGCTCGCCCGGAAAACCGGATACACGATCAACGACGAGCAGACCGAATGGGGCTACCGCATTATCGGGGTTCCGGTCCTGGACCGAGCCGGTCACGCGCGGTTCGCCCTCGGCATCCGGGGAACCACTCAGCTCATGATCCCCGAGCGGATCCCGTTCCTCGCCGACCTCGCGCGCGTCACCGCCACCGCCATCGCCGCCACCCTGTTCCGGGACACGACACCGATCCGATGACCGGCCCCCTGGGCATCACTATGGTTCGGTCCGGCCCATGGCCTCACGCGTGGGCTGTCCGGCCGCCGCCGACTGGACCAGCCCGAACCACCCGGGTGCCGTCGGGCAGGCACGGCGTCCGCCGCGGCTCCTCAGCCGACGATCAACGGCGCGATATAGGCGCGGGCGAATTCGGCGAGCCGCTCCTCGGATTCGAGGTCCAGCGCGCTGACGGGCTGCAGGATCAGGGAGTGGACCACCCGGCTCGCGATCTCGACCCGGGTCGTGAGATCGGGGATCTCGGGCAGCCCGCGCTGCCGCATCGCCTCGGCGAGGAGGGTGGTGGCCACACCGACGGCCATGGTGAAGAAGGGTCCACCCTCGGTGGTCACCTGGGGCAGCAACCGGCCGGGCTCGAGTGCCAGCACTCGCTTGATCATGCCGTGGGTTCGCCAGCGTGTGATCACCGTGACGAACATATCGGTGACGATCGCCTCCGGCTCGGCGTGCCGCCCGGGTATGCCCTCGAGCTCGGCGAGCAGGGCACCCACCTCGCGGGCACTCACCGCGCGGACGAGATCGTCGCGGGACCCGATGCGCCGATAGATGGTGCCGCGGTCGACCTCCGCCTGCCGCGCGATATCGCCGATGGTCGTCTTCTTCACCCCGAATGTCTCGAACTGCACGCGCGCGGCATCGAGGATTCGGGTTTCGATTCCGTCGGCGGTGGACCGGTCTTGCGAGGTAGAGGCAGGGGCGGACACAGGACCACGCTAGCAGCGATGCCCATTTCTGCAACAATCGAGAAGAATTTGTTGCGACAACATTGCAAGGCAATCTGTTGCATTGTACGGTCGACGTATGGCTGACGACAGTGCCACCACGAGCACCTACCGGGAAGAAGCCCACGCGATCCATGCCCGCGATGTGAGCTTCGACTTCTCGACGGTTCCCATGCACTACATCCCCGGAGAGGTGCTGGCGACCCACGTGACCAATGTGATGCACCTGGTCCTGCCGGAGGGCGAGCGGGCCATGGCAGCCTGCCTGGCCGAAGCGCTTCCCGCGATCGACGACGAACGCCTGCGCGAAGAGGTCACCGGGTTCATCGGCCAGGAGTCGATGCACGCCAGCAGCCACGAGGGCGCCCGCAAACATCTACAGTCCATCGGGCTCGATGTCGACTCCTATATCGAGAAGATCTCCTGGCTGGTCGACCGGGTACTGGGCGAGCACGGCCTCAGCGGCCGCGCCGAAGAGGAATGGCTCAAGGAACGCCTGGGGCTGTTCGCGGGAATGGAACACTTCACCGCGGTGATCGGCGAATGGCTGCTCGAATCGAAGGTGCTGGAGGAACTCGGCATGCACCCGACGATGCTCGATCTGGTGCGCTGGCACGGCGCGGAAGAGGTCGAACACCGCAGTGTGGTCTTCGACGCCTATATGCACGTCGACGGCGGGTACGCCCGGCGGGTACGCACGGGCCTGCTCGCCAGCGGGCTGCTGCTGCCGCTGTTCGTGATCTCCACCGCCTACCTGTACCGCAAGGATCCCAGCCCCGCCAAGGGACGGTTCTGGGGTCAGCAGTTCGTCAGCGCCACCCTGCGCGGCGTGATCCCCAGTTTCACCACGTTCTTCACCGAGATGCCGCGATACCTGCGGCCGGGTTTCCATCCCTCCCAGCTCGGATCCATGGACAACGCCCTGCGCTATCTGGCGCACTCCCCCGCGGCGCGCTCATGACCACCGCGCACCCCGCGCCCCCGAGTCTGCGGATGCTCGGCCTCGCGGTCGACGTGTACCGGAAGGTCTTCACCAATCCGGCGCTCTCGCCACCGAACCCCGTGCGCCGCAGTGGCTTCGACCTCGACGTCGGCGTGGAGGCGATCCGGGAGGAGGCCGCGGACGTGGTCTCGCTGGTCCTGGCCCGGGCAGACGGTCAGGAGTTGCCGTCGTGGCGGCCCGGCTCCCATATCGACGTCTTCCTGCCATCGGGGCGGCAACGCCAGTACTCGCTGTGCGGCGACCCGGCCGACCGCCACCATTACCGGATCGCGGTGCGCCGGATACCGGACGGCGGAGGTGGCTCGCTCGAGGTCCACGATCTGCGGCCCGGTGACACCCTGCGAATCCGCGGACCGCGCAATGCGTTCACCTTCGTCGATTCCGCACCGTCCTATCTCTTCCTCGCCGCCGGTATCGGCATCACCCCCATTCTGCCGATGGCACAGGCGGCCGGGGACCGCGGACGACTGATCTATCTCGGCCGGTCGCGTGACACCATGCCGTTCCTCGGCGAACTGCCGGCCGGCACCGAGATCCGTCCCGACGACGAGGCGGGCCCACCCGATATCCCGGCGCTGCTGGCCACCGCGCGGCCCGGCGCCGCGGTGTACGTCTGCGGACCGCCGCCGGTCCTCGAGGCCGCCCAGCGGTCCCTGTTCGCGCTGAACCCGACCGGATCGCTGCACACCGAACGGTTCTCCGCGCCCCCGGTCCGCGACGGACGAGAATTCGACCTCACCCTGGCCAGGTCCGGGCACCACGTCCGGGTCGGCGCCACCGAAACCACGCTCGACGCCATCCGCCGGGTCCGGCCCGATGTCGTCTATTCCTGCCGCCAGGGTTTCTGCGGCACCTGCAAGATCGGCGTCGCGGCCGGTGCCGTCGACCACCGTGACCGTCTGCTGAGCGACAGCGAACGCGCCGGCCACATGCTCACCTGCGTCTCCCGGTCGGCCGGCGGGCCGCTGGTACTCGATCTCTGATCCCGAAAGGCCCTCAGCTCCATGAGCGCACGATTCGCCCTGTCTCCGTCCGACGACGCCTTCCTGGACACCGCCGCCCACCGCTACACCCATATCGTCGATATCCAGGCCCCCACGCAGCAGGTGTGGGACACGCTGGTCGCCGACGACGCGCTGGTGTCGTCGTCGCCGGTCGTCACCGCGGCGCGGTGGACCGCACCGCGGCCGTTCGGTGTCGGCACCACCCGCGATGTCACCCTCGGCGGCCTGGTCCGGCTGTCGGAACGTTTCTATCGCTGGGACGAGGGCTCCCGGATGACCTTCACCGTGGACGCCGCCTCGGTGCCCGGCCTGAAACGGTTCGCCGAGGACATCACCCTGCTGCCGCTGGCCACGGGCACCCGGATCATCTGGACCTTCGCCCTCGAGGGCAGCGCGGTGCTGCGTCCGCTGCTCGCCGCGGCGAGCCCGGTGAACCGACTGGTCACCAAGACCATCGCCACCGGCACCGGCCGCCGCGTCCGCACCGAGACGGTGGGGGCCCGATGAACGACAGCACACCCGAACACCACAGCATCGTCGTGCTGGGCGCCGGATTCGGCGGAATCGGGCTGGCGATCAAATTGCGCGAGGCCGGTTTCGACGATCTGGTGCTGCTCGAACGCGCCGACGATCTCGGTGGCACCTGGCAGGCCAACACCTACCCGGGCTGCGCGTGTGATGTCCCGTCCCAGCTCTACAGCTACTCGTTCGCGCCCAACCCGGACTGGTCGCGCACCTACGGTAAGCAGCGCGAGATCCTGGAATACCTGCGCCGGGTCGCCACCGATCACGATGTGGTGCGCCATATCCGGCTGGGTACCGAGCTGACCGAGGCCCGCTGGGACGAGGCCGCCCACCTGTGGCGGATCCAGACCTCGCGCGGTGCGCTCACCGCCGATTTCTTCATCTCGGCCGCCGGAGTGTTCGCCGAGGCCAAGTATCCCGAGCTGCCCGGTCTCGACACCTTCGCGGGCACCGCGTTCCATTCGCTGCACTGGGATCACGCGCACGACCTCACCGGGGAACGGGTCGCGGTGATCGGCACCGGCGCCTCCGCGGTGCAGTTCGTTCCCGAGATCGCGCCACAGGTGGCCCGGCTGACGGTGTTCCAGCGGTCCGCGCCGTGGATCGTGCCGCGGATGGACCGCCCGACACTGGGGCTCGAGCGCGCCCTGCTTCGGCGTATACCGCTCGCGCAGAAGGCGATCCGCGGCACCTGGTACACCCTCATCGAAGGGTTCGGCCTGGTCGGGTTCGTCGACAATCGTTTCCGCCATCCCTACGAGATGCTGGGCCGGCTCCAGTTGCGGCGCCAGATCCGCGATCCGGAGCTGCGTCGCAAGGCCACCCCCGATTACATCATCGGCTGTAAACGCGCGATCTTCTCCGACGCCTATCTGCCGGCGCTGGACCGGGAGAACGTCGAGGTGGTCACCGACGGTATCGCCGAGGTGCGCCCGCACTCGATCCTGACCCGGGCCGGCGTGGAGATCCCGGTCGACACCATCATCTACGGCACCGGGTTCACCCCCATCCCGACCGCTTTCGAGCGCATCATCGGGCGCGACGACCTCTCGATCGCCGACCTGTACCACCGGCGGCCGCAGACCTATCTGGGCGCGGCGATGGCCGGTTTCCCGAACTTCTTCTGCACGCTCGGCCCCTTCGGCGCCGCCGGCAATCAATCCGCCATCTTCATGCTCGAATCGCAGATCGCCTATATCGTCGACGCGCTCGAGACCCTGCGCGCCCACGGCGCCCGCCGGGTGGAGGTGCGCCGGGAGACCCAGGACGCGTTCGTCGAGGAGATGGCCCAGCGCAGCGCGGACACGGTCTGGCTCACCGGCGGCTGCCAGAGCTACTACACCACTCCCGAGGGTGGCAATGCCGGTCTCTACCCGAACTGGAGTTTCGAATACCGGCGGCGCACCAGGCAGTTCGACGCCGAATCCTACGAGGTGACCGCATGAGACCCACGCTTCCCGACCCGCTGGGCTGGCTCTCGCCCACCGCGACCTTCGATGTGAAGGGCAAGACGGTACTGGTCACCGGTGCGGGCCAGGGCATCGGACTCGAACTGGTCACCATCCTGCACCGGCGCGGCGCGGTGGTGATCGTGGTCGATATCGACGAGGCGGCCGCTCAGCGCACGGCGCGGGCGCTGGGTTCGAACGCGTACGGTTTCGCCGGCGATGTCGCGGACCGCGGCCGGATGGACGAGGTGATCGCCGAGGTCGCCGAGCGGTTCGGTGGCCTCGACGTAGTGGTCGCCAATGCCGGGGTCACCCCGGTGCCCGCGACCATCCGAAGCATGGACCCGGCGGATTTCGACCGGGTCATGAGCATCAACCTCACCGGCGTGTTCAATACCGTGCATCCGGCGCTCGACCATATCGTGCGGTCCCGGGGACACGTGGTCGTCGTCTCCTCGTGCGCCGCTTTCGCGCCGGGTATGGGCGGCTCGCCCTATATGGTCAGCAAGGCCGCGGTCGAGCAGCTCGGCCGGGCGCTGCGGGTGGAACTCGGCGCCTCCGGCGCCACCGCCGGGATCGCCTATTTCGGGGTCGTGGAGACCGCGATGACCCACGATATGCTCGACGCCGACGATCTGGGCCGCCGGATCAACGATCTGCTGCCCTGGCCGCTGAATGTGCGTATCACCGCCGAACAGGCCGCCCGTACCATCGCCGACGGGATCGCGCGCCGCGCCGCGCGGACCATCGCGCCCAGCGGCTGGCAGCCCTACGCGCTGCTGCGCGGGGCGATCAACACCGTGCTCGACCGGCGGCTGGCCGCCGATGCCACCGTGCACGAACTGGTCCGCGCGATCGAGCGGCGCCGATGAGCGAACCGGCGCGCGGATCGCTGCGGGCCCGGTACGTCCGGCAACTGTCCGCGCTCACCGCGCGCCGTCTGGCGCAGTTCACCCCGGTGAACACCTACACCCTGCCCGCCGCCCGCACGCTGATCGACCGGACGCTGCGCGCGGCCGCGCCCACGCCGCGTGGTACCGCGGTCGATCGGATCCGGTACGGCACGGTCGCCGGTGAATGGGTCCGTGGCCCGCGGGCGACCCGGACCGATGCCGCGATCCTCTACGTCCACGGCGGCGGTTTCGTCGCCGGCTCCGCTGCCGGGTACCGCGGGGTGGCGGCACGGCTGTCCACCGCGACCCGGCTGCCGGTGTTCACCCTCGATTACCGGCTCGCGCCCGAACATCCGTATCCGGCAGCGCCCCGGGACGTCGCCGCGGCCTTCCGGTGGTTGACGTCGCGCGGGCACCGCCCCGGCCGGATCGTGGTCGCGGGCGATTCGGCCGGCGGTTTCCTCGCCGCCGATTTCGCCATCTCCCACGCGCGCAACGGCTCCGCCCCGCCCGCGGGCCTGATTCTGTTCTCCCCGATGACGGATCTGAGTCTCGCGCTCGCCGCCGGCTTCCCGGGAGGGGCGGCCGAAGGGCTGCTCTCGCCGAGGTTGTCGCGCCGCGCGGTCGCGCATTTCACCCCGGCTCCCTACGATCTGCGGCCCGTGCGCGGCATGCCGCTACCCCCGGCCCTGATCCACACCAGCGATACCGAATTCTTCGGCGGCGACGGCGTCACCCTCGCCGAACGCTGGACCGGCGCCGGCGCCACCTGCGAACTTCGGGTGTGGCGCGACCAGATGCACGCATTCCAGGTGCTGCCCGCCCTGGTGCCCGAATCGCGCCTCGCCTACCGATCGGCGGCCCGCTTCGTCTCCTCGGTCCTCGATACCACCGCCGCCGCGGTCTTACCCCGAAAGGCCTCGCTGTGAGCACAGCCCGCTTCCCCACTCTCCCTGCCGCGTTCCAGCACATCGCCACGGTCGAACCCGCCGCGGTCGCCCTGCGGACCCCGGGTGACGCGCAAACCCTGACCTGGTCCGATTACGCCGCCCAGGTCCGCGAGTTCGCAGCCGGCCTCGACGGACTGGGCGTGCGCCGGGGCGACACCGTCGCCCTGATGATGGGTAACCGGATCGAGTTCTACCCGGTCGAGGTGGCCGCCCAGCATCTCGGCGCGACTTCCTTCTCGGTCTACAACACCCTGCCCGCCGATCAGCTGAACCATGTCCTGGGTAATGCCGGGGCCCGGGTGGTGATCTGCGAACCGCAGTACGTCGCGCGCTTGCGGTCCTGCGGGGTGGAACTCGACCACATCGTCTGCCTGGACGAGGCCCCCGCGGGGACCCTCTCGGTCTCCGACGTGATCGCCGCGGCCCGCCCCGATTTCGACTTCGACGCCGCCTGGCAAGGCGTGCGGGGCGAGGATGTGGCCACGCTCATCTACACCTCCGGCACCACCGGCAATCCCAAGGGCGTGGAGACCACCCACGCCAACCTGCTGTTCCAGGTCTACGGGATCGCCGAGGTGCTCGGTATCGAATTCGGCGACACCATCACCTCGTTCATGCCGAGCGCCCATATCGCCGACCGGCTCACCGCCCTGTACGTGCAGGAAGTTCTCGGCATCCAGGTCACCTGTGTCGCCGACCCCAAGCTCATCGCGCCCGCGCTGGCGAATCTGCGGCCGACGCTGTGGGGCGCGGTACCGCGGATCTGGGAGAAATTGCGGGCCGCCATCGAATACAAGGCCGCCGCCGAACCCGACGCCGAGCGACGGGCCGCGCTGCAATGGGCGCTGTCGGTGGCCACCGCCCGTGGCGACCACGAGCTGGCGGGCACCCCACTGCCCGACGACCTGGCCGCCGAATGGCGGCGCGCCGACGAGCTGGTGCTGCGCGGTCTGCGCGCGGCACTGGGGTTCGACCGGATGCGCTGGGCGCTCTCGGGCGCCGCCCCGATACCTCCCGCGACCCTGGGGTTCTTCGCCGGGCTCGGTGTCCCGATCACCGAGATCTGGGGTATGTCGGAGCTGTCGTGCATCTGCAGTGTCAGCCCGCCGGCCGAAGTGCGGCTCGGCACGGTCGGCAAACTGCTACCGGGAATGGAGTACCGGACCGCCCCGGACGGCGAGTTCCTCGTCCGGGGCCCGCTGGTGATGAAGAGTTACCGGGGGCAGCCGGACAAGACCGGCGAGGCGATCGACGCCGAGGGCTGGCTGCACACCGGCGATATCGTGACGGTCGACGAGGACGGATATCTCAGGGTCGTCGACCGCAAGAAAGAAATCATCATCAATGCCTCCGGCAAGAACATGTCGCCGACGCATATCGAGAACACCATCAAGGCGGCGACGCCGCTGATCGGCGCCATGTCGGTGATCGGGGACGGCCGCCCGTACAACACCGCGCTCATCGTGCTCGATGCCGAAACCGCCGGCCCGTACGCGAAACAACACGGCCTCACCGACGATTCGGCCGCGGCCCTGGCCGCCGACCCGTCGGTGATCGCCGCGATCCGGGCCGGCGTGGCCGCCGGCAACGCGCAGTTGTCCCGGGTAGAACAGGTGAAACGTTTCCTCGTGCTGCCGGTCTTCTGGGAAGCCGGCGGCGACGAGGTCACGCTCACCATGAAACTCAAACGCAAGGTCGTCGCGGAGAAGTACGCGGCGCGGATCGCCGACCTCTACCGGGATCCACCCGCGGCCGATATCCGCGAACCCGCCGAGGGACCGCAGCTCGCCGCCACGACCTGACGTGCGCGCCCGGCCCGGCTCAGACCTCGAGCTCCTCCTCGATCCCGCGCAGCCGGTGCCGGGCCAGTGCCAGATTCGCCCGGGCGCGGTCGAGGGCCAGATACAGGAACAGGCCGCGCGACTTGCGGCCGGTCATCGGCCGGATGAGGTGGTACTGGCTGCTGAGCGAGATCAGGATGTCCTCGATGTCCTCCTGCAGGCCGAGCTGTTCGATCGTGCGCAGCTTCGCCCGCACCACCTCGGTGTTGCCCGCGGCGGCGACGTTCAGGTCCAGGGCCTTCGAACTCCCGAGCGCGCCCAGTGCCATACCGCTGTTGTAGTCCACGACGGCCGCGCCGAGGGCGCCGTCGATCGACATCATGTCCTTGAGTGCCAAATCCATATCGGACACAGGTCGTTCCTCTCGATGGTTTTCGTTTACTGCGTTCTTCCGTTGCCGCCGGAGTTCTTCGCCACGGCGGCCAGATGTTCGGCGATCCGGCGCGCCACCGGCCGGGACTCCAGGTGCAGCCGGCCGATATTCACCTCCGGGGCCGCGAGCACGGTCAACGACGCCCAGCCGGCCGCGTAGATCACCACATGTCCGCCGGTGCCGTCGACCACGACCTCCTGGAAACCGCCCCCCTGTGCCGTGTGGGCGAGCCGATCCGACAGCGACAGCTGAGCCGCCGCCAACGCGGCCATCCCGGTCGGCTCGATATGCGCGGGCAGATCGTGCGTCACCAGCAGGCCGTCACTGGAGGCCACGAGCGCCCCGGTCAACCGGGGCACGCGTTCCCGCAACGCCCGAAGTTCCGCGGTCACCGCGGCGTAGGGATCGGAACCGGTCATCGGCACCTTGGTCAGCCTTCCCATCAGTTCACCGAGCAGATTCTTGCGCGCCGTCACGCGAGGTCCTCCAGAGCCGCTCGAAGCCGGGTGAGCAGTTCCTGATCCACCGGTTCCCACTCGTCTCCGTCGGGCACCGGTGTGGCATTTCGAATCCGGCGGCGCAGCGGTGGCTCCGCCGCGTCGGCCGGGCCGGCGGCGGGCGTACCGGCCGCGGAAGCCGGTGTGCCCCCCGGCGGTTCGATCAACCCGGCCACGGTCAGATCCCGCACCGCCTCCAGACAGCCGTAGGCGGTGCGGCCCAGGTCACGGGCGATTCCGGTCACGCTGCGGCGATTGTCGGCCGCCGCCAGTACCTCGGCCTGGCTACCGGTGAGCAGTACCCGGCGCCGCCGGATCCGGCGCACCGGCACGACCGCGGCACGGTCGACGAGCTCCGCCGGCCACGGCCCCGAGCCCGGGTCACCGCGGCGCGCGCATTCGCGGACCAGCGTCCGGGGCCGGATAGTGCACACCGCCGACAACCAGTGCGCCGGTGCGGGCCGGAACTCCGGCTCCACCGGCGTAGGCAGCAGAAAATACGCCGCATCGAAAACGGCGAGCAGGGCCAGGGTTTCCAGCAGCGGCCGGCCCAGCAGGGGGCCCGGGTCCCCGGTGCCCGCCCGCTCCCAGTCCTCGGCACTGGCCACCCCGGCCTCGACCACCAAACGATCCAGTCCGGGGGTGCGCGCACAGGTGGCGGAGGCGATGGCGCCGCCGGCGAGATGGAACTCCCCGTCACCTACGCGCAGGACACCGGTCCGGCCTTCGTCTTCCAATCGCTGCAATTCGTCCGCGAGCTCAACGCGCATGACCGTCCTCGGCCAGTTCGGCGAGGATGCCGCGTAGCCGGAACCGGGCCATCGCCAGATTGCCGGACTCCTCGTCGAACAGGACATGAACGAAGAGGCGGCCGCCGAAATCACCGTCCACCAGATTGAGCAGGTGGTAACCGCCGGTTCCGCAGACGATGATCTCGTCGACGTCGTCCCCGGTCGGGCCCGTGGTCAGCGCCGGACAGCCGAGCACCGCGCGCACCACATCGGTGGTGGTCGCCGCGTCCTCGTGCTGATCGACGATATGGTGCTGCCCCGCCGCGGCGACCGCCAGGCCACTCGCGCCATCGACCAATGTCACGCTGCGCGCACCGGGGATGTCCATGATCCGTTCCAGACATCCATCGATTCCGCTCATGCGCCCTGCCCGTTCATGCGTGTTTCAGATCCCTGGAGACACTACACATACAAGGCGTTCGCCGCCGACTGAACGCATGACCTGCTCGGCCACCCGGGCCGCCATGGCCCGGAAGGAGTCGGACCTGAATACGAGATACGCAGCGTGGCAGGATAGTTGGCGAAATACACGCGGGGCCGGCGTCCATCGATCGATGTTTTCTCAAACTTGCGCTCGCATGCGAAATATTGCCTGGATCCGGCGGCGACGGTGAAACTACCTTCGACACATGACCGAGTTGTTCCGGGGGCGCGCGCTGGTCGCCGCGGCCGTCACCGTCGTACTGTGGGCATCGGCGTTCGTCGTCATCCGCACCGCGGGAGCGGATTTCTCACCGGGGGCGCTGGCACTGGGCCGATTGGCCTCGGGGTCGGTGGTTCTCGTGGCGCTGCTCCTGCTCACCGGCGCCGGCCTCCCCCCGCGCTCGGCACTGCGCGGGATCATCGTATCCGGAGTGCTGTGGTTCGGGATCTATATGGTGGCCTTGAACTGGGCCGAGCAGTATGTCGACGCCGGCACCGCGGCGCTGGTGATCAACACCGGGCCGGTCATGATCGCATTGCTCGGCGGACTCTTTCTCGGCGAGGGTTTCCCGAAAAGACTCATGGCCGGGATCGCGGTGGCGTTCACCGGCGCGGTGGTGGTGGGATCGTCCGGCTCCGAGGGCGCGGCCACCGTACTCGGGGTCGTGCTGTGTGTGGTGGCGGCGGTCGCCTGGGCGGTGGCGGTGCTCGTCCAGAAACCCGCGCTGGCGCACGCTTCGGCTCTGCAGGTGACCACCGGCGGATGCGTGGTGGGCACGCTCGCGTGCCTGCCGTTCACCGGGCAGCTGGCCGGCGAGGCGGCCGCCGCGCCGCTGTCGGCCACCCTCGGCGTGGTCTACCTCGGCGTGTTCCCCACCGCCGTCGCCTTCACCACCTGGGCATATGCCCTGGCGCGGATGACCGCGGGACAGGTGGGCGCCACCACCTACGCGGTACCGGCGCTCGTGGTCGCGATGTCGTGGCTCTTCCTCGGCGAAGTGCCCGGCCCGCCGGCCCTTGCCGGCGGAGCGCTGTGCCTGGCGGGAGTCGCCATCACCCGGTGGCGACCGCGACCACGACGGGCCCCGGCCGCGCGTCCCGACGGCGCCCGCGAAGCGGATCCGGTATGACCGTGGGCGAGCGGAGGTGCCCGGCCGGCGGCGACTGCGCCGACCGGCCGGCACGCGGTGGCGGGTGCTTCGCGCAGATCTGCGTACGGTGAAGGAGATCAGCGCAGCCATCCGCCACGACGAACCAGGAGAGTGCGATATGCTCGCCGCCTTCTCGATCACTCCCATCGGCACCGGCGAGAGCGTCGGGGATCAGGTCGCCACCGCGGTCCGGATCATCCGGGACAGCGGACTCGCGTACCGGACCGCCGCCAGTTTCACCGAGATCGAGGGCGAATGGGATGAGGTCATGGGTGTCATCAAGGCCGCGACCGATGCGGTACTGGCCGAATCCGGTCGGTGCAGCATCGTGATCAAGGCCGATATCCGGCCCGGCCGGACGAATACGCTGAACACCAAGGTCGAATCGGTCGAACGCCGCCTCGCCGAATGACCCCGCCGGGGCTACCGTCCGAGCGGCACCGGCCCCCTGCCCCGCTTCGCGTACCCGAGGACCGCGAACAGCGGTTTGACGAAAACCCACTCGCCGAAGCGGTATTCCGCGCCGCGCACCAGGCGGGCCGCGAGATCGGGTCGCATGACGGCCAGGTAATGGCGGCCCTGCTCCGCGTGCAGCGGATTCGAGACGATTTTGATCCGGTCGGCGTCTGCGATAAGCGCGATGGCGTTCTCGATGTTCTCCCAGGTGCTCCGCGAGGCGGTATCCAGTGCGACCGGGCCGGACCAGCCGCGTTCCCGCGCATAGGAGGCCATCAGTTCGGCCTCGGACCGCACCCCTGCGACCGCGCCACCGCAGAAGACCAGCCGGGTGTCGAACCGGGGACTGCAGGAGCGCAGCCCGGCACGCACCCGCCATCTGTTCAACGCATTGGCTCTCGGCGCCGAGTTACGGAATCCGAGGACGACGACCGCTTCACTCGTGCCGGTCGCGGACCCGACGAGCCGCCGCGACGACCGCCAGTTCACCCACTCACCCCAGCCCAGCACGGCCACGCCGGCCGCGAACAGTATCCGTGAGGTCCGCACGAGTATCGGAGCCTACCCGCTGCGCACACCCGTTCCGCGAAGCGCCACGGGACCTGTGACGGCCCGGCCGTTACGCTCCCCGCTCGCCGTATTCGCGTACCGCGCAGAGGTATTCGGTGATGGCGTCCCGGTTCCGCTCCAGACAGCGGATCCGCTCGGTCATACGGTCCCGTTCGCCCTCGAGGGTCGCGAGCATCTCCGGTGTGGCGTCCGGGAAGTAGATCGACCGCGGCTTGTCCAGGCACGGAAGGATCTGTTTGATGATCCGGGTCGGCAACCCGGCATCGAGCAGCCCCCGGATCTGCAGGACGCGATCGACGAACCGCTCGTCGTAGCTGCGGTACCCGTTGGCGCACCGCTGGGCGACGATCAGGCCCTGTTCCTCGTAGTAGCGCAGTAACCGGGGCGCGGTACCGGTGCGCCGTGCCAGTTCCCCGATCCGCATTCCACCCACCTCGCTCGAACGATTTGACCTTCACATCTGTGTGAAGCTTCGACCATAGCCGAATGGACAACGAACTGTTCGACTACAGCGCCATCGTCGACCGCGACCCGATCCACTGGCCCGGCGGTGCGCGCGTCGCGTTCTACGTAGGACTCAATATCGAGCATTACCGGGTCGACCGGCCCTCCACCAGTATCTTCCCCGGGACCGCCGGGCAGATCCCGGATCCGCTCAATTACGGCTGGCGCGATTACGGCCCCCGGGTGGGGTTCTGGCGGATCCTGGAATCGCTGGATCGGCACGGCATCCCGGCCAGTGCCCTGCTCAACTCCGATGTGGTGCAGCGTTATCCGCGCATCATCGAAGCCGGCCGGGAACGCGGCTGGGCCTGGCTCGCACACGGCCGGAACAATTCCGTCCTGCAGGCCGAGATCGCCGCCGCGGACGAGCGCGCCTATCTCGCGGACGTTCTCACCACCATAGAACGTGGCACCGGACAGCGACCGCGCGGCTGGATGGGCCCCGCGCTCTCCGAGAGTTTCCGCACGCCGGCGTTGTTGCGCGAACTCGGCGTCGACTACGTCCTGGACTGGACCAACGACGACCAGCCCTATCCGCTGCGTGTTCCCGGCCTGTTCAGCGTGCCGTACTCGGTGGAGTTGAACGACAACACCCTGTTCCTCGGCACCGGGCTCACCGGTCCCGATTTCGTCCGGATCGTGCGGGATCAGCTCGACCGGCTGTGGGCGGAGTCCGAGACGAGCGGCCGCGTCCTCGCCCTGGCCCTGCATCCCTTCGTCACCGGGCAGGCGTTCCGGGCGCGCTACCTCGACGAGGCCCTGGCCTACATTGTCGAGCATCCCGGCGTATGGGTCACCACCAGCGACGAGATCGCGGCGCACTACGCGGCCACCCGGACCGGGAAAGCGGTCAGAAGTACGTCCCGCTGAACGGGTGCTCGTCCACCTCGAACAGCGCGTCCGCGGTCGCCGCGGCGCCGGGCCGGAGCTCGGTGACGCGGCCCGCGAGCGCCAGGTGGCGCCAGCGGGTGCCGCCGAGGTAGGCGGCACCCAGCGCCGCCACATCGGCAGCGAGGTCCGCGGGCTCGTCCACCCGGGTGACCCCGCCGTCCTCGATCCGGTAGGTACCGGTGTTGGCGGGCAGCAGGGAATCGGTGACCGCGACGACGAGTGGCCGGCCGGGGCGATAGGTGCGGCGGGCCAGCGCCGCCGGGACGTCGACGAGCCGCAGCCATGTCTCGTCGTGCACATCGGTGACCCGGGCCGCCCGCTCGTCGACCAGCAGCTGCCGCAGTGGGGTGTCGGGCGAGACCGCGGACAGCACGACCGCGTCGACGATATCGGCACTGAGCAGATGGCGGATGAGACCGACGAAGGCGGCGGGAGTCGTGGCGACGAGGTCGTCGACCACCACGGTCCGGCGTGGGCCACGCACCCAGTCCGGGGATTCGGCCGGGCGATAGCGCACGAAGCCGTCCTCCGCGCCGGGTTCCCCGTGCACGGCGACATGGCCCTGGGCCCGCAGCAGCTCCTGTAACCGCCACCAGTACGAGGGACGATCGATCGCCGCGGTCCACGTCACCTCCGCGGTCGCGTAGATCTTGGCGGGTACCTCCCAGCCCTCCGCGGGCGCGAGCAACCGGACCCGCCCCGTGGCGGGTACGGTGTCGCGGAAGCGGGCCCGGTGCACATCGATCTCGCAGCGCGCCGACGAGCCGGCGACGCCGTACCCGAATCGCTCGTAGATACCACCCTGGGTAGCGCGCAGCGAGGCGACTATCTCCCCGCGTGCGGCGATCTCGGTGAGCTGCCGGCGCAGCAGCGCGCCCGCGATCCCCTGCCGCGCGTGGGTGGGCAGGACGCCGACGTGTGTCACCGCGGCGTGCGGCAGGCGCGCGCCCCCAGGTGCGATCAGCCAGCTCGTGTAGGAATTGACCGTCCCGACCAGTTCACCGTCGACCCGGGCGCCGAGGGTGCGTCCGGGTTCGTTCAGCCCGTCCGCGGCTTCCGCCGAGATCGGCGGACCCCCGACCATCGCGGTACGGAAGACCTGTTGCGCGGCCCGCGCATCTGCCGCATCGGTCAATATGTCGATTTCGACGGTCATCTCGGCTCACTCAGAGGGTCGGTATCGGGTTGCCGGCGACACCGGCCGGCACCATGTGATCCGATCCATCTTCACATGGCACGCGGTAGGTCACACCGCGCACGGTGCGACGGCCCCGCTCCCCGATCCTCCGATCAGGCCGGGGCGGGTCTCCGGAACCGGGTCCCAGCGGCCGTCGGAGCAGGCGTAATCCCATTGCGGTCCGGCCTCGACCAGGGCCCCCACCGCGTCGACCAACCGGTCCACATCGCCCGCGGTGGTGCCCAGCCCGATACTGGCCCGCAGCGCGGCGTCGAGCCCGAACCGGGCCAGCAGCGGGTGGGCGCAGAAGCGTCCGTCACGCACTCCGATCGCGTGTTCGGCGGACAGGTAGGCCGCGACTCGGCCCGGTTCGAAGCCGTCCACGGTGAAGGCGACGATTCCCACGCAGTCGGTGCTGTCGGCCCAGATCCGGAGGCATCGGACACCGGGGATCCCCGCCAGCCCGGTGCGCAACCGGTCGGTGAGCACCCGTTCGTGCGCTTCGGCGGACGCGGCGAGTTCGGTGAGGGCCGCGCAGGCGGCCGCCAGGGCCGCGGCGCCCAGCACATTGGGTGAGCCGGCTTCGTGCCTGTGCGGCGCGGCCGCCCAGGCGACGGTATCCGCGGTGACCTCGGTCACCGCGCCCCCACCGGCCAGATACGGCGGTGCGGCATCGAGCCAGTCGCGGCGCCCGGCCAGCACGCCGGCGCCGTAGGGTGCGTACAGCTTGTGCCCGGAGAAGACCACATAGTCGATATCGCTGGCGCACAGGTCGATCCGCCGATGCGGTGCCAATTGCGCCGCGTCCACCAGGATCCGCGCGCCGTGGCGATGCGCGAGCGCGGCCAGCTCCGGCAACGGCAGTACCTCACCGGTGACATTGGAGGCGCCTGTGACCGCCAGCAAGGCCGTGGGTTTCGCGCCGAGTTCGCCAGCGAGACGATCGACGGTCTCGGTGAGCGTGCCGGCGGCGCGCACCACCCGGCGGCCGCGACCGGCCCAGGGCAGGAAGTTGACGTGGTGTTCGATATCGAGGACCACGGTGTCGCCGGGTACGCAGGCGGCGAGCAGGTTGAGCGCGTCGGTCGTATTCCGGGTGAACACCACCTCCTGGTCGGCGGCGCAGCCCAGGAAGCCGCGTACCGTTTCGCGGGCCGCCTCGTAGCAGCTCGTGGAGATACGCGAGGCGTACCCGGCGCCGCGATGCACGCTCGCGTAGTAGGGCAGCAGATCGGCCACCCGCGCGGTGACCTGCGCAAGCGCCGGTGCGCTGGCGGCGTAGTCGAAATTGGCGTAGGTGCGGGTGCCGCCCTGCACCAACGGCACCCGCAGGTCGTCGCCGGAGACCCGGGCGGGCGCACAGGTGGGGTCGAGTACAGCGGTCATCGCGCAATCCCTTCGATCGAGGGACTCCGGGGTTCGAACGAGCGGAGTCCGCGCTTGCCGCGCTCGGTCGAGCAGCGGCCAGGTCGTCACCCGGGGCACCCCACCGCGGAGGAGGGTTGCCGGCCAGCGAGCCGGGGCTTCGCGCTGGCACTCATGACCTGGTGAGAGGGTGGCAGACGACCACCGGCTTGTCAACCGGGCCCTGGATCCGCCGCGGCGGATCGCGCGCTCCCGCTCCGGGTGATCACCCGCTCCACGCGGTCCGTATAGCCGCCCCTCGTCGAATCGGAACAGCGTCGGCGACCCCTGTTTTCGAATCACCGTGATCCGGTCCGTAGCCCGGAAAAGGTCAGGAGCGCAATCTGTTCGTTCGGAGTGATCACCCCCGGACGACCCGGTGCGCGCACCGGTCCCGATCCACCGCCCGGCCCGAACGGAGACTCTCGATGCCCGATCGAACAGGAGCCGCCACCCCGACGGCCGAATACCTCTGGTACATCCCGAACCAGGTGGTTCCCGGGCATCGCGGTGACGCCGTCACCGCCGATCACAACAGCTTGGAAACGCTGACCACCCAGGCGCGCGCACTCGAGGAGTACGGGTGGAAGGGAGCGCTGATCGGCACCGGCTGGGGGCGGCCGGATACGTTCACCGTCGCTACCGCGCTCGCGGCCCGCACCACGACCTTCGAACCACTCGTCGCCGTCCGGCCCGGGTATTGGCGTCCGGCCCATTTCGCCTCCGCCGCCGCGAGTCTGGATCATCTCACCGGCGGCCGGCTACGGATCAACATCGTCTCCGGCAAGGACGATCTCGCGGCCTACGGCGAAGCCGAGGAGGACCAGGCCGACCGGTACGCCCGCACCCGGGAGTTCCTCCAGCTGGTCCGCCGGCTGTGGACCGAGAAGAATGTCACCTACCGGGGTGAGCACTACCGGGTGACCGATTCCACCGTCACGCCGCGGATCGCCGTGCGCGGGGGCCGCCCGCATCCGCTCCTCTACTTCGGTGGCGCGTCCGCGGCCGCCGAACGAGTCGCCGCGACCGAGGCCGATGTCCAGCTCTTCTGGGGTGAGCCGCTGGCGGGGGTCCGGGAACGCATCGACCGATTGCGCTCCCTGGGCGAGGAACTCGGCCGGGTCCTGCCGCCGCTGCGATTCGGTCTGCGGATCACCACCTTCGTCCGCGACACCACCGAACAGGCGTGGGCCGATGCCGAGGCCAAGGTTGCCGAGATGGCCAGAACGCACGATCGGAGCGCACCGCGGCATGCGGCGGTCGGGCAGCAGCGCCTGCTCGACCTGGCGGCGCGCGGCGAAGTGCTCGACGACAATCTCTACACCACCCCGGGCACCGTCGGCGGCGGTGGCGCGGGCACCACATGGCTGGTGGGTTCGGCCGAGGATGTCGCGAAATCGCTGCGCCGCTACCAGGATCTGGGCATCACCCACTTCGTGCTGTCCGATACGCCCTACCTGCCCGAGATCCGGCGCCAAGGCGCCCGGCTCCTGCCGCTGCTGCGCGACTGAGCCGGGCGCACCGCGTCAGAGATTCAGCCCGGTTCCGTGGATGCCGTGCTCGTCGATGAGGGCGAGTTCGTCATCGGTGAACTCCGGGAACTCGAGCGCGGCGAGATTGTGGTCGAGCTGTGCCGTGCTACTCGCGCCGATCAACGCCGAGGTGACCTCCGGCCGCCGCAGCACCCACTGCAGCGCGAGCTGGGCCAGCGACTGTCCCCGCGCCGCGGCGATCTTGTTCAGTTCGGCGGTGCGGCGCCGGTACGTCTCGTCGATGGCATCGGGGGACAGGAAGGTGCTGTCGGCGGCCCGGGCGCCCTCGGGGATCCGTTCGAGGTACTTGTCGGTCAGCAGCCCCTGCGCCAGCGGCGAATAGACGATGGCGCCGAAGCCGTCGCGCCGGGCGGTGTCCAGCAGCCCGTTCTGTTCGGGACGGCGATCGTAGATGGAGTACCGCGCCTGATGGATGAGCAACGGCACGCCCGCTTCACGCAGCAGCTCGGCGGCCTCGTGCGCGCGATCGGGCAGATAGTTGGAGATGCCGATGTAGAGCGCCTTGCCCTGCTGCACCGCGCCGGCCAGGGCGCCCACGGTCTCCTCCAGCGGAGTGCCGAGGTCGGGGCTGTGGTGGTAGAAGATATCGACGTAATCGGTACCGAGATCACGCAGGCTGTGCTCGAGCGAGGTGAGCAGCGATTTGCGGGAGCCGCCCTTCAGGTAGGGGCTCGGCCCGATCGGGTTCCCGGCTTTGGTCGACAGGATGAGCTCGTCCCGGTAGGGCGCGAGGTCCTTGGCCAGCACCCGGCCGAAATTCTTCTGCGCGGCCCGATGCGGTGGACCGTAGCGGTCGGCGTTGTCGAAATGGGTGATACCCAGATCGAACGCGTGCAGGATGATCTCGCGCTGGGTCGCGAAGGGGTAGTCGGTGCCGAACTTCTGCCACAGTCCGAACGAGAACGCGGGCAGGTCGAGGCCGGAGTTTCCGCTGCGCCGGTACGGGACTTTCGCGTAGCGTTGCTCGGCGGCGGTGTAGGTCAGGTCGACGGGGCCATAGCTCATCCGGACAGTTGACCATTCCCGCGGCGGCGGAGGCGACGGGTCGGCTCACCGTGATCGAAATCGGGCGCCGGAACCCTCGGCCCGCCGGCCCATCCGCGATGAGCCGGAAACCTCGCACGTATTCCACCACCCGGGCTCGGACGGCGCACCGCGCCGGGCGCCGACACACCACGAGGCCGGGGTCAGGCGACCCCGCCGTTGACATAGAGGACCTGACCGTTCACCCACCGGCCCGGCCCGGCCAGGAACGCCACCGTCTCCGCGATATCGGCCGGTTCACCGAGTCGTTCCAGCGGCGATATCCGGGCGAGCCGATCGATGGTCTCCGTATCCTTGCCGTCGAGGAGAAGCGGCGTCGCGGTGGGGCCGGGGGCGACCGCGTTCACGGTCACATCGCGGCCCCGCAACTCCCGGGCCAGAATGAGCGTCATCGCCTCGACCGCGCCTTTGGTGGCGGCGTAGGCGGCGTAACCCGGCTGCTGGAGGCGGATCACCGACGTCGAGAAATTGATCAGCGCGCCACCCGGGGCGAGCGTGCGCGCGGCCGACTGCGAGACGACGAAGGTGCCGCGGACATTGGTGCGGTGCATCCGGTCGAACGCGTCGAGACCGAAGTCGGTCACCGGGCCGAGCAGCATGATGCCCGCGGTATTGACCACCACGTCCAGCCTGCCGAACCGGTCGGTGATCTCGGCGAACAGCTCCGCCATCCGGTCGGGGTCGGCCACGTCCCCGCCGAGCGCGATCGCGGTCCCGCCGCACCCGGTGACGGCGGAGACGACGTCCGCGGCGCGACCGGCATTACCGGCGTAGTGCACCACCACCGTCATCCCCTCGGCGGCGAGGCGCTCGGCCACGGCCCGTCCGATACCTCCGGACCCCCCGGTGACCAGAGCGATGCGATCGGACGACGCCGCCACACAGACCTCCTGAAACGACCCCGGCGGCACCCCGGCGGCCCCGCGCGAATTGCACCCCCCGATCCTCGCACCGGTCATCGCGCGCGCGCCGCGACACGCGGACAGTCGCCGGTGACGGCCGCACCGCGCGAGCGGGCCAGGCCGCATCCGCCACCCATGCGGGCTCGCACCACGGTCGCGCACGGGGTATCGCTGTGCTCCGCGGCCGGCCGACGATCTACCGCCTTCCCATCGTCGGCGACCTCGGCCGATCGAGACCGGCGAATACCGCCCTCGTCTCCCACGCCGGATCGCGCCTCGAAGGCACACCCGCCCGACAGCCGGACACCTTCGCCACCGCCGGCCGCGATCACTGCCGGACGCAGGTAGAAGAGGCCGGAGGGCCGGGCCCGTGAACCGTCTCGGTCCGAGGGATGCCGTCATCGCGGCGTGGTGTCAGTACAGGGGGAACCCCCGCGCCGCCAGCGATTCACGCAGCCGGTCGCGACCTTTGAGTGCCTTCGCCGACCCCAGCCGGGCCAGGACCCGATCGATCCACGAATGCGCCAGATCCTGTTCGGCGTAGAACTGCGCGATGCGCTGCTCGTAGTCGTCGATATCGGCGAGCCGGGCGGGCGTGTAGGTCTCCTCGTGCAGCACCGCCGCCTGCGGCAGCCGCGGTTTGACCCGGGCGTCCTCGGCCGGATCGGGCCGGCCCACCACCAGGCCGACCACCGCGAAGACCCCGGAGGGCAACTCCAGTTCCGCGGCGACCTGCTCCGGGTTGTTGCGGATCGCGCCGATATAGACGGTGCCCAGCCCCAGCGACTCCGCCGCGACCAATGCGTTCTGTGCGGCCAGCGCCGCATCCAGGAACGCGACATAACTGGATTCCAGATAGTCGGCCCCGTCCAGCGGCACACCGCGCGCGGCGGCCAGGCCGCGCAGCCGGGCGAGGTCCGCGGTCCACACCAGCAGCAGCGGGGCCTGCCGGATCTGTTCCTGGTCCCCGGCCAGTGCGGCGAGCCGGGCTCTGCGCTGCGGGTCACGGACCGCGACCACACTCCACACCTGGAGGTTGGACGAGGTGGGCGCGGACTGAGCGGCCGAGATCAGCAACTCCAATACGCCCTCCGGCAGCGGCTCGGGGAGATACCGCCGGACCGATCGGTGTTCGTGCAGTACCTGCAGCACCGGGTTCCACTCGGCCGGGGTCGCCGGTGCGGGGTCACGGTAGCGCTGCGCCACCACCTGGTCCGGAGACGGTGCGGTCTGGGTCATGCTGCCATCGTCGCCGCCGCGGCGGCCGCGGTCAGCGGTTGCCCGCAGCTCGAGCCGAAACTTCGGCCGCGGCCCGGCCCGCACCGCCGATCAGGCCCCGGACAGGTCCGCGGAGAGGTCCCTGGCCGCCACGCCCTCCGGCAGCTGCACTTCCTCGATCAGCTCCGGTCGATCGTCGTATTCGAGCCGCAGGGCCCGGCAGATCGTCGCGTGCATGTCGTACAGCGTGGTGATATAGGTGAGTTCGAGGATCTCCTGATCGCTCAGCGCGCCGCGCAGCACCTCGAACACCGCATCGGGGACCCGGCCGCCGTCGTAGACGAGCCCGTCGGTGTAGGCCAGCACAGCCCGCTCGAGCGGGGAGAAGACCTCGCTGACCTGCCAGTGCGGGATGGCCTCGATCTTCTCCTCGGGCACCCCGAGCGAGCGCATCTGCTTGCAGTGCTGGGAGAAGACGAACTGACTGCCGCGGGCGAAACCCGCCCGGCTCTGGCCGAGTTCGCGCAGGGCCGGGTCCAGCGTCGCGTTGCGGTAGACGGCGAAACCCCGGACCGCGTGCCGGAACACCTCGGGTGACTGGGCGAACACCGTCCACCAGTCACCGGGGGTGGCATGGACGGTGCCGTGATCGACGGCCGGATCCTTGTCCGGCCCGAAGAGCCGATCGTAGTAGAACAGGATCCGCTCGTCGGTGACTTCGGCACGGGGTACTTCACGCAACCTGGGCACGGTGGCGCTCCTTTCGGCTCAGTGCGACGTGGGGACGCGGCGGTCGGCGGCGGTCTTCGGTTCGTGTGAGACGTCGGCTTCGGTGAAGGTGCGTGTCCAGCAGGCGAATTCGAGCAGCACGCCGTCGGGGTCCTGGAAGTAGAACGAGCGCACGAAGGTGCCCGGATGCACCTCCCGGGAGACGCCGGCGCGGCTGTCGTCGTGATTGAGCACGCGACTGACCTCGATCCCCTCGGCCCGCAGGCGCTCGTAGTACTCGTCGAACTTCTCCGGCGGTACAGCGAAGGCGACATGGTTCATCGACCCCACCGCGCTCACGAGTTCACCGGCGTCGGGCAGTCCCTTGGGTGCTGCCACGCCCGGCGCCGCGTCGGGTGCGTCGGCGAGCCAGAAGAACGCGAGGGTATTGCCGTTCCCGCAGTCGAAGAAGAAGTGCTGCCCCAGATCCCCCGGCAATTCGATGGTCTTGATCAGTGGCATACCGAGTACACCCGTGTAGAAATCGATGGTCCGGCGCATATCGGAACAGACCAGCGCGAGATGGTTGATCCCGCGTAGTTCGTACCTCGGGTCGGTGTCGTTCATCGCAATCCTTCCTATGGGCGACAATGTCGCGTGAGCGGCCGTTCCGGCGGTCGCCGCAGGAGCAAAACATGACTTGACAGTCATGTCAGCTTCGGGAATAGTCTGTCCCGTGGCGAAGTCATCTGTCAACAGTTCCCCCGCCTCGGTCGACACCCTGACCCCGCGGGGACGCAAGACGCGTGACGCTCTGCTGGACGCGGCCCGCCGCGTCTTCGAGACGGTCGGATTCCTGGATGCGCGGGTCGAACTCATCGCCCAGGAGGCCGGGGTCTCCTACGGCACCTTCTACCGGTACTTCGAATCGAAGGACGATGTCTTCGGGGAACTGAGCAACCGGCTCTTCGAGGATATGCACCGGCGCGAGCCCGCGGCGGCCGATCTCTCCCCCGCCGAACGCCTGATCGCCTCGAACCGGTCCTACTACCAGGCCTACCGGCGCAATGCGCCCATGATGGCGATCATCGAACAGGTCGCGACGTTCAACGAGGAGTTCCGCCTGCTCCGGCACGAGCACCGCCGCCAACTGATCGACCGTACGGCCCGCGCGATCGCCCGCTGGCAGTCCGAAGGTCTGGTCCCCACCGGCCTCGACCCCGAACTGGCCGCCCGCGCCATGTCCGCCATGGTGGACCACACCCTGTACCTGTGGCTGATCCAGGGCGAGGACGCCGACGAGGAGGCGCTGCTCGCGACCCTCGATCAGATGTGCGTCGGAGCCCTCCATCTCGACCGAGCGCCCTGACCGGCGCCGACGCGTCGTACCGCACGAACCCGGCCTCTTCGCGGGATCTCCCCGTCCGATCCGACACCTCGTTCGCTACGACAGCTCCCACCACCTGCCGTTTCGAGGAGGCATGCAATGACCACCGATTCGCGACCCGGCGCGGACGCGCCGCCGCGCGGTCCACTCGAGGGCTACCGCGTACTGGAACTGGGCACGCTCATCGCGGGACCCTACTGCGGCCGGCTGCTCGGTGACCTCGGCGCGGACGTCATCAAGATCGAAGCCCCGGACCGGCCCGACCCGCTGCGCGAATGGGGTCAGGCCGAAGGCGGACACCAGTATTTCTGGACGGTCCACGCCCGCAACAAGCGGTGCGTCGGAATCGATCTGCGGACCGAGGCGGGCCGCGAGATCTTCCTCGAACTGGCGCGCACCGCCGATGTGGTGGTGGAGAGCTTCCGCCCCGGAACCCTGGAACGCTGGGGAATCGGCTACGACGTGCTGACCGCCACCTCCCCCGGTCTCGTCCTCGCCCGGGTGTCGGGCTACGGCCAGACCGGGCCCTACGCCTCCCGGCCCGGCTACGCGTCGGTCGCCGAGGGCATCAGCGGCCTCCGGCATCTCAACGGTTTCCCGGGCCAGGCCCCACCCCGCATCGCCCTGTCGCTGGGCGACAGCCTGGCCGGGATGTTCGCCTTCCAAGGCGTGCTGGCCGCCCTGCTGGTGCGGGAACGCACCGGCCGCGGGCAGATCGTCGACGCGGCACTCACCGAGGCAGCGCTGGCGATCCAGGAGTCCACGGTGCCCGATTACCATAAGACCGGGCATATCAGGCAGCCGTCGGGCACCCGGCTGGACCGGATCGCGCCCTCGAATCTGTACCGCGCCAAAGATGGTCTGTGGGTCATCATCGCGGCCAACCAGGACACCGTGTTCGGACGGCTGGCCGCCGCCATGGGCCGCCCCGAACTGGCGACCGACCCGCGCTATATCGATCACACCGCCCGCGGCCGCAACCAGGACGCACTCGACGAGATCATCGCCGCGTGGGCGGTGGAGTACACCGCCGCCGAACTCATCGACCTGCTGGCCGCGGCCGGTGTCGTGGCCGGACCGGTCAATACGGTCGCCGAGGTGATGGCCGATCCACAGTTCCTCGCCCGCGACCTGTTCGTCGATCACCGCGATCCCTCGGCGGAGCCCGCCGACCCCGGATACGACCCGGTACCGGTGAAGGGCGTCGGCGTGGTCCCCAAGTTGAGCGAGACGCCGGGCGGTGTCCGCTGGGGCGGACCGGCCCGCCCGGGCGCCCACACCGATGAGGTCCTCGGCGAAATCCTGGGTTACACCCCGGACCGGCTCGGCGAACTGCGCGCGCGGGGAACCATCGCATGAACGCCCCGGCACAGGTCGATATCCGGGAGGTCGGGCCGCGCGACGGTCTGCAGATCGAGGCGCCCATCCCCACCGAGGCCAAACTCGAACTCATCGCGGCACTGGCGGCCACGGGAGTCGGCCGGATCGAGGTCACTTCGTTCGTATCCCCACGCGCCATACCGGCCCTCGCCGATGCCGAACAGGTGGCGGCCCGGTTGCACCGCTGGCCGGACGTGGCGTTCTCCGCTCTGGTGGCCGGACTCGGCGGGGTCCGGCGGGCACTCGCCGCGGGCGTGACCCGGCTCGAGTACGTGGTGTCGGCTTCCGATGGGCACAGTGTCGCCAATGTCGGCCGTACCAGCGAAGAGTCGATCGCGCTGATCGGGCCCGTCGCCGAGATGGTCCACCGCGCGGGCGGCGAACTGGAGGTGATCATCGCGATCGCCTTCGACTGCCCCTTCGACGGACCCACCCCGCCGGACCGGGTCGCCGAGATCGCGGCGCGCGCCCGGGCGGCCGGCGCCGACGGTCTGTCCGTCGCCGACACCGTCGGCACGGCTACCCCGCGCCGGACCGCCGAGGTCGTCGATCTCGTCCACGCCGCCGTCCCGGGCGTGGGGATCGGGCTGCATCTGCACAACACACGCGGGCAGGGCCTGGCCAACGCATGGTCGGGATATCTGCACGGTGTCCGCCGTTTCGACGCCGCGGCAGGCGGTTTCGGCGGCTGCCCCTTCGCGCCCGGTGCCAGTGGCAATATCGCGACCGAGGAACTGGTCTACCTGTTCGAGGACAGCGGTATCGCCACCGGCATCGATCTGCCCGCGACCCTCGCCGCCGCGACCCTGGCCGCCGATCTGCTCGGCCGGGTCGCCGACAGCAATCTGCTCCGCGCCGGCGGGCGCCTGCACCGCGCGCCCGGGCGCTGAACACCGACGGGGCCATGCCGATGGTCATGCCGAAAGAAGAGGACATCCGATGAACGATCTGGCCGATCGCTTCTTCGCCGCCGTCAGCGCGGGCGATGAAGCGACCCTGACCGAACTGTACGCACCCGACGCGCGGATCTGGCACAACGACAAGGGCACCGAGGAGACGGTCACCGAGAATCTCCGGGTACTGCGCTGGCTCGCACGCACCCTCGTGGACATGCGTTACGAGGACATCCGCCGGTACCCACTGCCCACCGGCTTCGCCCAGCAGCACCTCCTGCGCGGCGAACTTCCCGGATACGGGCTGCTGGAAGTCGCGGCGTGCCTGTTCGTGGAGGTTCGTGACGGACGCATCGCCCGCATCGACGAATACGTCGACTCGGCAGCGACCCTGCCGCTGCGCGAGTTCACCTCCGGCCGGAAGGGATGACCACGATGGACACCCGACTGGCCGAACTCACCGCCCGGATGCGCGCTTTCATCGACGACGAGGTCATCCCCCGCGAACCGGTGCTCGCCCGCGACGACGACACCGCCCGCGAGGCGCTCGCCGGCCTGCGCGCACGAGCGAAGGAACTCGGTATCTGGGCTCTCGGCCATCCCGCCGAAGTGGGTGGAGGCGGTCTGCCGTTCCTCGACTTCGTCTATCTCAACGAGATCATCGGACGCTCCGAGTTCGGGCAATTGGCGGTCGGCTCGGTATCGATGCAGGACACTCTCATGCTGCACCTGCACGGCACCGAGGAGCAGCGCCGGCGCTGGATTCCCGGGCTGGTGTCCGGGGATATCCTGCCTTCGGTCGGGCTCACCGAACCCGAAGTGGCGGGTTCGGACCCGACACTGATCGAAACCCGCGCCGTGACCGACGGTGACAGCTGGGTGATCAACGGGCACAAATGGTTCACCACCGGGGCGGAGCAGGCGGCGTTCTGTACTGTGTTCGCCCGCACCGAACCCGACAGTGCGCCGCGGCACGCCCGGATCAGCGCGATCATCGTGCCGGTCGATACGCCGGGGTTCGAGATCGTCCGTTCGATCCCGACGATGGGGCACGACCCCAGTGACCACTACGAGGTCCGCCTCACCGACGTCCGCGTCCCGCTGGACAGTCTGCTCGGCGCACGCGGCAAGGGTTTCGCGGTGGCCCAGGACCGGCTCGGCGCCGGGCGGATCTTCCACGGTATGCGCTGGCTCGGCCAGGCCCAGCGGGCCTACGAATTGATGTGCGCCCGGGCCAACACCCGCTTCGCACACGGGTCGCTGCTCGCGGAGAAGGGCGAGATCCATCGCTATATCGCCGAATCCGCCGCCCAGATCCACGCGGCGCGGCTCATGACCCTCGACGCCGCGCGAGCGATGGACGCCGGAGAGGATTTCCGCGTACGCGTCGGACTGGTGAAGTTCTGGGGCGCCCGGATGCTGCACGATGTGGTCGACCGCGCCATCCAGGTGCACGGCGCCCTCGGCCTCACCGCCGATACTCCGCTGGAGCGGATGTACCGGCAGGCACGGTACGCGCGCGTCTACGACGGTCCCGACGAGGTACACCGGATGTCCACCGCGCGGCGGCTGTTGCGCGACCCAGGGGCCGCACCATGGCTGTGACGACGCCGCCGGCCACCCTCGCGGAGGGAGTACGGGCCGTCCTCGCCGCCGCCACCGGCACCGAACTCGCCGACGTCCGAGTGCGCCGGCTCACCGGCGGCGCCAGCCGCGAGATCTACGCGGTGTGCGCCACCGATCGGGCGGGCCGCGAGAGCACCGCGGTGCTGCGCCGGGATCCGCCCGGCCGGGGTTAGGCCGACCGGATGCGCGCCGAAGTGGCATGTCTGCGCGCCGCGGCGGCAGCCGGGGTACCAGTTCCCGAAGTCCTCGCCTGTGGGGACACCGCGCCGGGTATCGACGCTCCGTACCTGGTGATGAACACCGTCCCCGGCGAGTCGATCCCGCGTAAGTTGCAGCGCGATTCCGGTTTTGCCGCCGTCCGCGCCCACCTCGCCGAGGATTTCGGATACGTCCTGGGGCTGGTACATCGCACACCGGTGACGACACTCACCGCGCTCGACGACCGCGACCCATTGGACGCCATCGAAAAAACCTATCGCGACCTGTCCGAACCGCGGCCCGTGGTGGAGATCGGACTGCGCTGGTTGCGGGAAAACCGCCCGCCCGATCGAGCGTCCTGCCTCGTGCACGGCGATTTCCGGCTCGGTAACCTGCTGATCGATGCCGACGGCATCCGCGGCGTACTGGACTGGGAACTGGCCCATCTCGGCAACCCGATCGAGGATCTGGGCTGGCTCTGTGTGCGCGCCTGGCGGTTCGGCGCGGCGGCACCGGTGGGCGGGCTCGGCACCCGGGACCAGCTCCTCGACGGCTATCAGCGCGCCACCGGCGACCGGCCCGCGGCCGCCGAACTGCACTGGTGGGAAGTCTTCGGCACACTGAAATGGCTGGTGCTGAGCCGGTTCCAGGCCGAACGCCATCTCGGCGGCGCCGAGCATTCGCTCGAACTGGCCGCTATCGGCCGCCGGGTCTGCGAATCCGAGTACGACCTGCTCGACGTGCTCGGCCTGCTCGAAGCCGTTCCCGGCGACGAGGCACCCGAGGTCCCGGCGCCCACGGTCCACGATCGCCCGGAGCTGTCCGAGATCCTGGACCTGGTGACGGAAACGCTCACCGCCGAGATCGGCCCTGCCCTGCCGGAGGACGCCGCCGCGCAACGCTACCTACTGCGTATCTGTACCTCCCTGCTCCAGATCGGCGGCCGGGAGCTCCGCGCCGGCTCCGGGCCCGCGGACCGGGTGCACGATATGCTGCGCGCCCTGGACTGTTCGTCCGAGGCGGTCCTGGCCGAGCGACTGCGTTCGGGTGCTCTCTCCGTCCGGGACCTACGGGTCCGCGCTACGGTGAACGCCGCGGTCCAGGCCCGGCTGCGGGTTTCGAACCCGCGCCGGCTCGGCTGACCCCACGCAGTGCGCGCTGCCGAGTGCCTCCGCCCCGGGGCGTTCGGCAGCCCATCACCGGAGCGACCCGCCCGCAGACTGCACGGCAAAGGACCGGTCACGGTGTGCACACCGTGACCGGGTCCTTCGTCGTCGATATCGGGGCCGCCGCGATTACCGGCACCACGGCCGGTGAGCGTTCGGCGAACAGGACGGTATTGCCTTTCCGCGCGGCGCGGAATTCCTGCAGCGGGGCCGGCCGGGCGGTCCACCCACCCGGCCGGCCCCGTTCCCTCATCTCGCAGGCGAGAACCGATCGCGCAGTTCTCGTTTGAGGATCTTTCCGGTCACGTTCTTCGGCAGCGCGTCCACGAACTCGACGCGCCGCGGCACCTGGAACCCGGCAAGATGCTCCCGGCAGCCGGCGATGATATCGGCGGCCGCCACGGTCATTCCGGTACGCGGCACCACGACCGCGCAGACCACTTCGCCCCAGATCTCGTCAGGTACTCCGATGGCGGCGGCCTCGGCGACCGCGGAATTCCGGTACAGCGCCTGCTCGACGGCGAGCGAGGCGACGTTCTCACCACCGCTGATGATGAGATCCTTCTTCCGGTCGACGATGTAGACGAAACCCTCCTCGTCCTGCCGGACCAGATCCCCGGTGTGGAACCAACCGTCGGTGAACGCGGCCTCCGTCGCCTGCGGATCGTTCCAGTAACCGACCGTCACCTGATCGGCGCGTACGACCATCTCACCGATCTCCCCGACCGCGACATCGGCGAATTCGTCGTCGACGATCCGGATATCGGCCAGCCGCATCGGTTTACCGGCCGACATCAGCAGGCCGGTCTCACCGGCGGCCGCGCGGCGATGCGCCGCGGCATCCAGATGCAGTACATTGCCGGCGAGTTCGGTCATCCCCATGCCCTGGTAGAAGTCGCAGCCGAACCGTTGCAACCCTTCCCGCAGCACCGCGGCCGGAATCGCCGCCGACCCGTAGCCGATCGCCCGCAGCGTGGTCAGGGCGCCGGTGTCCAGCGCGGGATCCCGGAGCAGGAAGCTGATCATCGTCGGCGCCAGACCGGTCTGGGTGACCTGCCATTCGTCCACCAACCGGAGGAACGTGGCGTTGTCGTAGGTCCGGAGGAATCCGACGGTGGCGCCCAGCAGGTGATTGACCAACGTGACGTATCCGCCGACATGGCACAGCGGGAAACAGAACAGGAACACCGTGTCCTCGGGCAGTTCCCACTGCAGCGCCGAGGAGGTGACCCCGGCGAGCAGGTTGCGATGACTGAGCATCACCCCCTTGGGGGTACCGGTCGTCCCACTGGTGTACACCAGCCAGGCGGTATCGTCGGCCGCCGGGCGTACCGGCGGCTCCACGGCCTCCGCCCCGCCGACGAATTCCTCCCAGGCGGTGGCCGTCTCGACGGCGCCGCCGATCGACACGACGGTATGGACGGTGGGGACCTCCTCCCGTATCCGCGCCACCAGATCCGCGGATTCCGCGGCGACGATCAGCACCCCGGCTCCCGAATGCCGCAGCAGAGCCGCCACCTGATCCGGATGGGACCGGAAGTTCAGGATGGTCAGCGCCATACCGGCCATCGGCACGCCGTAGTAGCAGTCGAAGTACTCCGTGCAATTGGCGGAGAGGACGGCGACCCGGTCACCCGGCGCGGCCACACCCAGCAGGGCGTTGGCCAGTCTGCGGCTGCGATCACGCAGCTCCCGGTATGCGATCCGTTGGTCTTCGAACCGCAACGCGATACGGTCCGGATGTTTGCGTGCGCCGTATTCGACGATGTCACCGACCAGCACGGGTCCCGTTCCCTTCGCCGCGCGGTATCGCGATCGTGTTCATTCCCGTCCTCATCTGATCGCCAGCGGATTGATCGGCGAGCCGATGCCGCGGGTGAACGGCAGGGGCGGGCCCGCGTAGAAGAAGTCGTAGCGGCCGTCGGCGGCGCACGCCCGGGACAGCTCCTCGAAGTCGAGCATCTCGGCCAGGGTCACCCCCATATCCCGGATGAGAACCATATGGAGCTCGAACGCGGAGCCCGGATTCTCGCCGGGCATCACCTCGACGGCCCAGTTGTCGGAACCGACCACTGCGACATCGCGCTCGCGCAGCCAGGTCGCGCAATTCAGGCTCAGCCCCGGCTCCCCCGCCATGAACCCCGCGGCATCGTGGTCGGACAGGAATTTCTTGCGCCAGCCCGTCCGGATCAGCAGGATATCGCCCGCACCGACCGTCACACCCTGGGCCTCGGCGACCTCGTCGAGTTCCTCGGGGCCGATCGCGGTACCGGCCTCGAGCCAGTCCACACCGCGCGCCTTCGCGATATCGAGCAGGACTCCGCGCCCGGCGATGCCGGCCGCCTGGGTGTGGATGCCGCATTTGCCGGCGCCCTTGACCGAGACGCCGTCCCCGGCGAAGCCGTTGTAGAGCTGGTCGTCGTAGTGCACATGGGCGAGCGAATCGTATTGCGAGCCCGCTTGCAGCGGCATGAAGACATAGTCGTCGGCCCATTTGAATCCGCCGGGAAGCACCTGCTCCTGACCGTTCTCGGACATGAGCCGGATGGGGTTGATACGCAGGCCACCGGGCTGCGGACCGTCACCGTCGAGGGGTATGCCCAGCGGGAAGACCTCGCCGGTCCGGATCAGGCCGGCCGCGGCGGCAACTCGCTCCGGCGTGATGAGATTCGTGGTCCCCCGCTCGTCGTCGCTCCCCCAGCGACCCCAGTTACTCACTTCTCGCCCGAGCGCGCGCATATCGGGAACTGCAGGCACCGATGCCTCCTGACTCAACTGATAATGACGTGACAGTCATGTCAACTTCCGTGGCAAGTGTGATGGCTGACACGCCGCCTGTCAAGAGGCCGCCATCCGCGCAGGTGATCGAAGGGATACCGCAGCTCGCGGCCATACGGCCTGTTGTCGCTACCCGTACACAGAACGACCGCCGGGAGGTGACCAGTCACCTCCCGGCGGTCGCGAAGGCATGCGACACCGTGGCCGGACCGAACCCGGCGGGACCGGGCAGGAGACCACCGGCGCCGGGGCGGCGCCTCACCCGGCAATGCCGGGTGAGACCGCGCGGGGCCGGCCTACCAGCCTCCGACGTGCAGGATCCGGTCGATATCCGTCCGCGCGGCCGGCTTGAAATCGGTGCCCTTCGTATAGGCGACAGGCAGCAGCGCCCCCTGGGACACCGTGTCGTACGGAATTCCCAGAACTTCGGCGGCCTCGCGCTCGTAGCTCAGATGCAGGGTGGTCCACGCCGTACCGAGCCCCCGGGACCGCGCGGCCAGACAGAAGCTCCACACCGCCGGGAACAGGGACGACCAGTGCGACGCGCTCTGCGCGCCCGAGGCCCCGTCCACCCGTCCCTCGATACATGGCACGAGAAGGGTCGGCACCTCGCCCATCTTCTCCGCCAGATACGTCGCCGAACTCGCGATTCGCTGACGGGCCGCGTCTTCCGGGGAGTCCGATCCGGCCTGGTTCCCGGGGAAGTACTTCGATGCCGCGTAGCGTTCGAAGGATTTCCGGTACAGCTCCCCCAGTGCGCGTTTCCGCTCGGCATCGGTCACCACCACCCAGTGCCAGCCCTGCCGGTTGGAGCCACTGGGCGCCTGGACCGCCAGTTCGATACACTCTCGCACGACCTCGAGCGGGACCTCGCGTTCGAGGTCGAGGCGCTTGCGCACCGCCCGGGTGGTGGACAGCAGTTCATCGGTCGTCAGGTCCAGCTCTATCGGCACATGCACCCCTTCGATCGGACCGGATACAGCGTCCGGCTCGGCAATTCGGTTCCACTCCGAGGCTAATCGAGCCGACTACCGGCGAGCCGTCTCCGGCCCGTCCCGGACCTCGGAACTCGGAACTCGGGTGTCCGTTTTGCGATAGTTGATTACCGCAAGCAACTGATCTAGCTTTAGTTAGCGTAGTGAACTAATCATCGTTTGGAGTCACCGTGCCAGCCTCAACGGAAATCACACAGAACCTCCTCGGTGAACTGTTCCTCATCAGCCGTGCGCTCCGGGGCACGCTGCTCCACTCCGACGCGGGGCAGCTACTCCCCGGCGGGCTCGGGGTCCTGACCACCCTCGAGACGGCGGGCCCCTGCCGGCAGGTGGGCCTCGCGGCCGACCTGCGCATTACGCCGTCGGCGATGAGTCGGCATATCACCGAACTGGCCGCGGCCGGATATATCAGCCGCGAGGCCGATCCCAGCGACGGCCGCGCCAGCCTGGTCCGGCTGACCCCCGAAGGACAGGGTCTGCTGCACCGCGTCCGGGCGTTCCACACCCGCCACCTCCAGGAGACCCTCGGCGACTGGACCGAGAACGACGTGGAGCAGGCCTATCAGGTGGTGCGCCGCCTCCGTAATTCCCTCAACTCCCGGGACCGCTGTGGCACGGCGGACGAGAACCCGCAGGTTTCGAAAGAGAGAGCCGATGTCTGACACCGAGGCGCCAGCCTCTCGCGATCCGCTCGCCATGAGCCATCGCGAAATCCTCGAAGCGATGACCGGGCTGCTGGCGGCGCTGTTCACCGCCCTGCTCAGCACGACCATCGTCGCCAACGCGCTACCCACCATCATCGGCGATCTGCAGGCTTCGCAGACCGCCTACGCCTGGGTCATCACCACGGCCCTGCTCACCAATGCGGCCTCGACGCCGATCTGGGGCAAGCTGGCCGACCTGTTCAACAAGAAGACGCTGGTGCAGCTGGGCATCATCATCTTCGTGGTCGGCTCGGTGATCGCCGGTTTCGCCCACGATGTCGGGCTGCTCCTGGCGGCTCGCGCGCTGCAGGGCGTCGGCATGGGCGGGCTGACCGCACTGGTCGTCGCGATCATCGGCAGCATCATTCCGCCGCGCGAGCGCGGGCGGTACTCCGGCTACATGGGCGCGGTCATGGCGGTCTCCATGACCGGCGGACCGATCCTCGGCGGCGTCATCGTGGACAGCCCACTCGGCTGGCGCTGGTGCTTCTTCATCTGCATCCCGCTCGCCGTGATCGCCCTGCTGCTCCTGCAGCGCACGCTGCGGCTGCCGACGACCCGCAAAGAGGGCGTCAGCATCGACTGGTTCGGCGCCACCTTGCTCACCGCGGGCGTTTCCGTCCTGCTCATCTGGGTCTCGTTCGCCGGCAAGGCCGGGTACTACGAGTGGTGGTCCACCGAGTCGGCGCTCTATGTGGGCGGCGGTGTGCTGCTGCTGGCGTTGACGGTGCTCGTCGAATCGCGGGTGAAGGATCCGGTGATCCCGCTCCCGATCGTCACCGAACGCACCACCGCGCTGGCCATCCTCGCCTCCATCGCCGTGGGCGTCGGCATGTTCGGCGCGACCACATTCCTCGGGCAGTATCTGCAGACCGCCCGCGGCTACTCCCCCACCGCCGCGGGTCTGCTGTCCTCGCCGATGGTGGCGGGCATGCTGGTCGCCTCGGTGGTCTCCGGCCAGCTCATCACCCGGTTCGGCAAGTGGAAGCCCTTTGTCGTCGGCGGCGCCGCGCTGCTGGTGGTCGGGTTCGCCCTGCTGTCCAGCGTCGACCACGCCACGAACATCTGGCTCATCGGCGCCTTCATCACCGTGACCGGTGCGGGTGTCGGCATGATGATGCAGAACCTCGTGCTGGCGGTCCAGAACACGGTGAGCGTGCACAACATCGGCGCCGCCTCGAGCAGCGTCGCTTTCTTCCGCACCTTCGGTGGCGCCATCGGTGTCTCGGTACTGGGTTCGGTGCTCGCGACCAGGGTGAGCGAACTGTCCACCGCCCGTTTCGCCGAACTCGGCATCCACACCACGTCCTCGGGCAGCGGCAATCTCGACCTGAAGGCGCTACCCGCTCCCATCGCCGAGATCGTGCGCTTCTCCTACGGTGACGCCACCGGCCGGATCTTCCTGATCGCCGCGGTGACCTGCGTGGTCGCCCTGATCGCGGCGGCGCTGCTGCCGAACCGCCCGCTGCGGCGCACGATCGATATCGAGCCGACCGCCGATCCCGCGGCGGCCACCGATATGACGACCGAGGAGCGGGTGCCCGACGATCTCGCCGACCTCGACCGCACCCCCGCCGCGGTCGATCCGATGGGCCGGCACCATGCCCCGGCGGCCGAGGAGGCCGACGATCCGGCACCCGTACCGGTCGGCGCGCTGACCGCGCAGGCCACGGCCGGACAGAACGGCCACGGCGTGTACGGCCCGGCCGTCACCGCGCAGACCTCGCTGCCGGCCACCCGGTACTCCGGGGCCGGCGACGAGAGCGGCTCTTTCCACGGGCACATCACCCGCGAGGACGGACGCCCGGTGCCCGGTGCGGCGCTCACCCTGATCGACCAGCGCGGACACCAGGTCGCGCGGGCGAGCGGGTCCGGCGACGGCGGCTACACCGTCGACGCACCCGGGCCGGGTAGTTATGTGCTGATCGTCTCGGCGCCCGGACACCGGCCGACCGCGGTCAATGTCGCACACGCCGCGCACCCGCAGCGCATGGACCTGACCCTGTCCGGGCTCGGTGAGCTGTCCGGTACCGTGCGCTCGACCCGCGCCGACGCGCCGCTGGCCGGCGCCACGGTCACGGTCACCGACCAGTACGGCGAGGTCGTCGCGTCGGCCGCGTCGGGCGAAGACGGCACCTACCTGTGCCACGGCGTGGTTCCCGGCACCTACACACTGGTGGCGGTCGCCGAGCACATGCGTCCGACCGCGACCGCGCTCACCGTGCCCGACAGCGGCCGGCTGCGGCACGATATCGAGCTCACGCCCATGGCCGTGCTCACCGGGTCGGCCCGAGCCGACGGTGGACGGCCGGTGACCGATATCCAGATCACCGTCCTGGATGCCACCGGCGATGTGGCCGCCACCGCTCGCACCGACGAGCAGGGCCGCTACCTCGTGCCCGATCTCCCCGAGGGGCAGTACACGGTCGTGGCCCGCGGCTATCCGCCCGTCACCGGGCAGGTCGCCATTTCCGGCGAAGAGGTCGGCTACGACGTCGAACTCGGGTACGGGGCCGACGAACAGGTGTGATCCGCCGATAGCGCCGGAGGGCTTGTCGTCCCGCTCCGACAAGCCCTTCGGCCACGGCCGTTCCTCGATCATCACTACAGACAACCTGCTGGAACGGCCGGGCAATCGGTGAAGCCTGCCGGTACCGGTCGAACTGCATTCCGGGCCGCGGCGTCCAGCGAGCTCCCGCGGGCGATTCCCGGCCTATCCCAGCGCCTGCTCACCGTCGATACCCGAAATCTTTTGCGCGACCGGCTGTTCAGCCGCCGCGTTCAACCGGCCGCGCCACCCCGGTCGAATACGCACTGGCGCCCCTGGGTGAGAGCCTCGCGGCCGTGGTGCACGCCATCGCCGACCGGGCCCGCGCGAAGCATAGATATCCCGCGCAGCCGGGCGGAATTCGAGCCGGACGCTGTCGACGATTTTTCGTCCCACCGCGATCTCGGCGCGACCGGCGCCGGGTGCCGGTGATCCGCCCGTGACCCCGGCGTCGGGAAATTTGATGAATTCTTGTCTGGTATCGGCATTGCGACCAGCGAAAACTGATGATGCTGCGCGAAAGATGTCCCTGGTTCCACCCGACCGAAGGATGTGCAATGTCTACCCGGATCACCAAGATATTCGCCGCCACCGCGATCACCCTGTCCCTCGGCGCCTTCGCGGCCCCCATCGCCTCCGCCGCCACTCCGACGGCCGCCCCGGTCACCGGTTCCGTCATCCTGTGCCTCCCCCTCGGAAGCGCCACCGTCTGCATCTGACCCCCCGCGATTCCGGAGCGGATGCGCCGACGGCCGATGCTGCCGCCGGTGGGAATATGCGTTGTGTCCCCGAATAGTCCGGCGCCTCCGGATGAATCGCCGTGCCATTGATTGCCGGACCAACCGGAAGAGCGCACGTTGCTCGGTGAGGAGCGTGCGCCGGGATGAGCAGGTCGCCACCCCGGGTGACCTGCTCATCCGTTCACCTGGCCACCTCACCCACTGCTGGGGCGATATCGCGCCGGGGCGAAGCGCTTGGGCAACCGGGGAGTGTCGACGTCGAGCCCCGCCGGCCACCGAGCCCGGCCGGCGACGCACAAACCTCAGAACATCGACATCATCATCATCATCAACATGAACTTGAGAAAGAAGTTGTTGGACATGTCGGACCTGCTTCCGTCGAACCGAACCGTCCGGACACGACGCCGGACGCAACAGCGGCAACTATGCCGTTGTTGAACGGTACGATATTCAACGGCTTCACTTTCCGGTCGATGGCTTCCCGCCACCGGGAACATGAAACCGGCTGCGCGACACCAAATCACCTTCGCCCTCGGCGGCCGCGGTCAGTGCGGCGAGGGGCTTCTCAGATGTAGGTCGAAAAAGGCGAAAACACGTCGCCAGGCGTCCGCGGTGGCCTCCTCGTCGTAACCGAGCCCGGCCACGCGCAGGACGCGATCGGCGGGTAGGCGGTTGGCGAAGCCGTGGGTGACCCCGGGATAGGTCTCGATATCGTGGGCCACGCCGTAATCGTCGAGTACTCGTTCCAGCCGGTGCGCGCGACCGATATTGATCGGATCCAACCGGCCGTAGCTGGCGACGATCGGGCAGCTGCCCCGCAACATCTCCGCGTAGTTGCCCCGGCTGGTCGGATAGAACGGCGCGGCGGCGTCGAAACCACGGGGCGCGGTGAGCAAGGCGAAACCACCACCCATACAGAAACCGGCCACCGCGACCCGCCCGGTGCACGAGGAATCGTCGCGTACCCGCCGCAGCGCCGCGAGGATATCGCGCACCGCCCTGCCCTCACCGGTGAACAGCAGATCACGGAATACGCCGGGCACACAACGCGGCCCGCGGGAGAACAGATCCGGCGCGATCACCAGATAACCGTGGTCGGCCAGCATGCGGGCATTGCGGCGCAGATCGGCGGTCGGCCCCACCGCGTCGTGCAGCAGCACCACCGCGGGCCACGGCCCCGAACCCTCGGGTGTCTCCCATACGGCCTCGATATCGCCGTCGGGCGCGGGCACCTCGATCATCGTCATCGGCGGTCACCTTCTGTTCGATCCGGAATCCTCGCAGACAACAGCGACAGCGAGTCTAGTGCCGCGCCACCGCGCCGCCCGCTCGAGCGCGCCCCCGGTGCGCCCCGCCCGCAGCGATGAGCCGGCTGCCGCCTCACGGCGGCAGCCGGCTCCGTGCCCGGAACCCGGGCGAAGGACGCGAATCAATCGTGTTCGACCGCGCCGATGATATCGCCGGTCTTCGCGTCCACCGTCACCTCGTACTCGACACCCGCCGAGGTCACGACCTCCACCTCCCACACCGCTGCGCGGTGCTCGGTCTCGAATTCGGCCGAGACCGCCCTGCTGTCCGGTACCGCGGCCACAGCGGCGTCCATGGCCTGGATGCGATCGATGCCGGGATCGGCGACGAGGGACCACTCCGCGATCGGGCGATCGAGGGCGACGGTGCCGTGTGGCGGGGTGTGCCCGAGGGCGACGGTGGCGACGCCGACAGCGGCACCGACAACCACGGCCACGACCGCGGTGCCGATCAGAAGCCAGCGCAGACCGGCGACCGCGTGACGAATGACGCTTGCCATGGTGAAACCTCCTGAGTGGGTGTACGTCCCGAAGACAGGCCCCACTGTCGCAAGCCGAGGCTGAAGGTGACCTGAAGTCACCTGAAGAACATTTCAGGAAGCGTCTGACAGTCTGGGTGGATGCGTCTGCTGATCGTGGAGGACGAGAAACGTCTCGCCCTCACACTGGCGAAAGGGTTGTCGGCCGAGGGTTTCGCGGTCGACGTCGTACACGACGGCGCCGAGGGACTGCACCGCGCCACCACCACCGAGTACGACCTGATCATCCTGGACATCATGCTGCCCGGTATGAACGGCTACCGGGTGTGCGCCACCCTGCGCGCGGCCGGCCACGAAACGCCGGTGCTGATGCTCACCGCCAAGGACGGCGAATACGACGAGGCCGAGGGCCTGGACACCGGCGCCGACGACTACCTCAGCAAACCGTTCTCCTACGTGGTACTGGTGGCACGGATCCGGGCGCTGCTGCGCCGCCGCACCCGCGGCGGTGTGCGCGTCCTGCGGGTCGGCGATCTGGTCGTCGACCCCGCCACCCACGGTTGCCGGCGCGGCGACCGAGATATCGCGTTGACCGCCAAGGAATTCGCGGTGCTGGAACACCTGGCCGTGCGCGCCGGGCAGGTCGTGTCCAAAGCCGATATCCTGCAGCATGTCTGGGATTTCGCCTACGACGGCGACCCGAATATCGTCGAGGTATACATCAGCACCCTGCGACGCAAGATCGATACGCCCTTCGGCTGCCGGACCATTCTGACCGTACGCGGCGCCGGTTACCGTTTGGCGGCCGAACGTGGGTGAGCGGAGGCGCCGCCGCGGCATCCGGTGGAACTCGGTCCGGGCGCGTACCACGACCGCGGCGACCGTGGTCGTCGCGCTGGCCCTGACCGCTACCGGACTGATCCTGCTCGCGGCCCTGCGCGGCAATCTCGTCGAGAGCGCGGATCTGCAGGCCGCGAACACCGCGCGCGATATCGCCGGGCAGCTGGATGCCGGAACGCCACTCGCGCAACTCCGGCTGCCCGATCCCGACGACGAACCCGTGCAGGTCGTTTCGGCAGACGGGCGGGTACTGGCCGCCGACGAAGAACTGCGGGGCCGGGGCCCGATGGCCGATTTCGGGCCCGATGCGGCCGCGGACGCGCAGTCCGGAGACGACACGGGCGAGGACTCCACGGACGAGGAGTCCGAGGAGTCCGAGGAGTCCGAGGAGTCCGAGGAGTCCGAGGAGTCCGAGGAGTCCGAGGAGTCCGAGGACGATGATGCGGACTCCGATACCGAGTCCGAGGATGCGGCCGAGGACGAGTCACCCGGCTCCGGGGATAATGCGGCCGGCCTCGGCAGCGCGGCCGGCAACGGCAGCGACGTCGGCGTGGGATCCACGCGGACTGCCGACGCTCCGGCGGCCACCGAACCGGTGTTCGGGCAGATCGAGCTGGCAGTCGGCGATTCCGGGGCCGACAGCTATCGCGTCGCCGCGCTCGGTGGCACGTCCCCTGACGGGCGACCGGTCACCGTCTATGCGGGTGCGTCGCTGGATACCGCCGACAGCGCGGTCGCCGATGTCCGGCGGGCAATGCTGATGGGCCTGCCGGTGCTGCTCGCCGTGGTCGCCGCGATGACCTGGCTGGTCACCCGGTGGGCCCTGCGCCCGGTGGAATCCATCCGGTCCGAACTGGCCGAGATCATGCACGGCGACCTGTCACGCCGGGTCCCCGAACCCGCCGCCCGCGACGAGATCGCCCGGCTGGCGGTCACCACCAACGACACGCTCGCGGCGCTGGAGCAGTCCGCGGAACGTCAACGCCGGTTCATCGCCGATGCCGCACACGAATTGCGCAGCCCGATCGCCAGTCTGCGCACCCAGCTCGAAGTGGCGCAGGCACATCCGGGGTTGCTCGAGCTCGACGGCCTGCTCGGCGACACCGTGCGGCTGGAACACCTCGCGGCCGATCTACTGCTGCTGGCCCGCCTCGACGCGGGCGAACAACCCCGGGCCGACCGGGTCGATCTCGGGGCCCTGGTCCGGGACGAGCTCGCCCACCGGGTCGGCGATCGCCTACCGGTCGGCTTTGACCGCGGTGCCGACGAGCTCCTCGTCACCGGTAGCCGCACCCAATTGGCCCGCGTCCTGGGCAATCTGGTGGACAATGCCCAGCGGCATGCCGCGACCACGGTGCGGGTATCGCTGGAACGCCGGGGTGACCGGGCCGTACTCGCGGTGACCGATGACGGCCCGGGAGTGCCCGAGGCCGATCGGGAGCGGATCTTCCAGCGTTTCGTGCGCCTCGACGACGCCCGCAGCCGGGACGAGGGCGGCGCGGGCCTGGGCCTGGCGATCGTGCGCGATGTGGTGGGGCGGCACGGCGGGATGATCCGCGTCGAGCCCGCGGACTCCGGTGGCGCGCGTTTTCTGGTGGAACTCCCGGTGGCCCGCCGAGTGCCCGCCTGACAGCCGGGCCGGACGAGACGGGCAGCCGGTTCCCGGTGCCGTGTGCGCACTAGCATCGGCGACCATGGCACAGCAGGCAGTACATCCGGCGGCACCGGACTTCCCGATACTGGTGATCGGGGCCGGGCAGTCCGGTCTGTCGGCCGGGTACCACCTGCGGCGGCACGGGCTCGTGCCCGGACAGGATTTCCTCATCGTCGACCATGCGCCGGGCCCCGGCGGCGCCTGGCAGTTCCGCTGGCCGTCGCTGACCCTCGATACCGTGAACCGGGTACACGACCTGCCCGGGATGTCCTTCGCCGAGAACATCGGGCCGGGCGCCCCCGGTGCCGACGTACCGGCGGCGACCGCGGTACCGCGCTACTACCAGCGCTACGAGGAGCATTTCGAGCTCCGGGTGCGCCGGCCGGTGAGCGTGCGGGTGGTGTGCGATCGCGCTGGAGAAGACGGCCTGCTGCACGCCGAGACCGACCATGCCGGCACACTCCGGGTGCGCGGACTGATCAACGGCACCGGGACATGGGAGCACCCTTTCGTACCCCACTATCGCGGCGCCGAGACCTTCACCGGCCGGCAGCTGCACACCCGCGATTACCGCGATCCGGCCGAATTCGCCGGACAGCACGTGGTGGTGGTCGGTGGCGGTATCTCCGCGGTCCAGTTGCTCGATGAGATCTCCCGGGTCGCCGGCACCACCTGGGTGACGCGGTCGGAGCCCGCGTTCCGGGAGGACCCGTTCGACGCGGACGCGGGCCGGCGGGCGGTGGCGATCGTGGAGGATCGGGTACGCCGGGGACTTCCGCCCGGCTCGGTGGTCTCGGTGACCGGCCTCCCGCTCGACGATCGGCTCCGGGCCGCCCGGGACCGCGGCGTGCTGCGGCGGCGGCCGATGTTCGACCATATCGAGCCCGACGGTGTGCGCTGGGCCGACGGTAGTTTCCAGGCCGCGCAGGTCATTCTGTGGGCCACGGGTTTTCGCAGTGCGCTCGACCATCTGGCCCCACTGCGACTCCGGGGTCCGGGCGGCGGGATCACCATGAACGGCGCACTCGCCACCCGGGTCGCGGTGGATCCGCGGATCCACCTCATCGGGTACGGACCGTCGGCCAGCACGATCGGCGCGAACCGGGCCGGGCGGGCGGCCGCGGCCGAACTCGTCGACTACCTGGGCCTGGATCGGGGCGCTCTCCGCAGGTAAGGCTCGCGCCACGGCACGCGACCGGATCGTCCCGGCGCGGTCAGCGCAGCAGATCCGCCAGGATCCGGCGCGCGGTCAGGACCCGGTCGTCGTCGCCGAGTTGGCGGGCGGTATTGGCGGCGCCGACGATCGCGTCGATCTCGAAGGCCAGCGCCGCCGCGTCCCGCCCGGTCAGCTCACCCGACTCCTGGGCCTTACCGATCTCGCCGGCCAGGAACGTCATCCAGTCCGCGTGGTCCGCGGCGACGGCGTCGCGGACCGGCCCCGGCCGGCTGTCGAATTCGGTGAGTACCGCGGCCCGGAAGCAGCCGCCCGGGAATACCGGCTCGGCGATGTAGTCGAGCCAGCGCTCGACCAGTGTGCGCACCCTGGGCAGGCCGCGCGGTACCCGCAGGGCGGGCGTGATGATCTGTTCGACGAACACCTCGCGCCCGGCCCGGATTGCCGCGAGCTGGAGCGCCTCCTTGGTTTTGAACAGGGTGGCGATCCCGCTCTTGCTGATGCCCAGATCGGCCGCCAGCCTGCCCAGGCTGACACCCGCGAGCCCTTCCACCGACGCCACATCGGCGGCGTGCCGTGCGATCGCTGCCCTAGAGCGGGCCCCCTTGACCAGCCGTTGATCCGTGATCGCGTCCGTCATACGACCCATTCTGACATCACCCGCTTGTCAATGCGAACGATCGGTCGTATTTTGAACTACGAACGTTCGTGCTTTTTGTTCCTCCCCTCCCCAGGATTCCCATGACCGAATCGTCCGTGCGGGCCCCCGACCCGCAGTCCACCTCCGCGAGCGGCTCCGGCGCGCTTCTCGTCGCCGCCGGCGCGGCCTTCCTCGCCTTCCTCGACCTTTCGGTCGTCAATATCGCCTTCCCGTCCCTCGCTCGCGACCATCCGGCCACCTCGCCGACCACCCTCACCTGGGTGATCAGCGGTTACGCGGTCGCGTTCGCGGCACTGCTCACCCCGGGCGGCCGGATCGCCGACGCGGTGGGGCGGCGCACGATCTTCCTCACCGCCGTGGTCGGTTTCGCGCTCACTTCCCTGTTGTGCGGGGCGGCGCCGAACGCGGGCCTGCTCATCACCGCACGCGTGGCCCAGGGGGCGACCGCCGCGCTGATGGTGCCCGCGGCCCTCGCCGCCCTCCTCGCCGTCACCCCGCGCACACGGATCGGCGGCGCCATCGCGGCCTGGTCGGCGGCGGGCGGCTTCGCCGCGGTCGTGGGTCCAGCGGTCGGTGGCATGCTGGTCGAACTGTTCGGCTGGCGCTCCATCTTCGTGATCAATGTGCCGATCGGCCTCCTTCTGGCCGGCCTGGCCTTCCGCGTCCTGGCACCGGATCCCGAGCAGACCCGCGGCGCCCTGCCGGACCCGGTGGGCACGCTCATGGTCGCCTCGGGCCTGGGCGGACTCGTCGCCGGACTCACCGAGGGGCAGCGCTGGGGCTGGACCGCGCCCGGCACGCTCGCGGCGCTGGCCCTGGGCGCCGCGCTCACCTGCGCGGCGCTGCTCCGATCCCTACGGCATCCGAATCCCGCTCTCGCCGTGGAACTCTGGCGCAACCGGACGTTCGCGCTGACCAATGCCGCCTCGTTCGCGTTCGGAGCCGCTATGTTCGCCTGGCTGCTGGCCGGGCCGATGTTCCTCGACGCGCTGTGGGGATACTCCGTCCTGGGTTCGGCCGCGGCGCTGAGCGTGGGCGCGGTGGCTTCGATGGCGACCGCGACCCTCACCGGCCGCATCACCGCACCCGGGCCCCGGCGCTGGACCGGAGTCCTCGGGGTACTGATGTTCCTCGCCACGCTCGCCTGGATGAGCACGGAGATGTTCGGTCCCACCCCGGCACTGTGGTCGGCATGGGTACCGGCCGGGATACTCGGCGGCGGCGGTGTCGGCATCGTGGTGACCGTGCTGGGCGCCACCGCGGCGAACGCGTTGCCACCGCACCGTTTCGCGGCCGGTACCGGGATGAATCTGACGGCGCGCCAGCTCGGCGGCGCACTCGGTATCGCTGTGCTGGCCGCGGTTCTCGCCGCCCACCCCGGTGACCCGCTCGCCGGATTCCACACATTGTTCCTGCTGTGCGCGGGCTTCGCCGCTGTCGCGGCCTGCCTGATCGCCGTTCCGTCCCGACAGGAGTCGATATGAGAGACACCGACGGCCGTACCGAATCCGACGACCCGATGCTCGTTTCCACCGACAGTGCCCGCGCGCTCCTGCGTGCCGCGCCCTGGCGGCGCTACGCCGTACTCGGTGATTCCATTGCCCTGGGCGTGGGTGAGGCGTCGGCGGGCTACCGTGAAATCGGCTGGGCCGACCGCGTCGCGGAGGTGCTCACCGCGGTGAACTCCGAGGTGAGGTACCTGAACACCGGACAGATCGGCGCGACCTCGGATCAGATGCTCGCCGAGCAGCTGGCGCCGGTACTGCGGTTCCGGCCCGACCTCGTGCACATATCGTGCGGCGGCAACGACCTGTTCCATCCCGGCGGCGATACCGATCGGCTGCGCGCGAATCTCGATACCGCCTTCTCCGCGCTGGCCGCTACCGGCGCCCAGCTGTGCGCGTTCACCGTGGCAGATGTCTGGGATACCGAACGTATGGCGCCGATGCGGCCGATGCGGCCGCGGATGGCCGAACTCAATGCGATCGTTCGCGAAGTGGCCGCCCGGTACGACGCGGTGCTGGTCGACTTCTGGGACCATCCGCTGCGGCTGCGCCCGGATCTCATGAGCACCGACCTCATCCACTTCACGACCAGCGGGCACGCGGTCGTCGCCACGGAAATGATCCGCGCGCTGGCGGCACGGATCTCGGCCGCCGCCTGATCGGTCCGTGATCGGCGGCCTCCCTTCGGCCGTGGATGCGAGAACCTGCCGACGGGTCCACTTTGTCGGCGCGACCGGTTAAGATCTGCGCCGGGCACCAGCGAGGAGGAGTGGGTACCGACGTGGGAAGCTACGGCCGTAGGTCACGGGCGCGGCGGGGATCCGGGGCACGGGTGACCGTCTCCGCGATCACCGCGGGTCGGGGGGTCGACCGGTAAGCTCACGCGAGCATCCGCGCGTGGCCGGTCCGCCGGGACAACGGCGCACCGCCACGGTGGATCTCGTCACCGCTTCGTTCGGCCACGCCGGCCGGGCATCACACTCACCGCCGTCATCCGGCGGTTCATCACCGAAGTAATCGGGCCCCCGCGCGACCGTCACCGGTCGCCGGGGGCGGGTCGTGATGTCCGGGCAACCCGCGCGGCCGGTGTTTCCGGCGGTGGTCACCGGCCGGAGTCCGCAGGGCCCCGTTTCCACGGCCGCCACATTCCCGTCTACCCCGCATCGAATCACGTTGTGCCCGAACACTGTTCACCCTGACGTATTTTCATGAAGGAGTTCTCATGTCCAGACGTTCGCCCGTGTTCCGGATTCCCGGTCTGCTGGCAGGCCTCGTGGTGGTCGGCTGCGCGGTGCTGGCCTTGTCGGCGTGTACCAGCGGGGAGGATTCGGGGCAGAGCTCGTCGGCGAGCCCGGTGTCCACAGTGCCCGGACAGAACGGAGCCGACGAGGGCGGCGATGTCGACTTCGACGCGGCCATCGGCGATTGCGTCACGCTGTCGGGGACGATGATGGACGCGGAGATCGACCACGCCCAGTGCGGTTCGGAGAATTCGAACTACAAGGTGGTCGCCAAGGCCCCCACCCAGGACGGTTGCGCCTCCGACGTCGATCAGACCTACTACGTGACCCTGGGCGGCCGGGAACAGGGCGCCCTGTGCCTCGATATCGACTGGGTCGAGGGCCAGTGCATGACGATTCCGTCGGGCTCCGACAGCCCCACCCACAGCCCGTGCACGCCGGGTAAGCCCGATACCGTCCACGTGCTGAAGATCCTGACCGGTACCACCGACGAATCCGGTTGCCCGGCGGAGGCCACCAGCTACTACACCTACGACGAACGCCAGCTCGTCACCTGCGTCGCCGAGGTGTAACGACACCGCGTCCGGTTACCGGTATGCGTGGCCTCACCTCGGGGTGTGAGGCCACGCGCCCCGACCGGCACCAGGGCCGGATTTCAGCGCTCTGTTCGGCGCCGACCAGCGGAGTTACACTGGGATCCGCTGCTCGAATACGCGTTCTGTCCGATACTCGGCGGGGGATGACGCTACCAGGACTGCTGTGATGGATATCCGAACAGACGAGATCGCCGACGGTGTGTACCGCTTCTCCACCTTCGTCCCCGAGGTGGGCCCCACCGGTTTCACGTTCAATCAGTTCTTCGTCGACGCCGCGGAACCCCTGTTGTTCCACACCGGAATGCGGGCGCTGTTCCCCTCGGTGTCGGCGGCGATCGAGCGGATAAGGCCGGTGGCGGAACTGCGCTGGATCACTTTCGGCCATGTGGAGGCCGATGAGAGCGGGGCGATGAATCTGTTCCTGGGCGCGGCGCCGCATGCCCAGGTGGCCCACGGCGTCGTGGGCTGTCAGGTCTCGCTGGACGATCTGGCCGACCGGCGGCCGCGGCGCCTGGCCGACGGCGAGATCATCGATCTCGGTGACCGCCGGATCCAGCACTTCGACACCCCGCACGCACCGCACAACTGGGAGGCGCGGGTGCTCTACGAGGCGGCCACCGGTGTGCTGTTCTGCGGTGACCTGATGACTCAGCTCGGCAACGGGCCGGCCCTCACCGACGCCGACCTGGTGGGACCGGCCGAGGTGGCCGAGGACGTCTTCCACGCCACCTCACTGGGCCCGGCCGTACCCGCGACATTGCGCCGGCTCGCCGAGTTGCGCCCGACCACACTGGCGGTGATGCACGGCTCCAGCTTCTCCGGTGACGGGTCCGCCGCCCTGCGCGATCTGGCGACGGTCTACGAGAACCGGCTGGCGGGCTGACGGCCCGTAGGGTTCCAGCCGGCGCCATCGCACCGGGCGGTGCGCCGACGCGAGAGGAACCGGATGAGCGCGCACACCCCGTCGGACCGCACCCCGAGCCGCTGGGAGGAACTCACCGCGGCCGACCCCGCGCATTCCGAATGGTATGTGCAGCGGTTCCGGACGCTCGTGGCAGAAGGCCACGACATATTCGGCGAGGCAAGGTTGATCGATGCGATGCTGGGCCGGCGCGGCCGGGTACTGGACGCGGGCTGCGGACCCGGCCGCCTGGGTGGCCATCTGCACAATGCCGGGCACACGGTGGTCGGCGTCGATGTCGACCCGGTGCTGATCGCCGCCGCCGAGGCCGACTACCCCGGCCCCACCTGGCTGGTCGGCGATCTCGCCGAACTGGATCTGCCGGCCCGGGGTGTCGCCGCCGATTTCGATGTGATCGTCTGCGCGGGCAATGTGATGACCTTCCTGGCGCCGTCGACCCGGTCGGCGGTACTGGCCGGTTTCGCCCGGCATCTGGCGCCGCAAGGTCGCGTGGTCACCGGTTTCGGCGCCGGACGCGGCTACGACTTCGCGGAGTTCCGCGCCGACGCCGCCGCGCAGGGCCTGACCACCGACCTGCTGCTGTCGACCTGGGATCTGCGGCCCTTCACCGACTCCTCGGAGTTCTTGGTCGCGGTGTTCTCCCGCGCGGACTGAGTTCCGGTCGGGGCGGCCCGGCACCTACCGCGCCGAGCCCGATCACTGAGACGAACCACTCCTCTACATAGAGCATTGTCGCGACAAAATGTAGTAGATATACTACGAACGATCGAAGATCGATGATCGGGAGGACTCATGACTTCGAACGACGGCGTGGTACTGAACGTCGAGAAACTACGAATGCGCTATGACACCACCGACGTACTGCACGAGGTGACCTTCCGGGCACACCGCGGTGAGGTCCTGGTCATGCTGGGACCGAACGGCGCCGGCAAGACCACCACGCTCGAAATCCTGGAGGGTTTTCGCGCCCGTTCGGCCGGAGAGGTCGCCGTACTGGGCGCCGACCCCGAACACGGAGACGAACGCTGGCGTGCCCGTATCGGTGTCGTCCTGCAGTCGTGGCGGGACCACGCCAAATGGCGGGTCCGCGAGTTGCTCGAACACCTGGGGGCGTTCTACCGCCCCTACTCCACCGACCGGATCCGCAAGCCCTGGGATACAGGTGAACTGATCGAGCTGGTCGGGCTCACCGATCACGCCGGCGCCGAGATCGGCACGCTGTCCGGCGGACAGCGGCGCCGGCTGGATGTGGCGATCGGTATCGTCGGGCGGCCGGAATTGCTGTTCATGGACGAACCCACCGCCGGATTCGATCCCGCGGCCCGGCGCGACTTCCACGACCTGGTCCATCGCCTGTCCGACCTGGAGGACACCACGGTGCTGCTCACCACCCACGATCTCGACGAGGCGGAGAAGATCGCCGACCGGATCCTGATCCTCGCGGGTGGACGCATCATCGCCGACGGTTCGGCCGACGAACTGTCCCGGTCGATCGCCGGTTCCGCCGAGGTCCGCTGGACCCTGGCGGAGCAGCGTTTCGTCCACACCACCACCGAATCGACGAAATTCGTGCACGAGCTGTTCAAAGAGCACGGCGACCGCATCGGTGAACTGGAAGTGCGGCGCGCCTCATTGGAGGACACCTACATGGCATTGGTACAACGCTACGAATCCGGGGAGCCGGGGAGCGCGGTCCACACTCTCGCGGAGGTCACCCGATGAATCCCGTAGCCGGCGCCGTCCGCGCCGGATTCCTCCGCGGCTGGATCGAATTCCGCCAGATGTACACCCACGCACCCGATCTGATCGGGCAGTTCCTGACCCCGGCGATCGCCCTGGGCGCGCTGTATCTGCTCCGCGGCCGCGATTACGGGAGTACCGGTCTCTCCGTCGCCGAACTCGCACTGCCCGGCCTGCTCGGCACCATCATCGCCTTCAACGGCCTCTACGCGCTCACCAACGTGCTGGTCCTCGACCGCGAAGACGGCACCCTGCTACGGGCCCGGACCGTGCCGCACGGCATGATCGGCTATTTCATCGGCAAGGTGACCGCGGCCGCCGCGGCCGTGCTGGTGCAGGTACTCGTCGTCCTGGCGGCCGGCATGGCGATCATCGGCGGTTCGTCCCTCGACAGTACTGCCGCCCGGGCCACTTTCGGCTGGGTCGTGCTGCTCGGCCTGCTCGCGGCGCTGCCGGTCGGCGCGGTACTGGGCGGGCTACTCGACGGCGCCCGGGCCTCCTTCCTGCTCACCATGCCGTTGATGGGACTCATCGCCGTCTCGGGGATCTTCTACCCCATCACCGCCCTGCCGGGCTGGCTACAGGGTGTGGGCCAGGTTTTCCCGATGTACTGGGCGGGGCTCGGTATGCGCTCGGCGCTGCTGCCACCCACGGCGGCCGAGGTCGAGATCGACGGTTCCTGGCGTCATCTCGAGACCGCCGCGGTGCTGGGCGGCTGGGCGATCGTGGGGCTGCTCGTGGCGCCGGTAGTGTTGCGGCGCATGGCACGGCACGAGTCCGGATCGAGTATGGCGGCACGTCGGGAGAAGGCGATGCAGCGTGCCTTCTGAGGCCATCTACAACCGCATCGCGATGCTGCGCGCCGAACGCGGTATCTCGCGGCGCGAGCTCGCCGAGGCGCTCGGGGTGCACTACCAGACCGTGGGTTACCTCGAACGCGGCGAATACAGCCCCAGCCTGCATCTGGCGCTTCGAATCGCGGCGTATTTCGAGGTGGCCGTGGAGGTCGTGTTCTCCACCGAACCCTTTCCCCGGCTGGGTTCGCGCGCGGAAACCGCGTAGTCGTCCGGCCCGCACACCGCCTCGCGGGTATCTCGCCCGTTCTGCCGGGCGGGCCGGCCTTCTACGGTGATGGCACAAAGTCACGGCTCTGTGCCAATGATCCGCGACCGAAGCGCCACGGAGGCGCCCGGTGACCACCGAATCCGACGCGGGAATCCGAGGGCCTGCCGATGCCCGTGCACGAGATCGCCGAACCGCGACTCCGCCCGGGGCCCGATTCCCTGGTGTGGAAGTTCCACAGCGATATCCGCGACCTGCTCGGCTTCCAGCCGCTCGCCGGCACCGAGAACTGCATCGAACAACTCGCGCAGGGCGTCGAGGACCACTCGGTGATCTTCAGCGATTTCCTCGGCCGCGCCCGGCGCAGCGCGCCACCCATCATGCAGACCGTCTACAGCGAGGACCCACACGACCGGGGCCGCCGGGTGCGGGATTTCCACGGGTCGATCAGAGGCACCGTCAGTGACGGCTCGCGGTATCACGCGTTCGACCCGGAGCTCTTCAACCGGCTCCCGGTACGCGTGCTGTGCGCGCCCTGGGCGGCGTGGGCGTGGGAGCGCACCGGAGTCGATCCACGCCGCCTCCACAAGGGAAAGCCGCGACGGTGAGGCCGGGGCATCGGCCCGATACGCACCGGCCGGCATCCGGTCTCCCCGGAGGGGCCCGATGACCTTGGACACCGCCACCGAGAGCCTGGCCGATCCACAGGTCCAGCGGATCCTGGCCGCCGCCCGATCGGAGTTCGAGCAGTACGGCGTCCGGCGCTCCACCATGGACGATATCGCTCTCCGCGCCGGGGTCGGCCGCCGGACGCTCTACCGGCGCTTCACCACCAAGGACGCACTGTTCGAGCTCCTGGTCCGCCACGAGACCGATGCGCTGCTCGAGCAATTGGCCCGGGCGTCCGCCGGGTGCGAGCCGGGTGCGGCGGTGGCCGAATGTTTCACTCTCTTCTTCGATCTCCTGGAGCGATCACCGCTGGCCCGTCGCATCGTGGCCAGCGAACCGGAACTGCTGCCGGTATCCGCCGGACGGCCACGGGGTCTGCCCATCGTGGAGGCCGGCGACAGGGTCGCGAAGACACTGCGCCGCAGCGGTGTGACTATGCCGGAGGCGGATCTGCGGGCTGTCTCCGAATTGCTGATCCGGCTGGCGCTCTCGCTGCTGCTGAATCCCGAAGGCCGGTTGGACATCTCGGACCCGGCCGCGGTCCGTACGTACTCCCGGCGTTATCTCGCGCGGCTCGTGTGGTGAACCGGACGCGGCACCGCGGGCTCCGGCCCAGACCCTGGTACATCCACGATCGCACCCACCGGGACCACGCGTCCGGCACCGAACCCAGTACTGATACAAATGCCTGCGACCGTAGCGCACCCTATGGCCGCCGAGCGGGTCCCGGCCCGCGGACCGAAAGGTTGATTCCAGTGGACCGCAACTCCTTTCAGAAGTTGTTCGACCTGTCCGGACGCACCGCGATCGTCACCGGGGGCACCCGGGGCATCGGGCTCGCCATCGCCGAAGGATTCGCCTGCGCGGGCGCCCGCCTCGTGGTCGCCGGCCGTAAACCGGACGCGTGCGAGCGGGCAGCGGCCCGGCTGCGGGAACTCGGCGCGGACGCGATCGGTGTCCCGACCCACCTGGGTGACATCGAAGCAGTGCGCGCGCTGGTGCAGACCGCTGCCGACACCTTCGGTGGTATCGATATCGTCGTCAACAACGCGGCCAACGCCCTCGCCCAGCCGTTGGCGACCATGGAACCCGCGGCGGTCGAGAAGTCCTTCGGCGTCAATGTCCAGGGACCGCTGTTCCTGGTCCAGGCGGCCCTGCCGTATCTACGGGCCAGCGAACACGCGGCGGTATTGAATCTCGGTTCGGTCGCGGCCCTGCAGTTCGCGCCCGCGCTGTCGATGTACGCCGCCGGCAAGGCGGCCCTGCTGTCGTTCACCCGCTCGATGGCCGCCGAATTCGCCTCCGACGGCATCCGGGTGAACGCCATGGCCCCTGGAGCCGTCGATACCGATATGGTCCGCAAGAATCCGCCGGAATTCGTCGCGGCCATGGCCGGAGCCGCGCTACTGGGCCGGATCGCCGAACCCGACGAGATGGTCGGCACCGCGCTACTGCTGTGTTCGGACGCCGGCAGTTTCGTCACCGGCCAGACGTTCCTGATCGACGGCGGTACCGTCGCCCGCTGAACTTCGCACCGAAGGAGTACCCGTGTCCGCGCTGTCCACCGAATACCTGCCCTCCGGGGTCGTCGTGCTGACGATCGACCGTCCGCACCGGCGCAATGCGCTCGACAATCAGACGGTCGCCGAACTGCACACCGTGCTCGACGAGATCAACGGCGACCCGGAGGTCCGGGCACTCGTCGTCACCGGCGCCGGGGGCGCGTTCTGCGCCGGTGCCGACCTGAAGGCGCAGCCGGAGGATTTCACCACCGCCGATGCCACGCCGACCGCGGCGCTGCTGGGCGCGGTCCACTCCCCGGTTGCCCGGATCTACGCCGCGCAGGAGCTGATGGCTTCGGCATTCGAGAAGATCCACCGGCTGCGCCAGCCGGTGATCGCCGCCGTCGACGGGGCGGCTGTCGGTGGCGGTTTCGCGCTGGCGCTGGCCTGCGATATCCGCTATGCCGCCCGCGGCGCCGGCTTCGGCGCGGTGTTCATCCGGCACGGGATCTCGGCGTGCGATATGGGCACCAGCTACCATCTGCCCCGGCTCGTCGGCGCCGCGCGCTCGGCCGAACTGCTGCTCACCGGTCGTGTTTTCGGCGCCGAGGAGGCCGAGCGGATCGGATTGGTGCTCGAGGTCGTCGATTCCGGTGAACTGCTCGCGCGCGCCGTCGCCAAGGCGGAGGAGATCGCCCGTAATTCCCCACTCGCGGTATGGATGACGAAAGAGACGATGTGGCAGACCGTGGACGCGCCCAGTCTGCGTCATGCACTCGACCTGGAGAACCGCACCCAGGTGATGTGCAGCGCCACCGGCGAACTCGACGCTTCCTTCGCGGCCTTCCGCGCCGGAACCCGGACCACCGCCGGCCCGCTCTGACCGCGCGGCCCGGCCGGCAACCCGGGTGTCATCGAAATGCGTAACGAAATGGACGGCGAGGCCTATAGCGGAGATTGGTCCGCTGTTACCGAAATCTCGGTCGCCGCAATGCTGGGCGTGGTTTCCGAGTTGTGTGCCGCACCGCCCGGTGTGGTCATACCGGACCTGCGTCCTCACTACCTTCTGGAGTCGTCATGAGTTCACCCACGCTCGCGGTCGCGGTGCTCGGTGCGGGCCCCTTCGCCGACCGGATCGCCGACCGGATCCGTGCGCGGCCGCACCTCGAGGTATCCGCGCGAAGTGAGACCGCGCAGTCGCCCCCGGAGGGCACGGCCTGCGTCGTCTACGTACCGACGTTCGCCGAGATCGCCGCGGACATACCGAGCCGTGTGCTACCGGAGCTCCTGAGCGATGGCTACGACGTGATATCCACGGCACCGCTGGACGGCCACGTCGCGCCCGCCGCACTGCTGGACGCCTGCCGCACCGGGCAGTCCACCTTCCACGCCACCGGGGCCTTCCAGGCCACCATCCCCGCCCGGCTCATCCGATCGCTGACCGAGGTGACCCGGGGGATCCGGCGAGTGGAGCTGATCGAGGAGCTCGATTTCCCCGAGACCGGGGTATACCCGTGGGGTAGCCGGCACGATATCGGCATCGGGACCACCGGGTCCGAAACCGCCGTCGCCGGTGCCGCCGCGGTCGACGGCTACTACGCCGCGGGACTGCGCGTCCTCGACGACGCGGTGTTCCACAGTGCCGCCGGCACGACCGCGTCCCCGAGCAGCACCGTCGAGGTGATGAACGATGCGTCCGGCGCCGTCCAGAAGGTCGTCGTCGACCGCGAGCTGGGACCCGGATTGAGTTATCGCTCCATCTGGACGACCACCACGGAGGATCGAGCGCCGCTGCGGTACCAGCTGATCACCACCACCGATACGGCGCGGGGCACCGCCAATGTGCGCTTCCGCTTCACCGACGGACTGCACCCGGCCGACCACCTGACCTGCGTCAACATCATCGAGGCGCTGCGCCCGGTGCATGAGCACGGTCCGGGGATAGCGCATCGGGATCTGTCGATCACCCGGCCGATGCCGGACGCGCGGCTCACCACCTGATCCGGGCGGGCAGGTCTCGAATTCATCTATTCCGGCGGCCGGGCGAAGGCTGCCGGGATCGCTGATGCGATCCTGGAACGGCAGCACAGTGATCGCCCGGTCGTGCGGCCGACCGTTACCCGGCCGGCCGCGGACCGCCGCAGTGGAGTGCCTCTCGAAGTTTCAGTGCACATCGACCTCTCTGAACCCTGACCTGCCCGCTGGCAGGCGGTGAAAGGTGAGCAACATGAAGCTGACAGTCATCGGCGGTACCGGCCGGATCGGCTCGCAGGTGGTCCGCAAGCTCCGGGCGGCCGGTCACGAAACCGTACCCGCGGCGCCGTCCACCGGTGTGGATCTGGTCACCGGCGCGGGCCTCGACCGGGCGGTGGCGGATGCCGACGTGGTGGTCGGCCTGGCCAACTCCCCGACCTTCGACGACGCCGCGTCGGCCTTCTTCCGCACCGCGATGGACAACCTGCTCGCCGCCGGCGACCGTGCCGGAGTGAAACACCAGGTGGTGCTGTCGATCGTCGGCGTGGACCGGCTGCCGCAACTGGACTACTACCGAGCCAAGACCCTGCAGGAGGAATTGCTCCGGCAGGGCCCCACACCGTATTCGATCGTGCGCGCCACCCAGTTCTTCGAGTTCATGGACGCGGTGATGTCCTGGTCCGCCGACGACACCGTCGTCCGGCTACCCGCGACCCGGCTGCAGCCGATGGCGGCCGCCGACGTCGTCGACGCGGTGGTCGGCGTCGCACTGGGTGCCCCGCTGCAGGGTATCCGCAATGTTGCCGGGCCCGATGTGCTGCCGCTCGACGAGATCGGCCGGATGACCCTGCTCGCCCGGCACGACGACCGCATCGTCGTCACCGACGATACGGCCGGCATGTTCGCCGCGGTGACCGGCGACGAACTCCTCGCCGGGCCCGACGCATACCTTGCTCCCACGCACTATCGCGATTGGCTGGCGGCGCACCGCTGACCTCGGCAGCCGCGCCGACCGGCCCCTTCCCGCTTCCTGAAGCGGTCTTCAGTCCACTTCAGGGTGCCTTCAGCACTCCCCTGCCACAGTGGCCGCCGATGACCGACAACGGCGAAAGGGGAGAACAGATCATGAACCCGACAGTGCACATCGACGGATATCCCTACCGGGTGGTGGGGAAGACGCGTCTGACGACGGCCTCGCGGGCGTGCTACGGCAAGTACCGGTTCGTTCTGCGGCGGCTCACCGACGGGTCGCTGTGGACGGTGTTCGACTCCCGCGTCACCTCCGCGTCGGAACTGATGAAATGCGCGGGCCCACCCCGGCGGTGACGGCTGCGCCGTGAGAGGTCCGGTCGCCGCGTCCGGCGGCCGGATCCGCCGGCCATCGAGGGGCCGCACGACGGGGAAGGCGAGTGCGTCGCGAATCGGCCGTTGCCACGCTGCCCCGCTCGGTCGGGTCACACTCCCGATCCGGCCGCGAGCATGGTCGGCCGCGGGAGAAAACGTTTCACCGATCAGAGAAGTGCCGCCGAGAAGTTATATGTCAGTTATAGATCAGTTATCCGCGGTCGAGAAGGCGTAGTCACGCACGTGCGGAATTCGAATCACATGATTTCCGGAAATTGCGTTTCGTTCGGATTCGCGGTGGACACCTCCAACTGCGCGGCGGCATCGGCCTTTCGGCCCCCGGAGGCACACCCGGCCATCGATCACACCCGGCCGGGCATCCGCAAGGTAGACAATGCAATGTTGCGGAACCACCCGTCACCGAAGCCGAATGTGATTGATACCACAGGCTTTCAGGCAAATGATCAGCACACGCCGTCGCGGTGGGCATCGTACTGTTCAGCCCTACACAGAATTCCGGGCTTACCCGGCGGAACGTTGGATGGACATGCTTCACCTCGAACACTTCGCGTTCGGCTGGCTGACGCCCGCCCTCGCGTATTTCCTCTCGGCCACCGGCTGCGCCATCGGATTGCAGTGCACCAGACAGGCCCGCCACGGACGACGCCGGCTGCTCTGGCTCACCCTCGCCTCGATCACCATCGGCGGAACCGGTATATGGGTCATGCATTTCGTGGCAATGCTGGGCTTTTCAATCGACGGGGCACAGATACGATTCGACGTCCCCCTCACCCTGCTCAGCGCGGCGACCTCGATCGGCGTGGTCGCCGCCGGCCTGTACCTGGTGACCACACCGGGCTCGGGTCTCCCGGCGCTGCTGACCGGCGGTGTCATCACCGGACTCGGCATCGCGGCCATGCACTACACCGGCATGTACGCGATGCGCACCGACGCGCATATCGAATACGACCCTGCCCGCGTGGCGCTCTCTCTGGTCATCGCCACGGTCGCGGCCACCGCGACCCTATGGTTCGGTATGCGCTCGTGGGGAATACCGTCGACGCTGGGCGCGGCGCTCGTCATGGCCGCGGCGGTGGCGACGATGCACTACACCGGGATGTCGGCCATGCACGCGCACGCGGTGCCCGGCGCCGCGGCGCCCGACGGCGCCGAGCCACTGGACATCCTGGGCCCGCTGCTCGGCGCCATCAGCGTGGTCACCGTCGTGCTGCTCATCGGGGTCAGCATGGCGCTGACCAACCCCCACGGCCCCGGCGCCCGAGCCGCGGCGAGCCCCCGGCAGCAGGAAGGCCCCCCGGTTCGCTGAACCGAACGGAGTCGTCCCGCACCCGGCGATACCGGGTACGGGATGCCGGCTGCCGCACCCACATCGAACGTGGCCGACGAGACGAACGGCCGCGGCGGTGCGGGTGATCCGTGTGGATCCTCCGCACCGCCGCGGCCGTCTGGCGAGGTCGACAGTGGACGGGGTCAGTAATAGTGCCGCCGGCCACCGACGGGCCGGCCCACCGATCCGGCGATGGCCAGTACCGCGCCGACCACGAGCAGAACGAGGCCGATGGTGGTGAGCACGCCGATACCGAGCAGGTAACCGACGATGAGCAGAACGAGTCCGAGAACGATCATGACACTGACTTTCTGATTCGATATTCGATGTCCGGGCGAGGGACGGGGATCACTTGGCGGTCGCCGCGCTCTTGTCCGGCTTGCGCAGCAACTTGCTCATCGACCAGGCCGGGGCCGCGGCAGCGGGCGCGGGCTTCTTCGCCGGCTCGTTGGTTCTGGCGAGATCCCGCTGGGCGGCGGCGATCTCCTTACGCGACTGCCGCAGCTCACGGCGGGTCGCCATGCCGCGGCGAGTGGACCGCCACGCCCCGGCGGAGACGAGGCCAACCCCCAGGCCCCCGACCACACCGACGATGATGCCGATGAGGAACAGTTCACCGGTGGTACCGGCAAAGTGGTAATCGAAGACCGAGAAGTCGCTGGTCAGACGATTGACATCACTGGTATTGGCCGCGACGCCGGCGACACCGGCGGCAACCGCCGCGACGGCGATCACGAGCCCGAGAACAATGATCATGGCAATTCCCAAGGGTCGAGGAACACTATGCTCCCGCTATTCCCGGCGACGACGAAGTCAAACGGGGGCAAGGCCATGTCCGCCGGACGGATTCACCGGCGGGTCGCCCCGGGGCTCGGACGGGGCCCGGATACTCAGGCGAAGAGGCCCCGGACGAACGGCACCGAATCGGGTAGCGAATCGTTCACGGCGCCATCGTGATCGGTGGGGTACACCTTCAGCGTCACCGGCTGCCGGTTCGCCGCGAGCACCGCCGCGAACCGCAGTGTCTCGGGGGTGATCACATCGGTGTCGAGCAGCCCCTGGCCGAGGAAGAGCGGTTTGTCGTAGCCGGATTCGGGCAGGCCGAGGTAACGGGTGAGCAGCCCGCGCAGGTCCGGAATATCGGCCAGCGGCCGGGTGAACAGATCGCCGATCACCACACCGTGGGCCATCAATTCCTCTCCGAAGGGAGACAGGCATTCGGTGCGAGCGCGTTCCAGCCAGTACCGGCCGGAATCGGTGAGGAAGGAGTCGATGTCCAACTCGGGATAGGTGGTGCGCAGGCCGTTGAGCAGATACAGCGCATAGCCGGTGGTGTGCGCGCCCAGTTTCACCGGCGGTACGCCCGGACCCATGAGCGCGAGGATGTTCTCGATATAGGCGGGAACGCCGGTGGCCACCGCACCGCGGTAGTCCAGTTCCGGGCCGCCGAATTCGGTGGCGTACCGGGCGGTGGTGACCGCCGCTCCCCCACCCTGCGACTGCCCGACCACCACCCACTTGCCGGAAACGGCGGAATAGTGCCCCGCCGCGGCCCGCACCGCGTCGACGACATTGCGGGCTTCCACCATCCCGTTCAGATACGGATGCTCCCCGGCAGTGCCCAGCCCGGCGTAGTCGGCGGCGATGATGGCATAGCCCTGCTCCAGCCATCGGCCCAGGTAGGCCCAGTCCCGTTCCACCGCACCCGGGCCGGCCACACTGTACGCGCACGAATCACCGAGCCCGACTGTGCCGTGCGCCCAGGCGATGACCGGCCAGCCGCCGGCCGGCGGCGCCCCGGCCGGGAAGTACACGGCGGCGCTGGCCACGGTCGGCGCGCCACCGACCGTGGTGGTCGTATAGAACATGCGCTGGGAGCCCACCGAACCGGGCAGTACGGCGGGGGCGGCCAGGGGTTCGACGGATTCCACGACGCCGGCGGCAGGTGCCGCGACCGCGTGCCCACCCGGCAGTCCCGAGATCGCCGCCGCGAGCATCGCGGTGACCGCCGCCGTACCGCATTTCCGCATGATGCTCCTCTCGCCGGATCACCCACCGTGCTGTACGCCTCGGGCGGTGCCCGGTCAGTCTTCCACCTGGACGCGCGACCGATCACGTCGGCATGCCGTCCGGCCCGGGAAATCGGGCGAATGGACCGGCGTCCACGTCTCCGGTCATCCCGCCCGCTCGGGAGCATGGGCGAAAACGTCCGTCAGCTGTCCCGCCGGGGCGATGAGTTCGCGGTGACCGTCCCACTCGGCTCCCGGGCCGCGGTGTGCAGGACAAGCCCCGGCTCGTCTTCGGGCTGCTCACCGCCGCTCTGTTGCCGGGAGCCGCCCGGTCCGGCCCATCGTGTGGCCGGCCGGAGCAGCGGAGTCGCGACCGCCCGGGTCGCCACCCCGCCCGCCGACCGGCCGGAAACGCCGCGTGATGTGCGGATGGGCGGCGGTCAGACGCCGATGGCCCGCGCCAGATGCGGCCACGAATCGTGCAGGTCGTATTCGAACTGACCCCAGGTGTGCGCGCCGGCCGGACGGTCGATATGCACCGCGCCGATCCCGAGTTCGCCCAGGCGGTCGGCGAAGGCCGACGTGCAGGCGGCGGCAACGGCTTCGACCGGCGGGAATCCCCAGCCCCGGTCGATCGCGCCGGGCATCCCCGACGCGGCGGACAGATAGATGGTCTTTCCGGCCAGCCGGGCGGCGTGCGCGAACGCGTCGTGGGCCTGCCAGCCCGCGGACCCGGGCGCACCCCACATATTGCCCGGGTTGGCGCCGCCCCGCACCACCTGCGCACTCACCATCGCGATGCCCGCGGCGTCGGTGGACCACGGGCATCCGCTGTAGGAGGCGACCGCCTCGTAGCGATCCGGCGCCTGGATGGCGAGGTCCACGGCCGACCCGCCGCTCATCGATACCCCGGCGATCGCATTGCGACCGGTGGTGCCGAACCGGGCGTCCACGACCGAAGGCAGCTCGCGGGTGAGGTAGGTCTGCCAGCGAGCGCGGCCGACCACGGGATCGTCGGTGTGCCAGTCGGTGTACATCGAGTGGGCGCCGCCGATCGGCATCACCACGTTCACGTTCTTGTCCCCGAAGAACTGCCGGACATCGGTATCGTCCCACCAGGAGATCCCGTCGCTACCGCCGCCGATACCGGTCAGCAGGTACACCGTGGGTGCCGGCCCCCCACCCGGCGCGGGAATGACCCGGTTGGTCACCACGGTGTCCATGGCGGGTGAGTACACGTCGAGCAGGATCGCGCGACCGTCGATCGGTTTCTCCGCATCGACCCGCGGCCCCGGAGCGGCCGCGGCGTGCTGAAGGGTGAACAGGGACGCCGCGACAGTCAGTACCGCGGTCGACATCGTGAGCAAGAATTTGTACCGCACCCCTCCGGTGTACCCATTCGCGCACCGGATCGCCGCCGGACTTCGATGTTTCCGTTGTGCGCCAGCATTTCTCGCGGTCGCTCGCGAAAAGCCGCTGCTCGGTCCGGGTACCTCCGGAGCAGTCCGGTGCGAGCGCGCCCGGCCGTGCGGGCAGGATGCCCCGGCACGGCGATCCCACCGTCACCCGGCCCGGCCCGGCCGTGCGGAGCGGTTGTCGGCGGGTCTGCGCACGGCCCGGCCGGGCCACCCGGTAGAAAGAAGACAGGGCACACGCCGGGCGCGCGGCCGGTCTCCACGATCATCGCCGCCCCGGTGGACCCGCCGAAATGTTGGAACAGTCGAACGAAAGAGCTGGTTCATGGCTTCCTCCGCAGCGCGTGCACAGATCGGGGTCACCGGCCTGGCGGTGATGGGCAGCAATATCGCCCGCAACTTCGCCAAGCACGGCTACACCGTGGCACTGCACAATCGCAGCGTCGCCAAAACCGACGCGCTGCTCGCTGCGCACGGCGACGACGGTGATTTCGTCCGCACCGAGACCATCGCCGAGTTCGTCGCCGCGCTGGAGAAGCCGCGCCGGGTGCTCATCATGGTGAAGGCCGGCGACGCCACCGACGCGGTGATCGAAGAGCTGGCCGACGCCATGGAAACCGGCGACATCATCATCGACGGCGGCAACGCCCTCTACACCGACACCATCCGGCGCGAGGCCGCGCTGCGGGCCCGCGGCCTCAATTTCGTCGGCGCCGGGATCTCCGGCGGCGAGGAGGGGGCCCTCAACGGTCCGTCGATCATGCCGGGCGGGCCCGCCGAGTCCTACGAATCGCTGGGACCGCTGCTGGAGTCCATCGCCGCCCAGGTCGACGGCACCCCGTGCTGCACCCATATCGGCCCGGACGGGTCCGGCCATTTCGTGAAGATGGTGCACAACGGCATCGAATACGCCGATATGCAGCTCATCGGCGAGGCGTACCACCTGTTCCGCGCCGCGCTGGACCTGGATCCGAAGCAGATCGCCGATATCTTCACCCAGTGGAACTCCGGTGATCTGGAGAGCTACCTGGTGGAGATCACCGCCGAAGTACTGAACCAGGTCGACGCGAAAACCGGCAAGCCGTTGGTCGATGTGATCGTGGACGCGGCCGAGCAGAAGGGCACCGGTCGCTGGACCGTGAAATCCGCGCTCGACCTGGGCGTTCCGGTGACCGGTATCGCCGAGGCCGTATTCGCCCGGGCGCTGTCGGGGGCGCGGGGGCAGCGCGCCGCGGCCGTGGGCCTCGCCGCCGGCGAACTCGCCGCCAAACCCTCCGATATCGCGCAGTTCACCGAGGACATCCGGCAGGCCCTGTACGCGTCCAAGGTGGTGGCCTACGCCCAGGGCTTCGACCAGATCGCGGCCGGCAGCGCCGAATACGGCTGGAATCTCACGCCCGGCGATCTGGCCACCATCTGGCGCGGCGGCTGCATCATCCGGGCCCGCTTCCTGAACCGCATCAAGGAGGCCTACGAAACCGATCCGGCCCTGCCGAGCCTGATCCTCGCACCGTATTTCCGCAACGCGATCGAGACGGCGATCGACAGCTGGCGGCGGGTGGTCTCCACCGCGACGCTGCTCGGAATCCCGGTGCCGGCGTTCGCCTCCTCGCTGTCCTACTACGACGCGCTGCGTGCCGAACGGCTACCCGCCGCCCTCACCCAGGCCCAGCGTGATTTCTTCGGCGCGCACACCTACGAGCGGATCGATGCCGAGGGCAAGTTCCACACGCTGTGGAGCGAGGACCGGTCCGAGGTCGCGGCCGGCTGAGCGCCCGGTCGCCGGGCGCATCTCCACCCGGCGACCGGCACATCTCTTGACTCCGGGTCATCCGACCAGTTGCAATGAGGTGTGAGCTACGACACGATCATCAAAGGTGGCCGCTGGTTCGACGGTACCGGTGCGGCCTCCGCGATTCGCCATCTCGGACTGCGCGGCGACCGGGTCGTGACCGTTTCCGCGGAACCACTCGATGAGACCGGCTGCCCGGACGTGGTGGACGCGGCGGGTCGATGGGTGCTGCCGGGAATGATCGATATCCACACCCACTACGACATCGAGGTCCTGAAGTCTCCGGCGCTGTCGGAATCGGTCCGACACGGAATCACCACGGTGCTGCTGGGCTCGTGCTCACTGTCCACCGTGCACATCGACCCCACCGGCGCGGGCGATATCTTCGGTCGTGTGGAGGCCATTCCGCGCCGCCATGTGATCGATACCCTCGACGAGACCAAGACCTGGACCTCCGCCCGCGAGTATGTCGCCGCCCTCGAACGGCTACCGCTGGGCCCGAATATCGCGGCCATGCTCGGTCATTCGGATATCCGGACCGCACGCCTCGGCCTGGACCGCGCCACCCGCAAGGACGTCCGACCCACCCGCGCGGAACTGGCGGATATGGAGGCGGCGCTGCACGAAGCGCTCGACGCCGGATTCCTCGGTCTGTCGGCGCAGCAGCTGCTGTTCGACAAGGTCGACGGCGAAACCTGCCGTTCGCGCACATTGCCGTCCACCTATGCGCGGGCGAAGGAGCGCCGCCGCCTCAACGCGATCCTGCGCCGGCGCGGCCGGGTGCTACAGGGCGGGCCGGACATCACCTCGCCGCGCAGTCTCGGCGCGATGATCTTCAGCAGCCTGGGGATCGGGCGCCGCAACCTCAAGACCAGCTTGCTCTCCGCGGCCGATATCAAGGCCAACCCGTACGCGGTGGTGCTGATCGGCTCGCTGGCGCGGCTGGTCAACGCGTTCGGCGCGAATTTCCGCTGGCAGCATCTGCCCGTCCCGTTCGAGGTGTATGCCGACGGTATCGATCTGGTGATCTTCGAGGAGTTCGGCTCCGGCGCGGCGGCCCTGCACCTGGCCGACCGGGTGAAGCGCGACGCGCTGCTTGCCGACGAGAACTACCGCCGCCGCTTCCGCAAGGATTACGACGCGAAATTCGGGATGCGGGTCTGGCACCGCGATTTCTTCGATGCCGATATCGTGAGCTGCCCCGACGAGACGGTCGTCGGGAAGACCTTCGGGCAGGTCGGCGTGGACCGGGGCGGTCTGCACCCGGTGGACGCCTTCCTCGACCTGGTTCTCGAACACGGCACCAAACTGCGCTGGCGCACCACCATTTCCAACCATCGGCCGGAGATCCTGGATCGCTTCGCCGCCGATCCCGGAGTCCAGCTGGGCTTCTCCGACGCGGGCGCCCATCTGCGGAACATGGCCTTCTACAATTTCGGGCTCCGCTTCCTGCGCCGGATGTACCGGGCCGAACAGGCGGGCACTCCGGTGATTCCGCTCGAGCGCGCGGTGCACCGGCTCACCGGCGAACTCGCCGACTGGTACGACATCGACGCCGGACACCTGCGTGAGGGCGATCGCGCCGATCTGGTCGTCATCGATCCGGCGGGCCTCGACGATTCGCTCGACGCCTACGCCGAGAGTCCGGTGGCCCAGTACGGCGGGCTGGAACGCATGGTGAACCGCAACGACGCCGCCGTCACGGCGGTGTACATCGGCGGACGGTACGTATTCGGTGCCGGCGCCGCCGACCCGGCCCTGGGCAGCGCCCGCACCGGACGCTTCCTGCGGGCCGGGCAGCGCTGAGATAGTTCCGGACGGGGCGGCCCGCCGAGGCTTCCGACGGCGCCTTGCTCGCGGGCGGTCGCCCACAACGCACTCACGCACGGCCGGCCCGAGGCGATATCCGGGCCAGTTCGTCCAGGGGCAGGCGGGAGTATCAGCGTGCGGAGCCTGCCTGCGGCGGTGGGGTGGTCGCGGAAAGGGCGCGTAGATCGTCGAAGGTTTGGGACAGATGTGCGTCCAAACTCTGTGCGGGATCGTCGATCCAGGCGTGGACCGCGTGCTGATAGGCGGCCCAGCCGGTTCGGGCGGCCAGCCCGGCCGACCCGACACCGACACCGCGCTGCCGCAGCGCCTCTGCCACCGCATCGGTGAGCCACGCATGCTTGGCCAACTCGCGTTCGCGCAGCGCCGGGGTCGCCGCGATGACTTTCCATCGCGGTTCGGCGAACGCGCGGTTGTTCTCCAGATTCCGCGCGCATTCACGGAAAGCGCCCAGCAGGATCTCGAACGGCTCGCGCCCCCCGGGCGCTTCGGCGATCGCTTGCATCAGCGCGGCGCGGAGCTCGGCTTCGCCGTCGAAAAGCACCTCGCGCTTATCCGGGACCGGTCCCGCCGTCGTCGCCGAGCTCCTCGCGGCCGGTCACACCGTTACCGGCCTGGCCCGCTCGGCTGCCGCCGCCGCCCGGCTGGAGTCGCTCGGCGCGACACCCCACCACGGCTCCCTGGACGACCTCGACAGCCTGCGCCGCGGCGCTCGAGCCGCCGACGGCGTCCTGCACATGGCGTACGGCGGCGACTACGCCGATCCGGACGACCTCATCCGCCGCGACTGTGCCGCGATCGAGGCGCTCGGCCAGGCGCTCGTCGGATCCGGAAAGCCGTTCGTCAGCACCTCGGGCACCTTGGTGACGAGACCCGGCCGGATCAGTGCCGAGTACGACGCCCCGGATCCCGATTCGGTCGCCGCCTTTCGAATCCCGGGCGAGCGGGCGTGTCTGGGCTTCGCCCGTCGCGGGGTCCGGGCCAGCGTCGTGCGACTCGCGCCGACCGTGCACGGCCCCGGCGATTACGGTTTCGTTCCGGCACTCATCGCCTCCGCCCGCAGGGCAGGCGTCTCGGCCTATATCGGCAATGGCGCCAACCGCTGGCCCGCCGTCCACCGCTACGACGCCGCCGGCCTCTTCCGGTCGGCGTTGGAAAAGGCTCCCGCCGGCGCCGTACTCCACGGCGCCGCAGAAAGCGCGGTCACGATCAAGAGCATCGCTGAGCAGATCGCGCGGATGCTCGATATCCCCACCACCTCGCTGACCCTGGAACAGGCCCGCAACCATCTCGGCAACCCGTTCCTGGCCACATTTTTCTCCCTCGACGTGCCCGTCTCCAGCGAGTACACCCAGGCATTTCTGGACTGGACACCGAAGCACCCGACGTTGCTGGAGGATCTCGGGACCGGCGACTACTTCACCCCACAGGCCGGCAAACGTGCCGAGGAGATCTGGTTACCGCCCAACGCCCCGCGGGAGTCCGGTCACAGCTGACAGGCAAGACCCCGAAACCCACAGCGCAGGCCACCCCTGCTCGAGAGAACCTTCGCAACGCCCACGGCATCGTCGACTGTGACAAGCCGATCGTCTCTGCCGGGCACGGCGAGGCCATGGGCTCGGGCCCGCTCCACCCGGGGCCGATCACCGGCGTGCGGGCAGCCCGCCGCCGGCGTCGAACGGCTGCGCAACGGATACCTGACGGCCGGCGGCAGGACTCGGTCCAGTTCCTGTCCGTGCCGCCGCCGCACGGCCGATCCCGCCCAGTAGCCGGTGGCCGCGACCCATAGGTACGCGTCGGCGTTCAACGCGTGATATCTGCGGTCGCGGTCGACCACTCCGCTGATGGTCCAGTGCAACTCGCGCAGCCGCCGTCCTTCGGCCAGTGCGGTGCCGGGACCGTCCAGGTCGCTGAAGCGCCGGGTGGCCGCGGCGGTGGCGATGATCCGGGCCCAGCGGTCGGACAGGAACTCGGAATGATCGGCCACCCCGCACCCACCACCGGATGGGCGACCTGCAGCAGTACCGCGCGGGCGGTGAGGGCGGTTTTCCAGTCGATGCCCTGACGCCGGCTCAGCGATTCCGGGTCCCACGGGCGGGGTTCCCGGTGCTCCGGCATCGCCGGTGTTCTCGATTGTTGTCACGGTGTCCCTCGGCGAGGGTCGGTGCCGGCAGCGCTCAGCGCCGGTCGGCGGGCGCCGCGAAGGATTCGAGACCGTAACTGCGGCAGGCGGCCACGAGCTTCTCGTACTGGAAGCGGTTGTAGGCCAGGGGTTGCATCAGCAGTCGGTCGGGCAGCGTCCGCCAGGCGAGCTGCAGCAGCCACACGTAGAGCGCGAATTCCGTGTCGTGGCGCGGTGTGAGCTCGAAACCGGTGAGCTGCTGGACGGCGGGATGCATGGCCTTGGACGAGCACACCTGGATCACATGCCCGGCCACCGGTCGCAGCACCAGCCACATCGGGGTCAGTGCCCGGCGGGCCAGTGGCGGCAGCCCGAGGGTCGGTAGCGGCAGTTTCGTCAGGCCGGCGAACTTCTGGACGAGGAACGGATTCTCGGCCAGTTCCTGGGTCGCCATCCGGTCGTAGTAGGTGCGCGCCTCGACGAGATCGGCGGGCAGTTTCCCGGCGGCGCTGGGCAGCTCGAGGTCGGCGAAGGCCGCGCGCAACTGCTGGTAGGCCGCCTCCTTCTCTTCCGGGCGCAGTTCGGTCCCGGTGCAAAAGGTGAAGGTGTTCAGCACGACGAAGATGCCGCTCACCGCGATCCACTTCCAGGTGAACGGGTTCAGCGCGCTGTATCTCACCTCGCCGAACGCCGCACCGCCGGACCCGCGGACGTCGCGGTGCCTGAGTTTGAGCCATTCGGCTTCGGCGCGGCGGTCGTCGGAATCGCCCCACAGCGCGATCATCGCCGAAACGCCGCTGCGGACGCCGCGATCGGCGAAGTTCTCTTCGAACCGGCCGGTCCGATCCACCGCAGCGGCCACCGGGACCAGGGCCACCTGGTCGAAGGCGGCACCGGCGAAGGCACCGGCCAGCACACTGCCGGAATGTTTGCGGAATTCGCGCAGGACCTCGGGCCGGACTCGGGGGTCGGTCGACTCTTCGGCGGTGCGCTCCGTTGCGTGGGTCGCCATCTCGTCACCTCGGGGCGGGAAGAAGAACGGAATGATAGTTTGAGCGCCATTATTCTATCATTCGGCCGTCGCGGATACCATGGCTCGGCCCGGGGATCCGGTGTGCCCGCCGGGCGCCGGCAAGAAGGTAGGCTGATCCGAATGGAAACGACGGCTGCGCAGTGGACCGAACTGCAGCAGTTGGACGCCAGATCCCGCACCATCGTCGACGCCGCGCGCGAATGTTTCGCCGCGCACGGGTTCGAGGAGACGACCATGGTGCGGATCGCCGAGGTCGCGGGCGTCGGCGTCGCCACCGTCTATCGCCGTTTCGGCACGAAGTCCGCGATCGTGCGATACGCGCTCATGGCCGAATCGCAGCGGCTGGCGATGATCGTCGCCGACGCGATGCACCGATCCGCCGGCCCTGTCGGCGCGCTGGCGGATATGTTCGCCGCGTTCGTCGGCGAGGCCACCGCGCCCAAATTGCTGACCCGCAGCCTGCGCCTTTCCGGGGCGGCGGGCCAGCTCACCGATTTCCTCACCGACGACGACGTGATCCAGCAGGGACGCGGGTTGGTCGCGCAGTTTCTCACCTATTGGCAGGAGCGCGGGGAACTCGGCAGTTTCGATCCCGAGGTGGTGGCCGAACTGTTCGTCCGGCTCACCGTCTCGTTCATCTCCAACCCGCGGGGGGTACTGCCGCTCGGCGACACCGACGCGGCCCGGGCCTTCGCCCGCCGCTACCTCGCGCCGCTGATGTACCCCCATCCCGGCAGCAACTGACCGGACTCTTCGGACGACCGGCCGGTCAGCCGCCCGGTACGATCGTGATCGGCTCACGGGGGGTCTCCTGCCTCGGACGCACCGTGTACGCCGCCGATTTCAGCTCCCGCCGCTTCATCTTCTGGATCTGCTGATGATGTTTCCGGGCGTGGTAGGCGATGGGGAAATAGGTCAGCCGGTCCGGAAGCACCCGGTAGGCGAACCGGATCACCGCGTAGGCGCGTTCCAGCGCCCGCTGGTCCGCGTCGGTCCACTCGGCGCCGATCATCGTACGCAGCCGGGGGTCGAGCAAGCCGACGATGGACAGATAGTTGAACCGGATCATCGGGTACCCGAGCAACCGCGCGATCCGGCCCGCGGGAAAACCCATCGCCCGGAACTGATCCAGATCACCGGTACGCAACTGACGATACTGTTCGCGCACCTCGTCGTCGGCCGACAGCACCTCGGTCACGATGTACTCGTAGTATTCGTCGAACTCGGCGCGGGTCCGCGGATATCCCTTCATCGGGACCTGCAGGATGCGGGCGATCCGGATGTTGTCGCGCAGCAACTCCTCGAGTTCGTCGTCGGTGAACTCCCGGCCCATCAGCAGCGGCCCGGCCTTCGCGGTGGTGACGTAGGCGGTGGCGATCACCCATTGGTATGCACCCGGATGCAGGGCGCTGATCTGTTTGCCCGCACTGCCCTTCATACGCAGCGGCGCATGCAGGGAGCGCAGCCGCCGGCCGTCCTGGACGGCCTCGATGCCGCCGTAGGTCCAGCGCAGAACGGAATCGACCGAGCGGATGGCGCGGCCGGCCGGATCGGTCCTGGCGACCGAGTACTTGTCGGTGACCTCACGAATCACCGGGTGCAGCCCCTGCATCGCGAAGGCCGCGCCCTCCATCATGAGATACGTCCAGTGCCCGACCATTTCGGCGGTCAGCGAGTCCAGCGGGACCAGTTCGATCGGGTCGTCGGCGGCCGGGTGGCCGCCGGTGCGCGGGGTATCGGACGCGGATGCGGTGGTCATTCTTTCTCCTGGGTAGTGGGTGCAACGTTCAGCGGGGCGGGAGTCCCGGCCCGGGTGGGGTCTCCCCCGCACCCGCCGTCCCGACCCGCCGTTGAGGTTCTGCATTTCGACCGCGATCTCGGCCTGCACCAGGGTTTCGCGCACCGGGAAACGCGGCCGGGCACTGTCGGCCACCACGATCGCCGCGACGCGGACGCCCAGCCGGACCGCTCTGCCCAACGTTCGGGTACCGGAGACGAGCCGGTCCGCCACGGCCGCAGCCGGTCCACCCGGCGGGGCAACGCGAGCCCGGGACATGGCGGCTCCTAGCGCGGGCGGCCCCGCGTCGTCGAGGACGATCGCATCGGCGAACCGAAATCCACAGTGATAGTGGATCCAGCCATAGGCTATCAATTGTTCTCGGGCACCGGCGCGGATCAGCGAGATCCCGATCGAGGGAACCGGGTCCGAGAATCTGTAGCGGCCGGACTACCGGTCCCGGCCCCAGCGATACGGCTCAGGCCGGCATCACCGACACCGGGACTCCGTTGAACACGGCGTTCCCGGAGGGGACGTCCAGCACCGAATCATCGGTCAGCACATTGGCGTTGACCCCCGCGTGCTGCCGCGCCACCTGCTGCGAGCTGGTCGCGTGCCCCCAGCCGTGCGGCAGGCTCACCACTCCCGGCATGATCGAATCGGTGGCCTCGACCGGCACCGTCACCGAGCCGGCCGCCGATTTCACCAGCGCCTGCTCCCCGAGCCCGAGCCGGGCGATATCGTCGGGATGGATCTGCAGGGTGCAGCGATTCGTCCCACCCACCAACCGGGGCGCATTGTGCATCCAGCTGTTGTTGGAACGCAGATGACGGCGACCGATGAGCACCATCTCCGCGGGCGCGGCCGCGAGCCGGCCACGCAGACGGTCCAGATCGGCCAGCAGCGCCGCCGGCGCCAGCTCGACCTTCCGCGAGGCGGTGCGCAGGATTTCGGACAGGCGAGAACGCAAGGGACCCAGGTCGAGACCGTGCGGATTGCCCAGCAGGGTACGCAGGCTCAGGTTCCCGCCGTTCCATTCGCCGTAGGGTCCCAGCCGCAGCATCAGGTCCAGGCGCTGTTCGGTGCCGGTACTGCCGGTGAGTTCGTGCCGGCGCTGTTCGAGACCGGCCTGCCGCAGCGTGGCACCGATGACGAGCTCGTCGAACGCGGCCAGCGGATCGTATTCCGCGGCCGGATTGTGCGGCCGGCCGCTCACCGCCGCCGCCAGCCGGACATACACCGCGGCCTCCGACGGCCGGTCGCCCAGCGGCACCAGCGGCGGCGAGAACCGGGCGTAGTTGCGGACCGCGAACTGCAGCAGCGCGAAGTCGTAGTGGGGGGACTGCACCGGACGCGGCGGGGGCAGGATCACATCGGCGTGCCGGGTGGTCTCGTTGAGGTAGCAGTCCAGGCTCACCATGAAGTCCAGTCCGGCGAGCGCGGCGTCCAGCCGGGCGCCACCGGGCGCCGACAGCACCGGATTACCCGCCGCGGTGATGAGCGCCCGCACCTGCCCGTCACCGGGCGTGGTGATCTCGTCGATCAAGGTGGCCACCGGCAGTTCGCCCATCGACTCGGGCAGGTCGCGAACGCGGCTGCGCCAGCGGCCCGGCCGGAAGGGTTTGGTACGCACGATTCCGCGGACCGCCGCCGTCGCGAACATGGCGCCACCCGGAGTGTCCAGATTGCCGGTGAGCACGTTGATCACGTCCACCAGCCACTGGGTCACCGTGCCGAATTCGGCGGTGCAGGTACCGATCCGGGCATACACCACCGCGGTCGGCGCGGCCGCGAGCTCCCGCGCGAGCCGGCGCACGGTCTCGGCGGGCACCCCGGTGCGCGCGGCCACGGTCTCCGGATCGAATTCCGCGGCCGCGGCCCGCACCTCGTCCAGACCCGTGACCTCCACCCCGACCTCGGTGAGCTCCTCGGCGAAAAGGGTGTGCACGATCCCGAACAACAGATAGGCGTCGGTACCGGGCCGCACGAAGAGGTGCTCGTCGGCGCGGGCGGCCGTGCGGGTACGGCGCGGATCCACCACCACCAGGCGGCCGCCACGGGCCCGCAGCGCCTGCAACCGGCCCGGAAAGTCCGGCGCGGTGCACAGTGAACCGTTCGACTCCAGGGGGTTGGCGCCCAGCATCAGCACGTAATCGGAACGGTCCAGATCCGGGACCGGGACGGCGAGCGGGTCCCCGAACATCAACCCGCACGCCACCTGTTTGGGCATCTGGTCGGCAGTGCTGGCAGAGAAGATGTTCTTCGTGCCCAGCGCCCGGATCAGCGCCGGCGCGTACAGGGTTCCGGCGACGGTATGCGCATTGGGGTTGCCCAGGTACAGCGCGATCGCCTGAGCGCCGCATTCGGCCCGGATCGCCGGGATACGTGCCGCGATCAGGTCGAATGCCTCCGCCCATCCCACGGTCCGCCACGAGCCGGTGGCCCGGTCCCGCACCATGGGTTCGGTGAGGCGGTCGGGGTCGCCGTCGAGCTGCCCGAAACTGGCCCCTTTGGGGCACAGGAAACCCTTGCTGAAGGGATCCAGTTTGTCACCCCGCGCACCGGTCACCCGGTCGTTCGAGTCGACGGTCAATTCCAGTCCGCAGGCCGCCTCGCACAGCGGGCAGGTGCGCAGCAGGTTCCGGACGGCGGGGGTGGGTGCGGCGGGGGTGGGTGCGGCCATGCCACCATCATCACTCTTTGAGACACCGGACAGAAGGTGTATTGAGAGAATTCGGGTAGACCTGTCGCAGGAGATTGCACGCGGTCGCGTCCGTGGAGTGCGCTGCCGGGGGCGTGTGCCTATCCGGTCCGGTCGAGGTGCCGCTCGCACACCTCATCCGGCCGGCCCGAGAACCGGCCTTCGTCGCCGATTCACGAGGATCCGACGGCCGCCTCACCGGAGACACCGCCGAGGGGCACCACCACACTTTCCGCTGCCGATGCGCGAGCCGCCTCGAGGACCCGCAGGCCCGCCAGGGCATCGGCGGGGTCGACCGGCACCGGTGCACCGTCCAGGACCGCGGCGGCCGTTGCCGTATAGAAGGCGAGGTAATCGCCGGGCAGGGTGGGGTACCGCGTCGTATCGTCGCCGGCGCCGAGCACACCGTGGTCCGCTTCGTCGGCCTCGCCCCACGGTGTCCCCGCACCCGGCCGGTGTCCGGCGCGCAGTGCGGCCTCCTGGGGATCCAATCCGTGCACTTCGTAGCCCGCCCGCTCGCCGAGTACCCGGAACCGGGGGCCCAGCAGCGGGGCCACCGCACTGGCCCACAGATGGGAGCGCACGCCGCCGGTATGGGCCAGGGCGAGGAACATATCGTCGTCGGTGCTGATTCCGGTGCGGCGCCGGGCCAGTTCGCAGTAGACGCTCGCGACCGGCCCGAACAGGGTGAGCGCCTGGTCGACCAGGTGACTACCCAGGTCGTACAGGATCCCGGCGGCATCGGCCGGGCCGCCCAGCTCGCGCCAGCCGCCCTTGGGCACCGGACGCCAACGCTCGAACCGTGATTCGAAGCGGCGCACCGGGCCCAGCGCGTCCTCGGCCACCAGCCGACGTACCGTCCGGAAATCGCCGTCCCAGCGCCGGTTCTGGAAAACGGTCAGCACCCGCCCGGTCTCCCGGGCGTAGCTCAGCAGGTCCTCGGCTTCCGCAGCCGTCACCGCGAAGGGTTTGTCGACCACCACCGCCGCCCCGGCCGCGAGCGCTCGCCGCGCCAGTTCGGCATGCACGCGATTCGGCGCCGCGATCACGACCAGATCGATTCCGGACATATCGGCGAAAAGACTGTCGGCATCGGGCAGTACACGCACCCCGGGATGTTCCCGTCGCGCCTGCTCCCCCCGCCGCGCCGAACCGGTCACCACCGCGACCAGGCGCAGCCGGGGTTCGGCCGCGACGAGCGGCGCGTGGAACACCGCCCCGGCAAGCCCGTACCCGATGATGGCGACTCCGAGACTGCTCATACCCGCCGACGTTACCCGGCGGATACGTTCAGCCCGCGGAGGTCAGAAACGACAATCGCACCTCACGATCGGGATTGTCGATATTGATATCGACCAGTGCGATGGACTGCCAGGTGCCCAGTGCCGGTTCGCCGTCCAGGACCGGGACGGTCGCGTACGGGGCGATGAGCGTGGGCATCACATGGGAACGGCCGTGCCCGGGCGATCCGTGCGCGTGCCGCCACCGGTCATCGGCCGGGAGCAGATCGCGCAGGGCGGCCAGCAGATCCTCGTCGCTGTGCGCGCCCAGTTCCAGGACCGCGACCCCGGCGGTGGCGTGCGGTACGAAGACGTGCAGGAGACCGTCGCCGCCGGTGTCCCGTGCGAACGCCCGGCACTGCGGGGTGATGTCGTGGACCACTTCGCTGCGGCCGGTGTGCACCGCGATGACTGTGCTGCGCATATCGGGCCAGCCTACGCGGAGCCGGCCGGGGCGTCCGCCGGGCGCGCGCCACGTGTCCGGTATCGCTGGGCCAATCCGGACAGCACCGGCGAGCATCCGGCGTCCAGCCGCCGGTCGGCGAGACCGTCGCTGCGGGTGGGGCCACGATTCACGATCACCACCGTGCCGCCGTTGCGGGCGACCCGGTGCACGAAACGACGGCCCGACAACACGGTCAGACTGGACCCGGCCACCACGATCACTTCCGCCGTGTCCACCAGTTCATAGGCGGCCGCGACCCGTTCGGGCGGCACGCTCTCCCCGAAATAGACGATATCGGGCTTCCACATCCCGCCGCACCGCGAGCAATCCACCATGCGGAAACCGCTGGTGTCCTCGACCACGGCATCGGCGTCGGGTGCCACTTCGAGCCCGGTGACCGACGCGGTGGCAAAACCCGGATTGGCCTGTTCCAACTGCTCGGCCAGCGCCATCCGGGAGATACGCGCCCCGCAGCCCAGACAGCGTACCTGGGCATAACTGCCGTGCAGGTCGATCACCCGACGGCTACCCGCCTTGGTGTGCAGCAGATCGACGTTCTGGGTGATCACTCCGGTGACCATGCCCGCGCGCTCCAGTTCGGCCAGCGCACGATGGCCGGCATTGGGGCGGGCGGCGTCCATGTACCGCCAACCCACATGATTACGCGCCCAATAGCGCTGCCGGAACACCGGATCACCGACGAACTGCTGATAGGTCATCGGCGTCCGCGGTGGGGTGTCGGGACCTCGGTAATCGGGGATACCGCTGTCGGTGGAGATACCCGCACCCGTGAGCACGACCGTGGGCCGATCGCCGATCAGGTCGACGAGATCGTCGAGGGTGGCGGACCAGGAGTCCTGCTGCGGCGGGGCGATCAGTGCCGTTTCGGGCATACCCCGAGCGTACGTGCCGGCCCGGCCCCGCCCACCCGGGGCCGGAATTCATCGGCTCAGGTCTGGACGCCGGCGAGTTTGCCCGCTTCCGCGTCCAGGCCGAGCATGGCCAGCAGATTGCGGCAGTCGGCGGCGTCGGTGGCGTGTCCGGCCACGATCCGGGCCGCGACGGCGCTGCGGCGGGCGGCCTCGGCGCGTTCGGCACTGCGAATTTCGGCGAATTCGGCCAGATCGGCCTCGGGAAGATCGTGTTCGACGGCGGTGGGGCGGCTGGATGTGCCAGGCATGGGTCTCCTTCGAGTTGCCCGAAGCCTACGCCCAGGACCGGTGACGCACAGCACAACCGAAAACTGGGAGGCGGCCCCCGGCCGGCCCTCCCCATCTGCGCCGACCGAAACATCGGCCCGGCGTCGCGGCCCGTCGACGGACAGCGGGTCCCGGAACAGTTGCGCGGCATCGCCATCGGACACGACATGCCGGACGATTGCCGGGTTCGATACCCGGACATCGGGTAATGTGTCGCACGTCATAGCGCGACCGCGGGGACGCCGTCGTGCCGAATCCGTGTCACAGGTGCGCCGATGTCGTTTTTGCGGCCCTTGTTTTTCAGGACACATCTCCTTTAAATTCACCTCCTGCACGTTCACCAATTCGGAATGCTCGTGTTCCGCTGTTGCGGGGGCGGGATTCCACCCCAGCGAGGAGGTACACCGGTGGAGATCGACCACTTCAGCCATGGCTGGCTCACCCCCGTGGTCGCGTACGTCATGTCGTTCACCGGATCGTTGCTCGCACTACGGTGCATGAGCCGCGTGCGCAGCAGGTCACCGTTCGACGGCTGGCTCATCGCGGCATCGGTCGCCCTCGGCGGCACCGGCATCTGGGTCATGCACTTCATCGCCATGCTGGGTTTCCGGATCAATGGCGCCGCCATCAGATACGACGTCCCCGTCACGCTGGTCAGCGCGGTCATCGCCATGGTCGTGGTCTGGCTCGGACTGTGCCTGGCCCAGCAGCGCCGGCTGGGCGGCCAGAGCCTGCTGTTCGGCGGCGTGGTCACCGGGATCGGCGTGGGCGCGATGCACTACGCCGGTATGTACGCCATGAAGACCGATGTCGAGATCGGTTACGAGTGGTCGACCGTCGCGTTGTCCATGGTGATCGCGGTGATCGCCGCGACCGCCGCGCTCTGGTTCACCCTCAATGTGCGCGGCGCGCTGGCCACCGTGGGCGCCGCATCGGTGATGGGCGTGGCCGTGGCCGGTATGCACTACACCGGTATGTACGCCATGCACCTGGGCGAACAGCACCATATGACGCCCTCCGGCGCCGGGGCCGCGCAGCTGCTGACCCCGCTGATCGTCGGTGTCAGTCTGCTGACCGTGGGCATGCTCTTCCACCTGGGTCTGACCGAGGTGAGCGGCGGCTCCGCCCTCACCCGCAGCCCCGCCACCGACAATTACTGGCCCACCCGCGACTGACCGGAGTCGGCCGTCCCGTGACGCATTTCGGCCAGCCCGACCGGAATGCGTCACTGTGACGCGACCCGCTCCGGATCCGCTCCCGCACCCCCCGATAGGGTCGGGGGGTGCGGCAGCGGATCATCCTGGACGTGGACACCGGCGTGGACGATTCCCTCGCCCTGCTCTATCTGCTCGCCAGCCCGGACGCCGAGATCATGGGTATCGCCTCCACCGCCGGCAATGTGCCCGCGGCCCAGGTCGCGATCAACAATCTGGCCTGGCTCGAGCTGGCCCGGGCTCCGGAGATCGAGGTGACCCTCGGGGCCGCCGAACCGCTCGAGATCCCGCTGCGCACCACCGAGGACACCCACGGACCGCACGGGGTCGGCTACGCCGAACTCCCCGCCCCCACCCGGCGTATCTCCGAACGCAGCGCGGCACGGATGTGGGTGGAGCTGGTACGGCGCCATCCCGGCGAGCTGATCGGGCTGTGCACCGGACCGCTCACCAACCTCGCCCTCGCCCTCCGCGCGGAACCCGAACTCCCCCGGCTGCTGCGCCGGCTCGTGATCATGGGCGGGGCGTTCTCCCACCCCGGCAACACCACACCGACCAACGAGTGGAACATCCACGTCGACCCCGAGGCCGCGAAGATCGTCTTCGACGCCTTTTCCGCAGCCCCGCCGGACCGCCGGCCGCTGATCTGCGCCCTCGACATCACCGAGACCATCGAGATGCGGCCCGCCCATCTGATCCGGCTGGCCGAGCGGGCGGGTAGCTTCCCGCTCGAGACGGTATCGCCCGCCGACCCGCCCGCCGCGCGTTCGACGGCAAGCAATCCCATCATCCGGTACCTCACCGACGCGGTGCGCTTCTACTTCGATTTCCACCACGGATACGACCTCGGCTACCTGGCCCATATGCACGATCCGTTCGCTGCCGCGGTGACCCTGGATCCGGCGCTGGCCCGCACCCGGCCCGCCACCGTGGACGTCGAGCTCACCGGCACCATCACCCGGGGCGCCACCATCGCGGATTGGGCCGGGATGTGGGGGCGCCCGCCCAACGCCGATATCGTGGTCGGCACCGACCCCGTGCGGTTCTTCGACCGCATGATCGCCCGCATCGGCGACCACGCCCGCGCTCTGTACCCAGGGGATCCCGTCGGCGAGCCCGTCACCCGGGTGCGATGACCTTCCCGGCATTCTCTGTCCGACCCCACCGAGAGGGAGGAACATGAACACCTCCGCAGCGACCGAGGTCCCGGCCGACGAGATATATCTGGCGCGGTTCCGGCAACGGCTCGGATTGCCGGGAATGATCGATGTGCACACCCATTTCATGCCGCACCGGGTACTGCGGAAGGTGTGGGCGTATTTCGACGATGTCGGTCCGCTCACCGGGCGGCCCTGGCCGATCACCTATCGCGCCGACGAATCGGTCCGGCTGGACACGCTGCGCCGATTCGGGATTCACGCGTTCACCGCACTGGTGTATCCGCACCGGCCGGACATGGCGGCGTGGTTGAACGAGTGGACCGCGAAATTCGCCGCCGACGTCCCGGAATGCCTGCACACCGCCACCTTCTATCCCGAGCCGGGTGCGGCCGGTTATGTGGCGGCCGCGGTCGAGCAGGGCGCCCGGGTCTTCAAAGCCCATGTCCAGGTCGGCGCCTACGATCCGCGCGACCCCCTGCTGGACCCGGTCTGGGGCCTGCTCGAGGACGCCGGTGTCCCCACCGTCATCCATTGCGGTTCCGGCCCGGCGCCCGGCGCGTTCACCGGCCCCGGACCGGTCGCCGAGGTCCTGCGGCGGTTTCCGCGCCTGCCGCTGATCGTGGCGCATATGGGGATGCCCGAGTACCGGGATTTCCTGGACCTGGCGGACCGGTACTCCGAGCTGTGCCTGGACACCACCATGGCGTTCACCGATTTCGCCGAGGCCGATGTCCCGTTCCCGGCAGCCGACCGGCACCGTCTGCTCGATCACGGGGACCGGATCATGTTCGGCAGCGACTTCCCGAATATCCCCTACCCCTACCGGCATGCCGTCCAGGCCCTGGAGCGGCTCGAACTGGGCGAGGACTGGTTGCGCCGCGTCTGCTACCGCACCGCTGCGGACCGGTTCGGCCTCGGCTGACGGTGGTCACGTGAGAGGCCGCAACCCGCGCCCCCGTGAGCGGGTCGGACAGCGCGCGGCTCGCGCTTCCACTACCGGGATGGAGGCCATCGGCCTGTCTCCTGCGATCTTCCGGACCGACTGGGCGTGCAGGCGAGTTGGCCCGGCCCTCCGCCGCGGATCACCGGATCGAAACCGGACAAGAACGGACCAAACCGGACCGTGGATCATTTGCCGAAGTGCCATCGCCGGAGGCTTACTGGGGATGTAGCGGATGCGGCAGAAGATCGGCAACCGTTGCCACACAACCCTTTTCATCCTATTTCGGCTGGAGTCCGACCATGGCAGCTGTTCTCACCTCCCTGACCCCCTCTTCCGGCCCTGCGACGGTATTCACCTCCGTGGTGATCACCGGCTCCGGGTTCAGTAATGTCGGCCCGTTGACCGTGCGGTTCGGCACCAAGGCAACCACATTCACCATCGACTCCGACACTCAGATCACAGCTATCTCTCCGACGGGAACGGGCACAGTGCCCGTCACCGTCACCGTGGAGTTGGACGGCACCAGCAACTCACTGCCCTACACCTACGTCTGACGGCCCGGCGCCCTCACCGTTGGCAACCTGAGCTGCGGTTACTCATATACCCGCCGGATACTCGGCGAGTACCGCGGTGCCGTGCCCGCCACCCCACACCGCGGCGAGAAAGGAGCCTATTGCTACCGGAACCCCACACCGGCCCCGGCCCAGCGCGCCAGCGCGGCACGGCATTCGGCGATCTGCCCGGGACCCGGTGCGAATTCGGTCGCCCAGGCCACCCGGCCGTCGGGCCGCAGCAGCAGGGCGGTCGCCGCGGTGTCCTCGGTGCGCGCGCACACTACATCGATCCGGCCCGGCAGGCCGGTGAGCGCCGAAGACCACGCCCGGTTGGCGCCGAGATCCAACAGCAGCGGCCGGTATCGCCGGATCAGTTCGGCCAGGCGCACCACACCGCCGTCGACGCGCAGCATGAGGTCCGGGGCGCTGTAGCCGACGAGCGGATGCGGGTCCACCACACCCATGTCGTAGCGCACATCCGTCCCGGCGATCATCGCGGCCACCCGCGCGACCGCGGATTCGTCGGTGAGCAGTTCGGTGAACACCGTACGCAACGCGGTGGTGTCGCCACCGGGCGCGAGCAGCGCCGCTTGGGCGCGAGCGGCCAGTTCCGTCCGGGTGGCCGCCTGCCGGCGTTCCCGGTCGTAGCTGTCGAGCAGACCGGCCGGTGCCCAGCCGTCGATCTCCGCGGCCAATTTCCAGCCGAGTTCCACGGCGTCCGCCAACCCCACGTTCAGTCCTGGGCCGCCACCGCCGGTGTACACATGCGCCGCGTCGCCGGCCAGGAAGACCGGGCCGTCGCGGAACCGTTCGGCCACCCGGGTGTGCCCGCCGCGCAGCCGCCGCAGTAGATGCGGGCCGGGCCCCACGGGCTCGCCGAGCGGGATCTCGGCGCCGAGGACGCGGGCGATACTGGCCCGCATCTCCGCCAGCGTCATCGGTTCGTCGGTCGGGGGTTCGTCCCATTCGACGGTGGACAGCATCGGCGGCCGGCCGGCGAAGGGGGCGAAGGTGAATCCGCCGTGCTCGGTACGCAGCGACAGGAATGGCCGGACCGGGCCGAAGCCGGGCACTCGCAGCTCACCGGTCACCGGGTCGACCCAGTCGGCGGGGATCGAGGCGTGGACCGTGCGGGCGGTCGTGCGGTCGTATCCGATGCCGGGGAAGCCGATACCGCGCTGTTTGCGGACGACACTGTGGGCGCCGTCGGCGCCGACCAGATAGCGGCCGCGCACAGACGCCGTACCGTCCGGGCCCGAAATCTCCAGCCTCACCCCGTCGCCGTCGCTGGTGACGGCCTCGACCGTCGCGCCACGGCGGATCTCGACACCGAGTTCGGCGGCGTATTCGCTCAGCGCGGCGACGAGGTCGCGTTGCGGGATCGGCAGGGTGTAGACCGGCCCGCCGTCGAGCAGGCTCAGATCGAGGGCCAGCCCGCCGAACATGAAATACCTGTCGTTGGGCCGGGGCGGACCGGGTTTCCCGCTGAGCCGCTCGTACAGCCCGCGCCGGTCCATCAGGGGCACCACCTGGCCCACCAGGCCGTTGGCCCGGGGTTCGGTCTCGGCCTCGGCGTGGCGTTCGACGACGAGCGGCCGGATTCCGGACCGGCCCAGTTCGCAGGCCAGCAGCAGCCCGACCGGGCCGCCCCCGGCGATGATCACGTCGTAACGCATTTCAGCTCCCGGCATTCGGTACGGGCAGCCCGGCGGCCACCTGGGTGAGCGCCGCACGCAATGTGACGGCGAGGGATGCGGGCGGCCTGGTGGTCCGGGAGTGCTCGGTGGCCACCGCACAGGCCGAGCCCACCACTGCGGCGACCAGCTTCGGGTACATATCCCGGTCGGGATCCGCGCCGACGCGTCCGGCGACTGCCGCGGCCAGCTCCCGCTGCGCGAGGGCGTCGGCCTCCAGGACCGCACCGCGTACCGCCGGCCGGGACAGGATCTCCCCCACGCCCTCGGCCCAGCGGGTATCGCCCGACCATGCCTCCTGCGTATCGCCCTCACCCACTCCGAAACCGTGCAGGACTGCGGCGGTGATCGCGGTCCAGAGCGGCTCCGCCGCCGGCCGGGTGCCCAGCAGTCGGCCGATCTCGTACATGCGGTCCAGGTGCCGCGAGGCCACGGCTTCGGCCTTGCTGCCGAAATAGTTGCGGAAGGTGCGATCGGAGACACCGACGGCGGCCGCGATCTCCTCGACGGTGACCGCGTCCCAGCCCTTTTCGATCGACAGCCGGATGGTGGCGAGACTCAGCGCGAGCCGCGTCTCCCGTTTCTTGCGTGCCCGTAGCCCGGGTTCGGCATCGTCCATGCCACCCAGGGTACATATAATTTCCGAAATGGAAAGATTTCCATGGCGGAAACTTTTTTAGCTGTCGAAGGCGTCCAACAGCCGCTCCGCGGCCAGCGCCGCGGTCAGGGTCCCGGCGCGGACATCGCGCTCCACTTCGCCGCGCAGCGCCTTCACCTTCGGGTTGTCGGCCAGCCGGCGAAGCAACTGGTCGTGCACCATGGTCCAGGTCCAATCCACCTGCTGACGGCGGCGTTTCTCGGCGAACTCGCCCGCGTCGGTGAGCACCCGGCGGTGTTCGAGCACGGTCTGCCAGAACTTCTCCAGACCGACCCCCTCCAAGCCGCTCATGGTCAGCACCGGCGGCCGCCACAGCGCGTCGTGCGGATGGATCAGCCGCAGCGCCCCGGACAGTTCCCGGGCCGCCGATTTCGCCTCGATCTCATGCTTACCGTCGGCCTTGTTCACTGCGACCAGATCGGCCAGTTCCAGGACACCCTTCTTGATGCCCTGCAACTGGTCTCCGGTGCGCGCCAAGGTGAGGAAGCAGAAGACATCGACCATGTTCGCCACGGTCACCTCGGACTGCCCCACACCGACGGTTTCCACCAGGATGACGTCGTACCCGGCCGCCTCGAGCAGCACGATCGTCTCGCGGGTCGCCTTCGCCACCCCGCCGAGGGTGCCCGCCGTCGGCGACGGGCGGATGAAGGCGTTCTCCTCCACCGACAGCCGCGCCATCCGGGTCTTGTCACCGAGAATCGAACCGCCGGTGCGGGTGGACGACGGATCCACCGCCAGCACGGCGACCCGATGCCCCTGCCCGATCAGCTGCATACCGAGGGAGTCGATGAAGGTCGATTTACCCACCCCGGGCACCCCGGTGATCCCGACCCGATTGGACAGTGCCGCACCGGTTTCCGGGGTCAATCGCAGCAGCAGCTGCTGCGCCTGGTCCCGATGGTCGGCCCGGGTGGACTCCACCAGGGTGATCGCCCGCGCGAGGGCGGCCCGCTCACCGGAGCGGACCGCCTGCGCGAGTGCTTCCACGTCGACGACACGTGCGCTCATCCCTGGGATTCGACCCCGGATTCGCTGCCGCCGGAACCGAGTTCGTGCCCGAGCGCGGCACCGAGCTTGCGCAGCAGATCGATCGCCGCGTCGGCGATCACGGTGCCCGGCGGGAAGATCGCCGCAGCGCCCGCCTCGTACAGCTCGTCGAAGTCACCGGGCGGGATGACCCCGCCGACGATGACCATGATGTCGGGCCGGCCGACATCGGCCAGTGCCTGCCGCAGGGCGGGCACCAGCGTGAGGTGACCGGCGGCCAGCGAGGACACACCGACGACGTGCACGTCGTTGTCCGCCGCCTGGCGGGCCACCTCTTCGGGGGTCTGGAACAGCGGGCCCACATCGACGTCGAACCCGAGATCGGCGAAGGCCGTGGCGATCACCTTCTGGCCGCGGTCGTGCCCGTCCTGGCCCATCTTCGCGACCAGGATGCGCGGACGCCGGCCCTCGGCCTCGGCGAACTCGTCCACCAGATCCCCGGCGGTGGTGATGTTGGTGACCTTGCCGGCTTCGTCGCGATACACACCGGACAGCGTACGGATCTCGGCCTGATGCCGGCCGTAGACCTTCTCCAGCGCGTCGGAGATCTCGCCGACGGTGGCCTTCGCGCGCGCGGCATCGATGGCCAGCGCCAGCAGGTTGTTCTCCATTCCGCCCGCGGACGAGGCAGCGGCCCGACCGAGCTCACCCAGCGCCCGGTCCACCGCGTCCTGATCACGGTCGGCCCGCAACTGCCGCAGCTTCTCGATCTGCTCGGCGCGCACCCGGGAGTTCTCGACCTTGAGGACCTCGACCTCGTGGTCCTCGGCCACCTGGTACTTGTTCACGCCGATCACCGGCTGCTGACCGGTATCGATCCGCGCCTGGGTGCGGGCCGCGGCCTCCTCGATACGCAGCTTGGGAATGCCCTCGCCGATGGCCTGGGCCATCCCGCCGTGCGCCTCCACCTCGGCGATATGCGCCCGGGCCCGTTCGGCGAGCTGATGGGTCAGCCATTCGACGTAGTAGGAACCGCCCCACGGGTCGATCGGCCGCGTGGTGTTGGACTCCTGCTGGATCAGCAACTGGGTGTTGCGCGCGATGCGGGCCGAGAAATCGGTCGGCAGCGCGAGGGCCTCGTCGAGCGCGTTGGTGTGCAGCGACTGGGTGTGGCCCTGCGTCGCGGCCATGGCCTCGATACAGGTGCGGGCCACGTTGTTGTACGCGTCCTGCGCGGTCAGTGACCAGCCGGAGGTCTGCGAATGGGTTCGCAGCGACAGCGATTTCGGGTTCTTCGGATCGAACTTCGCGACCAGTTCGCTCCACAGCAACCGGCCCGCCCGGAGCTTGGCGACCTCCATGAAGAAGTTCATGCCGATGGCCCAGAAGAACGACAGCCGCGGCGCGAACTTGTCGATCTCCATGCCCGCGTCGATCCCGGCCCGCAGGTACTCCACGCCGTCGGCGAGGGTGTAGGCGAGTTCCAGATCGGCGGTCGCCCCGGCTTCCTGAATGTGGTAGCCGGAAATCGAGATGGAGTTGAACTTCGGCATCTTCGCGCTGGTGTAGGCGAAGATATCGGAAATGATCCGCATCGAGGGCTTGGGCGGATAGATGTAGGTGTTGCGGACCATGAACTCTTTCAGAATATCGTTCTGAATGGTTCCGGCCAGCTGTTCGGGCGTCACGCCCTGCTCTTCGGCGGCCACGACGTACAGCGCCAGGATCGGCAGCACCGCGCCGTTCATGGTCATCGACACACTGACCTGGTCCAGCGGGATCTGATCGAAGAGCTGGCGCATGTCCAGAATGGAATCGATGGCGACACCGGCCATGCCGACATCACCCTGCACCCGGGGATGGTCGGAGTCGTAGCCACGGTGGGTGGCCAGGTCGAACGCCACCGACAGACCCTTCTGCCCCGCCTGCAGATTACGGCGGTAGAAGGCATTGGAATCCGCGGCCGTGGAGAATCCCGCGTACTGGCGGATCGTCCACGGCTGGTTCACATACATCGTCGGGTACGGCCCGCGCACGAACGGCGCGACACCGGGCACGCTGTCGAGCGGGAAACCGGCTTCGGCGACGGCATCACGATCGGCCTTGGTGAACACCGGCGGGACATCGATCCCCTCCGGGGTCGACCACACCAGTTGCTCGGGCGCGTAGTTGTTCGCCGCGGCCGCCTCCTGCACGAAGGAATCGCGGGCGCTCTCGTCCGCCGTGCCGGGGGTGAAACCCGGCTCGGTGAGTGGTACGTCGGCGAAACTGCCGACCTCCTGCTCGATTCGCTGTGTCGTCATCAGGCTCCCACCTTCTCCAGCAGGGCGGTCAGGGCGGCGACCGCGTCGATCCGGGCCGCCAGGAACCCGTCCGGACGCCGGGCCTCCTCGATACCGGCCACGACCTTCTCCGGACCGGCCAGCAGCACGGTCCCGACCCCGGCGCCGCGCAATTGTTCCACCGCGCCGGCCGCATCGGTGCCGTAGCGCGCGTCGGTACCGCAGAGCACCGCGATCGCGGCGCCGGATTCCTTTGCCGCCGTGGCGATATCGCTCTCGGCGAGCGGGCCGGGATTGATGGATTCGATACCACCGGACGCCAGCAGGTTGGCAATGAAGGTGACCCGCACGTTGTGCTCGGCCACCGTGCCCAGCGGCACCAGCAGCGCTTGCGGACGACGGCCGTGCGCCGCGAGGTAGGCATCCGAGCGATCGCGCAGCGCGTCGAAAGCGGCGCCGTACCGCCGGCCGGGGCCGGCTGTGCGGGCGGCCTCCGACAGCGGGGCCTCGGCGAGGTTCGGGAATTCGTTCACCCCGGTCACGGCCGTACGGCGATGGGCGATATCGCTTTCCCGGCGAGTGTGCGTCTCGGCGATCCGGGTGGCCACCAGGCCCGAGTCCAGGGCGGCCCGGTAGCCGCCGGCGGCTTCCAGCTCCTGCATGAACTCCCAGGCGGCGGTGGCCAGTTCGTCGGTGTAGCGCTCGACGTACCACGAACCCGCGCCGGGGTCCTGGACGTGTCCGAGATGGGATTCCTCGAGCAGCAGCAGCTGGGTGTTGCGGGCCATCCGTTCGGAGAACGACGCGGAGACGCCGAGTTCACCGGCGGGCAGCGCGGAATCGAAGGGCAGCACGGTGACGGTGTCGGCGCCGCCCACCCCGGCACCGAAGGCGGCGAGGGTGGTACGCAGCAGGTTCACCCAGGGGTCACGCCGGCTCATCATGGCTGCCGAGGTCACCGCGTGCTGCGGGGCCGCGCCCTCCGACGGCGCGCCCAGCGCGTGGGCGACCCGCGCCCACAGGCGCCGCGCGGCCCGGAACTTGGCGATGGTGGCGAACTGGTCGTCGGTGGCGGCGAACCGGAACTCCAGCTGCCGCAGCGCTTCGGGGACCGGGATCTCCCCGGCCAGCACGCGCAGGTATTCGAGTCCGGCGGCGACGGCCGCGCCCAGTTCCTGGGCGTCGGAGGCGCCGGCGTCGTGGAAGGCGGTGCCGTCCACGGTGATCGCCCGGACGGTTTCGGGCCGCTGCCCGGCGGCGACGGCCAGGGCCGTGGTCTCGGCAAGCCCGATATCCTCGGTTCCGGCGAACATGCTGGTGAGGGGTGCCGCGCCGAGGGTCACCCGGATGGCGGCACGATCGGGCGCCGAGTACCGGTCGAGCACCTCGTAGACCGCCGCGGCCGCCGCCGCGGTCTCGGTCCCGGCGCGCAGGGCAAGCGGCGCCAGCTCGAACAGCAGACCGTCGAGAGCGGCGGGGATATCGGTCACCGGCACACCGTGCGCACCGACCCCGAGTTCCACGGCGCTCAGACCGTTCTCCAGCCCGCCGGTGATCTCCCGGTTGGCGGACGCGGCGTCGGCGGCGCCGATCCGGGCGCTCACGAACCAGCCGCGGTGGACATCACGGGTGGCGTCGCCGCCGCGGACGAACGGATAGGCGCCGGGCAGCGGCTGCTCGGGCAGCTCGTCCCGGCGCGTGTACAGCGGCGCGATACTCAGCCCGTCGTAGGTGGACTGGTTCAGTAGCTTTTCGGGTTCCGCACCGAGTTCGGCCGCGTCGACCTTGCGGGTCTTGGCCAGCACTCCCGCCACACCCTTGCGCCAGGCGGGATATTCGGGCACCGCGGACGAGGACGGATCAGCTCCGGCCGCGGGCTCTGCAGCAATCGGCATACCCTGTTCCCTCATTGTCGTTCCAGTACAAGCGCACCACAGGTGTGCGCGGGTACCTTGGCATCCGCCCAGCTCAGCGAATACTTTGGTTAACGGGCATTCAGCCCGCTCCTCCGATGCTAGCGGGATGCCCGTACGGCATCGTCCGTGGCCACCACTACCAGCGAGTAACCTCGCGGCGGCCGACATCGTCGCGCCTGCTCATCGGCGTCCGCGACACGGGCCCAACCGAAGAAACCACCGGCGCGCGGGCGGCACAGCGCGTTCCGATCGGTGGTCTGCGCGGCGGCGGGGACCGCGACAACGACCTCCTGCGGCGGGGTGTGCCTTGCGTGCTCCGCCCACCGGCCGCATGCCGTGGACGGTCCGGCCGCCGCCCGGGCCCCGACGCGATCGCTTCCGCACCGATCGGCGAGCCCCCGCCGGCCGACCGGTAACCTCGGCCGGTGTCCCGAATCCTCCGCGACCGACGGTTGGTCCTGCTAGTGTGCTGCGCCGCCCTCGTCTGCGCGGCGGCACTGCTGACCCCCCTGCCGAGCCCCGAGCAGATCCAGCAGTGGGCCGGGCAGGCCGGTCCCTACTTCCCGGTGCTGTTCTTCGTGGCACACACCCTGATCACCATCGCGCCCCTCCCGCGGACCGTGTTCACGGTGGCCTCGGGCCTGCTGTTCGGACCCGTGGTCGGGCTCGCGGTGGCCGTGGGTGCCACCGTGCTCAGCGCCGCGGCCGCCTTTCTGCTGGCGCGCGCCTACGGACGAGAGCGGGTGGGCATGTATCTCGACCATCCCACCGTGCGGATCGTGGACGAGCGTCTGCACCGGCGGGGCTGGCTGGCCGTGGGCGCGCTCCGATTGATCGCCTTCGCACCGTTCTCGGTGGTCAACTATTCCTGCGCCCTGTCCTCGATCCGCTTCTGGCCGTATCTGGGCGCGACGGTGATCGGGATCCTGCCCGGCACCGCCGCCACCGTCATCCTGGCCGACGCGCTGACCGGCGGCACCCATCCGGTGATGGTGGGGGTCTCGATCGCCTGCATCGCCGCCGGGTTGCTGGGCCTGGTGATCGATCAGCGGTGGAAACCGGCGGTGGCGGAACCGGTGACCGTCCTCGACCGACCGTCGGAGGCGACACCGCGCCCATGATCCCCCGGCCGGCGGTGGTGGTGGCGCTCACCGCCGGCCCCGGAAATCCCCAGCCGGTGGATACGGCCGCACCGCAGCTTCCCGGCCCGACCGGATCGGCCGAATTCTCCGGCCGCGACCTGGCCGTGCCGAACACCGGCCGTGGCACCTCGGATGCGGTCAATGTGCGCTATCCGGCGCTCTACGAGACCGGCGCGGAGATCGCGACCCTCGAGCTCGAGATCCCCAACGACGGCGACGACCAACCGACCTGGCGGCTGTACCGTGTGCTGTCCGTGCCGGCGGCGGGTCAGGGCTGATCCGTTTCCTCGCGGTCTTCCAGCGGCCAGCGCTCGAAGTCCGGCGGTTCGGCCACCTCGCGGATCGTGGCGGCGTGATCACTGTAGTAGCCCACATGGGCCGCGTCGGGATTGCGCCGGCCGGCCTCGGCCAGCCAGCTGTGCGCGTGGCACAGTACCTCGGCCACGTCGTGGGCCGGATCGACCTCCAGCACCAGATCGCCGTGCTCGGGGGCGACCAGTATCGCGGCGCCGAGGTGCTGCAGGCACCGCCCGATCCCGTTGTCGTCGGCCAGCGCCCGATAGACGGTCAGGGCGCGCTGCCAGCAGCGCAGGGCGCCACGCGGTTCGCCGCGCGCCCAGGCGACCGCCCCCGCGACCTCGTGCACGCGGGCCCAGCCGTCGGCGTTCTCGTCCTCGCGGGCGCGCAGTGCCGCCAGCTCCAGCCGATCCTGGGCGGCGTCGAGACGGCCCTGGTGAATATGCGCCACGGCGAGGTCGGTCAGCACACGTACCTGATTCGTCCGATCGTCACGTGGTAGCAGCCACCATGCCGCGCGCAATCGGTCCACGGCGGCGGCCAGCCTTTGCGGGGTGTCCGCCGATTCGAGCAGCGCCAGCCCGGCGGCGTGTTCGGCCCGGGCGCCGACCCCGGTGGCCCGTCGCCACCAGGGTCGCCATCGCCACGGTGGTGGCTCCTCGGCCGTTCCCGCGCGCAACTCGATGGCCCGGTGGTGACCGCCCAGCACCGCCGGCCCGAGTTCGAGCAGATCCGCCGCGACCGACCGTATTTCGCTGTTGTCGGCCGGGCCGACGGCGTACCAGGTGCCGAGCGCGTCACCGATGCGAACCAGCTGGGCGGCCGTGGCCGGCGGGATGGCCGCGGCGAAATCACCGCGGCAGCTCTGGCGCACCAGTGCGCGCAGGCGCGGCTCCTCCACCGCGAACCAGCGGCGGGCCCGCGGGCCGAACGGCACTGTGGTGACCCCGATGGCCCAGCTGGTGGCCCGGTCGGCGCTGTGGCGCAGCAGCGCGAAAAGGGCCGCCTGCCAGATCGGCCCCGCGATCGCGGTGGCCCGGTCCGGTACCGCCGGATACCTGACGAGCCGGTAGCGCTGGGTCTCATGACAGATCAGCACTCCGTCCGAGATCAGTTGCGCCAGCAGTCCGGTCGCGGTCCAGCGCTCGCCCAGGGCGATCGGCCGCTCCCCGGCCGCCGAGCTCCCGGTGTCCGGGAGGACGGCCAATTCCATGCCGACCGCCGTCAGGATCGCGTGCACGGTGGCGGCGTCGTACTCGGTGACCGGCAAGGCGTGCAGAGCGGCCGCGACCGGGTGGTCACCGAGTGCGTCATCGGGCTCGTCGCCGGGTTCCGGGGACGGCGACAGTGGTTGTGGGGCCGAGGGACCGGTGAGCGGCGGACCGTCCAGATCGGCGAGTAGATCGCGGCGGCGCCGCAACCGGCGCCGGTCCCGCCGTTCGGCGGTCAGCCGGAAACCGGTGTAGACCAGGGCCAGGACAACGAGTAGCACCGCCAGCCAGCGCAGTCCGGAGGCGACGAGCTGCACTTCGGCGCTGTCGCCGAACGAGTTCATCACCAGATTGCGGCCCAATTCCAGCAGCAGGGCCGAGGCCAGCACCGACAGACCGCTCAACACCCCCGAGACGACCGGGGTCCGCGGTAGCGGTTCTCTCATCGCAGCACCCCGCCGGTGAGGCCGGGCACGATCCAGCGCCGCCAGGTCGCCAGCACCAGCGCCACCGGTAGCAGGGCCGCGATGAGCGAACCGGCAGCCAGCTGGGCGGCGTTCTCACCGAACTGTCGCGCCTCCCCCCACAGCAGCAGTGACCAGGGTGAGGCGCCGGCACCGCTGATCAGCAGTCCGACGATGAAATCGTTCCAGACCTGGACGAATTCGAGTACCGCCACCGCGCCCAGCGCCGGGCCCGCCGAATCGAGAAGCCGGCGGCTGATGGTGCCCGGGGCCGCCAACCCGCGTAACGCGTCCGCCGCCGGGCTACCCGGCGGGGCCGCGATCGCGCCGCGCAGGATCAGGACCGCGATCGGCAGACCGGCCGCGGCGTGCACGAGCACGAGCGGCACCCGGGTGCCGGACAGGCCGTGGTCGTCGATGAAAATGTCCAGCGCACCCAGATACGCCTGGACCGGCAGCACGGCCAGCACCACCAGCGCGGTGACGAGGGTGCGGGTCGCCCATCCGGCGGGAGCCACCGCGAGCCGGTAGGCCAGTGGCGCGGCGGCGGCCACCACGATAACGGTCGCGAGCAGTGCCACCCAGAAGGTCGCCTCGACCGAATGCAGCAACCACCTGTCACGCCACACATCGGTGAACGCGGCCGCCGACCAACCGTCCGGCCCACGGAAGGCCACCACCGCGAGCACCACCAGCGGTACCACCGCGGCCACCGATACCGCGCCGATCACCACGCCCCGGGCCCGGCCGGCGACCGTATGGTCGGCAGGTGGGGCGGGCATCCGGTCGGCGGGATGGGCGGCGGGCGGGAAACCGGCGCGACGGTCCCGGAGGTCGGTCTGCAGCGCCCAGGCCGCCGCTCCCAGCAAGACGGCCAGCGGGAGGGCGTAGGCGGCGGCCTCGCCCGCGGTGGCGGGGTCGGTCGCCAGCCGCCACCACGAGACGGTCGCGCTGTCCACCTGGTATCGGACCGAGCCCGGTACGCCGATGAGCACCACGTCGAATACCCGCGCCGCGGCGACCCCCACCACCAGTCCGGCCACCAGGACGATCGGCCGCTGCAGGGCGAAAAGCCGCCATATCAGCGTGAGCCCGGCCTTCTCCTGGAGCCGGGTCCAGCGCACGGGGTCGCGCTCGAGGGCTCGGATACCTGCCCGGAACACCCCGATCAGGAACCCGAGCCAGGTCCACAGAAAAGCCGACCCCAGCATCACCACGAACCAGGCGCGGTACCCCGGGAAGCCGTCGAAACCCAGCCGCGCGCCGGTGTATTGGAAGATCAAGCGGAACGCCACCCCGGACACGATCGCCGAGATACCGAACGGCACGATCAGCGGCAGCCACAACCCCCGGCTGCGCCGGCTCCACCAGGCCAGCAGCATCGCCGTGACCAGCAGCGCGGCCGCGAACGCCATCCAGTACAGGCTGCGCGCGTACGATTCGTCCGACCAGTACAGCACGGCGATCGACACCGCGCCGGCCAGCGCCGGAAGCGCCCACAGACGCCGGTTCGCACCGCGGCGGGCCGCCTTCGTCGCGGCCACGAACGCGACTGCCGCCACCACACAACCCACCACCGGCCACAATCGGGTGCGCACGGCCAGCACGGCGGTACCGGCCGCCGGTACCAGCAGCAGCGTCAGGAGCAGCACGGCCGGCAGGCAGGCGACCAGGGTGATACCGCGCTGCGGCGGGCGCCCGGGCTCCAGCGGCCCGTGCATCGGCCCGAGGGGCAGTTCCACCCGCAGGCCGTGTGCCTCGAATTCCGGTGCCGCGGTCATCGCCAACCTCTTTCGAAACGCCCCAGGGTGGTGACGGCGGTCGCGGCGGCGGCAGCGATATCACCGCCGGTGTCACCGACGGTGAGCAGGAATTCGGTGAGCACCCGCCACAATCCGTCACGACCGCCGACCGCGCCGATACGGTCGGACAGATCGAAATCCGGCCAGTCGGCCAGTGCGGCGGCGATGGGCGCCGACCAGCTCGAATAGCGAGCCCGGGTGTGCAGGTTGGGGCCGAGGAACCCGCCGACCTGTTCGATCCACGGCACCGGCGCCTGCTCGGCCGCCAGCGCGGCCACCACCGCGTCCGCGCGTGGATCCGCCGAGCGCGTCAGCACCATCACATCGCCGCCCACGATGCGCGGGGTCTCCCCGCCCGGGCGCACGCCCGGAAAGGGCACCACCGTGGCCGCTTCTCCGGTCCGCCCCGACCGCCGTAGCGCGTCGCGTACCACCGGCTCGGCGAAATCCGGCGCCGCCACCGCCAGCGCCCGCCGGTGCTCGAAAACATCCCGTACCGCGTCGGCGAACTGTTCGGTCAGCGCGGTGCCCAACCCACCCGGTAATCCGTCCCGGATACCCCACAGCCCACCCAGCCGGGTGAAGGTCTTGTACACCGGCGCCGCGTCCCAGGTCCGCAACCCGGCGCCCAGGTCGCGATACACCTGCGGCGATTCGGCCAGCAGCAGATTCTCGAACAGGTCGGTGAGCACCCAGCCGTCGGCGGCACCCAGGGCGAGCAGCCGCCGGGACGACCCGGCGGTTTCGCGCACCCCCGCGAGCCAGTCGTCGACCGTCCAACCGGCCGGATCCCCCAGCCCGGACGCGGCGAAACCGTCCCGGTCGTACCAGATCAGCGATTTTCCGCTCGCCTTGAACGGCACCCCGTAGACCCGGCCCTCATAGTGGCACAGTTGCCGCCACTGCTCGCCGTAACGCGGCCCGTCCGGGCCGGACCACAGATCCGCCGGCGCCTCCCGCAACCGCCCGGCGGTGACCAGATCCCGGACCTGCCCGGCCTGTGGCAGCATGACGATATCCGGTGCCGACCGGCCGCGCGCGGTGAGCGCGGTGCCGATCTCGTCCCCCAGCGGCACCACCTCGACCGGCGCCGGCAGGGCCGCGGCGTCGAGCACCGACCGGAAAGCCGTCAATTCCAGACCGCTCCAGGCGACCGCCACCCGGACCGCTGCCCGATCGCCGAGCAGCACATCCGGTGAGCAGGCGACCAGCAGTGGCATGAGCGCGGCCGTCCGGAGCACGGCACGACGTGTTCTCACGATCCCCCGATGCGCTTGTCCGGCAGTGGGTTCCGATTATGACCCAGGTGCCGGTCGGGCGCGTGCTGTTCGGCGAACCCGCCGGAATCGCCCGCGGTGGCGATCCCGGCGCCGCGCCTACCGGCCCGGGTGCTGCTGCGGCGGGACGCCGGGTTGCTGCGGTGCGATCCCGGGTGCGGGCTGCTGCGGCGGCAGGGCCGCCGGTCCGGCGGGCTGACCCGGTTTGGTGGTCGTCACCGGCGCGGCGGTGTCGACCGGGGTCCGGGCGACCGACTCCGCGGCGCGGACCGCCCGCTCCACCGCCGGATCGGTGCTGGTATCGAACCAATCGGCCACCTCGTCGGAATCGTCGCCCGGCTTGCCGGGGACCTCCTCGTCGGCGGGCGGCTCGTACCGGAACACTCCGTCCTCCCCCTGCGTCGCGAAGTTCTTCGCGAAACCCTCCAGCGCCTTGCCGAAGTCGCTCGGCACGAGCCACACCTTGTTCGCGTCGCCGCGGGCGACCATGGGCAGGGTCTGCATGTACTGGTAGGCCAGCAGTTCGGGTGTGGGTTTACCGGACTTGATCGCCGCGAAGACCTTCTCGATGGCCTTGGCCTGACCCTGGGCCTGCAGGTACGAGGCGGCGCGTTCACCCTGGGCACGCAGGATCCGGCTCTGCCGCTCACCCTCGGCCGACAGGATCGCCGACTGCTTCGCACCCTCGGCCGACAGGATCTGCGCCTGTTTGGCGCCCTCGGCGGTTTTGATCTGCGATTCCCGGGTGCCCTCGGCGGTGAGGATCATGGCCCGCTTCTCCCGGTCCGCCTTCATCTGCTTCTCCATCGATTCCTGGATCGACGGCGGCGGATCGATGGATTTGAGCTCGACCCGCGCCACTCGCAGACCCCAGCGGCCGGTGGCTTCGTCGAGTACTCCGCGCAGCTGGTTGTTGATCTGGTCGCGGGAGGTCAGTGTCTCCTCCAGCGTCATCCCGCCGACCACATTGCGCAGCGTGGTGACGGTGAGCTGTTCGACGGCGGCGATGTAGTTGGAGATCTCGTAGACCGCGGCCTGCGGCTGCGTGACCTGGAAATACACCACCGAGTCGATCTGCAGGGTCAGATTGTCCTGGGTGATCACCGGTTGCGGCGGGAAGGACACCACCCGTTCGCGCAGATCGACCTTGGCGCGGATCCGGTCGACGAACGGGATCAGGAAGGTCAGCTGTCCCGAGACCGTCCGGGAGTACCGGCCGAGCCGTTCGATCACCGCCGCCTCGGCCTGGGGCACCAGTGCGATGGATTTGAACACGACCACCGCCGCGAGCAATACCAGTGCCAGGACGATTATGAGTGCAGCCATTACGGCCCTTTCCAGACGACGGCGGTCGCGCCGTCGATCTTCATCACGTACACGGTCGCGCCCTCCGGGTACTGCTCCGCCGGATCCAGAGAACGCGCGGTCCACACCTCGCCGCCCAACTTCACCAGACCGGCGTGCTCACCCACCGGTTCCAGCACCAGCGCGGTCCGACCCGGCAGAGCGTCGGCATTGGTCAGCGTGGGCGGCGGAGTCCCGAAGCGCCGCAACAGAACCGGCCGGACCCCCAGCAGCAGTACCACCGCGGAGACGGCGAACACCACCGCGTCGACCACCGGTGCGGTGTCGGCGAGGAAGCTCACCCCCGCGGTGAGCAGCGCGGCGGAACCGAGCATCAGCAGAGTCAGTTCGCCGACGAACATCTCCGCAGCCGCCAGCAGTATGCCGGCGACCAACCAGACAAGTGCGGCCACACCGCCCACCATAGTGCGCTATCCGCTGTCCCGGGGCCGGACCGGCGACACCCCCGGACCGCGGACCGCCACGGCGGCGGCGAGTGCACTACGTTCGGGCCGGTGAGCGATCGATACGGTGACATCTTCTCCGGCCATCCGCGCACCGCACGGCGCACCGTCCCGCGGGTGTCCGCCGACCCCGATCTGGTGGTCGAGGACGCGGCCAGCGGGTTCTGCGGCGCAGTGGTCGGATTCGACCGCAGCTACGACGGTGATTTCGTGAAGCTGGAGGACGCCCGCGGCGCGGTACGCCTGTTCGCACTCCGGGAGGCCGCATTCCTGATCGACGGGGAGCCGGTCACGCTCGTCCGGCCCGTGGCACCCGCGCCCGCCCGGCCCGAACGCTCCGCATCGGGTTCCACCCGGGTCGAGGGGCTACGGGCGAAAGTGGCCGCGCCCAGCCGGATCTGGGTCGAGGGCGTACACGACGCGGCGCTCGTGGAACGGGTCTGGGGCCACGATCTGCGGGTCGAGGGTGTGGTGGTCGAACATCTCGAGGGGCTGGACAATCTCGGCGCCCGGCTCACCGATTTCGGCCCCGGCCCCGGTAGACGAGTCGGTGTCCTGGTCGATCACCTGGTCACCGGATCCAAGGAGACCCGGCTGACCACCGGCCTCGGCGAGCACGTCCTGGTCACCGGGCACCCGTACGTGGATGTCTGGCAGGCGGTGAAGCCCACGGTGCTGGGCATCCCGGAGTGGCCGCGGGTGCCGCGTGGCGAGGACTGGAAGACCGGAGTGTGCCGGCGGCTCGGCTGGGGCACGCCGCAGGAGGGCTGGCGCCGGGTGTATTCGGCGGTGAACTCGTTCCGCGATCTGGAGGCCCCGTTACTCGGCGCGGTGGAACGGCTGATCGACTTCGTGACCGAACCGGGCGGACCATTCTAACCCTCGGAAACAGCCTGCGCAGAGGCTGCCCGCCGGTCGCCGACACCCTTTATGCTCGATGATTATGTGCTCTCCCAGTGCCACCCTCACGCTGTGGGCCGGATCGTGGCTCGCGGGTCGCAGCGCGCCCGACGACGTGCTCGAGGCGCTGCACGCCTGGGCGTCGCGGCATACGCTCGCGGCCGGGGACCCGGTCACCGGCGGGCGCACCGACCTGCCGTGGTCCGCGCACGGGAACGCGAACGGCACCGGAGTCATGCCGTTGCTCAAACTGATTCGTGAGGAACTGGCCGTCCCCGGAGCGGAGCTGCGCCTGGTGCTGCCGGTGCCCGGCGATGTCCGCGGCCTGCCGGCCGGCACCGCCTTCGCCGCCGACGCGGTGGAATCCGGGGAGGGCATCCTGCTGGGTGTTCCGGGCGCCGAGGGCACCGGGCTCATTCCCTACCCGGTGGACGAGGACACCCTGCAGTGGACCGTCTACAGCGTGCCGATGCCGCGCGCAGCCGGCCCCGATATGTCGCTCGGCGAGGCCGAATACGCGATGCGCGAAGCCGTCCGGGACGCGGCGGACGCGCTGATGCGCCTGCACACCACCGGCCTCGGCGCCGGTGACTCCGATCCACGCGAACTCATCGAGGCCGAACTCGCCGACTATTCGCGGCACATCTATCCCGAGTGCGTCCCGTTGCGCGCCAAACGGATCCTGGATTCGGCCGACCACGTGGCGGCGATCCTGACGGTGGCCCAGCGCGAGCCCGCCTCCGCACCGACATCGGCCAGCGCCGCCACCGCCCACGAGACCCTGCTGCGGCCCCTGTGGGACGCCATCCGCGCGGCCCGTCTCGTCGCGGTACACACCGCCGCGCCGCAATCCCGCTGATCCGCGCCCTGGGGGCCCGCCGCGCACAGCGGGCCCCGACACGCCACGACCGCTGGATCGGGATGCCGAGCTGTCCGCCTCAGCGGGAAGCGATGAGCGCCGACCCGTGGCCGAACAGACCCTGGTTCACCGCGATACCCGCCCGGGCGTTCTCCACCTGGCGGCCGTCGGCCTGCCCGCGCAGCTGCCAGGTGAGTTCGCAGACCTGCGCGATCGCCTGCGCGGGGATCGCCTCACCGAAACAGGCGAGGCCGCCGCTGGGGTTCACCGGTATCCGCCCACCCAGCGTCGTGGCGCCACTGCGCAGCAGTTCCTCGGCACCGCCGGTCTCACAGAGCCCGATATCCTCGTACCAGTCCAGCTCGAGTGCGGTGGAGAGGTCGTAAACCTCCGCGAAGGACAGGTCGGAGGGCCCGAGACCGGCCTCCTCGTACGCAGCGTGCGCGATGGCGGACCGGAACGTGTGCGGCGCGGGTTCGACCGCCACGGCCGAATCGGTCGCGAAATCCGGCAGGTCGAGGACCGTTTTCGGGAATGTGGGCGTGACCGTCGACAGTGCCCGGATACGGACCGGGTCACCGATGCCGTGCCGGCGGGCGTACTCCATCGACGTCAGGACCAGGGCCGCGCCGCCGTCACTGGTCGCGCAGATATCGAGCAGCCGCAGCGGGTCGGAGACGACGGCCGAGGCCGCGACCTCCTCGGCCGCCACCTCTTTGCGGTAGCGGGCGTACGGATTGTTCAGTCCGTGTTTGGCGTTCTTGACCTTCACCGCGGCGAAGTCGTCGAGCGTGGCGCCGTGCAGCGCCATCCGGCGGCGGGCGTAGAGCGCGAAGTAGATGGGGTTGGTGGCGCCGAGCAGGTGGAAACGCAGCCAGTCCGGATCGTCGCGGCGTTCGCCGCCGACCGGCTGGAAGAAGCCCTTGGGGGCGGCGTCCGCGCCGACCACCAGCGCCACATCGGTCAGCCCGGCCAGGATCTGGGCACGGGCATTGGCGATGGCCTGCGCACCGGAGGCACAGGCGGCGTAGCTACTCGAGATGCGCGCACCCGACCAGCCCAGTGCCTGGGCGAAGGTCGCCCCGGCGACGAAACCGGGGTAGCCGTTGCGGATCGTGTCCGCGCCGGCGATATAGCCGACATCCCGGTGGTCGACACCGGCATCGGCGAGTGCCGCGCGGGCCGCGACCAGACCGTATTCGACGAAATTGCGTCCCCACTTACCCCACTGGTGCATTCCGGCACCGAGAACGGCGATATCACGATCATTACCGTCGGTCATCGATCGGCCTCCACATCCATACCGTGTGATCGGCTTCCTCGTCGGTGTAGAGCACACCGAGGGTGAGCTCTACCGGCATTCCGACGGCCAGGTCGTCCACCGTGAGTCCGCGCACGACCTGCCCGAGGATCACCATCTGCTCGAGCTCGAGCTCCACCGCCGCGACGACGTACGGCTCGAACGGATCGGGTGAGACATAGGGCGGGGGCGGCTTGTACCGGGCGTCCGCGTAGGACCAGATCCGGCCCCGCGTGGAGAACAGGTATTCGGACAGTTCCGAGCCGTCCTTCGGGCTCGCGCACTGCGGATTGCGGCAGGCCAGTGTGTTCCGCGGGAAATACGGTGTGCCGCACACATCGCAGCGACTTCCCACCAGACGTGGCGTGCCGTCGTCCGTGGTGAACCAGTCCGGTACCGCCGGGCGTTGTTCCTTCTGCACAGTCCGACACTATAGGAACACGTTCTATTTCGGGACAGGAACACGTTCCATTTCTGCGTGGAAATCGCCTCCGCCGAGGTACCGGCAGCGGTACCGTGAAGCGCGATGGATAGCAGAGCCGTCGACCCGCAGTCGATCCGAAACGTCACGATCGCCGGGGAGCCCGCCGAGACGGCGCGGGTGGTCCGGCGCCTGCTCCACGGGTACACGGGGGGCCGCTCGGCCACCGTGGTCCACCGGGCGCCAGGAGACGTCGAATGCATGATCCGCGTAGCCGAGTTGTCGAGTCACGCGCCCATCGCGGATCTGGAACGGTCCATCCGGGTGGCCGACGGGGCTGTCGTGGTCCTGAACGCCGCGATGGCGAGCGCCGCGCGACTCGAAACGATCCTGCGGATGGCCGACGACCATCAGGTGGCGCGGTTGTGCCTGGTCACCGGCCTCGATCATCCCGCCGCCGACTTCGACCGTTGTGTTCGCGCCATTACCGAGACGCGCGGGGCGCGGCCGCTGACGCTGCACCTACCGCTCGGCGTCGGCCCCGGATTCACCGGTGTCATCGACCTGGTCCCGATGTGGGCGCTCGAACCGATGGCCGCCGAATTCTACGGCGGCCGTTGGCAAGTCGCCGAACAGTGGTACCGCGACCTGGTGGCCGCGGTGACCGAACAGGACGACGGGGATCCCGAAGATGCCCGCGGGCCGCGCAGGATCCCGCCCGAGGAGCTGCACGACCGCATCCGCTCCGTCACGCGCCTCGGTGAGGCCGTCCCGGTGCTGTGCGATACGGCGCGGCACGGGGGCGATATCGACGCGCTCCCGGACGCCGTCGTCCGCTATCTGCCCTCGCCCATGCTCGTCTGCCAACCGGAGCACGCGCTCGACTACTGACCGACCGGCCACGGTCCGGCAGTCCACCACCGGTACCGCGGCACGCTCTCCCCGCGGCCCGCGGCCGCCGGCCGACTCACCGGCCCGCGGGCCGACGCGGCGGAGCGCAACAGTCGACGGCGCAGAGGTCGCCGTCGACCGTGCACCCGTATCCGGGCACGGTGCCGAGCCGGCGCGGTGAGACCTCGCTCAGATGTTCATCGATCAACTCGACCACCATCTCGGCGAACCGTGCATCGGTGCCGGGTGTCGCGGCCCGCGCGAAGGACAGACCGAGTTCACCGGCTTTCTCGGCGGCCTCGTTGTCCAGGTCCCAGATCACCTCGAGATGGTCGGAGACGAAGCCGACCGGACAGACGATCACGGATTCGAAACCCTTGTCCGCCAGCGTCTCCAGATGGTCGACGATATCCGGCTCCAGCCACGGGATATGCGGCGGGCCCGAACGCGATTGCCAGACCACGTCGTAATCGTCGAAACCTGCCGCGGCGGCACACAACCGGGCCGCCTCGGCGACCTGCCGGCTGTAGAGGCGCCCCCCGTCGGCCGGCGGGCCGGCCGCGATATCGGCACTCACCGGTACCGAATGCGCGGTGAAGACCAGCCGGGCGACCTCCCGATGCGCGGCGGGCAGGGTGTCGCGCGCCGCCCGTACGGCGTCGGCGAAGGCGGCCACGAACAGCGGGTGATCGAAGTACTGACGCAGCTTCACCAGATGCGGGGCATCCGGGCCCACCGCGGCGCGGGCCCGGACCATGTCCTCGTCGTACTGACGGCACCCGGAGTAGCCGCCCCAGGCCGAGGTGGGGAACACCAGTGCCGACCGGACGCCGTCCGCGGTCATCCGCGCCAGCGTGTCCTCCACCATCGGATGCCAGTTGCGGTTACCGAAGTACACCGGTAGCCGCCTGCCGGCGGCGGCCAGCTCCCGTTCCACCGCGGCGATGATGTCGCGGTTGAGGGCGTTGATCGGCGACACTCCACCGAAGTGCAGATAGTGTTGCGCGACCTCGGCGAGCCGTTCCGGGGGGACACCCCGGCCGCGCGTCACGTTCTCCAGGAACGGCAGCACATCGTCGGGACCCTCGGGACCTCCGAAGGACAGCAGCAGCAGTGCGTCGGCCGCGCGGGCCACGGTGTCTCCTCTCCGGCCGGTTCGTCAGTCCTGCGGCATGTTCTCGGGGAACCAGGTGTTGTGGCTGGCTCCGCCGTCGACGTAGATGATCGATCCGGTCGTCGCGGGCAACCAGTCCGACAGCAGCGCGACGATCGATTTACCGACCACTTCGGCGCCGCCGTCCCAGCCGATCGGCGAGGCGCCGTCCCAGTAGGTGTCGAGCTGCTTCAGCTGCTTCGCGTCATCGGTGGCGGTCCCCGCGATCGCCTTGGCGGCCAGCGTCTTGACCGGGCCGGCCGCGATGAGGTTGGACCGGATCTTCTTCGCGTAACCGACCTCGCGTGCCACGTACCGGTTCACCGATTCCAGCGCGGCCTTGGCCACACCCATCCAGTTGTAGTACGGCATGGCGGTGCGGGGGTCGAAATCCATCCCGACGATCGAGCCACGCTCGTTCATCACCGGCAGCACCGCGCGGGCAAGCGCGGCGTAGCTCCAGGCCGAGATCTCGAACGATTTCGCCGCGTCCGCACTCGGACCGTCCAGGAACGGCAGCGCGTCGGGGCCCATGAGGGTCTTCGGGGCGAAGGCGATCGAGTGCAGCACCCCGTCGATCCCCTCGGGCGCGAGGCGGCGGAGCTCGTCGGGCAGTTTGCGCAGGTCCTCGTCGTTGGTGACGTCGAGGCCGATGGCCGGCGGCACCTCCTCCGGCAGCCGCTTGGCGATCCGGTCGATCAGCCGCAACCGCTCGGTGAGGCCGGTGATGATCACCTTGGCCCCTTCCTTCTGCGCGATGGCCGCCGCGTGGAACGCGATGGAGGCATCGGTGATGATGCCGGTGACGAGGATCGTCTTGCCTTCGAGCAATCCGCCCATGAGTTGTCGATTCTCCTGAGTGTGGTGTCGTGTCCCGCCGCGCCCGGTCGAGGTGCCGACCCGGTACGGGTATCGGCGCGGCTTTCGATCTGTCCTGAACGAAGAAGAGGCGTCAGTGCCCCATGCCCATACCGCCGTCCACCGGGATCACCGCACCCGAGACGTAGGCGGAGTCCTCGGAGGCGAGGAAGCTGACCACCGCCGCCACGTCCTCGGGCGCACCGAGCCGCTGGAGCGGAATGAACTTCTTCGCCATATCCCGCATGTCCTCGGGGAGATCCTTGGTCATATCGGTCTCGATGAACCCGGGCGCGACGACATTGGCGGTGATCGAACGGGAGCCCAGCTCACGGGTGATGGAACGCGCCAGGCCGACGACACCGGCCTTCGAGGCCGCGTAGTTGATCTGCCCGGCCTGACCGGAGAACCCGACCACCGAGCCGAGGAAGATCATCCGGCCCCATCGCGCGCGCAGCATCGCGCGGTTGGCCCGCTTGGCACACCGGAAGGCGCCGGCCAGGTTGGCGTCCACCACCTTGGTGAACTGCTCCTCGCTCATCCGCATGAGCAGCGTGTCATCGGTGATCCCGGCATTGGCGACCAGCACCTCCACCGGACCCTGCGCGGCCTCCACCTCGGCGAACGCCCGGTCCACCGAATCGCTGTCGGTGACATCGCATTTCACCCCGAGCAGGCCCTCGGGGGCGCCCGAACCGCGATGGGTGACGGCCACCTTGTGACCGTCGGCGTGCAGACGCTGCGCCACCGCGAGCCCGATTCCGCGGTTACCGCCGGTCACCAGGACCGAGCGTGCTGTGAAGTTCGACATGGGGACAAACCTACCTGGCTGCCTCGGTGGTGCTCTCATGGGACGTCCACCGATATTTCGCCCGCGAACTTGTGCAGGTCGTACAAGGCGGACACAGCGCTGCGGGCCGGGTTTCACCCGGCCCGCAGCGCGATATCGACTCATCCCCGGCGGGGTCGGCGACGTTTCGCCGGCCGTGCGGATCCTCGCGAGAACCGCACGGCGCCAATGCTTCTCACGAGGCCGTCAGGGCAGCCGCTGGCGCAGCACCAGCGCCACCACCACCCCGGCCAGCGTGGTCAGCAGTCCGAGCAGCCACCACGGACGGCTGGCGTCGCCCCGGGTGACCTCGTAGCCGATCTGCTCCTCGAGGGTGTCGTAGACGCTCGACAGTTCCTGCAGGCTGGAGGCGGTATAGAACTCACCGCCGGACAGGCGCGCGATCTCCTGCATCGCCTCGTCGTCCACCGGCACATCGACCTGGTCCGTGCCGCCGTCCTCACGCGGGATCTCGACCACACCCCATTTGGTGCCGAACGAGATCGTGGAGACCGGGATCTTCTTGGTCTCGGCCAGTCGCGCGGCGACGAACTCGTGCCGCGGATTGTCCACGTCCTCGAAATCGGGCACGGTCTGCTTACCGTCGGACATCAGGACGATACGGGCCGGCGGCGGCGTTTCGGAGCCGCCGAGCACCGAGGCGAGGGTCTCGATGGACTGCAATGCGGTGAAGATCCCTTCACCGGTGGCAGTCCGCTCGGCGAGCTTGATGTTGTCGATGGCGGCTTTCACCGAACCCCGGTCCGTGGTCGGCGACACGAGCACCGACGCGGTGCCGGCGTAGGTCACCAGCCCCAGGTTGATGCCCGGAGTGAGGCCGTCGGCGAAGTTCTTGGCCGCCTCCTGCGCCACCTGCAGCCGGTTCGGCGAGACGTCGGTGGCCTCCATGGACAGCGAAACGTCCATGACCAGCACCACGGTCGCCCGGTTGCGGGGAACCTTCTTCTCGGCGGTCGGTCCGGCCGCGCCGATCGTGGCGAACACCATGCCGACGATCACGAGCACGATCGGCAGGTGGCGCCAGAAACCGGGCCGGTTGGGAGCGACTTTCTCGAGTTGCTCCATATTGCTGAACCGCAGCATATGGCGATGCTTGCTGCGCTGCACCAGCAGATAGCCGAGCGCGAGCAGGAGAATGACAGCAAGAAATCCGAGCCAGATCGGTGCGGCGAAATTCGAAATACTCACTGGCGTGGCACCCGCGGGGTCGAGGCGCCGAGGCTGTGGCGCCGGGTGGAGACGAACCGGACCACATCGGCGATCCAGTCCCGGTCGGTCTGCAGGGTGAGCACCGGGGCACCGCAACTGCGCAGGGTCTGTTCGACCTCGTCCCGGTGCCGCTGGGCGGCCGCCGCGTAATCGGCGCGCAGTTGCGGGGTCACGGTGAACTCGCGGGTCCGGCCGGTCTCCGGATCGTGCAGCACCACGTCGCCGATATCCGGTAGCTCGGTATCGCGCCGATCGAGGACCTCGACCGCCAGCAGATCATGGCGTGCGGAGATGGCCCGCAGCGACCGCTGCCAGTCGATATCCCCGAGGAAATCGCTGATCACGACGGCCAGGCCGCGTTTGCGTTGCGGTCGGCGCAAGGATTCGATGGCGCCACGCAGGTCACCGCGCACTCCGTCGCGCGGATGGGGTGTGGTGGCGATACTGCGCAGCAACGATTGCGCGTGGACCCGGCCGCTGCGGGCGGGGATCCGTTGCATCTGCTCACCGGTCGCGACCACGGCGCCGATCCGGTTTCCGCCGCCCATCGTCAGATGGGTCACCGCGGCCGCGGCGGCCACCGCCAGATCGCGTTTCTGGCAGGCGCCGGTGCCGAAGTCCAGGCTGGCGGACAGATCCACCACCATCCAGGTCTCCAGTTCCCGGTCCGCGATCATCTGCCGGACATGCGGATGGGTGGTCCGCGCGGTCACCGACCAGTCCATCTGCCGGACATCGTCACCGGGCTGATAGGCCCGCGCCTCCCCCGGCTCCGACCCGGGGCCGGGGATGAGACCGAGGTGATCACCGTGCAGCACGCCGTCCAGGCGGCGGCGCACGGTGAGTTCCAGGGTTTTCAGGGCGGCCGTCAGATGTGGATCGGTCAGCTCGCCCGAACGGAACGACGGCGGGGCATGGGGGTCGGGCACGGTGTCTCGGGCGCGGGGATCCGGCGGCCGGGTCACTGGGGCTGGTTCGTGCCGGCGGTCTGCGGCACCTGCGGCGCCGGAGACTGCTGCGGCGGCGCGGGCGGCCGGTTGCCGTTCTCGGCGACGGGCGGGGCGCCGCCCGGAGCCACGGCCTGCGGGGCGACCTGCGGGAGCCCGACGGTCTGCAACACCCGCTGGATCACGTCCTCCGGGCTGATCTCGTCGGCGAGCGCGTCATAGGACAGCACCAGCCGGTGCCGCAGCACGTCCGGTACGACCTCGATGACGTCCTGCGGGACCACGTAGTCGCGGCCGCGGATGAGCGCTACCGCGCGGGCGGCGGCGATGATGCCGAGGCTGGCGCGCGGCGAGGCGCCGTAGGCCACCCAGTTCGCTACATCGTGCATGCCGAATTCGGCCGGGGCGCGAGTCGCGGCGATGACCCGGACGACGTAGTCGACCAGCGCGTGGTGCACGAAGGTGTTCGCAGCCAGCTTCTGGAGACGGATGAGTTCGGTCGGCTCGAGGATGCGGTTCGGTTCCGGCGGGGTCACACCCATCCGGTAGATGATCTCGCGCTCCTCCTCGACGGAGGGGTAGTCGACGACGACCTTGAACAGGAAGCGGTCGCGCTGCGCTTCCGGCAGCGGGTACACGCCCTCACTCTCGATCGGGTTCTGGGTGGCCATCACCAGGAACGGATCGGGCATGGGGTAGGTCTTGCCACCGATCGACACGTGACGTTCGGCCATCACCTCGAGCAGCGCCGACTGCACCTTGGCCGGGGCCCGGTTGATCTCGTCGGCGAGGACGAAGTTCGCGACCACGGGGCCGAGTTCGGTATCGAACTCCTCGCGGCCCTGCCGGTAGATGCGGGTACCCACGAGGTCGGTCGGGACCAGGTCGGGGGTGAACTGGACGCGGGAGAACGAACCGCCGACCACTTTGGCGAAGGTCTCGACCGCGAGCGTCTTGGCGATACCGGGGACGCCCTCGAGCAGAACGTGTCCCTTGGCGAGTACGCCGACGAGCAACCGCTCGACCAGCCGGTCCTGCCCGACGATCACCCGCTTGACCTCGTAGATCGCCTTCTCGAGGGTCTGGACGTCACGCTCGAGGGTGCTCGAAGCAGGCGTCGGCGGTCGTTTCGCCAAATCTGCCCCGCTGACACCGTCCGTCGAAGTCACCAACATCCCCGCTTTCGCCTTGGTCCTGTGCGTGCTGTCACAACTATTCCAGGTGATGGCCGCGGATGCCGCAACCGGCTCCACTGTCGGGAAATTCGCCGTCTTTCGCCGACGATTTCCCCGGTGCTGCCGACAGGGCTTCCGGTGCTACGGCGGGCATCCTCACCCACTCCCGTTCGACCATACGTACCGATACGGCATGGTGCCCGCCGGAGCGGCCGCCGAAACCTGTCCGCCTCGGCGCGGCGCGCCCGCGACCGCTCGCCGCGCACGGGCCGGATGCTGCCCGGCGGATGCGATACGGAGCGTGGCGACGGGGCCCGCGGCGAGCGAGGCCGGCCGGCAGCGGCTACCGTGCGGCCGGTTCGAGCTCCGGATCTTCGGCGATCTCGGCGCGTCGGCTGTCCGGCGCGACCGGCGCGGGCGGCGGGCCGTCCGCCCGGCGGGCCTTGATCCAGTACAGACCGCCCACCGCCAGCACCAGCCCGGCCAGGAGCACGATCGTGATCTCGGTCCAGCTCACCGCCGGCGTCTGCTCCAGGCGCTGAACCAGGGTCTGGGCGGCCTGTTCGGACTTTCCGCCGGTGAACTTGGCCTTGTCCTCGGCCCACTCCAACCGGACCCGGCTGATGGAATCGCTGGTGGTGCCGATCCAGTCGTCGCTGAAGACGGCGACGGTGCCGTGCTGGAATCCGGCCACCTCGGTGGCCAGATCACGCAGTTCGGAATCGTGCCCCGGATTGCCGTCGAGGACCACGATGCTCAGATCGATGCCGTGTGCCCGCGCATCGGCCACGATGGCGGCCAATTCGCTCTGATCGTCGCCCTCGGGTGTGGCCACCCCGTTGTCGGCGAGATCGGTCCGAACCTCTTCGAGGGTCTTCGAATCGAACCCGTCCGGCAGTTTGGTGGCCTTGAAGGAGAAGGCCGAGGTGTGGGTGACGGTCATCTTCCATCCGGTCTGGTCGAGCCGCATCGTCCGACGACGCGACGGGGAATCCGCTACTGGCACGAACTGCCGGGGTACCCGTCGGTACCGCCCGGCTAACTCGGACCAGCTCGAGAGCAGATTACGCGACGCGTGAGCGGTTACCCGACACCCGGCACGCCCGACGCGGGGCGTGCCGCCCGACCACCCCGACACACCGCCCCGCGATTTTCATAGGACAAGCGTACTGTTAGGGTTGGGAACCGCGGGGAACCGGCGCCTTCCCGGGCCGGCACCTCATGCCAGAGACGTACCGCCGCCGGCACAGCCCCGCCGACGGCGTCCGCACACCCGACAAGTGGAGCTGACGTGACGAAAAGTATCGATACTTTCGGCGCCAAGGGCAACCTCGAGGTCGGAAGCAACTCCTACGAGATCTTCCGGCTCTCGGCCGTACCCGGCACCGAGAAACTCCCGTACGCATTGAAAGTTCTCGCCGAGAACCTGCTGCGCACCGAGGACGGCGCGAACATCACCGCCGACCACATCCGCGCGCTGGCGGACTGGGACCCCAACGCCCAGCCCAGTATCGAGATCCAGTTCACCCCGGCCCGCGTGGTGATGCAGGACTTCACCGGCGTGCCCTGCGTGGTCGACCTCGCCACCATGCGCGAAGCCGTGGCGGCCCTCGGCGGCGACCCCGAAAAGGTCAACCCGCTCTCCCCCGCCGAGATGGTCATCGACCACTCGGTCATCCTCGATGTCTTCGGCCGCGCCGACGCCTTCGAGCGCAATGTCGAGCTGGAATACGAGCGCAACGGTGAGCGCTACCAGTTCCTGCGCTGGGGCCAGGGCGCATTCGATGATTTCAAGGTCGTCCCCCCGGGCACCGGCATCGTGCACCAGGTCAATATCGAGTACCTGGCCCGCACCGTCATGGTCCGCAACGGCCAGGCCTATCCGGACACCTGCGTCGGCACCGACTCGCACACCACCATGGTCAACGGCCTGGGCGTGCTGGGCTGGGGCGTCGGCGGTATCGAGGCCGAGGCCGCCATGCTGGGCCAGCCGGTCTCCATGCTGATCCCGCGCGTGGTCGGCTTCAAGCTCACCGGTGAGATCCAGCCGGGCGTCACCGCCACCGACGTGGTGCTGACGGTGACCGATATGCTGCGCAAGCACGGCGTGGTCGGCAAGTTCGTCGAGTTCTACGGCCAGGGCGTGGCCGAGGTCCCGCTGGCCAACCGCGCCACCCTGGGCAATATGAGCCCCGAGTTCGGGTCCACCGCGGCGATCTTCCCGATCGACGAGGAGACCATCAACTACCTGCGCCTGACCGGCCGCACCGAGGAGCAGCTGGCGCTCGTCGAGGCCTACGCCAAGGAACAGGGCATGTGGCACGACCCCGCGTCGGAGCCCGCCTACTCCGAGTACCTGGAGCTCGATCTGAGCACCGTGGTGCCCTCCATCGCCGGCCCGAAGCGCCCGCAGGACCGCATCGTGCTCAGCGAGTCCAAGATCGCCTTCCGCAAGGACATCCACAACTACGTGGAGGACCAGCACCCGACGCCGCATTCGCAGCTGGACGAGGCGGTGGAGGAGACCTTCCCGGCCTCCGATCCGGCCACCCTGTCCTTCGCCGACGACGGCGCGGTGGATGTGCAGTCCGCGGCGAACAACGCCGACGGCCGTCCGTCCAAGCCGATCAAGGTCGTCTCCGAGGAGCGCGGCGAGTTCATCCTCGACCACGGCGCGGTCGCGGTCGCGGGTATCACCTCCTGCACCAACACCTCGAACCCCTCGGTCATGATCGGGGCGGCCCTGCTGGCCCGTAACGCCGTCGAGAAGGGCCTGTCCAGCAAGCCGTGGGTCAAGACCAACATGGCTCCCGGTTCCCAGGTCGTCACCGACTACTACGAGAAGGCCGGCCTGTGGCCGTACCTGGAGAAGCTCGGCTTCTACCTGGGCGGTTACGGTTGCACGACCTGCATCGGCAACACCGGCCCGCTGCCGGAGGAGATCTCCAAAGCGGTCAACGACAACGACCTCACCGTGACCGCGGTGCTGTCGGGTAACCGCAACTTCGAGGGCCGGATCTCCCCCGATGTGAAGATGAACTACCTGGCCTCGCCGCCGCTGGTCATCGCCTACGCGCTCGCGGGCACCATGGACTTCGATTTCGAGCACGACCCGCTGGGCACGGACCAGCAGGGCAATCCCGTGTTCCTGAAGGACATCTGGCCCTCCGCCCAGGAGATCGACGACACCATCAAGTCGGCGATCAACCAGGAGATGTTCACCAAGTCCTACGCCGATGTCTTCAAGGGCGACGAGCGGTGGCGCGGCCTGCCCACCCCGGAGGGCAACACCTTCGAGTGGAAGGACGACTCCACCTACGTCCGCAAGGCGCCGTACTTCGACGGCATGGGCCTGGAGCCGGAACCCGTATCCGATATCAAGGGCGCGCGGGTACTGGCCCTGCTGGGCGATTCGGTGACCACCGACCACATCTCCCCCGCCGGCGCGATCAAGCCGGGCACCCCGGCCGCCGATTACCTCGACTCGCACGGCGTGGCCCGCAAGGACTACAACTCCCTGGGCTCGCGGCGCGGTAACCACGAGGTGATGATCCGCGGCACCTTCGCGAATATCCGGTTGCGCAACCAGCTCCTCGACGATGTCTCGGGCGGTTACACCCGCGACTTCACCCAGGAGGGCGCGCCGCAGGCGTTCATCTACGACGCCTCGCAGAACTACCAGAAGGCCGGTATCCCGCTGGTCGTGCTGGGCGGTAAGGAGTACGGTTCCGGCTCCTCCCGCGACTGGGCCGCCAAGGGCACCCGCCTGCTGGGTGTGCGCGCCGTGATCGTCGAATCGTTCGAGCGCATCCACCGCTCGAACCTGATCGGCATGGGCGTGATCCCGCTGCAGTTCCCGGAGGGCGAATCGGCGAAATCGCTGGGGCTCACGGGCACCGAGGTCTTCGATATCGCGGGTATCGAGGAACTGAACTCGGGCACCACGCCGTCCACCGTCCACGTCACCGCGACCAAGGACGACGGCTCGAAGGTCGAGTTCGACGCGGTGGTCCGGATCGACACCCCCGGTGAAGCCGATTACTACCGCAACGGCGGCATCCTGCAGTATGTCCTGCGGAACATGATCCGCGGCTGATCACGGGCCGGAGCGCGCCGCTTCCCGCGGCGCGTCTTCGCGCCCCTGATATCTCGTCGTCCGCGAACCCGGGACAAGCGCCCGCGGGACTCGGGCCCGCGGGCGACGAGACGGGTGCCGGAGGACTCGCACCCCCGCGAGGCCGTCGGAAGATCACTTGTTCGTTCGCTCGTAATCTGAGGGCCCCGCGCGGTGGTTCGGCCGCGCGGGGTTCGTATATCCGTTGAAGGAGCACGATGCCCAAGGTCAGCGACGATCATCTGGCTGCCCGGCGTTCACAGATACTCGACGGGGCGCGCCGCTGTTTCGCCGAGTTCGGGTACGACGGCGCCACCGTCCGGCGACTGGAAGACGCCATCGGCCTGTCCCGCGGCGCGATATTCCACCACTTCCGCGACAAGGACGCGCTTTTCTTCGCGCTCGCCCAGGAGGATGCCGAGCGGATGGCCGAGGTGGCGGCCAATCAGGGTCTGGTGCAGGTGATGCGGGATATGCTCGCCGACCCCCAGGAGTACAACTGGCTGGGCACCCGGCTCGAGATCGCCCGGCGGCTGCGCACCGACCCGGAGTTCCGCGCCGGCTGGACCCAGCGTTCGGCCGAACTCACGGCGGCCACGCTGGCCCGCCTCGAGCGCCGTAAAGCGGCCGGGGCGCTGCGCGATGATGTGCCCACCGATGTACTGCTGGGCTATCTCGATCTGGTACTCGACGGTCTCATCGCCCGGATCGCCTCCGGTCACACCAACGAAAACCTCACCGCCGTATTGGATCTGGTGGAGGCGTCGGTGCGCCGCCGCCCGTGAACGCCCCGCGCCCCGCCACCGCGGGCGCGGTCAGTTCCCGGATTCCAGTGCGGTGAGCAATTTTGCCGCGATCCGGTCCAGGTCCCGGCGTTCGGCCGCGGTCAGCGCCGCGAGCATCCGCGTCTCGTTGGCCGTGTGCTCGGTGACCACGATATCGACCAGCTCCCGGCCCGCCTCGGTCAATGCCACCCGTACGGCCCGCCGGTCGCCGGCGTCCGCGATGCGCCGGACGTAGCCGGCCGATTCCAGGCGGTCCAGCCGCCCCGTCATCCCCGCGCGCGAGAGCATGAGGGTGTCCGCGAGCGCGGAAGGGTTGAGCTCGAACGGGTCGCCCGCCCGCCGCAATGCGGCCAGCACATCGAATTCCCCGCGCCGCAGTCCGTGGCCCAGGAACACCGCCTCGATCTCGCGTTCGGCGACGACCGCCAGGCGGCCGAGCCGGCCGAAGACCACCATGGCCGCCAGATCCAGGTCGGGCCGTTCCCGCCGCCACTGCGCTTCGATGGCGGTGATCGCATCTGATTCTGTTTCGGACATGGACAAGATTCTATTCGTTGGCATATAGTTCGGTGCCGAATTATTCGGCACCGAATCGCTGAGGAGCGCCCGTGAACACCACCCCGCATCCCCTTGCCGTCCGGCAGCCCGCCGACGCCGAGACGCTACACACCGAATCGGTCACCATGCGCCTGCTCATCGATGCCGAACAGGCCCACGGCGCGGTGAGCACCCTGGAGGTCACCATGGAGCGCGGCGCCGACGGCGCGGCACCGCATTTCCACACACTGTCCGACGAGCTCTTCTACGTCGCCGACGGCGAACTGCAACTGATGGCCGGAGACCGGATCCTCACCGTCGGGGCGGGCGGCTCGGCCGTGGTGCCCAAGACGACCGTCCACGCCTTCGGCGCCACGCCCGACAGCGGCGCCCGCGTCCTGATCGCCCTGATGCCCGGTGTCCAGCGTTTCGGTTACTTCCGGCTCCTCGAACGCATCGCGCGCGGCGAGGCCACCCTGGACGAACTGGCCGCCTCTCAGGACGAATACGACAACCACTTCGTGGACGCGCCCCGATGGTGGCAGGAACGCAACGCGCAGCGGCGCTGAACCGGGAACAACCGCGCATCCCGGCGGGTTCGCACCGCTATGACCTTCTCCGTGCCCGTCACCGTTCGTGGTTACGAACTCGATGTCCAAGGCCATGTCAATCAGGCGGTCTACCTGCAGTACGCCGAACACGCCCGGTGGGAGTGCCTGCTCGCCGCGGGACTGCAGGCGGACAAGCTGGTGGCCGCCCGGGTGGGACCGGTGGCTCTGGAAAGCACCATCAAATACCGGCGTGAACTGCGCGGCGGCGACGATTTCCGGGTCACCTGCGTGTTCGAGTGGGGCAGTGGGAAGACCTATCGCATCAGGCAGGACATGATCCGCGCCGACGGCACGCTCTCGGCCGAGGTGTCGGTGGTCGGCGGCCTGCTGGATCTGGACGCGCGCCGATTGGTCGCCGATCCGCCCGGCCGGTTCCGTGAACTCGCCACGCATCCGGACATGCTCGGACTCTGACCGGCGGGGCCGTTCCCGGGGCGAATCCTCAGCGAACATCCGGCGTACGGAAAACCTCCGCGGCAGAACGATCTGTGGGAGCAAGAGCAGGTATCCGAACAGGGGTAATCCGGCCATATCGGCTTCCGGACCCGCCGCGCGGCGTTATGATCCGGACGCGCTCGGGTCGTGGCACACCGCCGGCAAGATCGGAGAACCCCAGATGACCGATGCCCTCCACCTCCTCGAGACCTCCGGACGCGGTGCGGTCGCCACCCTCACCGGTGTCCTGGTCGGTGAATCCGATTGTGAGATCCGAGTTCGGGTGGCAGACGGGACGTGGACCTTCCGTCGCGGTGATGTTCTGGCGATCCGCTGCGCCGACGAGCACCCGACCGGCCGCCGTGTACACGTGGACATCCGGCCCGGGGTCACGGCCGATTTCACCCGCCGGCTGCGTATCGAGGTGGCGGAGCGGCCGATGACCCTGGCGGCGCCGCCGTCGGAGGCCTTCGGCGACCGGCAGCTGCGCCGGCTCACCGAATCCTGGGCCCGGCGGCTCGACCTCGCCGGCGACCCCGAGTTCCCCGCGACGTTCACCTGCGCCCAGACCAGGTCGCGCAACACCAGCGACGACGGCGTCCACAGCGACAGCTTCGACTGATCGGCGGGCGCCATGAGCACCCCGGGGGCCCGCGGGGTCCTCATCGTCTCCGAAGCCGACGATCTGCACGCCGCGGCCATGGTGGCGACACTGCGCGAACAGCACGCGATGACGCCACTGCGGTTGGACCTCCGCGATTTCCCGCGCGAGCCCGGGAGTTTCCGGCTCGGGGCGGCCGGGGTCGAGCGATCGCTGGCGGATCTGACCGGTCTGGACGAGGTCGGGTCGGTCTGGTGGCGGCGTCCGCATCCGGCCTCGGTACCGGCCGGGGTCCGCGCCGACGACGACGCCTACCGCCAGGCCGAATGCGACGCGTTCGTGCAGGGACTGCTGTGGTCGCTGGGCGCCCAGTGGATCAACGATCCCGGTAACGACCGGATCGCTCATCGCAAGATCGTGCAACTCGATACCGCGCGCCGGGCCGGTTGCGCGGTCCCGGACACCCTGGTCACCAATGATCCGGACGAGGCGCGTGAGTTCATCGAAACGTCCGGCAGCCGTGTCGTTTTCAAACGCACCGGCACCTCCCGCGCCGAATTCTCCGAAACCCGGCTGGTCGGGACCGGCGATCTGGACCGGCTGGGCAGTATCCGCTGGGCGCCCACCACCTTCCAGCGCTATATCGATCCGGAATGCGATCTGCGGGTGGTGTGGGTGGACGGGCAGGAGTGGGCGGTGCGCATCGATTCCCGGGCCGGAGCCGGACGGGTCGACTCCAGGCTGGACAGCTCGGTCGATTTCGCGCCCACCCTGTTACCGGCCGCGGTCAGCAAATCACTGGCGACGCTGATGGGCACACTGGGGCTGAGTTTCGGCGTCCTGGATCTGCGGGTCGGCCTCGATGGTGAGTACTACTTCCTCGAGGTCAACCCGCAGGGCCAGTTCGCCTATCTCGAGATCAAGACCGGGCTGCCGATCTTCACCAGTCTCGCCAATCTCCTGGTGTACGGAGACGGCGCCGTGTCCGGCTGGTGAGTGCCGCCCGCCGCACGATCCACATGCGGCCACTCGCCGCCGGGCACCCGGTCCCGGCGGCGGAGCCTGCGGATACGGTGCGGCTAGCGGGATTTACGGCGGTTGGCGCCGCCGCGGCTGCGGAGCTGCACATGCGACTCCGTCAGCACATTGTGGATGAACCCGTAGGAGCGCCCGGTCGCACGTGCCAGCGACCGGATACTCGCCCCCGCCTCGTATTGCTTCTTCAACTGGGTCTGTAGGCGATCCCGTGACTTACCCGTGACCCGGGTGCCCTTGCCCAATGTGCTCTTGCTCTGTACCGGCCTGTCGCCCATGGCTTCCTCCGAGTCGCCGAGCAGCGTCACTCTCAGGCTAAGCACTCGGCGACCATCCGGCAATGAGTTCTTGTGATGAAACTCACGCGAGCTGAATCAATTCCAGATACTCGGCCGACCAGTGGTCCTCGGTGCCGTCCGGCAGCAAGATCACCCGCTCCGGGTTCAGGGCCTCGGCGGCGCCCGGATCGTGGGTCACCAGCACCACCGCGCCCGCATAGGTGCGCAGCGCGTCGAGGACCTGTTCGCGCGAGACGGGGTCCAGGTTGTTGGTGGGTTCGTCGAGCAGCAGCACATTGGCCGCCGAGGAGACCAGGCCGGCCAGCGCGAGCCGGGTCTTCTCACCGCCCGACAGGGTCCCGGCCGGCTGCTCCAGCTGCGGCCCGGTGAACATGAAGGCACCGAGCAGGCCGCGTAGCTCCTGTTCGCCCGCGTCCGGCGCCGCGTGCCGGATGTTCTCCCAGACCGTGGCCGAATCGTCGAGGGTGTCGTGTTCCTGCGCGAAGTAGCCCACCTTGAGGCCGTGACCGGGCACGAGTCCCCCGGCGGTGGGTTCCTCGGCGCCGGCCAGCAGGCGCAGCAGCGTGGTCTTGCCGGCGCCGTTGAGGCCCAGCACCACCACCCGGCTGCCGCGGTCGATGGCCAGGTCCACACCGGTGAAGATCTCCAGCGAGCCGTAGACCTTGGTGAGGTTCTCCGCCATCAGCGGCGTCTTCCCACAGGCTGCCGGTTCGGGGAACTTGATCCGAGCGACCTTGTCGGCCACGCGGACCTCGTCCAGCTCCGCCATCAGCCGGTCGGCGCGTTTGGCCATGTTCTGCGCGGCAACGGCTTTGGTGGCCTTGGCGCCGAGCTTGGCGGCCTGGGCCCGCAGCGCCGACGCCTTCTTCTCGGCATTGGCCCGCTCACGGCGGCGGCGCTGTTCGTCGGTCGCGCGCGCGTCGAGGTACTTCTGCCAGCCCATGTTGTACACATCAACCTCGCCGCGCACCGCGTCCAGGAACCACACCTTGTTGACCACATCGGCGAGCAGATCGACATCGTGGCTGATCACGATCAGGCCACCGTCGTGGTTCTGCAGGAAACCGCGCAACCAGGTGATGGAATCGGCGTCGAGGTGGTTGGTGGGCTCGTCGAGCAGCAGGGTGGTATCGGAACGACCGCCGCTGCCGTCGGAGGCGGCGAACAGGATGCGCGCCAGTTCGATTCGCCGCCGCTGTCCGCCGGAGAGGGTACGCAGCGCCTGGTCCAGCACCCGATCCGGCAGGCCGAGGCTGTTGCAGATCCGGGCGGCCTCGCTCTCGGCCACATAGCCGCCGAGCGCGGAGAAACGATCCTCCAACCGGCCGTATTTGCGGACGGCGCGTTCGCGTTCGGTTTCGTCGGCCAGTTCGGCCATCAGCGCCTGCTGCTTCTCCATATCGCGGATCAGCGTGTCCAGGCCGCGGGCCGAGAGCACCCGGTCGCGGGCCAGCACATCGAGATTGCCCTCGCGGGGATCCTGCGGGAGGTAGCCGATATCGCTGGATCGCGTGATCGTCCCGGCGTACGGCTCGCCTTCTCCGGCGAGGATGCGCAATGTCGTGGTCTTCCCGGCGCCGTTACGCCCGACCAGGCCGATCCGGTCGCCGGCCTGCACCCGCAGCGCCGGTCCGGGCGCGGACAGCAGGGTACGGACGCCGGCCCGGACCTCGAGGTCGGTCGCGGTGATCACAGATATCTCCTAGGAAACAGGGTTGGGGGCGGTGGCCCGGCGCGCCCGACAGTGGGCCCATCCACCGATCATCGGATGTCTCCGGACACGGAACCACCGATTTTACCCGGAGCGTGACACTGCCTCGCCCCCGCGGCCGGAGTGATCCGCGCCTGCCGGGGTGACCGGTGCGCACGGTAACGTGCCCGGATATGAGCACCGATCTGTTGGGCAAGAGCGCGCTGGTCTCCGGAGCCAGCCGCGGCATCGGCTACGCGGTGGCCGCCGAACTGCTGAGCCGGGGCGCGAATGTGCTGATCACCGCACGCAAGGCCGAGCCACTGGAGAAGGCGGCCGCCGAACTGCGGGCACTGGGACACCAGGGCGAGGTCGTCGCCCTGGCCGGTAACTCCGGCGACGACGAGGCCCGTGCCGCCGCGGTGCAGCGCGCGGTCACCGAGTTCGGATCGCTGGACATCCTGATCAACAACACCGGGATCAACCCGGTGTACGGCGCGCTGATGGAGGCCGACCTCGACGCGGTGCGCAAAATCTTCGACGTGAACGTCGTGGCCGCCCTCGGCTATGTCCAGCAGGCGTACAAGGCCTGGATGGGTGAGCACGGCGGCGCCGTGGTGAACGTGGCCAGTGTGGCCGGTATCCGCTCCACCGGGGTCATCGCGGCCTACGGCGCCTCCAAGGCCGCGCTGATCCGGCTCACCGACGAACTGGCCTGGCAGCTCGGCCCGAAGATCCGCGTCAACGCGGTGGCGCCCGGCGTGGTGAAGACCAGTTTCGCCGACGCGCTGTACTCGGCGGACGAGGAAGCCGCCGCACGCGCGTACCCGATGAAGCGGCTCGGTTCACCGGAGGACGTGGCGCGGCTGATCGCGTTCCTGGCCTCCGATCAGGCGGCGTGGATCACGGGCGAGACGGTACGGGTCGACGGCGGGCTGCTGTCGACCGGCGGTCTCTGAGTAATCGATCGAGGAGGGCCGGGGCGGTGCGCGCACTGCCCCGGCCCTCGGTGTTCCACCGGCCGGGGCTCAGGAGCGATGCGGCAGATTCTGCAACCGGACCTGACCGCGCGCGACCAGCCGCCCATCCTCGTCGCTGATCACCACCTGCCACAGCTGCTGCATACCGCCGCGATGCAGCGGGGTGGCCTCGGCGGTCAGTTTCCCCTCGCGCACCGCACGCAGGAAGTCGGTGTTGTTGTTGACCCCGACCACCACGCCGCGCTCGCCGTACCAGGCGGCGCCGCCGGTGCTGGCCAGTGTTTCGACCACGGTGCACAGCACCCCGCCGTTCTGGATCCCGGCCGGCTGGTGCAGCCGCGGCGTGACCGTCCATTCACCGCGGACCCGGTCGGGCCCCAGCTCGGTCACGCGCAGACCCATCAGATCCGCGAAGGTCCCCTTGCTGATCTCGTTGAGTTGTTCGGCGCTGAGATCGGCCATCGACATCGGGGGGCGGGTCTGCTGTTCGGTCATGGGCTCCACGATCGCATGTGGGCCCGCGAGGGGGCGCACGGGCCGGTGGCGGGGGGCGGAAAGAGAGCGGCGGACCCCATCTCGGAGACGGGGTCCGCCGCAGGCATTGGATCGGGGGTCACCGCAGCCCTCGGGACTCTCGCGCGATCCGTACGCCGCCTTTGACTATAGGGCAGGCTTACCTAACTAGGCAACACGTTGGGCGCGCCGGATCGCCATTCCGCGCTCCTCGAGCGCCATCAGCAGACCCTGCCCCCGGCGCGCGCCCGCCACCGGATCGGTGCGGGCCAGGTCCGGGACGTAAGTGGTGGCCCCGGAAACGGATTCGGCCACCAGCGCCCAGAAACGGCGGGGACTCAGCCCGGCACACCGCGCCAGCGCCCCCTGGATCAGCAATAGCGAGGGTTCGCAGCGGTAGGCGAGCCACACCCACATCGCCCGCTCGCACGGCAGGGAGACCACGCCGGGCGAACCCTGCAGCGGGTCGCCGGCCACCACCCGGATGGTGGTGTCGGCCAGGCCTGCCCAGTCGATACCGCCGTCGTTGTCGGTGTGGATCCACACGTTCTCCAGACCGGGATCCCAGGCCCGGCCGTCGGCGACCCACAATGCGGCGACCCGGCCGAGCACGGCGTGGATGAGCGCGGTGGCCACCACCTCCGAGGCCGCGGTCGCACTGATCATCTCCGCGGCGTGCCGCCGGTACATCAGGTCGATCCGACCCTCCCGCAGGCCCGTGGACAGCGCCCACCAGCGCCGTTTGCCCTGTTCGGACATGGCCGCGGCGGCATACACCCGGGGATGCTCCGGCTGCAGGGACCGTAACCGGGCACACGCCGACCCGAATGCCGCCTCGTACGGGCGGGGGATGCGCACAGTGGCGAGTTCGGACATCGAACCTCCTCGAGATCGGCGTCGCAGCAACGACTTGATCGAAAGATAGGTTAGCCTTACCAGACCTAGCAAGTATTTCCCTTGCGCAGGAAGTAACGGATTCGTGACGCCCCGAGTCCTCCGGCGCGCACCGGAGACGCGCGACGGTCCGCTCCCCCGTCACCACACGCGCGGGATTTCCGGTGCTCGACGGCCTATGACAATTCCCACGCGGTTACGACACCCTGTAGTACTCCACAGTGTCGTTGGCGTCGTAAAATCGAGAGATGGCTGGACTTGGTGAACTCGAGAAAGCGGTTATGGACCAACTGTGGTCGGCCGACGAACCACAAACGGTCCGGCAGGTGCACGAGGCCCTGTCGGCGCGCCGCGAACTCGCGTACACCACGGTGATGACCGTGCTGCAGCGTCTCGCGAAGAAGAATCTGGTGGTACAGCGGCGCGACGACCGTGCCCACCGGTACGCTCCGGTACACACCCGCGACGAGCTGGTGGCCGGTCTCATGATGGACGCGCTACAGCAGGCGGACGAGGCCGGCAGCCGGGCCGCGGCCCTGGTGCACTTCGTGGAGCAGGTCGGCAAGGACGAGGCCGCGGCCCTGCGGGACGCACTCGCTAAGCTCGAAGCAACCGAGGACTGACAGCCGCGCCGCGACCACCTCGGACCCTGGCCCCACAACGCAGTGAGCAGAGTCGATGAACGCAGCAGCACCGGCCTTCGCCGTACTTGCCTTGCTTCTCGCCGGTCCCGTTCCGGAATCGCTCAGCCGGGCGACCTGGACCTATCGCGTACCGCGCGCCGCCCTTGTGCTCTGGCAGGCGATCGCGCTGGCCGCGGTGCTCAGCGCGTTCAGTTCCGGGCTCGCCATCGCCGCCGAACTGCTGGTCCCGGGGCCGGACGGGCGGCCCACCACCAAACCCACCGATGAGATCGACGCGCTGGGTCTGCCGCTGTGGCTGGCCTATGTGTCGGTGTTCATGCTCACGCTGCTGATCGGCGCCCGGCTCGTCTACGCCTCGATCCGCGTGGGGGTACACACCCGGCGCCGCCGCGCCCACCACCGCATGCTGGTCGACCTGCTCGACCAGAGCGGCCCGTTCCGGCGCGCCGCCGATATCCGGGTCTTATCGTCCACCGAACCGATCGCTTACTGCCTGCCGGGGCTGCGGCGGCGGGTCGTGGTCAGCGCGGGCACCCTCGACACGCTCGCCGAGCAGGAGCTCACCGCCATCCTGAGCCATGAGCGCTCGCATCTGCGGGCCCGCCACGATCTCGTCCTCGAGGCGTTCACCGCGGCGCATGAGGCCTTCCCGCGGTTCGTGCGCAGCAAATCCGCGCTGGATTCGGTGAAACTGCTCATCGAATTGCTCGCCGACGATTCCGCGGTCAAGGTCACCGGCCCGAAACCGCTGGCCCGGGCCCTGGTGGCCTGTTCGAAATCCACGGCGCCGCAGGGCGCGCTCGCGGTGGGCGGACCGAGCACGCTGATCCGTATCCAGCGCCTGGCCGGTCCGCTCGGTGATCTGCGGATCGCCGGTGCCGCCTACCTCGCCTCGATCGCCATCCTGGTGGTGCCGACCCTGGCCGTCGCGATTCCCTGGCTGGTCGAGCTGAGCCGGTTGTTCCGTGCCTGATCCTTCGGCGAAAACCGCGAGCTCGGCCGGGTCGCACGCGGGCGCCGCACGCACTCCCCCGCCCTTCGCCGCACTGGGATTACCCGTTCTCACGGTGCAGGCGCTGCGCCGGGAAGGGTTGACCGATCCCATGCTCATCCAGGCGGCGGCCATCCCCGACGCGCTGGCCGGGCGCGATGTGCTCGGCCGGGCGCCCACCGGCTCCGGGAAGACGCTGGCGTTCGGGCTGCCCATCCTCGCGCGTCTGGCGGGGGCGCCGGCCATCGCGCGCGCTCCGCGCGGCCTCGTCCTGGCGCCGACCCGGGAACTGGCCCTGCAGATCGAGCAAGCGCTCGAGCCGTTCGCCCTGGGGCTGCGGCTCGGCACCGCGGTGGGCGGGATGCCCGTGGCCCGGCAGGCCGAGAAGCTCCGGCGCGGGGTGGACCTGCTGATCGCCACTCCGGGCCGCCTGGCCGATCTGGTCGACCAGGGCGCGGCCGTACTCGACGCGGTCCGGGTCACCGCGATCGACGAGGCCGACCATATGGCCGATTTCGGTTTCCTGCCGCAGATACGGCGACTGCTCGACCTGGTACCCGGAGACGGACAGCGGCTGCTGTTCTCCGCGACCCTGGACGACGAATCCGTCCAGGATCTGGTGCGCCGGTACCTGCGAGATCCCGTCACCCACACCGCGGCGCCGGAACCGGAGACCACCCCCGCGACCCATCACATCCTCCACGTCGAGCCCGCGGACAAACCGGCCGTCCTCGCCGAGATCGCCGCCCGCGACGGCCGCACCCTGCTGTTCACCCGGACCCAGTTCGGGGCAGAGAAGCTCACCCGCCGGTTGCGTGAGCAGGGCATCCGGGTGGCGGCCCTGCACGGTGGCAAGGCGCAGAACCGCCGGATCCGGACGCTGGCGGCCTTCGCCGACGGCGGTATCTCCGTGCTGGTCGCCACCGATATCGCCGCGCGCGGAATCCATGTGGACGCGGTCTCCCTGGTGGTGCACGCCGACCCGCCCGCGGATGCGAAGGACTATGTCCACCGGGCCGGCCGCACCGCCCGGCGGGGGCGAGCGGCACGGTGATCACCGTGGTCACCCCGGACCAGCGCGCCGAGGTGACAGCGCTGACGCGGGCGG
>NZ_BAGJ01000102.1 GCF_000308775.1 Nocardia testacea NBRC 100365
GTTGCGGGTCGTGACGTTGGTGACGCGGGGTGTGGGGTGAGCTGAAAGGGGCGGTTCTTTCGGCGGCAGGATGTGAAGCGCCAACCACACGTCCGTCCGCGAGTGAAAGAACCGCCGTGTCTCACCGTAATGCCCCACTCACGATCGAGGGCCGCCACCGGCTCGTGCACCGCTGCCGAAACCGCCCGATCGCTCATGTTGCCGCCGAGATGGGTATTTCCCGCCAATGTGCATCGAAGTGGGTCAACAGGTTCCGCCGCTTCGGCGAGCTCGGCCTGCTCGATCGATCC
>NZ_BAGJ01000101.1 GCF_000308775.1 Nocardia testacea NBRC 100365
GCAACGCTCCGCCGGCGGGCATCGCCGCTACTCCCGCTACCAGCTGCGCCTCGCCGCCCGCGCCCGCGAACTCATGGACTCCGGCACCCCGCTGGAGGCGGCGTGCCGGATCATCATCCTCGAAGACCAACTCGCCGAAGCCCGCGAGATCAACGCCAAACTCACCGGACTGGACTGACCCCACCGGCATGCCCGCCGGGAGGGAAATCCCCCAGGTCCGGTCGTGGCCGGTCACCGCTGGATCAGATACCGGCGTGCCGGTCGAGTTCGGCCCACACGGTTTTCCCGCCGTCGCGGTAGTCGGTTCCCCACCGGGTCGCGAGCTGCGCGACCAACAGCAGCCCGCGCCCGCCCGTGTGGTCGGGGTCCCGGACCCGCGCCGGGGCGGGCGAGGCGTCGTCCACCTCGACCCGGAATCGGCCGCGGCCGTCGATCATCAGCCGGCAGGTGCGCGGGGAGCGGGCATGGCGGCAGGCGTTGCTCACCAGCTCATCGCTGACCTGCACCGCGTCGCAGACCTCGATACCGGGACAAGGACCTACCAGGTGGTGTACCTCGGCCCGCACCTGCGCCGCCGGCGCCATCTCGAGGTCCACCTCGACAACCATGCCGCCCGGTCCCTGACCGCAGTGGACCGGATCCGAAGTCATCACACCCACTGCGGCTCCTCCTCCCGCTTCAGTGAGCACCCCGCACCCCGCGGCCGCCGCTCCTACTGGGCCCCGCTTACCCGCCACCCACCGACGGAAACCACACAGCGCCCGGGACTCGGGTCGCCGCGATCAGCCCTGCGGCGGGTGACCTGCCGGGCAGCGTTGCTCGAGACAGGTCGGGCGAACCTCGGTCGATTCGATGTCACCAAGCCAGAGGGAGCTGACTGCTCAACCCCCTCCAGCACCCCGGTACTAGCTGTTGCGGGTCGTGACGTTGGTGACGCGGGGTGTGGGGTGAGCTGAAAGGGGCGGTTCTTTCGGCGGCAGGATGTGAAGCGCCAACCACACGTCCGTCCGCGAGTGAAAGAACCGCCGTGTCTCACCGTAATGCCCCACTCACGATCGAGGGCCGCCACCGGCTCGTGCACCGCTGCCGAAACCGCCCGATCGCTCATGTTGCCGCCGAGATGGGTATTTCCCGCCAATGTGCATCGAAGTGGGTCAACAGGTTCCGCCGCTTCGGCGAGCTCGGCCTGCTCGATCGACCC
>NZ_BAGJ01000100.1 GCF_000308775.1 Nocardia testacea NBRC 100365
GGCGGTCACTCCCGCCGGGACGGCCGGGGCGGTACTGGTCACCGTGACCACCGCGGGAGGAACCGTCGACGGCGTCTCCTTCACCTACGCGGCGGTGCCCACCCTGAGCACGGTCAGCCCGGCTTCGGGCACGGCGGCCGGCGGGACCACGGTCACGATCACCGGGACGGCATTGACAGGTGCGACCACGGTGAGTTTCGGTGCTACCCCGGCAACGTCGTTCGTCGTGGACTCCGACACCCAGATCACCGCCATCGCCCCCTCCGGCGCGGCCGGAACGATCCTGGTCACCGTCACCACCCCGGGCGGTACCAGCAACGGAGTCTCCTACACCTACCTCTGACAGTTGGTGCGGCCGGGCCGTCGGCGGGCAATTGCCTGCCGACGGCCCGCTCGCGTTACGGTCCAGAGTGCGGGGCCGTTTCCGTCGATGGCATCGCCGACATCCTCGATCCGAGCCCGGCCACGGCGCCGAACTCGTGGGCACGGTAGCCCGATACGAAGACATCTATCGATACTGCTACGTTCGCGACAACGACTGGATCATCATGGGACTGGACGAGGAGCTCGACCGATCGGTGTTCCTCGCCGCGAGTGCGCCGACCGGGCCGGGCCCACGGCCATCCCGTATCGGCCGAAACCGAGAACCCGGCCGGGTGCCTCGAAAACCTTTCACCGAAACGGCGAAAGTCGAGGGCCTGGGCCGCCACTACTACCCAGGAGCCGAGGTTGCCGCCGATCCAGGTCGCCGTCTGCGGGCCCAGCAGTTGCACCGACACCGAGGCCGCCGATGCTCGCGAAATCGGCAGACTACTGGCCCGCGCCGGGGCCACCGTGCTGTGCGGTGGAGGCCGCGGGGTCATGGCCGCGGTGGCGGAGGGGGCCGCCGCCGAGAACGGTCTTGTCATCGGTATCCGCCCCGATACCGATCCGGCCGGGGTCTGCGCGGGCCTCTCGGCCGTCCTGTACACGAACATGGGAGAGGCCCGTAACGCCATCCTGGTCCGGTCCGCCGACGCGGTCATCGTCGTCGGCGGTTCCTGGGGGACACTGTCCGAACTCGCCCTTGCCAATCACCGCGCAGACACCCCGGTGATCGCGCTCGGCGGCTGGAAGATCCGCGACGCCGACGACAACCCCGTCCACGCGGCCATCACGGCGACCGGTCCGCTGGTCGCCGTGCGGACAGCCTTGGCGCGGAGCGGGCGTTCCTAGCTCTTCGATGCGCGCAGACCGTCCAGCAGGACGCGGGTCAGGTGATCGTCGACCCGGGCGCCGCAGCGGTGAATCCCGCACGTCACGATCGCGTACGGCACTGCCGAACAACCGGCGGGACCGATGAACTCGACGCCGGGCACACGGGTACCGGAATGCGACGCGACGATCGACGCTGCCGCGCCGGTTGCCGAATGGGGTCGGGAGCCGGCGGAACAGCTCATCGTGCCGCCACGCCGGGCCGGCAGACGACTCGGCTCAAAGGGCCTTCTCGACGGCCGCCGCGAGGCGTGTCGCGTCGCTCTCGTCGTGGGCGCCGACGGTGAGCGGAAGCGCCCTGGCGCCACGGTAGGCGGCGCGACCCGGGGTGGGAGTATCGATGATGTCGACGATCGGCCGGATCGCGTCTTCGGGACGCCGGCCCAGCAGCGGCGCCAACACCGCGGCGGCGGCTTTCATACCCAACCCCACCTCGCCGGCGAAGCTGGAGCGAACCAGCCGGTCCGGCCCCCAGGTGACATAGCCGAGACCGGGGTTCTGTTCGGTGGCAAGGATTCCCAGCAGCTCGTTGGCCCGGCGTTGCCGGGCGTTCGATCGCCGGAAGGTGAATCCGTCGAGCATCTCCAGGTCGTCGAAAGCGATGGCGTCCGGGCGGGCGCCCGGCACGGCGAGGTTCACGACGACCGGGTCGTCGCCGGCACGCAGGAGGTCCGCGAGGCGCGTCACGAACAGGTACTTGCTCAGGAAGAACAGCGACCAGGACGCTTCGTGCCCTTCGCTTGTCACGTGCCGGCGCTGCCGGATGAACGACGCGGCGAGCACCAGTGCGTCGATCCGTTCGTGGCCCTCGCGCAGCTGCGCGACCACGCGGCGGCTGTCCGCGACGAGGGAGAGATCGGCGCCGATGAACTCGGCCCGGTCCGCCGCGGAAGAGTGCCGGCGCGCCGTCTTCGCCACCAGCGCGTCGAACTTGGCGCTGCTGCGTCCGATCACCACTACTCGATGCCCTGCGGCGAGGTAGTGGCGGGCCAGGGCCGCACCCATCCCGTCCGTGCCTCCTGTGATCACCATCGTGCGCATGCCACTCCACCCTTTCCGGAACCTGCGTTCCGGAACAGGCTACATCAATCGGAACACGTGTTCCGCATTGCTAGGATGAGGGCCATGACAGAAGGGCGGAAAAAGCGGCGGGATGCTGCGGCGAACCGGGAAAGGATCCTCACCGCGGCCGAGGACGCGTTCCGCCGGCACGGCCTCGCCGTCGATATGCGTGCTGTCGCGGCCGCGGCGGGAGTCGGCATCGGCACGCTGTACCGGCATTTCCCCACCCGGGAAGATCTCGTGCAGGCCATCACCGGGACCGATCTGGCCGACCTCGCCGTAGCCCGGCTCCGGGACGGCGCGTCGGCGATCGACGGTTTGCGAGAGTTCTTCACCGGCGCCCTGACCCGGCTCCGCGCCAACAAGGCCATGATCGACCTACTGGCCGGTGCGTCCCCCTCCGACGCGGATCTCGAGCGATGCCTCGGCCATCTGAGAACCGTCGGCCGTGAAGCGGTGCAACGATCCACCGTCGACCGGACTCTTGCCCCCGATGTGACGGCGGACGATATCGCCTACCAGTTGTTAGGCCTCATCCGTATCGCACAGATCGCTCCGGAGCCGGGCACGATCGAGCATCAGATCGAACTCGCCCTGCGCGGGTTGGCCGCCTGAATTTCATCGACGTGCCCGCCGGTATGCGCCGGCTCCGCATCCTCGGCCGCCCGAACTCGCTCGTGCCGACCGCCGCGGCTACCGGCTTCCGGATACCCGCGGGAACGATTCGGCGTGCCACGTCGCCGGGTCGGCGCCGCCTCGACGCCCCATCCCGGATCGCTGGGCACCCTGTCGGCCATGTCGATGTCACCCAGTTCTCACATGGATGCGCGGTATGCGCCTGCTATCGTAGTGACCGATATCGAGATTATGGTCACTACAACGACAGGAGCCCCATGCCCCGCCCTCTCGTCCCCGACCGGCGCGGAAGGATCCTGACCGCGGCCGCAGATCTGATCCTCGAAACCGGATGGCCCCACACCACGGTCGCCGATATCGCCGAGCGCGCCGGCATCGGGAAGGGCGCCGTCTACCGCGAGTTCGCCGACAAAGCGGCCATCCTGGACGCCGTCCTCGGCCGCAGCATGCGCCGGATGACGGCACGGGTCCACCAACAGGTGCTCGACGCCGACGGAGTGGTCGATCTCCCCGCCGTGTACCGGTTCGGCGTGGAGGCGCTACTGGCCGAACCCCTCATGCGTGCGCTGTATCTGGGCGATGACGCGGTCCTGGGCGAACACGTCCGCGGTGTCACCGACCAGCGTTACGCCGTGCGTTTCGGCTGGCTCGCCGAGTACATCGAACAACTGCAACGTGCCGGAGTGGTCGTGGACACCGTGCCGAGCGAGACCATCACCCGCATGCTCGGCTTCTTCACCGTCGGCCTGATCAACGCGCCGGGCGTCCTCGGCGCGGGGAGCCCGGCGGAATTCGGCGATGTCGTCACCCTTTTCGCGGATCTGACGGGTCGCGGCCTGGCCGGCCGCGGGCCGGTGGACGCCGCGGCCGCCCGCCGCGCCCAGCTCACATTGCTCGATCAACTGTCGGATCAGCTCACTCGGCCGGGGGATCCCCTATGACCACCACCGCTTTCACCTCCCATAACGACCTCGTCGTTCGCGGCGGTCCGGTCCGCCACTACCGATCCGGTGACCACGGAAGTCCCGTATTGCTCCTGCACGGCGGCATGCTCGATACCGCCGAAGGCGTCTGGCGCGATGTCGCGCACCGCCTGGCGACGAAATACCAGGTCCATGCGATCGACCTGCCCCGGCACGGGGCCAGCAGACCATGGCACGGCCGCCTGGACCGCGGATTCTTCGACGGCTTCCTCGACGACCTGCTCGAGCAACTGGCGCTGCCCCGGACAGCGCTCATCGGGTTGTCCCTCGGGGGTGGACTCGGGATCGGGTACGCCCTGCGCCACCCCGAGCGGGTCTCGGCCCTGCTCGCGATCGGGCCGGGCGGTATCGGCGCGAAACGGCGCGCCCAGTTCACCACCTGGGCGATGATCAATACACCGGGACTTTTGAAGCTCATGAGCAAGTACCTCGCCCGTAGCCCGAAAACACTCCGGAAGTCGATGGTCGGCAGCCTCACCGCCGGAACCGATACGCCCGGCTTCGAAACCATCCTCGACCTGGTCCGATCCGAAGCCCACGCCAAGAGCGAGTACGGCGAACCCGTGCTCGACGACTGGATGGTCGACGCGTACGGACCCTGGAACATGCGACTGAACTACCTCACCGAACTGGCCGGGCTCGAGGTGCCCAGCCTCTGGATGCGCGGTGAACACGACACACTGGTCGGCCATACCGAACTCGCCGCCGCCGCGACGGCTTCGCCCGGCGGAGAACTGGTCACGATTTCCGGCGCCGGACATATCGTGACCTACGACCGGCCGGCCGAATTCGTCCGCGTGGCCGGAGACTTTCTCGATCGAACCGGTCACCGTTGACCCGGCCCTCGCGCGGCTGTCTCGGACCGGCATCCGAGCACAGCTACGATCCAGCACATGAAACACGAAAAATACCCCCTCGCAGCCGTTCTCGCAGTAGCCGCCGTAACCGCGGTGGCCCCGTCCGCGGCCGCGTTCCCCACCGGGTCGGCCGGCTTCGGTGACGGCCGGGAAGTGGTGATCGTCGACAACACCCTGGAACTGAGCGATCTCGACGCGTGCTGGGCGAGCGGTTTCCCGCGTGATATCCGGTTCGAGAACCGCAGCACTCGCGATTTCCGCGTATACAACTCCCCGGACTGCAGCGGCGCGCCCGTCGCGACGGTCCCGGCGGGGCATACCGCAACCCACTACGGCTGGTCTGCTTCCGCCCGATAATCGCCCTCCCGGACGCGGTCCCGAGCCGACGGAGCTCGGGACACCGCGGGGGTGTCGCCATTCCCACAGTCCCTTGACCTCAATAATACTTGAGGTTACAGGCTTTCAGAGGGTCTCCGACCCGGCGATACCGACGTACCCTCCCCGCACCGAAAGCCAGGGCCATGATCACCACCGAGACACCACCGGAACCACCGGCCGCTGCCCGCAATCCGCTCACCATCGCGCTCGTTCTCGTGGTCGGAGCGATCATGGCGACACTCGATCAGACCATCGTGAACGTCGCCATCAACAAACTGTCCGTACAGTTCCACGCGGGACTGAGCACGATCCAGTGGGTGGCCACCGGATATTCGCTCGCGCTCGGCGCGGTGGTACCGGCCTCGGCGTGGCTGGTCGGCCGGTTCGGAGCGAAGCGGCTGTACCTGGCCGCGGTCGCGGTGTTCGCGGCCGGCTCGGTGCTGGCCGGGCTGGCCTGGAACATCGAGTCGTTGATCGCATTCCGTGTCGTACAGGGCGCGAGCGGCGGGCTCCTGATGCCGGTGGCCATGACGATCCTGTTGCGCGCCGCCGGGCCGGAACGGCTGGGCCGGGCGATGAGCACGCTGGGATTGGCCGTGCTGGTCGGCCCGCTGCTGGGTCCGGTGGTCGGCGGCTACCTCATCGACGAGGTGTCGTGGCGGTGGATGTTCTTCCTCAATCTGCCGCTGGGCGTGCTGGTTGTACTGATGGCAGCGAAGCTACTGCCCGGTGATGTGCCGCAACCGCCGCGCGTTCTGGATGTCGTCGGTCTCCTGCTGATGTCGCCGGGGCTGGCGCTGCTCATCTACGGCGTCACTGCCGCGGGTGAGCACGCCGGTTTCGCCACACCGGCGGTGTGGGTGCCGATTCTCGTGGGCGGCGGGCTCGTGGCCGCGTTCGTGCGGCGCTCGCTGACCACCCCGGTGCCGCTGCTGGATCTGCGGGTACTCGGCAATCGGACAACAGGCCTGGCGGCCGCACTGCTGGCGCTGTTCGCGAGTGGCTACTTCGGCTCGATGTTGCTGCTGCCCCTGTACTTCCAGGTGGTGCGCGGCGAATCGGCGCTGATGGCCGGTGCGCTGGGCATTCCGTTCGCGCTGGCGTCGGGCGCGACCATGCAGGTGGCCGGCCGGCTGATCGACCGGATTGCGCCCGGCCGCTATCTGCCGGGCTCGATCGCGGTGGCGCTCACCGGTTTCGTCCTGTTCGTGATCCAGCTCGACGCGGACGCACCGTACTGGGCGCTGGGCGCCACCATGCTGCTGATGGGCGCGGGCGGTGGCGGCACGATGATGCCGGTCCTGACGACCGCGACCCGGCCGTTGCACCGAGACCAGCAGCCCGCGGGATCGACCGTGCTGAACATGATCAGCACCACCGCTCTGGCCCTCGGCACCGCGGCCACATCGGTGACCCTGGCCGCGCTGCTACCGGCGGCCGGCGGGTTGCAGGCCGTACACGCCATGGACCCGGCACACCGGGCCGCCCTGACTCCGGCCTTGGCGGAGGCCTTCCAGCAGGCCTACCTGATCGCCCCGGTCATGATCGCGCTGGCCCTGATCCCCGCCCTGCTGCTGCCGGGCCGAGGAGCAGCCGCCCGGCGATCACGGCCGGAGAGTTCTCGGCAGCAACCCGGATGGCATTGCCGCAAGATTGCCCGTGGGTGAATCAGAGTGCGCTCGGGGTGCTCTTCGCACGGCCGCGCACCTGGAACGCGCCGACGATCTCCACGACGCCCGTGAAGATCAACCACCACCCGGCCACCAGGGTCAGTACCGCGACGGAGTTGAACGGCCAGACGATCAACATTCCGCCACCGATCAGCAGCACGATGCCGAAGAAGACGTTCCACCCGCGCCCGGCGGTGCCCGAGGGCGCGTCGGCGGCCGCGACCAGTACCGCGACACCGCGGAACATCCAGCCGATCCCGATCCACAGGGCCATGAGCAGGATCGCGTCGCCGAGATGGCGCAGTGCGAAGAAGCCCAGGATGAACGACAGCACCGCGCTGACGAGCAACATGGCCCGCCAGCCGCCCGACACGTGACCGCCGAACGCGGCGACCAGCTGGAAGACGCCCGAAACCAGCAGGTAGATACCGAACAGAACGGCCAGGACCACGATCGTCGGGCCGGGCCAGACCAGCACCATGACGCCGACGACCACCGACACCACGCCGATGACCAACATCGCCTGCCACGCACCTCGGGCCAGCTGATGCAACGGCCCCTCGTACTGCGTATCGCTGGATGTCATGCAGGCATGATATGACGCGGCCGGTCGATTGCCGATGATTCGCTCGCCATCGAAATGACTACGATTGCGAGGTGGCCGGCCGGAGCCGATGGAAGGCCGCCAGCCGCTGCCGGTGATAGTCGAGGTCCTCCTCGTCGTGCCGCACCCCGCGGGCGACGGCGATGCCGAAGTAGACCGCTTCCCTGCGCAAGCGGTGGCGCATGAGCTGAGCGAGCGCGATATCGTCGAGTTCTCCCGCGGTGCCGCCCGCGGCCAGATATGCCTCGACGAACTCCCGGGCGCCGGAGAGGTCACGGCCGAACTCGTCGGCGAACTCGAGCGCCGCCGAGGCGAGTTCGAGCTCCGGCGGACCGATCGTCGCCTCGTCCCAGTCGATCAGCGCCACCACATGTCCGTCGCGTGACAGCAGATTGCCTTCGTAGTAGTCGCCGTGCAGGGGCTGCGCACGGGCCGTCGCGGTGAAGGCGGCCAGCCAGCGATCCAGGTCCGGATCCGGGAGCTCCGCCGAGGGCGCGCCGTCCAATCCGATCTCGAGAAACGAGGGCCGGGGCCGCGGCGGCGGCCGGTGCCCCGCCAAGGCCCGGTGGACCCGGGCCAGCAGACCGGCCGCCTCGGTGAACTGGACCCGGTCCGCACTGTCGGCCCACCGCCCGTCGATCAGGGGCCACACCGAGATGGGATAGCCGGCGACCACCTCCACCGTCGACCCGTCGGCGCGGGGCAGCGGCGCCACGACTTCCGGTACCGCGCCCGCGGCGGCGGCGATCCCGTGACACCACTCCATCTCCCGCGGCTCGCGCCCCGGCGACCCGATCCGGACGACCACCTCACCCACCCGGTAGGCAGCCGATTCCTCACCACCGTGCAGGCGTTCACCCTCGCCTTCGTAACCCCAGGACGCCCTCACCGCGGCCCGGATGTCCTCGGTGAGCGGCAGATCGATGTAGACCACGCTCTCACTTCTACCGAGTGGACGGCCCGGTCCTCGGCTCGCCCCCTCTTTACCGGGACGAAGGCACCCCGGCGGGGCCCACCCGGGTCCCACCGGGTGTGATCCGCGTCGGCGGTGGTGGGTTGCCGAGCGGATCGGGTATCGCCCGCGTAGGCCATCAGCGCACCCGCGATCCCCCCGGGGGCGCGTAGCGGGGCGGCACCGCCGGTTAAGGTCGGAGCACACCGGGGAAGCGCCGTGCCGGTGTGGCGCTCGGTGTGCAGGTAGAGGAGTTGAGCGTGACCAGTATCCGAGATCTGCGCGAACCCGCCGAGTCGGCGCCCCGCCACGCGCAGGCCCCCACCGCGGCGGCCCGTATGCGCAGGCGACTGGAGCGGCTTCTCGGGGTCGCCGCCACCGAGGGGAACGCGCTGGTAGCACTCCGCAACGGGGACGAGATCTTCCCGGCGATGCTGGGCGCCATCCGGGATGCCGAGCACACCGTCGACATGATGACCTTCGTGTACTGGCAGGGCGATATCGCCAGGCAATTCGCCTACGCACTCGCCGAACGCGCCGAAGCCGGCCTCCGGGTACGCCTGCTGCTGGACGGCTTCGGCAGCCGCTCGATCGAGAAAGACCTGCTGAGGCTCATGGAACGCGCGGGAGTCCAGGTCGCCTGGTTCCGCAGACCGTTGTCGCTGTCTCCGCTCAAACAGAACCACCGCTGTCACCGCAAAGTCCTCGTCGTCGATGAACGGACCGCCTTCACCGGCGGGGTCGGCATTGCCGAGGAGTGGTGCGGCGACGCGCGCAACGAGCACGAATGGCGCGATACCCATGTGCGGATCGAAGGCCCGGCAGTGGACGGCGTCGCGGCCGCCTTCGCGCAGAACTGGGCGGAATGCCATGATGACCTCTTCGACGATCGCGACCGTTTCGCACCGCAGGAACCGCAGGGTTCGGCGGTCGTCCAGGTGGTTCGCGGCTCGGCGAGTATGGGCTGGCAGGATATGCAGACCCTGCTGCGGGTGGTCATCGAATCGGCCGAGCAGCGGCTACGGCTGGCCACGGCCTACTTCGCGCCGGACGCCTACTTCATCGAACTGCTCTGCGCGGCCGCGCGGCGCGGGGTGGAGGTCGAGATCGTATTGCCCGGCCCGCATACCGACAAACGCGTATGCCAGTTGGCCGGTCAGCATTTCTACGGCGATCTGCTCGCCTGCGGAGTGAAAATCCTGCAATACCAGCCGACGATGATGCACGCGAAGGTCATCACGGTCGACGGGATCGCGGCCCTGGTCGGATCGACGAACTTCAACCGGCGTTCCCTGGACCACGACGAGGAGATCATGCTCGTGGTCCTCGACGAACAGTTCACCGCGACTCTCGACGAACATTTCGAAGCCGATATGACGGTGAGCGAGCTGATCGAGGAAACACGCTGGCAGCGCCGTTCACTCGCGCAGCGCGTGCGGGAGGCCGCGATGTGGCCGATCCGCCGGTATCTGTGAGGCGCGGCGACCGCCGCCGGTGGGCCGGCACCCACATGGCCGGAAAACGAACACGACCGGTTCGCCTCCCCGCCGGGTCCATCGTGGCGAACGCCGGACCGCGGGCGGGCCCCGGCGCAGGGGCACGGCCGGGGTCGCGGGGCGGGTAGGTCCAGGAAACGAAAGGTTCGGCGCGAGCTCTGCCGCGGCGCGCCGGTACGCCTAGGCTTCGGGGTCGGGGGGCATGAGTCGGCTTTGAGAGCACAGGGCCAGCTTCCGTCAGGATGCGTAACGCGTCTCGAGCTGATTCGAGTGCAGTAATGAACCGTCCCTATCCCCGCCGCCCTCCGCCGTACGCCGCCGCACCCTGGCGGTCGCCTCGTGATCAGCTGAGTTTCCGGGTTCGCCGCCGCGGCGATATCGTCCTGCTGGCGGTTCGCGGCCAGGCCGATGCCTTCACGCTGGACCTGTGGCGCCGGCAGGTGCGTGCGGCCGCGGAGACGGTGATCGGTCCCCGGGGCGCGCTCGTCGTCGACGCCACCAGACTCGATTTCCTGTCGTTGCGCAGTCTCACCGCGCTGTCCGACGACGCGCGGGAATTCCGGCGCGCGGGGATCGAGATCTACCTGGTCACCGGCGATCCGGCCATAGCCCGAGTGGCCCGTGCCGATATCCGCAACACGCTGCTACCGGTGCGCTCGACAGTGGTGAGCGCGCTGACCGCCGTTCATCTACGGCAGCGGACACCGGAAGTGGTCGCGGAGAGCCCGTGACCACGGCCACCGCCTGCCTCTGGACGCGGCGGGACCGCCCGGCCGCGCACTCCCGGAGTTCGCGGCCGGCGGTGATGATCGTGCCCGGCCCGGCCCGAACTCACGACCGGACAGCGGTGACGGCAGCCGCGCGGGCCGCTCCCCGGCGTGACCGCGCCGGGCGCGTGGACCTGCCGTCGGTGAGATCGCCGGGTCCGGCAGCCGCCGGGAAACCCCCACGCGGGCCGTCCGATAGCACTCCCGGCCTTCAGCGCGGTATCCGCGACGGCACGGGATGATCATCGTCGAGGGCCGGAAGTCCGTCGATGCTGTGCCGGTTGTCCCCGGTGATCCAGCGCGCGAACTTCTCGTCGGGTTGGCGGGCGTGGTGTGCGTCCAGTACCGGCCGTTCGCCGACGAATTCGTAATACGGCACGGAGTAGCCGCACGAATCGGCGATACGATCGACATCGACCACGATCACCGCCCGGATGCCGGGGTGTTCGAGACCGAAATGTGCTCGGAGGCGGGCGAATTCCGGAGCGTCGGGCCGCACGACCCGGCCGGTTCCGTACAGGCGCAGAATGCGGGAGTTGCGGGTGAAAGAGCAGAACATCAGAGTGATCCGCCCGTTCTCCCGCAGATGCGAGATGGTTTCGACACCGCTGCCGAACAGATCGAGGTAGGCCACCGTGTGATCGTCGAGTACGGCGAAGGTGTCCTGGTACCCCTTGGGCGACAGGTTGACCCGTCCGCCGTCCGACGGCGCCGTGGCCACGAAGAACAAGGCCTGCGCCTCGATGAACTGCCGCAGCGGCTCGTCCAGCCGCGAAAATTCCTTGGCCATGGCTTCCTCACCGTCGATGGGCTGTGCTCTCAGGGTATCGGCGACATCGACGGCCACGGGGTGAGAAACCTCTCGGGTCACGCACGCATTCTGCGGGCCACCCGGTCACGCTCCGCGGTGATCGCGCGCCGGCGGGCGATCATGGCCTCGGCCGGAGAGCCACCGCCGACGATCGCGTGGTGCACCGCTTCGATGTCCTCGATGCCCTCCCGCGCTCCCACCCCGGCGGCGGGGGTGATGGCGTGGTCCGCGTCGCCGACCAGGATCACCGGGGCGACCGGCGCCGCCGCGGTCGCCAGCGTGACACTGCGCGCGTTGGATACATGCACCTGTTCGGTGGCCGCGACCAGTGTCGCGGTCAGTTCCCGCACCGAATTCGGGGCCGCCGCCACCACCGCCTCGGCCCAGTGCCGCACCGGCACAATCCCGGTCTCGGCGACCGGCAGCGCTTCCCGTTCGATGCGCAGGAACCACAGCGCCGAATCGGCTCCGGGCCGCCAGATATGGCCGAAGGTGGCCGCCGGGCGGGCGCCGGAGGCCGACTCGGCGTGGAAGTGCAGGACGAACGGGTCGGTCGGGCATTCGACCGGCGTCGCGGTCATCCCGTAGATCACCACATCTCCGGCGTACTCCGGGGTCCGATCGGGGTCGATACCCGCCCGCGCCACCGAGTCGATGCCGTCGGCGCCGATCACCAGATCCCGCGCGGTGAGCGTGCGTTCACCGATACGCAGAGTGGTGTGCCCGGTCGTGGCGTCGACCGCCACCGCCGCGACCGGACTGCCGTAGTCGATCTCGGCCCCGGCGTGCACCGCGAACCGTTTCAACACCGCGATCAGATCGCGGCGCAACCAGAATCGGTGCCCCTCACTCGGCCGGCGTCGCGTCACGCCGTCGTCGGGGGTGTACCGCAATTCGCTCAGCGGATACGAGGCCGCGTGCAGTTCCTCCTCCGGGACACCCAGCGAGACGAGACCGCGGTGGCCCCGGCCGTCGAGGATCAGGAACGCCCCGCCTCCCCCGCCGTCGCGCTGCTCGTAGACCGTCACCGGCCGCCCCGCTCTCGCCAGGGCGCCGGCCAGGGCGGTTCCGGCGATTCCGCTTCCCAGGATGGTGACCATCGGATCTCCTTCGCGATCGGGCGGGCGCTGGGCAGAGAGCGGGCCGAACAGCGACCACACCCGTACCCCGCCGGTAACGGCGCTCAGGAGCCGGTCGCGCGTCCGCGCGCCGGCGGCCGGTCGGCTATCGGTCCACGGTGGCCAACATACAAGACCGGCACTGTCTCTCGGCTATTCGACGAGGTTCTCGCTCGTCAGCCAGTCGTAGGCCACATCGGCGGGGTCCTCGCCGTCGATATCGACCCGGCCGTTGAGGTCCTGCATCAGATCATCGGTGAGATGTTCGGAGATCGTGGCGAGCAGCGGCGCCAGTTGCGGGTACCGGTCGAGGATCTCACCGCGCACGACCGCGGTGCCGCTGTAGGGCAGGAAGAACTTCCGGTCGTCGTCGAGCACGACCAGGTTCAGGTTCTTCACCCGGCCGTCGGTGGTGTAGATCATCCCGAAATTGCAGGGTGCGCTCTTGGCCGTCGCCGTGTAGACGACCCCGGCGTCCATCCGCGTGACATTGCCCGCCGGGACACCGTTGGGATCGTTGTAGGGAATCCCGTATTTTTGCAACATCGGGATGAAACCGTCCGAACGACTGAAGAATTCGTCGTCGACGCAGAAGGTCCGGTCGGCGACGGGAAGCGCCGCGACATCGGACAGCGATCGCACGCCCAGCCGCTCGGCGGTCGGGGTCGACGCACCGAACGCGTAGGTGTCGTTGAAATTGGCCGGTGGCAGCCATACCAGGTTGTGATCGCTCTTCTCGATATCGTGGACGCGCTGCCACAATTCCTGAGGATCGGAGATGGTCTCGGTCTGATTGTGGTAGTTGACCCAGCCGGTTCCGGTGTACTCCCACAGGATATCGGCGTCGCCGTTGAGCTGGGCCTGCCGGGAGGATGCCGAACCCGGCGCCCCGGTGAGATCGGTGACCTGGGCACCGGCGGCGGCGAGATAGGTCGCGGTGATCTTGCCGAGCAGTACGCCCTCGGTGAAGCTCTTCGAGGTCACCACCAGCTTCGCCCCGTCGAGCGGCCGCTGCCCGTCCGGTAGGCGCGCGTCGTGGAAAGTACCGGACGAACTCACCAGGCCGCATCCGGCGAGCAGCGCGATCGCCGCGAGCAGCACGGAAACCGTGGTGGCCAGTCGCGCCGGCGCCGGATTCATGAGACACCTCGCGGGGTCGCGGCCAGTTCGACGAGTCGGCCCAGCCAGTCGATGGTCAATGCCAGGAGCCCGACCAGGATCGCGCCGGAGATGAGCAGTTTGGGCAGGAACAGGGTGACTCCGGTGGTGATCAGCGTGCCGAGGCTGGTGGCGCCGATGAACGTGCTCAGTGTGGCGGTGCCGACCAGGATGACCAGGGCGGTGCGCACACCGTTGAGGATCACCGGCACCGCCAGGGGTAGTTCCACCTGTAGCAGCGTCCGGGTGGCGGAGTAACCGATCCCACGGGAGGCCTCGATGGTGCGCTGGTCCACCTGCCGCAGCCCGACGATCGTGTTCTGCAGAATCGGCAGTACGGCGTAGACGACGAGACCGACGATCGCCGTGCGGAACCCGGTACCCAGCCAGAACGTGAACAGTACGAGCAGGCCGACCGCGGGCGCGGCCTGACCGACATTGGCGATATTGACCGCGATCGGCTCGAATCGCTTCAGCGTGGGCCGGGTCAGCGCGATACCCAGCGGAATGGCGATCACCACCACGATGACGGTGGCCACCACGGTGAGTTCGATATGCGCGACGATGGTGTTGCGCAGATTGCCCCAGCCCAGTGCGGCCTGCTCGGTCGCGGTGAACGTCGTGGAGCGGTACCACAGCAGATAACCGATCCCGATGACCGCGATGATGAGCGGTTCGAACCACACATCGAGCGGCAGGCGGCGAAGCCGGTTCATGACTGCTCGACCGATCCGGGTTCGTCGTCGGCGGCGACCACCGGGGTCGGCGCCGGATCGGTGCCGTCGACATAGGTCACGTAGGAGGCGTCGGGTTCGTCGGCGCGGGTATCGGCGAGTTTATCCCGGATCAGTTCGGTCACCGAGCCGATGCTGAGCGAGCCGACCACCGCGCCGCGTCCGTCGGTGACCAGCGCGGCACCCTGGCTGGTCGCCAGCATGGCGTCCAGTGCGTCGTTGAGCGTCGAGGACCGCGCGACCACCGGCAGCCGCCGGTCGAGGAAATCGGAAACCTCCGGTTTGGTCTCCAGTTCGGTGAGCGTCGGCCAGGATCGGGGCCGCCCGGCATCGTCCACGACGACCACCCAGCTGTGCCCGGCGGCTTTCGCGCGTTCGATCACCGCCGGCGCGGATTCGCCGATCCGGGCGGTGACCACGTTGTCGGACGGCACATCGCGGACGCGTGAGACGGTCAGATATGCCAGTTTCGCTCCGGAACCGACGAATTCCTCCACGAAGGGTGTGGCCGGGTCGGTGAGGATGTCCTCCGGGCTCGCGTACTGCTCCACATGGCCGCCCTCGGAGAGGATGAGCACCTTGTCACCGAGTTTGGTGGCCTCTTCGAAATCGTGGGTGACGATCACGATGGTCTTGCCGAGTTCGTGCTGGATCGCGATGAGACTGTCCTGCAGGCGGGCCCGGGTGATCGGGTCGACCGCGCCGAACGGCTCGTCCATCAGCAGCACCGGTGGATCGGCCGCCAGAGCGCGGGCCACACCGACGCGCTGCTGCTGCCCGCCGGACATATCCTTGGGAAGCCGGTCGGCGAAGGTCGCGGGGTCGAGACCGACCAGATCGAGCAGATATTCGGTGCGTTCGGCGATCCGCTTCTTGTCCCAGCCGAGCACCCGCGGGATGGCTCCCACGTTCTTGGCGACCGACCAGTGCGGGAACAGGCCGCCGGACTGGATGACATAGCCGATCGACTGCCGCAGCTTGTCCGGGTCCTCCCGGGTGACATCGCGTCCGTCGATGAAGATCCGGCCCTCGGTGGGTTCGATCAACCGGTTGATCATCTTGAGCGTGGTCGTCTTCCCGCAACCCGAAGGGCCCACGAAGGCGACGATCTCGCCGGCCGGGATCTCGAGGTCCAGGCGTTCGACCGCGGGCCGGCGCTGACCCCGGAAGCGCTTGACGACCGAGTCCAGGGTGATCGATGCGCCGGTGACCGTACGCCCGGTTGTCGTCGCCGTGTCACGGCTGGTCACATCGTCGGTCACGGAGCCTCCTTCGAAGCGGGTTCATGCGGTCCGCGGAGGCCGAAGCGCCGGCGGGGGTCTCGCATCACGACAGTCCCTTTGCGATCGTGAGGCGTCCGAGCAGGACGAGCAGCGCGTCGAAGACCAACGCGATGACGACGATGAGGATGGTTCCGGTGAGGGCCATTTCGAGTGCGTTGGCACCACCGAGCCGGGACAACCCGTTGAAGATCAGCGAGCCGAGCCCCGGACCGAGCACATAGGCGACGATGGCCGCGACACCGACGATCATCTGGGTGGACACCCTGATTCCGGTGAGGATCACCGGCCAGGCGATGGGCAATTCCACGGTGAGCAGAATGCGCGCCCGCGAAAAGCCGATCCCCCGGGCGGATTCCACTACCGAAGCCGGTACCGACCGCAGACCGACGATCGCGTTGCCGATCACCGGCAGGGCCGCGAAGAACGCCAGCATGATGAAGGACGGGACGACGCCGAGCCCGAAGGGCACCAGCAGCAGCGCCAGCAGCGCCAGTGAGGGGATCGTCAGGGCGACCCGGCTCGAGGTCAGCGACAGCGCCGACAGCAGCGGCAACCGGTAGACCGCGACGGCGATGAGAACGGCGACGACGGTCCCGACCAGGACCGTCTGGAACGCCAGCGAGGCATGCTGATAGGTCAGAAATGTCAGCAGCTCACCCCGCCCTCGGATATAGCTCCACAGATTCACGGGATTCCCATCGTCGGCCGGAAATCGTTCGGCGCCCATCCGCGCGGAGTCATCGGACGCGCAAGCTGTAAAAGGTTAATCGATACCGCCCGGTCGAATAAGGCAGGCGCGCGGCGGGTACGGCACCCCTGCCGCCACGACCGCGCGATGTCGCGACCGCTACCGGCAGCGATCCGAGACGGCGGCCCGCTGTCCAGAGTTTCGCTCACCGGGAGTCCATGACAATTCCGGCGGTGCCCGGCCGAACGAGAGAGCACCCGGCGTACAACAGTTCCGCCGAAGCGTCCCCGGTCGACCGGCGGCAGCGGACCGGGTATCGGACGACAACCGCAGTCGGATCCGGAGATATTGTGCGACTGGGACATTCGATATGACCGCTGCGCCGGGCGAGTGCCGCTACGCCGCGCGCGCCGGCGCGTCGACCGCCGAATAGTATTCGGCGTCGCCGGAGATCACGGTGCTGCGCCTCCCGTCGACCCCGACCGGGATACCTCCGGCCAGCGTAATCCGGGTCAGCCGGCGGTGTTCGGCACCGTTGTAGTCGTCGATCGCGTAGTGCTGGGTGGCCCGGTTGTCCCAGATCGCCACGTCGCCCAGCGCCCAATTCCAGCGAGTGGTGTTCTCCAGCCGGGTGATTCGGTCCTGGAACAGCCGGAACAGTGACTGCGATTCGGTGCCGGTCAATCCCACGAACTCCTTCACGAACCCGCCCAGCAGCAGGGCCCGTTCCCCCGTCTCCGGATGCACCTCCACCACCGGATGTTCGGTCTCGAAATAGCTCGACTCGAATTCGCGCCGGTAGGCGGTGGCGCCCTCGTCGGGATTGTCCTCGGCGGTCGCGGCGTAGTCGTACAGGTTCGTGTGCCGGGCACGCAGGTTCTCGGCCAGCAGCCGCAGCGGTTCGGGCAGCGCGTTGTACGCGGCGACGGTGGAGGCCCAGGTGGTCGAGCCGCCGTAGCTCGGCAGGACGACCGCACGCAGAATGGACGCCTTCGGCACCCGGTCGACGAAGGTGACATCGGTGTGCCAGCTGTTCGAGCGGCCGTGGCGCGAATCGATGGCCAGGCTCTTCACCCCGGCCGATCGGACGGTCGGATGCGGGGTCGTCGGGGTGCCGAGCAGTTCCGCGAAGTCGTATTGCCCGTCCTCGGTGAGGTGGTCCTGGCCGCGGAAGAAGATCACTTTGTGTTCGGCGAGCGCCGCGCGGATACCGGCGACGGTCGCCGGGGACAGGTCGCCGCCGAGCCGGACCCCGTCGATCCGCGCGCCGATATGGGTACCGAGCTTGGTCACCTGCACGCTGGTGGCGGTGTCCACAGTGTCGACGGGCATATCCGGGGCCTCTCGCTCGAATCGGACGATCGAGTCGGATGAAACCAGCGCGGGACCGCCGCGACCAGGGTTTCGGTCACCGGGATCGTAATGGGCAATCATCCGGCGAACCGGCCACCTTCCTGCTCGTGAGGATCGCGCTCGGGGCCGGATCGCCCCCTGCCGCACGCACCGCACCGCCGCGGCCGGACCGGCGGCCCATAGAATGCGGGCCGCGGGCGGAGGTAGCCGTCGCCCGGTGAGCACTCCGCCGGCGAACTCCGTCTACCCCGATCGAGAGGGAGATATCGAGATGATCCTCGCCGAGGAGCCGCTGCTGCGCGGACCCCACCTCTATATCGACGGCAAGTGGGTCGAACCGGTCGCGGGCGGGACCCGGAGGGTCCGCGATCCGGCGGACGGCGCGGTGATCGCCCTCGTCGGCGAGGCGGGTGCGGCGGATGCGGGGCGTGCCGTCGGCGCTGCCCGGGCCGCGTTCGCCACGGGCGGGTGGCCGGGAACTCCGGTCGCCGAGCGTGCCGAGCTCCTGCTGCGCACCGCGGAACTGCTCGCCGAATATCGCGAACCGATCGCCCGGATCGAGACCCTCGACACCGGTAAGACGCTGCGGGAGAGCCATATCGATATCGACGACGTCATCGCGGTTTTCCGGTACTACGCGCGGCTCGCCGGCACCGCCGCCGACCGGCTCGTCGATACCGGCGATCCGGCGGTGATCAGCCGTATCGTCCGGGAACCGGTGGGAGTGTGCGCCCTGATCGCGCCGTGGAACTATCCGCTGCTGCAGATGTCGTGGAAGATCGCCCCCGCGCTGGCGGCAGGCTGCACGGTGGTCGCAAAACCCAGCGAGGTCACTCCGCTGAGCACGATCGCCCTGGTACGCCTGCTGGAGCAGGCCGGAGTGCCGCCCGGCGTGGTGAACCTGGTACCGGGCGACGGTCCGGTGGTGGGGTCGGCGCTCACCGGTACCCCCGAGGTCGATCTGATCTCCTTCACCGGTGGGGCCGCCACCGGGGCGGCCATCGCCGCGCGGGCGGCCGCGCACATCACCCGGGTAGCCCTCGAACTGGGCGGGAAGAATCCGCATATCGTCTTCGCCGACGCCGATCACGCCGGCGCGGTCGACGCCGTACTCACCGGCGCCTTCCTGCACTCGGGACAGGTGTGCTCGGCCGGTACCCGGCTCCTCGTGGAAGAGTCGATCGCCGACGAGTTCGTCGCCGAACTCGCCCGGCGCGCCGCCGGGATCCGGGTCGGGCCCGGAATCGAGCCCGCCTCGCAGACCGGACCGCTCGTCTCCCCGGAGCATCGCACCGCGGTGGAGGCCCGGGTGGCGGGCGGTCTCGCCGAAGGCGCGGTCCTGGTGGCCGGGGGTAAGCGGCCCGACGACCCCCGGTTGGCCGCCGGCAGCTACTACCTGCCGACCGTGCTGGACCACTGCCGGCGCGATATGCGGATCGTCCAGGAGGAGACCTTCGGCCCGGTACTGACCGTGGAGCGGTTCGCTACCGAGGCCGAGGCCGTCGAACTGGGCAACGACACGTCCTACGGACTCGCGGCCGGCGTACGCACCGGCGACGCGGCCCGCGGTGAACGGATGGTCCGCGCGCTCCGGCACGGCACGGTGTGGCTCAACGATTTCGGCCCCTACACTCCCGGGGCCGAATGGGGTGGTTTCGGGCGTTCCGGTATCGGCCGCGAACTCGGGCCGAGCGGGCTGGCCGAGTACCAGGAGATCAAGCACATCTGGCACAACACCGCCCCGGCCGTGGGCGGCTGGTTCGCCTGAGTCCCGGGCCGGCGCGTGCCGCACTCCGCGATGAACGATGCCCCGGCGGCCGCGGAGCCGGCTCCTCCACTTGTGTTCCGAACGGCCCGACTGTCGCGGGCCGGCGAACTCCACGGCGGGGAGATCCCGAGTGGGCCGAATCCAAACAATCTGCAGTGGCGACAGTAGACATTCGAAAGGATGTGGGGTAAT
>NZ_BAGJ01000099.1 GCF_000308775.1 Nocardia testacea NBRC 100365
CCGCGGACAGGATCGCGACCGCCGCGCCCAGGGCCAGAATCTGCGGTTGGAACACGGCGGCACCGTTGCTCGCGACCCCGGCGGGCAGCCCGAGGCAGGCGGCCACCGGTAGTGCGATCGCCAGCGCCGAGTGCCCGGGAGTGGCCGCGAGGGCGCGGGAAAGCAGCAGATAGGCGGCCATCGCGGTAGCGGACATTCCGGCGAGCAGGAATCCGAGCCAATGCAGTTGGCCGGAGGCCGGATCGCGGATGAACCACAGCCCACAGGCCACGAGGGCGACCACCGCGAGGTCGCGTGCACTCCGCGAACCCGCCACCGCGACGGTCAACGGACCCAGCAACTGGATGGTGCTCGCGACGCCGAGCGGCAGGTATTGCAGGGCGGGATAGATCAGGTTCATCCCGGCGATCGCAAGCCCGAGACCCACGACGGCCGCGATCTGAGAGGCGGTGCGGGGCATCCGGCGCGGCCGGAACACCACGACCACGACCACGGCGGCAATCCCCAGCCGCAGGCCGAGGACCCCGAGCGGGTCGAGACGGTCGAAGAGGTGCTTGCCGAAGCCTGTCCGGACTGGGTGCACACGGTGGCGGTGAGGAAGGCCACCCGCTCACCCGGCGCGACGCGGTGGAGTTGGCCGACGCGGCCGCCGAGACCTGGATCGTGAAACCCGAACACAACGATTCCTACGATGTGCTCGTCGCCGCCTGCGCCGCGGCGGGCTTCACTCCGCGCGTCGGCCACCATCTCAAGGAGTGGTTCGCGGTATCCGCGGCCGTCGCACACGGTGACCGCGGTGGCGGAAGAGTTGGCGGGCCGCTTCCCCCATCCCCCTTCTACGTTATACACGATCCGCGCCCCTCATGAGACACCGAATTGTGGTCCATAATCGCCCACTGATGCGGAAACCACCAGGTGAGGAGCGGCGGATGAGTTATGTGCTGGGCTTCGAGAAGATCGACCGGACGCAGGTCGCGACCGTCGGCGGCAAGGGCGCGAACCTCGGCGAGCTGTCGCGGATCGAAGGTATCGCGGTACCGGAGGGTTTCTGCGTGACGACGGCCGCCTTCCAGCGGGTCGTCGCCGACGCGCCGGCGATCGACGATCTGATCGACCGGTTGTCGCGACTCGAACCAGACGACCGGGAGTCGATCCGGGTACTGAGCGCGCAGATCCGCGCGACGATCGAAGAATGCGCTGTTCCTCACGATGTGGCGGCGGCGATCACCGGCGCACTCACCCGGCTCGGAGCGCACGAACCCTGTGCCGTCCGCTCCAGCGCGACGGCCGAGGACCTGCCGACCGCGTCGTTCGCCGGGCAGCAGGACACCTTCCTGAACGTCCTGGGACCGGAGGCGGTACTACGCCATATCGGCCGCTGCTGGGGGTCGTTGTTCACCGAACGGGCCGTCACCTACCGCCTGCGCAATGGCTTCGACCAGCGCAGGGTCCAGATGGGAGTGGTGGTGCAGCGGATGGTCTTCCCGCAGGCGGCCGGCATCCTGGTCACCGCGGACCCCGTCACCTCCAACCGGAAGGTGGTGACCGTGGACGCCGGCTTCGGCCTCGGCGAGGCCCTGGTTTCCGGTCTGGTGAATCCGGATGTCTACCGGGTGCGCGACGGCGGAGTCGTCGAGGAGACGGTGGCCACCAAGAAGGTCGCGGTGGTAGCCGCGCCGGAGGGCGGCACGCATATCCGGGAGATCGAGCCCGAGCGACAGGATCGGCCGGTACTCACCGAAGAGCAGATCGTGCGTCTGGCGGGCCTGGGCCGTCGCATCGAGGCGCACTTCGGCGCCCCGCAGGACATCGAATGGTGCCTGGTGGACGACGAGTTCCGCATCGTACAGAGCCGGCCGATCACCACCCTGTTCCCGATTCCCGAGGCCGACGACGACGAGAACCACATCTACATCTCCGTCGGCCATCAGCAGATGATGACCGACGCCATGAAACCGCTGGGAATTGCATTGTGGCAGTTGACGAGCCCGGCGCCCATGCGGCATGCGGGCGGCCGGCTCTTCGTCGATGCCACCCGGGGCCTGGCGGCACCGGCGACTCGCGCGGCCATGGTGGCGGGTTTCAGCAGAACCGATCCGCTGACCGGGGACGCGCTGCGCACCGTTCTCGAACGTGACGGCTTCCTCGCGCCGGATCCGGACGAAGCGCCCGGCGGTCCGCTGGCGGATGCCGGCGCCACCCTGATCGAGGCCGATCCGGCCGTCGTCGCCGAGCTGATCGCGGACAGTGAAACATCCCTCGCGGCCCTGAAACGCGATATCGAGACCAAGTCCGGGCCGGAGCTGATCGACTTCGTGCGGGCCGATATCCAGGAGCTGCGCCGGGTGCTGTTCCACCCGCGCAGCCAGCAGGTGATCAAGGCGGGGATGGAGGCCACCTGGTGGCTCAACGATCGGTTGCAGGAATGGCTGGGCGAGAAGAACGCGGCCGACACTCTCACGCAATCGGTTCCGCACAACATCACCGCGGAAATGGGCCTGGCGCTACTCGATGTCGCCGACGTGATCCGGCCGCACCCGGAGGTGGTGGCCTTCCTCCGGCATATCGAGGACACAGGTGCGGAAGGGACCGGTTTCCTGGACGAGCTGGTGCGGCTGCCGGGCGGTGAGGCGGCACGCGCGGCCATCGACGCCTACCTCGACCGGTACGGAATGCGTTGTGCCGGCGAAATCGATATCACGCGGCCGCGCTGGAGCGAACAACCCGCCGCGCTCGTACCGACGATCGTCAACAACATCAGGAGTTTCGAGCCGGGCGCCGGCGAACGACGCTTCGAGGAGGGCCGGCTCGAAGCCGAGCGGAAAGCAGACGAACTGCTGGAGCGGCTGCGGGCGCTACCGGACGGCGACCGGAAGGCCGCGGAGACCACGGAGATGATCGGCCGGGTCCGCACCTTCTCCGGGTACCGGGAGTATCCGAAATACGGCATGGTCAGCCGTTACTGGGTCTACAAACAAGCCCTGTCACGCGAGGCCGGGCGTCTCGTGCGGGCCCGGGTGCTGCGCGAGCCCGACGACATCTTCTTCCTGACCTTCGAGGAACTCCGCGAGGTCGTGCGCACGCGCCGGGTGAGCGCGGAACTCGTCCGCGCGCGCAGGGAGGCCTTCCGCTCGTATGAACCGCTCACGCCGCCGCGCGTGCTCACCTCGGACGGCGAGACGGTCACCGGTGCGTATCGGCGCGCGGATCTACCGGACGGTGCGCTCCCCGGTATGCCGGTGTCCGCCGGGACCGTCGAAGGGCGCGCCCGCGTGGTCTCCGATATGGCGCAGGCCGATCTGGAACCGGGCGACATCCTGGTCACCGCCTACACCGATCCGAGCTGGACTCCCCTGTTCGTCGCGATCACCGGCCTGGTGACCGAGGTCGGCGGGCTGATGACCCACGGTGCCGTGATCGCCCGCGAGTACGGCCTGCCCGCCGTGGTGGGTGTGGAGCAGGCCACCCGGCTGATCCGGGACGGGCAACGCATCCGGGTGAACGGAACGGACGGATACATCGAGCTCCTGTCCCGGCCGGACGAATGAGATCCGGCGGGCGCACCACGGCATTCGCGCCGCCACAGCAACCGGCGCGGCCGGGACCCATGCGGTCACGGCCCGCCGGTGCCTGCCCCGGGGACGTGAGGTGCGGGATGCCCCGAATCGGTGCCCGAGCGCTCAGACGCGCTCTTTGGACCTGGTCCGCACCCGCAGCGCGATCGGCTTCTGGGTTTCGGCGAAGAAATCGTTGCCCTTGTCGTCCACCACGATGAACGCCGGGAAATCCTCCACCTCGATCTTCCAGACCGCTTCCATACCCAGTTCGGGGTATTCCAGGACCTCCACCGATTTGATGCAGTCCAGGGCGAGCCGGGCGGCGGGGCCGCCGATGGAACCGAGGTAGAAGCCGCCGTGTTCCTTGCACGCCTTGGTGACCTGCGCCGACCGGTTGCCCTTCGCCAGCATCACGAACGACCCACCGGCCGCCTGGAACTGGTCGACGTAGGAGTCCATCCGGCCCGCGGTGGTCGGGCCGAAGGAACCCGAGGCGTAGCCGTCGGGGGTTTTGGCCGGGCCGGCGTAGTACACGGCCATATCGCGCAGGTACTGCGGCATCTCCTCGCCCGCGTCCAGCCGCTCCTTGATCTTGGCGTGCGCGATGTCGCGCGCCACCACCAGCGGTCCCGACAGCGAGAGCCGGGTCTTCACCGGGTATTTCGACAGTTCCGCGCGAATCTCGTCCATCGGGCGGTTCAGATCGACCCGCACCACATCGCCGCCGAGGATCTCGTCCGTCTGCTCGGGCAGATACTGTGCGGGTTCGCGTTCGAGCTGCTCCAGGAACACGCCCTCGGGGGTGACCTTGGCCAGCGCCTGCCGGTCCGCGGAGCAGGACACCGCGAGCGCCACCGGGCAACTCGCGCCGTGCCGGGGCAGACGCACCACACGGACGTCGTGGCAGAAGTACTTTCCGCCGAACTGGGCGCCGATCCCGAAGGACTGGGTCAGTTTGAACACTTCCTGCTCGAGTTCGAGGTCACGGAAAGCGTGCCCGGTCATCGACCCTTCGGTGGGCAGAGTGTCCAGGTAGTGGGCGGAGGCGTACTTGGCGGTTTTGAGCGCGAATTCGGCGCTGGTACCGCCGATCACCACGGCGAGGTGGTAGGGCGGGCAGGCCGCCGTGCCCAGCGAGCGGATCTTCTCGTCCAGGAATTCCAGCATCCGGGTGGGGTTCAGGACGGCCTTGGTCTCCTGGTACAGGAACGACTTGTTGGCCGAACCACCGCCCTTGGCCATGTACAGGAACTTGTAGGACGGCTGCGCGGGATCCCCGGGCGTGGAATACAGCTCGACCTGCGCGGGCAGATTGGAGCCGGTGTTCTTCTCGTCCCACATGGTGAGGGGCGCGAGCTGGGAGTACCGCAGGTTCAGCTTCGTGTAGGCGTCGAATACGCCGCGGCTGATCCATTCGGCGTCGTCGACGCCGGTGAGCACGCCCTCGGATTTCTTACCCATCACGATGGCGGTGCCGGTGTCCTGGCACATGGGCAGGATGCCGCCGGCGGAGATGTTCACGTTCTTGAGCAGGTCCAGCGCGACGAAGCGGTCGTTGCCGCTGGCCTCGGGGTCGTCGATGATCCGGCGCAGCTGGGCCAGATGAGCGGGCCGCAGGTAGTGGCTGATGTCGTGCATCGCCTCGGCGGTCAGCAGTCGCAGGACCTCGGGGTCGACCTGCAGGAAGGTCCGGCCGCCGGATTCGAAGGTGCTGACGCCCTCGGTGGTGAGCAGCCGGTACGGGGTGTCGTCGGCGCCGATCGGGAGCAGGTCTGAATAACGGAACTCGGGCGCGGTCACCGATCGCACTCCTTTGGAGGTGGGCTGCGGGTCGAACACGGCGCAGCCGCCGGGTAAGGCCACTGTGCCGGGGGTCTGGCACAGCGAGCCTAGCGACCGGCGGCCGCCCCACCTGGAGTTAGGCAAACCTAAATCGTAACCCGGCGGCCCTCCGGGGGCGACCATCCGAATCCGGCGCACGGTCCGCGATGCGGCTCGGTCCCACGATTCGCAAGGACACCGGGCCGTCCGCAGCTCCGGCGGGTCCACCGGGTGCCGGTGACGAATGGCCACCGGGTGACGAAACCCGCACGGCGACCGTGCTACACCGCTTCCGAGGCCGATTCCGGAATCCGGAGCTGCGCCGACGCGTCGACGCCCAACCGGCGCTCGAACCCCTCCGGGATGACGATGTCGGACCGGTCCAGATCGGTGACCGCGGTCTTGCGGAGCCCGAGCAGCGCGGAATCGATTCCGCCGCGCAGGATATCGAGCACGTTCTCCACTCCGGCCTGACCGTTGGCCGCCAGACCCCACAGGTACGCACGGCCGATCATCACGGCCCGCGCCCCGAGCGCCACGGCCTTCACCACATCACTGCCGCGGCGGATCCCGCCGTCGAGCAGGATCTCGATCTCGTGGCCCACCGCATCCGCCACCACCGGGAGCGCACGGATGGAGGCCGGGGTGCCGTCCAGGTTGTTCCCGCCGTGGTTGGACACCGAGATGGCGGCCACACCGGCGTCGACCGCGCGCCGCGCGTCGTCCACCCGCATCACACCCTTGAGCATGACCGGCCCGTCCCACTGTTCGCAGACCCAGGCGACGTCGGCCCAGTCCGGCGGGGGCGTACCCATCCATTCGCCGTAGGCGCCGAAGAAGCCCGGCGCGGGCGCCTCACCCAGCGCCATATTGGGCGCGGTGAGATCGGGCAGCGAGCCCGACCTCAGATACCGGGTCAGCCAGCGTGGTTTGGCCACCACCTGCGGTGCGAAACTCGCCATGGTCTTCAGGTCCAGCTTCTCCGGGATCACCGGGCTGCCCCAATCGCGGCCGTGCGAGAACGACCAGTCGAGCGTGAGGATCAGCCCCACCGCGCCCGCGGCCTTCGCCCGCGCCATCCGCCCGGCGATATCGTCCTTGCTGCCGCACCAGTAGAGCTGGAAGAAGGTGGCCGGGTTGGCCGCGACGACCTCCTCGACCGATTTGCTGGCGAACGACGAGAGCCCCATGGCGGTACCGCGCGCCGCCGCGGCACGGGCCACCGCGACCTCACCGTCGGGATGGACGGCCTGGACGCCGGTGGGCGAGATGATCACCGGCATCGAGATCCGCTGCCCCAGCACGGTCGTGGACTGGTCGCGCTCGCCGATGGGTCCGGCCACATGCGGGGCGAACCCGAGTTCCCCGAAGGCGGCCTGGTTGTCGTCGATGGTCAGCCCGCGTTCCGAGCCGGCCACCAGCGCGCCGTACACCGATTTCGGCAGCCGTTTCTTCGCCCGCCGATGCGCCTCGGCGACGGTTTCGAACCACGGATTCATGGTCGGATCCTTTCCACTGGTTCCGGCCACCACTGCCGGATCTGGTCGTACAACTGGGAGACGAGCAGGTCGAGCAGTCGGGCGCCCTCGGCCGCGGTGGCACCGGTGGGGTCGCCGAGTACACCGTTGGCGCTCACCGCCGCGACCCCACCGGCCCGCAGCTGCGGCAGGATTTCGGCGAGCGGCCGGGTGTCACCGGGTTCGGCGCGGTCGGTGCGGACGCGGTCCGGGTCGAGCGCCAGCTGCAGCGAGGTTTCGGTCCGTCCGGCGTGCGCGTCGCCGCCGGGACGCGGCAGGAACAGCCGGATATCGCGGGATTCGCGCCGCAGCAGGTCCACGGCCCGGCGCAGCGCCTCGATATTGCCGCCGTGTCCGTTGACCAGCACGATCCGCTCGAAGGTCGCGGTCGCCGAACGGCACAGTTCCACGATCAGCAGTTCCAGGGCCGCCAGCCCGATCGACAGTGTGCCGGGAAATCCGGCGTGCTCACCGCTGGCGCCGTAGGCGATCGCGGGGGCGACGAGCACCTCGGGACATCGCGCGGCCACCCCCGCGCACAGGGCGACGGCGAGATCGGTGTCGGTGGACAGCGGCAGATGCGGCCCGTGCTGCTCGGTCGCACCCACCGGCACCACCAGCACCGGCGCGGCGGCGCGTAGCGCGTCCACGTCGGGCGATGTGAGGTCCGCCACCTTCATGGCCCGAGATTAACGTCAGCCACTGACATAATCAATAGGCCCGCACTCGGGAGTGGCCCGCAGAGTACGACCCCGACCGGCCACCCGGAGGTGAGAGGCCCTTTCCCGGGCCCCTCGCCGCGGCATATCGGGGTACCGTCCCCGAACACCGTGGCAGCAGCGCAGTATTACCGCGTGACACCACAGCACTCCCGCGGCCGCCCGCGGGGAACCACCAAACGCGAGCTCGAACTGATCGCGATGCGGTTGTTCAGCGAGCAGGGCTTCGACGAGACGACCGTGGAGCAGATCGCCACCGCGGCCGGGATCAGCGGGCGCACCTTCTTCCGCTACTTCCCCGGGAAGGCGGAGGTGCTCTGGTATTCGTTCGACGACGAGGTCACCGCGCTGCGCGCCGCGTTCGCCACCGTGCCCGACGCCGAACCCATGATGGCGGCGGTCCGGCGGGTGGTGGTCAACGCCAACCGGTACCGCGCCGAGGACGTCCCCGAGTTGCGTATGCGGATGAAGCTGGTCGCGGATGTGCCGGCACTGGCCGCCACCGCGGGCACCCATTACGACGCGTGGGAGCGAGCGGTGGGCGAGTTCGCCGCCGGCCGGCTCGGGGAACCCGCCGATTCCCTCCTCCCGATGGCGGTCGGCCGTACCACGCTGGCCGCCGCGCGAGCGGCCTTCGACGCGTGGCTGGCCCGGGCGGACGCGGATCTCACCGTGTACCTCGATCGGGCACTGGCGGCGCTGGAACAGGGTTTCGCCACCCCCGGCGCGACCCCGGTCACATCGGCGCGGTAGAACCGGACCGGCAGGTTTCGCCAGTATGGGCGCGGGGGTATGACTAGGCTCGGTATCGGCACGACCGCCGGAAAATCTATGATGTACCCGACCGCCGTCGAAAGGGGCACAAGTTACATGTCCGAGGTGTCCATGGGCCTTTCGGCGGACTCATTGGCTGCGGGACCCGTAGACAATCTGCTTCCGCAGCTCGTCGAGCATCTGCGCCAGAACCGCACCGCGCTGCGTGAGGAGTGGGCCCGCCGGATCACCGAGGCGCGCCTGCTCACCGCGATGACGCCCGAGGAGGTCTTCTCCGAGGCGACGTCGGTCTACGACAATTACGTCGAGGTGCTGGAAACCGGTAGCGTCGAGGCGCTGCAGGCCTACGCCCGCGATCTCTCCGAGCGCATCATTCCGCGTGGAGTGGAGACCGACGAGGTCCTCGGCATGGTGTTGCTTCTGCGCGACGTGCTGGCCCGTTCACTGTTCGAGAAGTATCAGTCCAATTTCGAATTACTGAACGCGGTACTCGACGCCTACGAACCCGCGGCCAACCGGATCGCCAATACGGTGGGCGTGTCCTTCGTCCAAGAGCGCGAGCGCGTCATCCGGCAGCAGCAGGAGGCGATCCGCGAGCTGTCCACTCCGGTCCTGCAGGTACGTGAACAACTGCTGATCCTGCCGATAATCGGCGTTCTGGACAGCCAGCGGGCCCGGCAGCTCACCGAGCAGCTGCTGCGCGCCATCCGCAACAATCGCGCCAAGGTCGTGGTCATCGATATCACCGGTGTGCCCGATATCGACTCCACGGTGGCCAACCACCTGGTCCAGACGGTCGACGCGTCCGGTCTGATGGGCGCCAGTGTCATCATGACCGGCCTGTCCTCGGAGATCGCGCTGACACTGGTCACCATCGGCCTGGACCTGTCGAAGATGAACGCGGTCGGCGACCTGCAGGGCGGTATCGAGGAAGCGGAGCGGTTACTGGGCTATGAAGTGTCCAGAGTGACCGAGCGCAGCGAACGCGATTCGCGCTGACCGGAAACCACTATGCCAGTACCGATCCTCAAACAGGGCACATATCTGATCGCGTCGGTGCAGTCGGCGCTGACCGATGCCGATACCGAACGCCTCCAGGACGACCTGATGAAGCAGGTCAGCAAATACCGCGCGCAGGGCATCATCGTCGACGTGACGGCCATCGATGTGATGGACTCCTTCGCCGCCAGATCATTGCGCACCATCGCGCATATGACCCAGTTGCGCGGCGCCGAAACCGTCATCGTGGGCCTGCAACCCGAGGTCGCTTTCGCCATGGTGCAGCTCGGCCTCACGTTCGAGGACATGCACACCGCACTGGACCTCGAGGAGGGCTTGGCCTGGCTGAACCACAAGGCTTCGCGGCGCCAGCACCGAGATGGTCGTGACAGTGCCCGCTGAACAGGTGGTTATCGCGGTGAAGATGTCGAACGACATCGTGACCGCACGTCAGGCCGGGCGCGAGCTGGCCGAGGAACTCGGCTTCACGCTCACCGACCGGACCATGATCTCCACGGCGATCTCCGAGGTCGCGCGGAATATCACCAGTTATGCCGGCAGCGGCGAGATCCGGCTGCAGGTCGACGAGCGCGACGGCCGCCGCGCCCTGGTGGTCCAGGCCAAGGACCAGGGTCCCGGGATCATCGATATCGCCCGGGCCATGGAGGACGGTTATTCGACCGGCCTGGGTCTGGGGCTGGGTCTCCCCGGCGCCAAACGGCTGATGGACGGTATGGCCATCGAATCCGCGCCCGGCCGCGGCACCTTGGTGGAGATGTGGAAGTGGGTACCCCACGGTGCATGAGGACGGGTACATCGGCCGGATCGAATGGGCGATGGCCGGCCGACCCCTCCCCGGACAGGATGTGTCCGGGGATCGGTGTGTCGTCCTGGACACCGGTACCGGCACCGTATTGTTCGCGGTACTCGACGGTCTCGGCCACGGAGCGGCCGCGGCCGCCGCGGTGGACCGCGCGACCCGGGTGCTCGCCGAGAACCGCGCCGAGCCACTGGACGTGCTGATGGTGCTGTGCCATCGGGCCATGTCCGATACCCGTGGCGCCGCGGTCACCCTGGCTTTGTTCGGTGCGGAGGAAACGCGGTGGCTGGGTGTCGGAAATATCGACTCGATCGTGCTGACCAAGGGACCCACCGGCCCCCAGGTCAGTGCCACCGCACTGCAGAGCGGGGGGATCGTCGGATACCGGTTGCCGTCCACCCTGCAACCGCAGACGGTTCCGGTGCGGCCGGGGGATCTGTTGCTGATGTCCACCGACGGAGTGGAGGCGGAACCGGGTCAGGGCGTGGACCTCGCGAAATCCACCGCCGATATCGCCCAGGAGCTGCTGAGCCGGCACGCCAAGGACACCGACGACGCCCTGGTACTCGCGGCACGGGTACGGGGCGTGTCGAACGGAACCGCCCACCGGGAAGCGTCGTGATCCCGCGAGGCCGGCGATGAGCACCGTGCTCGCGGCGTTTCTCGACGCCTACGCCGATGCGTTGCGGCGCCATATCGCCGACCCGGAGGGCGACGGCCTGGCGGTGGGGCACGAGCTGGGCCGGCGGGCGCTGGTCGAGGGCATCAGCCTGCTCGATCTCACCGAGCACCACTTCCGGGTGGTGAAGCAGGTACAGGCGGAAGCCGGCGAGACGGCCGGAACGCCGGAGGGCGGCCGCACGGAGAGTCCGCTCGCCGAGGACGCGCTCGAATTCCTGCTGCAGACCCTGATCACACTGGATGTCGCCACCCGCGGCTACCTCGACGGCACCCGCCGGTACGAGCAGCAGCGGTCCCGGGCCGACGATCTGGCCGGGCGCGACGAATTCCGCACCGCCCTGGTCGAATCGCTGCAGGACGGGTTCTTCGTCGCCGACGCCCACGGCTCCATCATCGAGGTGAACAAGGCGTTCGGTGAGCTCACCGGCTACGGCGCGGCCGGGGTGCCGTATCCCCTGCCCCATCCCTGGTCGATCCCGGAGGGCCCGCGCTACCCCGATCTGGGCACCGAGGCGTCCCGCTTCGTGGTCCCGATCCAGCATCGGGACGGCCGTCGCCGCTGGATCGGGGTGAGTACCAGCGCGCTGGTCAAACCGGACGGCGAGGAGCACATCTTCGTCGGCACCGTCCGCGATGTCACCGCCGAGCACGACGCCCAGGCCCGCGACCAGGCCGCGAACCGGCTGGCGACCGCGCTGGCTTCGGCCACCACGGTGGCCGAAGTCCTCGAGGTGGGCCTGGACGAGTTGCGGCGCACGGTCGGCGCGGAGACCGCGGTGGTGGCGGTCTGGGCCGGGCTCACCGCGCCGGAGGTCTACATTTCCGGCAATCCCCCGGCCGCCGTGGCCGGTTCCCGGCTCGAACCGGCGACGGAGGCGATTCTCAAACGCGCCCGGGTGCGGCCCGGCCGCACGCTCATCGCGGTCCCGGAGGGCGCGGGCAGCGCCCAGGGCATCGTGGCCCCGCTCGGCGAGAAGGGCGATGCCGCGCTGTGGCTGCGCTTCGCGGTCCCGCGGGTCGTCGACGCCGCCGACTGGACGCTGTTCTCGCTGCTCATCGGGCACCTCAGCCTGGCCGTCCAGCGGGCCCGCAACTTCGACCAGGCACGCTCGACCTCGCTGACCCTGCAGCGCGCCATGCTCGGCCCCATCGAACTCCCGCCGCGGTTCTCGGTGCACTACGAACCGGCCCTGCCGCCACTCGAGATCGGCGGCGACTGGTACGACGTGGTCCCGCTGCCCGACGGCACCATCGGTGTGGTGGTCGGCGACTGTGTGGGCCGTGGTCTGTCCGCGGCCGTGGTGATGGGTCAGCTGCGCACCGCTGCCCGCGCGCTGCTGCTGCGCGGCGCCGGGCCGGCCCAGCTGCTCACCGAACTCGACCCGGTGGCGGCCCGGATTCCGGGGGCACTGTGCACCACCGTGTGCGCGGCCGTGCTGGATCCGGTGCGCGGGCTGGTGCGGTACAGCAATGCCGGTCATATGCCGCCCATCCTGGCCGATGTGGACAAGACCGGACGGATGCTCGAGGGCGGGCGGTCGGTACCGTTGGCGACCTTCGAGATCTCGCGCCGCCCGGAGGCCACCACACCACTGCCACCCGGGTCGACCCTGGTGCTGTTCACCGACGGCCTGGTGGAACGCCGCGGTGAGGATATCGACGAGGGGTTCGCCAAGATCGCCACCATCCTGGCCGATACCGCCGAGACGCTGCCCCGCCAGGTCGCCGACTCGGTGCTGTCGGCGCTGCGGCCCGAGGGCGGGTACGACGACGATATCGCCATGGTGGTCTATCGGCAGCCACCCGCCCCGCTCCGGCTGGATGTACCGGCCCGCCCGGACCGGCTTGCCATGTTGCGACGTACGCTGACAGCATGGCTGTCGTCCGCGGCGGTACCGCACAACCTGACCTCGGATCTGGTGGCTGCCACCAACGAGGCGTGCAGCAACAGTATCGAGCACGCCTATCGCAACGGCGGCGGTGACTCCGAACGGGTCGTGCTCACCGCCGAATGCATAGGCGACCGGGTGGTCATCGAGACCACCGATACCGGGACCTGGCGTCCGCGTCCGGCCGATCCGGGACCGCGGGGTCGCGGAATCGATATGATGCGGGCGCTCACCGAAGAACTCGAAATAGATCACCACCTGGGACCCGGAACCCGGGTACGGATGTCGGTCACGCTCCCGGCGATCACGTTCCCGGTGGCCAGCGCCCTGCGCGGGACGGGGAATCGGTCCGGCGGGGATACGATGCAGCGAGATCGAGAGACTCATGGCAGATTGTGAAGATGTGACCAATACTCCTCCAGACGCGAATCCGCTCACGGATACGATGACGACCTCGGTCGCCGACCACGACGGTGTCACCGTGCTCACGGTGACCGGAGAGGTCGACCTCGCCACGGCTCCTGCCCTGGAGACGGCGATCGACGCCGCTCTCGACGCCGAACCGGCCGGCCTGGTCGTCGACCTGGCCGCGGTGAGCTTCCTGGCGTCGGCCGGGATGGCCGCGCTGGTCGCCGCCCATCAGCGGGCCGGTGACAAGACAACGATCGCGCTGGTGGCCGATGGACCGGCCACCAGCCGGCAGCTCAAAATGACGGCTCTGGACCAGGTGTTCGCCCTGCATACGACGCTGGACGCGGCCCTGGCGGATTTCCGGGCGGGCTGAACCGCTTGTACCGCACCGGGCCGGCGGAGCGATCCGCCGGCCCGAGCTGTTTCCGGAGACAGGTCAGTCGCAGATCGCGCGGAACTGTTCGATCAGCTTGATCCGGTCGGCCGGGGTCGCGGCCAGCGGCGCCACATTGAGCACGGTGACTCCCGCTTCGGCGAACGCGGCGACCCGTTCCTTCACATATCCGGCCGGCCCGATCAGCGAGATATCGCGGACCAGTTCGTCCGGAACCGCCTGTGTCGCTTCGTCTTTCCTACCCGCCAGGTACAGCTCCTGGATCCGGTCGGCCGCCGAGCCGTAGCCGTACCGGGTGGCGAGGGTGTGGTAGAAGTTCTTGCCCTTGGCACCCATGCCACCGATGTAGAGCGCCAGCATGGGTTTCACGAATCCGAGTAGCGGCTCCACGTCCTCCCCGATGGCCAGGGCCGGACCGGCGTAGATGTCGAGCGGGCCGAGTTCGGGAGCGCGCCGGGCCTTTCCGGCGCTCAGCGCGTCACCGAAGACCGCCTCGGCACGTTCGGGCAGGAAGAAGATCGGCTGCCAGCCCTCGGCGACCTCGGCGGCCAGGGCGACGTTCTTGGGTCCCAGCGCGGCGAGCAGCACCGGGATGCGTTCGCGTACCGGATGGTTGATCAGCTTCAGCGGTTTGCCCAGCCCGGTGCCGGTCCCCTCGGGAAGTGGGATCTGGTAGTACTTGCCCTGGTAGTCCAGCCGTTCCCGGCGCCAGACCTTGCGGCAGATTTCCACGAGTTCGCGGGTTCGTCCGATCGGCGCGTCGTAGGGCACCCCGTGGAATCCCTCGATGACCTGGGGTCCGGAGGCGCCCAGGCCGAGCACGAACCGGCCGTCGGAGACGAAATCCAGACCCGCCGCGGTCATCGCGGTCAGCGTGGGCGTGCGGGTGTAGAGCTGCAGGATCCCCGACGCCAGTTGCAGGCGGGAGGTCTTGGCGGCGAGGTAACCCAGGGCACTCACCGCGTCGAAGGAGTACGCCTCGGGCACGAACACGATGTCCAGGCCGGCGCGCTCCAGATCGGCCACTTCGGCCGCCGCCTCGGTGAAGCCACCCGAGTAGTTGATGCTCAATCCGATCCGCATGCCCTCAACATAATCCCGGCTACGGGGTGGCCACGCACCGGCCACGCCGGGCGACGCGGTAGGTTGAACCCGATAGCAGACAGCACCGTGCAGCTAACTTCGAGCAATTATGATCGAGAAAGGCCGAATCGTGTCGGAGCCCACCCAATCGCCACAGCACACTGCCAGCGGTTTCGGGGGTTCGCCGATCGGCGACTACCTGGGCGAACTCGCGGCGAAGGTACCGGCTCCGGGGGGCGGCGCGGTGGCCGCGCTGCACGCCGCACAGGCGGCCGCACTGGTCGCCATGGTCGCGCGCTACACCACCCGGGCCAAGGACGCAGACCATCGGCCGGTGATCGACCGCATCATCGCGGCCGCCGATATCGCCCGCGAGCGCGCACTGACGCTGGCCGACGCCGACGCCGCGGCCTTCACCGCCGTGGGCGCCGCCTACAAGCTGCCCAAGGGCAGCGACAGCGAAGTCGCCGCGCGGTCGGCGGCCATCCACGACGCGCTGCTGGAGGCCGCCCGGGTCCCCGCCGCGGTGATCGACTCCGCCGACGAGATCCTCGCCCTGGCAACAGAATTGCTGCCCATCGGAAACCCGAACGTGGTCACCGATATCGGCGCGGCGGCCGCGGCGGCGCGGGCCGCCGCGGTGACCTCCCAGCTGAATATCGAGATCAATGTCGTCTCCCTTCCGGAGGAGCACGCCGCCGCTTTCGCCGAGGTGCCGGCGCGGATCGGAAAAATCACCGACCGCGCCGAAACACTGCACCGAGAGGTACTTCGTGCGGTTCGCGGCGGATGATTCGGGTACACAATCAGCACGTGCGAAATTAACCAGGTTTATGCCGAACTGGGATTATTCGAGATCAAGTGCAGAACGGGGCGCGCGTAGAATGGGCTTCGTTCCTGATATTCACACTGCTCCACCGCTCGACCCAGGCTCGAGCAGCTAGACCGGCCGGCGGGGCACCGGCGGCCGGGGAACTGTTTGCCCCAGCTCGACGAGTGCAGGAGGTAACGGTGAGGATCGGGTACACATCGGCTCCGGTCGCGGCGGAACTCCCCGACCCTGGTATCGATGTCATCACCGAACACGGAGTCGTCTCCAATATCGCCGACTGTTCGGCGGATCCAGGAGTGTTGACGCCCGGCCAGGCCCGGCGCGCACACGATATCCACCGACTCTGTTCTCCCGAATGTCAGGTCCGCAGACGGGCCCGTCTCACCTTGGCCGTCGCTTCGGCCGCCCCGGGTCGTCCCATGTTCGGCATCTCGCCCGGGCAGCCCGCGCACTACGGCGATTGATTCCCGCGTGACGGGCGGAAACAGCGCCTCGTCACGCCTTTTTCCGGCGCCGGGTATTCCGGCGCGCTTTCGATAGCGGTACCGAACTCGCACCGAATGGTTCTCCAGCAGCTCCACCCATTGGCCGGGTGGCGATTGTGGTATGCCGCGCGGCCACTAATCGAGGAGGAAGAGTTGAGCACCATATTCACGAATGCGGAATCCGAATCGGATACTCCGTCGCGAAAACCGCGGCGCGCCCGGTTCGGTGGTAACGGCCGGAACCACCCGCTGAACATCGTGCTGGTGGCCCCGCCGTATTTCGATGTCCCCCCGGCCGGTTACGGCGGCGTCGAGGCCGTGGTCGCCGAACTGGCCGACACCCTGGTCGCGCGCGGTCACCGAGTGACGTTGCTGGGCGCCGGAAAGCCGGGTACCGATGCCGAATTCGTCCCGGTCTGGGAGAGCACGCAGGCCGAGCGGCTGGGCGACCCCTTCCCTGAAGTGGTCAATGCGCTCAAGGTGCGGCGGGTGGTGGAGAAATTGGCCCGCTCCCGGCATATCGATATCATCCACGACCATACTTTCGCCGGCCCGTTGAACGCCCCCGCCTACGAGGCGCTGGGCATTCCGACCGCGGTCACCGTGCACGGGCCGGTCGACAACGATATGTGGGAGTACTACGGCGCCCTCGACGAGCACACCCGCCTCGTCGCGATCAGCGACCGCCAGCGCGAACTGGCGCCGAGTTTCAACTGGATCGGCCGGGTGCACAACGCGCTGCGGCCCAGCGAGTGGCCCTTCCGGACCGAGAAGCAGGACTACGCGCTGTTCCTCGGCCGTTACGCCTCCTACAAGGGCCCCCATCTCGCGTTGCGCGCCGCGCACGAGGCCGGAATCAAGCTGGTCCTCGCCGGTAAGTGCAACGAGCCGCCCGAGAAGGCGTTCTTCGCCCAGGAGATCGAGCCCCTGCTCACCGATACCGACCACGTCTTCGGGGAAGCCGACGCGGTCGCCAAACGGGAACTGCTCGCGAACGCCCGCTGCCTGCTGTTCCCCATTCGCTGGGAAGAGCCGTTCGGCATCGTGATGATCGAGGCCATGGCCTGCGGTACCCCGGTGGTGGCGTTGCGCGGCGGTGCGGTCGAGGAAGTGATCGAGCACGGCGTCACCGGCTTCATCTGCGATCACCCCGACGAGCTGCCCGCGGCCATCGCCCGCGCCGGCGAACTGGACCCACACGCGTGCCGACGGCGTGTCGAGGATTATTTCGGCGTGGATCAGCTGGGTGCCGGGTACGAGACGGCCTATTACCGCATACTCGATGCGTGGGACGAAGCCCACAGCAGCGCCCAGACATTGACCGCCGTCGGTACGCGTCGCACTGCGGTACCCGAGATACGCGCCGACGCCGGCACGACACCGGTATGGAGTAGGGCATGAACGCACCGCCGAGAATTCTCAACTCCGGCCAGCCCGCCGCCATCAATGGCGGCGGGGGGACGGTGACCCTGGTCGAGGCGAGCACCTTCTGCTTGTCCGATCCTCTCGGCGATATCCATTCCGGCACCTCGCAGGGCCTGTTCTACCGGGACTCGCGGGTTATCTCCCGGTGGGAGCTGCGCCTGGACGGGCAACCGGCCGAACACCTCACGGTGCTCACCCCGGAAGCCTTCAAGGGCCGCTTCATCCTGCGCAAACCCCCGCGCGCCGGGGTGGCCGACAGCACCGTGCTGGTGGTGCGCCGGCGGCTCATCGGCAACGGGCTCAAGGAAACCATCACCGTGCGCAACCTCGGGCACGAGGACACGGCGATGACGATCACCCTGTTCGTCGATTCCGATTTCGCCGACCTGTTCGCGGTCAAAGAAGGCCGCAATCACGGCGGCGGCGCCGAACACAACGCCGTCGACGGCGATCTGCACCTGACCGACCATGCCGAACCCGGGCGCGGCCTGACCATCAGCGCCACCGCCGGGGCGGTCATGCTGCCCGGCACCATCACGTGGCAGGTAGTGGTGCCGGCCCGGGGCCGCTGGGATACCGAGATCCTGGCCCAGCCGGTCATGTCGCACCGCCGGGTGCAGATGGCGTTCGGCGACGACGAGGACAGCCCGATCAGCCGGTTGAAGGCGTGGCGGGCCACCGCCACCGATCTCACCGCCGGCGATCCGGCCCTGTCGGAGGTCCTGCAGCGCACCGAGAGCGATCTCGGCGCGCTGCGTATCGACGGCAGCACCGACGGCGCCCCGGCGTATGTGGCCGCGGGCGCCCCGTGGTTCATGGCCCTGTTCGGCCGCGACAGCCTGCTCACGTCGTGGATGGCGCTGCCACTGGATTCCGCGCTCGCGGTCGGCACCCTGCGCCGGCTGGCGGATCTACAGGGTACGAAGGTCAATCCGATCACCGAGGAAGAGCCCGGGCGCATCATGCACGAGATGCGGCACGGCCCGGCCAGCGGCCAGGTACTCGGCGGGACCGTCTACTACGGTTCGGTCGACGCGACGCCACTGTTCGTGATGCTGCTCGCCGAATGCTGGCGCTGGGGCGCGGGCGACCAGGTGGTCCGCGAACTGCTCCCGGCCGCCGACGCGGCTCTGGCCTGGATCGACGAATACGGCGACGCCGACGGCGACGGGTTCGTCGAGTACCGCCGGAAAACCGATCGCGGCCTGAGCAACCAGGGCTGGAAGGACAGTTTCGACGCGATCAACGACGCGTCCGGCCACCTGGCCGAACCGTCCATCGCACTGTGCGAGGTCCAGGGCTACGTGTACGCGGCCCGGCTGGCCCGTGCCCAGCTCGCCGATCATTTCGGCGATACCGGCACCGCCACCCGGCTGCGCGAGCAGGCCGAGAACCTCAAGGACCGGTTCGACGAGGCCTTCTGGGTCGAGAAGAACGGCTGGTACGCCGTGGCCCTGGACGGGCAGAAGAACCAGGTCGACTCGCTGACCAGCAACGCCGCCCAATGCCTGTGGACCGGCATCGTCTCCGACGAACGCGCCGCCGAACTCATCGAACGGCTGGCCGATATGTCCATGGACAGCGGTTTCGGCCTGCGCACCCTGGCCGCCGGAATGGGCGCCTACAACCCGATGAGCTACCACAACGGCTCGGTGTGGCCGCACGACACCGCGATCGCGGTCGCCGGGTTGCTCCGGTACCGGCATATCGCCGGCGCCTCCGATCTGGCCGAGCGCCTCACCACCGGCCTGCTCGACGCGGCCATCGACTTCGGCGGCAGGCTCCCGGAACTGTTCTGCGGTTTCGCCCGGACCGAGTTCCGCTCGCCGGTGCCCTACCCCACCTCCTGCTCCCCGCAGGCGTGGGCGAGCGCGGCGCCGCTGCTGCTGGTGCGGTCATTCCTCGGACTGTCGCCGTGTGTACCGCATCGTGTCCTGCGGGTGACCCCGCAGTTGCCCCGGGAATGGGGGAAGGTGGGCCTGACGGACCTCCGACTGGGTTCTGCCACGGTGAGCATCCACGCCGAGGGCTCGACGATGCACGTCCACGGGCTGCCCGACGACTGGAAACTCGTCACCGAATAGCAATCACTCGGTGTGTCTACATCCCGAACGGGTGCCGGGACGATATCTTGGGTGGTTGAGTTGATCATGGCCCCTTAGGATGGACGTCTGTCCACCAGTCGTCCGTAAGGGGTGGAACCATGAATATCGTTGCCCGGCATCTTTTTCTGGCGATCGCGATCGCGCTCGCACTGGCCGTCGCCCCCGCCGGGGCGCACGCCATGACGATCGATCCGCCCGGCCCCGCACCCGTGGCCTCGGTAACTCCCTCCGACGGCGCTCTCGTCGGAATCGCCCATCCGGTTACCGTCCGGTTCTCCGGCGCGGTGACCGACCGGGCCCGCGCCGAGCAGTCGCTGTCGGTGGCCGCCGGCGATCCGCTGCCCGGCGCCTACAGCTGGCGCGGTGACCGGGAACTGACCTGGACACCCGAGGGGTATCTGCCCGCGAACAGCACACTCACCGTGAATTTCGGTGATCACCGAACCCAGTTCCAGACCAACGGCGGCGTGATCGCCGACGCGAACATGTCCACCCACACCTTCACCGTCAGCATGGGCGGCGTGGTGGTGCGGACCATGCCCGCGTCCATGGGCAAGCCCGGTTACGAGACACCCACCGGTACCTATCCGGTACTGGAGAAGTTCCGCAACCTCATCTTCGATTCCCGGACCATCGGTATCCCCCTGGATTCCCCGGAGGGCTACCTGATCGACGGAGAATGGGCCGAACGGCTCACCTGGGGTGGTGTCTTCGTCCATTCCGCGCCCTGGTCGGTAGATCAGCAGGGCAACTCCAATGTGAGTCACGGTTGTATCAATCTGGCTCCCGGCGACGCCTCGTGGTACTACGAGAACGTCGGTATCGGCGATCCGGTGAACATCCACTGGTGACCGGGCCACCGGGCGCGCCGCCGCGCCCGGTGCCCGCTCCGCGCTGCGGTCCGATCGCCGATCCACTAGAACAGTGATGAGCGATCGCGCGTCGTGAACCGATGAAGGGGGGCCGCGCCATGAATCGACCGCCCTCGGGTCCCGCCGATGAGGAACCGTATCGCCGGGACCACACCGACCCGCCGCGGGACCGGGACTCGCGCGCGGCACCTGACCCCGGGCACGCGGACCCGGATCCCCTGGCCCACCCACCGGGCCGGTGGGATCGGTACCCGGCGCCCGGACACCCGGACCCGGGTGCCCGGCACACCGACCTGTACCACCCTCAGTACGGCGATCCGGCCGGCTCGCCGGTACCGGCAGATTCGATGCCCACCGAACCCATACCGGTGCTCCGGCTGCCGGGGTGGGACAGCGGCAACGCGCGCTACGAGGGCTCCTGGTCGGAT
>NZ_BAGJ01000098.1 GCF_000308775.1 Nocardia testacea NBRC 100365
CCGGCGACAGCGGGGTGGTCGCGGCCGCCTCGGCGGGCAGGATCTTCGTGGCGGCGGGCGGCACCGGGTCGACCGGTTCCGGCGCCCGGCCGGCGGCCACCTCCTCGAGCATGACCTGCGCCTCGTGCATGGTGGGACGGGTGGCGACCTCGGTCGCCAGCAGTCGCATCAGCACCGGTCCCAGCGCACCCGCCCCGGCGGGCGGTTCCACCTGTCCCCCGGCCACCGCGTGCAGGACCGCCAGCGGATTGTCACCGTCGCCGAACGGCGGGCGGCCGGTATGCGCGTGGTAGAGCGTGGATCCCAGGGCGAAAACATCCGAGGCGGGTATCGGCTGCTCACCGCGGGCGACCTCGGGGGCCAGATACGCGGGTGTGCCGGCCAGGAAACCGGTGGCCGTCACGGTCACATCGCCGGTGGCGCGCGAGATGCCGAAATCGGTGATCTTCACCGTACCGTCATCGCCCACCAGCAGATTCGCCGGTTTCACATCGCGGTGCACGATTCCGGCGTCGTGGGCGGCGGCGAGCGCGGCGGCCGCCTGGGCGCCGAGTTTGGCGACCTCGAGCGGGCCCATGGTGCCGTCGAGATTCAACCGGCTCGCCAGGCTCGGCGCGTTCATGTATTCCATGACCAGCCACGGCTGGCCGTCCTCCTCGGCGACGTCGAACACCGAGATGGCATTGGGGTGGTGCAGGCGCGCGGCGATCCGGCCTTCGCGCAGCGCGCGTTTGCGCGCCTCCGAGGTCTGCTGTTCGGTCAGGTTGGGTCCGAGCAGCACCTGTTTGACCGCGACGGTGCGCTGGAGCCGGATATCGAGCGCCCGCCACACCACACCCATGGCGCCGGTGCCGATGGGATCCGTGAGCCGATACCGTCCGGCGATCAGCCGATCCTTGGTCATCTCTGTCGTGGCCCCTTCTGTTCGCCGCCGAGTCTTCCAGCACTCCGCGCGTCACAGGCGGCTGCCTACGGCTCCGCTCCGGCCCGGCGCGCCCGAACTCCCCCGACAACATTGTCGAGACTTCTGATTCGGCGGTAACCTCAGCGGAAATTCCCGGAAATCCTACGCTCCGGCGCCCGGAAGCCGCGCGGGCAGTAGGGGTTTACCGACCCCGTCGCACCCTGATCACCTGCGTTTTCGATCTCTGACGGCGGTTCGGGGCGGCCGGGCCACCACGCGAGTGATCACAATCACATTGCCCGCAGGTTTATCCGCGCTCAGACATTGAAGTACTTCGCCTCCGGATGCAACAGGACGAACGCGTCGGTGGACTGCTCCGGATGCAGCTGCAGTTCCTCCGACAGCGTCACCCCGAGCCGACCGGCGTCGAGCAGATCCACCAGTTTGGCGCGATCCTCCAGATCCGGGCACGCGCCGTACCCGAACGAATAACGGGCACCGCGGTAGCCGAGGGAGAAGTAGTCGGCGATATCGGCCGGATCGGACTCGGCGATCGCGTGACCCTCCAGGGTGAGCTCCTCGCGGATACGCCGGTGCCAGTACTCGGCGAGCGCCTCGGTGAGCTGCACCCCGATGCCGTGCACCTCCAGATAATCCCGGTAGTTGTCGGCGGCGAAGAGCTGGTTGGCGTAATCGGCGATCGGCTGCCCCATGGTGACCAGTTGGAACGGCAGCACGTCCACCTGCCCGGTCTCGCGGGCCCGCTCGCGCGACCGGATGAAATCGGCGACGCACAGGAACCGGTCCCGCTGCTGACGTGGGAAGGTGAACCGATGACGTTGCGGCGCATCGGGTTCCGGCTCGGTGAGCACCACGACATCGTCGCCCTCGGACACCGCCGGGAAATAGCCGTACACCACCGCGGCGTGCTGTAGCACGCCCTCGGTGCTGAGCTTGTCGAGCCAGGCCCGCAGGCGGGGCCGGCCGTCGGATTCCACCAGTTCCTCATAACTGGGGCCCTCGCCGCCGCGCTGGCCGCGCAGCCCCCACTGGCCGAGGAAGAGCGCCCGCTCGTCCAGCAACCCGGAGTACTCGTGCACCGGGAGGCCTTTGATCACCCGGGTACCCCAGAACGGCGGCACCGGGACCGGCAGATCGGCGGCCACATCCGATCGGGCGGGCACCTCGACCGGTGTCTCGGCCGCCCGCCGCTGTTCGGCGATCCGGCGCGAGCGCTCGTGCCGCGCTTTGCGTTCGGCCGCCTTCGCACGCGCGGCCACCGCCTCCGGGCTGTTCGGATCGGGACCTTCACCACGCTTTTGCGACATGATCTCGTCCATCAGCCGCAGGCCCTCGAAGGCATCCCGGGCGTAGTGCACCTCGCCCTCGTAGACGTCGGTGAGATCGTTCTCCACATACGACCGGGTGAGCGCGGCACCGCCGAGCAGCACCGGGAACTGGTCGGCGACGCCGCGGGAGTTGAGCTCCTGCAGGTTCTCCTTCATCACCACGGTGGATTTCACGAGCAGCCCGGACATGCCGATCACATCGGCCTTCTTGTCCAGCGCGGCATCGAGGATGGTCGCGATGGGCTGTTTGATGCCGAGGTTCACCACTTCGTAGCCGTTGTTGGACAGGATGATGTCCACCAGGTTCTTGCCGATATCGTGCACATCGCCCTTGACCGTGGCGAGGACGACGCGGCCCTTACCGCTGTCGTCGGTGGCCTCCATATGCGGTTCCAGGTGGGCGACCGCGGCTTTCATGACCTCCGCCGACTGCAGCACGAACGGCAGCTGCATCTGTCCGGACCCGAACAGCTCGCCGACGGTTTTCATCCCGGACAGCAGGGTCTCGTTGATGATCTTCAGCGGCGGCACTTCCCGCATGGCCTCGTCGAGATCGGCTTCCATCCCGGCCCGCTCACCGTCGACGATGCGCCGCTCGAGCCGGTCGAACAGCGGCAGCGCGGCCAGTTCGTCGGCCCGTGAGGCGCGGGAGTCGGCCGTGGACACACCTTCGAACAGCTGCATGAGTTTCTGCAGCGGGTCGTAGCCCTCGCGCCGACGGTCGTACACCAGGTCCAGGGCCGTCTCCCGCTGCTCGTCCGGGATCCGGCTCATCGGCAGGATCTTCGAGGCGTGCACGATGGCGCTGTCCAGGCCGGCCTGCACGCATTCGTGCATGAATACCGAGTTCAGCACCTGGCGCGCGGCGGGGTTGAGGCCGAAGGAGATATTCGACAGCCCCAGCGTGGTCTGCACCTCGGGGTGCCGGCGTTTGAGTTCCCGGATGGCCTCGATCGTCTCCAGGCCGTCGCGACGCGACTCCTCCTGTCCGGTGCCCAGGGTGAAGGTGAGGGTGTCGATGATGATGTCGCTCTCACGCAGACCCCAGTTGCCGGTGATATCGGCGATGAGCCGTTCGGCGATGGCGACCTTGTGCTCGGCGGTACGGGCCTGGCCCTCCTCGTCGATGGTCAGCGCGACCACCGCGGCGCCGTGTTCGGCGACCAGGGCCATGGTCTGCCGGAACCGGGAATCCGGGCCGTCGCCGTCCTCGTAGTTGACCGAGTTCACCGCGCAGCGCCCGCCCAGATGTTGCAGGCCCGCGCGCAGCACCGGCGTCTCGGTGGAGTCGAGCATGATCGGCAGCGTGGAGGCGGTGGCCAGCCGGGACGCCAGTTCCGACATATCGGCGGTGCCGTCACGGCCGACGTAGTCCACGCAGAGGTCGAGCATATGGGCGCCGTCGCGGGTCTGGTCCTTGGCGATATCCAGGCATTTCGCCCAATCCTGGGCGAGCATCGCCTCCCGGAACGCCTTGGAGCCGTTGGCATTGGTGCGCTCCCCGATCATCAGCACGCTCGCGTCCTGCCGGAACGGCACCGCGGTGTACATGCTCGAGATGCTCGGCTCGGGTTCGGGCGTACGACGCTGCCCGATGGGCGCCAGTCCGGTCTCGACCTCACGGACCGCCTCGGCCACCTGGCGAATATGTTCCGGGGTGGTACCGCAGCAGCCGCCGACCAGGGCCAGGCCGTAGTCGGCGACGAACCCGCGCAGCGCGGTGGCCAGCTCTTCCGGGGTCAGCGGGTACTCGGCGCCGTGCGCGCCCAGCACCGGCAGGCCCGCGTTCGGCATCACCGACACCGGGATGCGCGCGTGCTGGGACAGGTAGCGCAGGTGTTCGCTCATCTCGTCCGGACCGGTGGCGCAGTTCAGGCCGATGAGGTCGATACCCAGCGGTTCGAGCGCGGTCAGCGCCGCGCCGATCTCACTGCCGACCAGCATGGTGCCGGTGGTCTCCACCGTGACGTGGGTGATGATCGGGATCCGGCGCCCGGCCCGCTCCATCGCCCGCCGGGTGCCGTTGATCGCGGCCTTGACCTGGAGCAGGTCCTGGCAGGTCTCGATCAGGACCGCGTCGGCGCCGCCGTCGAGCATGCCGAGCGCGGCCTCGGTGTAGGCGTCACGCAGGTCCGCGTACGGCGCGTGGCCGAGGGTGGGCAGTTTGGTCCCGGGGCCCATGGAGCCGAGCACGTACCGCGGCACGCCGTCGGGGCCCGGACCCATCTCGTCGGCGACCTCGCGGGCCAGCCGGGTGCCCTTCTCCGAGAGAACCCGGATCCGGTCGGCGATCCCGTAGTCGCCCAGGTTGGGCAGGTTGCAGCCGAAGGTGTTGGTCTCCACGGCGTCGGCGCCGGCCTCGAAATAGGAACGATGGATATGCCGCAGCACCTCGGGGCGGGTGTCGTTGAGGATCTCGTTGCAACCCTCCAGCCCGCGGAAATCGTCGAGCGTGAGGTCCACGGCCTGCAGCATCGTGCCCATCGCGCCGTCACCGATCACGACACGCCTGGTGAGAGTGTCGAGCAATGTGGTATCGAACTCGGCGGAGCGGGAGGCAGACATGGATTCCAGACTAGTGTGCGCCTCTGTCACGGTGTCGCCCCGCTTCCTGCCCTGTGCGGGCGACCACAACCGGCGACGCCGCCGACAGGCGCGGCGGGACCGATACTGCGCGCCGGTGGCGCCCCGCCCCGTAGGCTGGCAGGGGTGAGCTCGAGTGAATCTCCGGTGGATCGGGAACTGCCCGCACTGCGCGACCCCGTGCTCGTTGCGGCCTTCGAAGGCTGGAACGACGCTGGTGACGCCGCCAGCGGCGCGGTGGAGCATCTGGAGTTGATCTGGGATGCGCGGCCGCTGGCCGAACTCGATTCCGAGGACTATTACGACTACCAGGTGAACCGGCCGATGGTCCGGCAGGTGGAGGGTGTCACCCGGGAGATCGTCTGGCCGGCGACCGTCCTGTCGGTGTGCTCCCCGCCCGGCAGCGATCGCGATGTGGTGCTGTTACGCGGTATCGAACCGAATATGCGGTGGCGGCGCTTCTGCGCGGACCTGCTGGAGTTCATCGATCAGCTCGGCGTGCAGACCGTGGTGATCCTCGGTGCGCTGCTCGCCGATACCCCGCACACCCGGCCGGTGCCGGTCACGGGTTCGGCCTACAGCAAGGAGGCGGCGGAGCAGTTCGGCCTCGAGCAGACCCGCTACGAGGGTCCGACGGGCATCACCGGTGTGCTCCAGGACCAGTGCGTGAAGGCCGGGGTCCCGGCGGTGTCGTTCTGGGCCGCGGTGCCGCACTACGTATCGCAGCCGCCGAACCCGAAGGCGACGATCGCGCTGCTGCATCGGGTCGAGGATGTCCTCGATATCGAGGTGCCGCTGCGGGAACTGCCGCAGCAGGCCGAGGAGTGGGAGTCGACGGTGAACGAGATGACCGTCGCCGACGACGAGATCGCCGAATACGTGCATTCGCTGGAGGAGCGCGGCGACGCCGCGATCGACGTCAACGAGGTGATGGCCAAGATCGACGGCGACGCCCTGGCCGCCGAATTCGAGAAGTACCTGCGCAGACGAGGACCCGGCGGCTTCGGGCGCTGAGGGGGTACGCCGGGCCGCCGGGCCCTCGCTTCAGCCGGCCACCGACCAGATGCGGGCGGCGGCGTCACTGGCCAGTTTCGCGATGAGCAGTTCGCGTGGAATCGTCTGGCCGGTGAGGTGATCGAGCGAGGGAACCACCACGTGGTGGGCGTCCGCCCGCTGGAGTTCCCGGGTCAGTTCGGCGAACGCCGTCCCGTCACCGGGACGCGATTCGTGGAACGTCGCGGCGAAGCACAGTCCGCGGGCCTGCGCCAGCTCACGTAGCGCGGCCTCCATATCGTCACCGTCGCCCGCGGCCAGATCGTCGCGTAAATACCCGTATACCAACGCTTCCACCCGAACCTCCTGAATCCTTCCCCACACGGGGGCGGGGGACCATTTCCTGCTCCGGGATCTCCTCCCCGCATTCGCGGGGGTGTTGCTTGAACCGGTACGAAGCCGGTCCGATTCGAGCATGACCCACGCGTGACAACGGCAGAAGAGGTCATGCGGGGGACATCTGAATGCCCTCTGGGGTCCACGGAAAGTTTGCTGGTGCAATACTGGCCGCGTGACTGCTGCTGAAGATCGTCCGCTGTGGGCCATCCGGATGCGCTCGGAACGCGATGCGCGTGGGTGGTCACAGGCGGACGCCGTCCGCGCCCTGCGCGCCAAGTCGTCCCATAATCTTCCCACCGACAGCACCCTGCTACGCAATTGGCGGCGTTGGGAATCCGGCGAATCACGGCCCGACGATTTCTACGCGCCCCTCATCGCGGCCGCCTTCGATTCGGTGGCCGCCGCGTTCTTCCCGAAGGCCCGCCCGAGCCGCGACGACGAATTGCTCACCGCCACCGGGATGGACACGCTCGAATTCATGGGACGCCTACGGATGTCCGATATTTCGACGGCGACCCTGGACGCGGTGCGGATCACCGCGCAGCGGCTGTGCTGTGACTACGCCTCGACCGATCCGCACGAACTCCATCTCGAGGCCGCGGGCTGGCTGCGCCGCATCGCCGCGCTGCTCGACAGCCGGCTCACCCTGGCCCAGCACAAGGAGGTCCTGGAACTGGCCGGCTGGGTGGCACTGCTACTGGGCTGTCTCGAATACGATCTCGGCCGGCGCAGCAGCGCCGAGGCCACCCGGCGCGCGGCCCGGTCGCTGGGGCAGGAGGCCGGGCATACCGAGATCATCGGCTGGAGTTCGGAACTGGCGGCCTGGTTCGCGCTGACCCAGGGCAACCATCGCGGAGTCATCCAGGCGGCCGAAGCGGTGCCGGCGGAATGCGCGGCCAGCGGGGTGGGTGTGCAACTGGCCGCCCAGCGCGCGAAAGCCTGGGCTCGGCTGGGCGATCGGGCGGCCGTGGACGCCGCCCTGGCCGAGGGCCGCACCCTGCTGAACCGGCTCGGCCACCCCGACGATCTGGAGAATCACTTCGTCGTGGACCCGCAGAAGTTCGATTTCTACGCCATGGACTGCTCCCGGGTCGTCGGTGACGATGCGCGCGCCGAGATGTACGCGCAGGCGGTGCTGGCCGATTCGGTGGCCCTGGACGGTTCGGTACGCAATCCGATGCGGGTCGCCGAAGCCCATCTCACCCTGGCCGTGGTCGCCGCCCGCGGGCGCGATCTGGAACTGGCGGTGGCGCAGGGGCGGCGGGCGTTCGAGGCAAAACGGCGGTCTCTGCCCTCACTGCTGTGTATCGGCAGCGAGGTGGCGCAGGAACTGGTGGAGAACTTCCCCGGTGATCCGCGGACCCGCGCCTTCCTCGACGAGCTCCGGTCGCTCTCGGGTGCATGAATCCACGTCGGACGCGCCGGGAGCCTCCACGTGGAGTGCGCCGGAGTCGCGGGCGGCGGACCGTCACTCGCGGCAGCCCGAGGGGTGACCGGCCCGGCGCGGAGGCACTCGTGAGCCGATGAGACCTGCTGCCGCGGGTCTCACCGGTTACCGCGGCGCGCGGACGGACGGACGGGCCGCCCGACTCGGCAATCCATCACCGGTAGCCGCGGGGTCGGCACAGTCCACGGATCGGCGCCGCCCGCCTCACCCGGTACGCCACTTCCGGAAGCCGGGCAAGGCGGCCGATCCGAATTCCCACCGTTCGTCGTCACGGTGGTCACGTGCCACACATCCCCCGGTCACCGATGGGCAGCGTCGGGCACTCGCGGCGGACACGGCGTACCCGGCAGGGTCTGCAACTCGAAGTGCCACCATTCGTTGTCGAAGGTCCGGCACAGCCCCCAGCGGTTGCCGTTGGCCTCCAGCCAGGCGGCGCCCTCCCGGGGCGCGATATCGACGGCCCGGCCGGTGACATGGGTGGATTCCTCCGGGGGCAGCACCCAGCGCCGGGTTTCCTCCGGGCTCCCGTAGGTGCGCAGGCCCTCCTCCCACATCTCCCGCTGCTCCTGGGGTGTGCGATAGCCCGAGTTGATCGACATCGGCACACCGTGGGCGTGCGCCTCCTGCTCGGCCATGGTGTAGGCCAGGGCCAGCAGCGGGTCCAGGCCCTCGGTGCCCGCCGCGGCCACCTCGGTGAGCGGCGGGACCGGGAACGGCGGCGCGGGAGTGGGGGCCGCGGGCGCGGCGGTGGCGGGCGCGGCGCCCAGTACCGGTCCGGCGGCCGTGGCCGCCAGGATCGCGGCCGTCACAACGATGCGGCGGGGCAGGAGGCGCGCGGGGTCGATCATGTCGAGGATCCTATCGGCACGCACTCGCCGCTCCCGATAAAATTTCCCCTGAGCTGCACAAACGTGACCCAGTCCGGACCACTCAGCGCACCGACCGCAATCTCGCGAACGTCTCCATCAGCACATGCGTGAGGTTGATGACCACCAGGCCCGCGCCCGAATCGAACGCCGCGGCGGCCCGCTGATCACTGGAGACGATGTCGAGCCGGATCCGCCCCTGATCGGCGACGACGGCGTGGACCTGCTCGATCTCGGCCAGGACTGCCGGGTCGGCCGGACCGTTCGCACCCATGGACACCGCTAGGTCGGCCGGGCCGACCATCACGCCGTCGACCCCGGCGGTCGAAACGATCTCCGCGGCATTACGACAACCCGCCGTGGATTCGACCATGGCGAAGACCAGCGTTTCCCGCGCGTCGGCGGCGAGATGGTCGGCCGCGGTCCGCGTCCCGTACCGGCCTGCCCGACCGTAGGTCGCGAAACCACGATCGCCCACCGGTGGGTATCGCGCCGCGTGGACCGCCGCGGCGGCCTGCCCGGCGTCGTCGATATGGGGGACCACCACTCCGGCGGCGCCGTGGTCGAGGACCCGCTGGATCAGCGCGGGTTCCCGCTGACCCACCCGCACGAGCACATCCATGCCGTGCACCTGCGCGGCGGCGATGTGGTGTCGCAACGGGATCAGGTCGGCGGGGCCGTGCTCGCAGTCGATCAGGACGTAGTCGAATCCGGCGACCCCCGCCATCTCGACGAGTTCCTCCGCCGGCGTCCGGACCAGCACGCCGAGCAGCCGCTCACCGTCGCGCAGGCGTCGTTTCATCGCCGTCATCAGCGAGCCACCATTCCGGCCGACAGATCGATATCGGCGGCGCAGAGACCGGGCATGGCCAGCATTGCCAGCACCGCCCGGGCCACCTCGTCCTCGGTGACCATGCGCCCGAGCGCGGCCCGCGAGACGAACGCCCGCTCGGCCTCCTCGTAGCCGGTCCCGGTCCGTTCGGCCTCGAGCCGGAAGTTGCGGTGCATCCGGGCGCTGTCCACCGGACCGGGCGACAGCGAGTTGACATTCACACCCTGCGGCCCCACCTCGGCGGCCAGCGTGGTGGTGAGCCCGATGACCGCCATTTTCGACGCGCAGTAGGGCGTGCGCCGAGCCAGTGGCCGCTTGCCGGAGACCGACGCCAGGTTGATCACGTCGCCGCGGCCCGCGTCGGCCATCGCCGGGACGAAAGCGCGGCACAGCAGGTACACCCCGCGCACATTGACCGCGAAGACGTCGTCCCACTCATCGGGGTCGATCTCGGTGAGCGGCGCGACCGGGCCCGGTACGCCGGCATTGTTGATCAGGATGGAGACGTCCTCGCCGGCGAGTTCGGCGGCCAGCGCGGTCACCGATTCCGGGGACGCGACATCGCACACCGCGGCCCGTATCGATTCCGGATTCCGCGCCACGATCCGATCCAGTTTGTCGCGATCCCGCCCGACCGCGACAACCCGGGCGCCCGCGCCGGCCAGTGCCAGCGCGATGGCCGCACCGAGCCCGCTGCCGCCACCGGTGACCAATGCGGTACGGCCGGCGATCGGGTCGTCCGAAGGCGGGTTCCGGGGAATCGATCCGGCCGGGCCGGCAATTCCGCGCTCTGCGGCAGCATCGCCCCCGCGCCCGGACACCGGACCACCTGCCGCGGCGGGCGGCGTACCACTCACGAGTTCGCTCCGGCGTAGATGTTCGCGGCCCACGGCAGCTCCGCGCCCCCGTATTTGGCGGCGCGCACATCGCCCGAGCGCGCATGCCCCTCGAACAGTTCGACCCGGGCGGCCCGGCCGCACACCTCACCCAGCCGGGCGCTCGACGCCCGGTCGACGACCTCGGAGTAGGTCACCGTCTTCAAGTACTTGCCGACCCACAGACCGCCGGTGTAACGGGCCGAGCCCCGGGTCGGGAGCACATGGTTGGTCCCGATCACTTTGTCGCCGTAGGAGACGCAGGTGCCCTCACCGAGGAACAGGCCGCCGTAGTTGGTCATCTTCTCCAGTGCCTCGCGCGGCGCGCGGGTCAGCACCTCGACGTGCTCACTGGCATAGGTGTCGGCGAGCGCGTAGGCCTCGTCCAGCGAATCGACCACGATGACCTCCCCGTGGTCGCGCCAGGCCGGGGCCGCGAAATCGGCGGTCGGCATACCCGGCAGCAGCGTCTCGACATGGTCGAGGACCCGCCGGCCCAACGTCTCGGAAGTGGTGATCAGGATCGCGGGGGAATCCGGCCCGTGTTCGGCCTGGGAGAGCAGATCGACCGCGACGACGAACGGGTCGGCCGCGTCGTCGGCGATGATCAGGATCTCGGTCGGCCCGGCGAACAGATCGATCCCGACCTCGCCGAAGAGCTGCCGTTTGGCCTCGGCGACATAGGCGTTACCCGGTCCGGCGAGCAGATCGACCCGGTCGATGGTCTCGGTGCCGCGCGCGAGCGCACCCACGGCCTGGACACCGCCCAGCAGGTAGATCTCGTCGGCCCCGGCCAGATGCATGGCGGCGACGGTCGCCGCCGGGATCTCGCCCCGGATGGGCGGGGTGCACGCGGCCACGCTCGGCACCCCGGCGACCTTCGCGGTCACGATGGTCATATGGGCCGAGGCGGTGAGCGGGTAGCGGCCGCCCGGCACGTACGCGCCGACCCGGTCGATCGGGATGTGTTTCTGCCCGAGGTGCACTCCCGGCAGCGTCTCGACCTCGAAATCGGTGAGGGAATCGCGCTGGTGCTGCGCGAAGGTGCGCACCTGCCGCTGGACGAACTCGATGTCCTCGACGACCTGCGGGGGCAATGTGGCGATGATCTCCTCGATCCGGTCCGGGGAGAGCCGGAACGATTCGGGACTCCACTTGTCGAACTGCTCGGAGTACCTGCGCACCGCGGCGTCGCCGCCGAGCCGGATGTCCTCGAGGATGGCGGAAACACGTTCGCCCACCTCGGAGCGGTCCTGGCGGACCACTTCGGCCGGGACCGGCTTCTTCAGAACTACGGGCATGTCGACTCCTGTCGGGTGGTTCGATACCGAGCGACGGCCGGCAGCCAATCGCTCAGAAGTTCGGAAATTCGCTGCGGCACTTCCCAGGTGCACAGATGACCGGCGCCGGCGATCGTCTCGAAGCGGGATCCTTCGATCGCCGCAGCGATGGTGCGGTGGTATTGACGGGGGCACAGGGCGTCGTCGTCCGCGGAGACGACCAGCGCCGGACAGTGCACGGCACCCAGGGAGGGGACCGAATCGAAACGGTCGGCCTGTGCCCGCAGCTGGCTCTGGAATCGGGCCGGCCCGACGCGCAGTGCCATCGCGACGAAACGGTCGACCAGTTGCGGTGTGCCGGACAGTTCGCCGAACATGGTGGGCGCGACGACCTCGCGCACCACGGTCTCGAACTCCCCGCGCGTGGTGCGGAAGGCCATATCGTGCCAGGAGCGGTACTGGGTGGCGGTCGGGGCGTGCGGATTCGTCGATATCGCACAGAATCCGAGGATTCGCTCCGGCGCCCGGCGCAGCACCTCGAACCCGGCGATCGCACCCAGGCTGAGTCCGGCCAGGACGAAGGGCCCGTCCACCGCGCTCAGCACCTGCTCGGCCATCCCGGAGATGGAGGGCGCGTCGATGGCGCCGGGCACCGCGCGAAAACCCGGCCCCGGGTCCACCTCCGCCCACAACTGCGCGTCGCACAGCATGCCGGGGACGAAGACGACGGGTATATCGGCGGTCATCTCAGCGCTTCCGCCGCGGCACCAGCGCGTACGGCGCGAGGTAGCCGTTGTGGTCGAGGGCGTCGCCGGCGTCGGCCGCCGCCTTGACGACCTCTTCGTCCCAGGTCAGCCGGACCCGGCCGTCACCGCTGTTGACCACGAGCAGGAGTGCGGTCCGCCCGCCCACGTTCCGGATCGACCGGTAGGCGCCGGCCGGGACCGACAGCATGTCCCACTCGCCGAGCCGGACGGTGCGGGCATCGACGCCGCGGTTGAGGGTGACCTCCCATTCACCGTCCTTGACCATCAGCACCTGACGTTCGGGATGCCGGTGCGCGGAGATACCGGCGCCCGGCTCGGCGCGCAGCCACGCGATATTGTGCCCGTGCGGATTGTGGATCCGCGGCACCTGGGTCGCGTCCTCGGTCATGCCGTAGCCGATCACCAGGCCGAGTTCGACCCCGCCACCGGGCAGCGCGGAATCGAGCAGCGCGCGCCCGGACCATTCGATGTTCTCCGGGGTCGCGATCCGTTCCCGCATCTGGTCGACCGTGAACGGACGCAGCTGCGCGATCTGTTCGTCGCTGATCGGTTCGACCAGTTCGGCGTCGTCGGGGATCTCGTCCCCGGCGACGGTATCGATGAGTTTGTTGTCCGCGGTGAGGTAGAGGCCGTGGCCCTTGGCCTCCTCGAGCACCGAGGGACCCCAGATGATCCCGCCGGTGTCGTCCATACCGAGCGCGGTGAACAGGAAGCCGTCGTCGGGGCCGATATTGGTGAAGCCGCGGAAGATCCAGGTCGGGATGGAGGCGATCTCGCCTTCCCGGAGCACGAGTTCGCCCTGCTCCCCTTGGGCGCCCCAGCGCAGCAGGTACTCACCCCTGAAGCACAGGAAGACCTCGGCGGTGAAGTGCAGGTGCAGGTTGTTGGTGACCCCGTTGGGCATCGCGGCCGCGCCGATCTGGAACCCGTGTGGCTCCCGCAGGTTGACCACCTGACCGGCACTCTGGCTCACGCCGCGCCCGATCATCGAGTAGTTCTCCTTACGGTCCGAGCCCGGTGTCCGGCAATCGATGAACGCCTGATTGCAGGACACGAAGTCGGTGCGCCGGATGGTGTACCGGGCCAGATCCTCGGCGGTGACGGTGACTTCGGCAGACATCTGACCTCTTCTTCTCACGGTGGGCGCTCGGCACTGCGGGCGGCGCAACCACGGGGAATCGCGAATACGACGATGATTTATACGTATGCATCGTGCCGGAACAGGCGCTGTCTGTCAACGCCGGACGATGGATCCCGGTCCGCGTCCACACCGTTTTCCCCGATCATTGGGGCTATTCGCCACAGCGGAACGACCGGCGTTGCCGTTGGCGAACAGGAAGCAGCACGGTCGCCCGCATCGACTAAGATTCGTATTCACACAACCGCACCGGTCGCCTCCGCGGCGGCCGCGCACCCGATCAGGGAGATCCATGCCGATCACGAGCCGCGATGTCGCACGACTGGCAGGCGTATCGCAGCCGACCGTCTCGCGCGCGCTGCGCGGTGATCCACGGGTCGCCGCGGAGACCCGGGCCCGGGTGCAGGAGGCGGTGGCCGCCCTGGGGTATGTGCCCAGCGAAGCCGGACGCAGCCTGGTGACCCGCCGGACCAGACGGATCGGCATCGTGGTCAGCGATCTGACCAACCCCTTCTATCCGCATCTGCTCGGTCCGCTGCACGACGAGTTGGAGCAGCACTCCTACCGGATGATGGTGTTCACCGAGCGGTCGGACAACCAGGTCCCGCTCGAACAGCTGGTGGACGGCTCGATCGACGGAGCAGTCCTGCTGACCAGCAATATCGACTCACTGCTCCCGGGTGAGCTGCAGCGCCGCCGGCTGCCCTTCGTCTTCCTGAACCGCGAGAGCACCCCGCACACCGCCGACGCCGCGGTGGTGGACAACGAGCTCGGCGGGCGCCTGGCGGCCAACCATCTCACCGAGCACGGCCACCGGCGGATCGCCGGAATCTTCGGCCCCGCCACCACCAGCACCGGCCGCGACCGGGAGACCGGGTTCCGCGCCGCGCTCGCCGAGGCGGGGATCGCGTTGCCGAGCGTGTTCACCCGCCGAGGCCCCTTCGAGTTCGAGACCGGATACCGGGCGATGCTGGAACTCCTCGAGGCCGACCCGCGCCCGACAGCGGTGTTCTGCGGTAACGACGTCGTCGCGATCGGGGCGCTCAACGCGGCCCTGGCCAGGGGCGTTAGCATTCCCGGGGACATCGGCATCATCGGCTTCGACAATATTCCGATGGCCGAGTGGGAGGCGTTCCGCCTGACCACCGTGGGTCACGACCTCGACGCGATGGCCGCGGCGGCCGCACGCCTGCTCGTCGAGCGTCTCGAAAAAAAGAACAGCGACGACGGCCCCCGCCGCATCGTCATGACGCCGCAGCTCATCGAACGCGCGACCGTTTCCACCCCGCGCCCGTAACAGCCGACAGTCCGGTGGGCGTCGTTCCCGGCGCACGACCCCGGTCGTCCCGGCATGGCCTCACCCTGGCCTCGACCCGGTCATGCATACGTATCATGACCTCGGCGGACCAGATCGACGCCGCCCCGATTCGAAACGTCGGCACGGCGCTTCACCCGGGCATCTCCGGACTGGTCGAGGCGTCACGCGCCGCGTGACGGCCAGGTAAACCTTCCCCGGCCGACCGGGGGCCACCCCTTGTCATCGAGGAATACATACGCATACACTCACCGGACATTGAGAGCCGCGTTACACCGCGCCGCTTCCCCTCCCTCCCCCGTCCTGTGGGATCACGATCCGAAGGAGTTCAGAGTGAAGCCGAGCCGCCCCCATCGGGCCGAGCCACTCGCCGACCCCGGCGCCCCGACCTCCTGTCCGCCGCAGTCGCGGGTCCGGCGATGACGGCCACCACCGCGCTCCCCGCCCGTCCGGGCCGCCGCGGACATTCCGCCTGGCGCCGGATCGGCGTACCGTACGCGCATCTGGCCCCCGCCCTCGTGGCCATCGTGCTCACGACGATCTACCCGCTGGGCGTCGCCCTGGTGAACAGCTTCCGGCACTGGCGGGTGAACGAGACCCGCGAACCCGAGCAGTTCGTGGGTTTCGCGCAGTACACCAAGGCGCTGACCGACGACACCTTCCACAACGCGGTCTGGGTAACACTGCTCTTCACCGTCATGTCGGTGGTGCTGTCGGTCGGGCTGGGCCTGGCCATGGCGCTGATCCTGAACAACGCGACCTGGTTGAACGGCCTCACCAAGGCGTTGCTCATCCTGCCGTTCGCCATCGCTCCGGCGCTCAAGGGCTACTCGTGGCGGTTCATGTTCAATCCCGACTACGGCGTCTACGACGACATGCTCGACACCCTGTTGCCGTTCACCCGGGACATCAACTGGCTCGGTGAACCGTTCTGGGCGCTGGTCGTGGTCACCCTGAGCGAGATCTGGGGCTGGGCACCGCTCATCGCGCTCATGTTCCTCGGCGGCCTCGGTTCCATCTCCCCGGAGATCCGCGATGCCGCGCGCGTCGACGGCGCCAATGCCTGGCAGGAGTTCTGGCGGATCAAGTTCCCGCTGTTGCGGCCGCTGATCCTGATCGTCGTATTCCTCAAGGCCGTCTGGTCGGTGAAGATGTTCGACCAGGTCGTCACCACCACGGGCGGGGGTCCGGGCCGGGCCACCGAAACCCTGAACTTCTTCGCCTACGAGCAGGGCTTCACCTTCCTCGATATCGGCTACGCCTCGGCCGTCTCGTGGATCCTGGTCGTCGTGCTGGGCGTGCTCGCCACCGGATACCTGATCCTCATGGGTCGGCAGGAGCAGAAATGACCGACACTCTCGAATCCGTCGCCACCGCCGCGCCACCGGCCCCGAAAGCGGTCCGCAGCGGTCCCTCGCTGCTCGGACGCGCCGGTAGCCTGCTGCGGCTGGCCGGCACCCTCGCGATCCTGTTCTTCGTGATGTTCCCGATCCTGTGGCTCACGCTCACCGCGTTCAAACCGGATCGTGAGGTCTTCTCCACCTCGGTACTGTTCCGGCCCTCGCTCGACAACTTCCGGGCGATCATCGGCGGCCAGAACGATCTGGTCGGGCCCATGTGGAACAGCATCATCGTCGCCGTGGTCACCACCGTGATCGCGGTTCCGCTGTCCATGCTCGCCGCCTACGGTTTCTCCCGGTACAGGTTCCCCGGCGCGAAACCGATCCTGCTGGGCATCGTCGCGACCCAGTTCATCCCGGGTGTCGCGATCGCGCTGCCCTTCCTCACCATGTACCGCGACCTCGGCCTGCTCGACACCCATCTTGCGCTGATCATCACCAACCTGGCCATCGTCGTGCCCTACAACACCTGGTTGCTCAAGGGCTTCGTCGACGGCCTGCCCGTCGAGATCGAGGAAGCCGGCCGGCTCGACGGCTGCGGCCAGCTCACCCTGCTGTGGCGCGTGGTCACACCGCTGGCCGCACCGGGGATCTTCGTCGGCGTGGTGTTCTCGTTCCTGTTGTCCTGGAACGAATTCCTCTTCCCGACCTTCCTGGCCCGCAGCAACGCGGTCACCCTGCCGGTCTCGCTGATGACGCTGGACCAGCCCGACGGTGTGCTGTGGGGCCAGATGGCGGCCGCCGGCCTGCTGGTGATGGTGCCGATGATCGTCCTGGCAACGCTGGTGCGTAAGCACTTCGCGCAGGGCATGACCCTAGGAGCAGTCAAGTGAGGGTGCTGTCCGAACGACCGGAACACATGAGATGGGGACGCGCCGTCCTGGCCCTGGTCTTCGCGACCGTACTGGCCGTGCTGGCGGGCGGCTGTACCAGCGCCCCGGAGACCAAGAGCCTGATGGATCAGGTGGCGACGGCACCGGTGGGTCCGGACGGTCTGCTCGACGGTAAGCCCTATGACGGCACCACGATCCGCCTTCTCACCTGCTGCGCGACCGTGCCCCAGTTCGCCGCGCTGCACCAGCGCACCGCGGAGTTCACCGATCGCACCGGTATCGAGGTCGAATGGTCGAATATCCCGTACGCGGCCTATCTGCAGAAGATCGTGGCCGAGAGCGCCATCGGCGGCGGCACCTACGACGCGCTCATCTGGCCGGACGCCTGGGGCCCGTCGCTGAAGATCGGGGTTCAGCCGCTGAACGAGGTCATGGCCGCGCACAAGGTGACCATGGACGATTTCTCCGGTCCGTTCGAGGAGGCCGCGGCCGCCGGTGATCCGGGTACGACCTACGGAATGCCCATTCGTGGCTTCTCCTACAACCTCTTCTACCGCAAGGACATCTACGCGAAGCTGGGGCTCGAACCGCCCACGACCTGGGACGAGTACTACGGCCAGCTCGAGACCATCAAGAAGGCCACGCCCGAATATCCGGTGGCCGGTCAGTTCAACCGGCGTAACGGCCAGAACCTGAACACCTGGCTGTCCATGCTGTGGAGCAACGGCGCGGAACTCCTCGACGCCGAGGGCCGAGCGGCCTTCGACACTCCGGCGGGAGTGGCCGCGACCGAGAAGTACCTGGAGTCGTTCCGCGCGGGCTACAGCCCGCCGGAATCCTCGAACTGGGGTGAACTCGAATCCACCAAGGCCTTCCAGAACGGCGATGCCGCCACTGTGTTCACCTGGTCCTGGCATCTGGAGGATTTCGCGAATCCGACGAAGGCAGCCCCCGAGCTGGCCGGCAATGTGGGCGTGGCGCCGATGCCGGGCTTCCCCGGCCACGAGGCGCAGAGCTACGCCTACACCTGGCTGGCCGGCGTCATGAACACCTCGGACAACCAGGGCGCGGCCTGGGAGTACGTGAAGTGGATGACGAACGCGGCGACCGAGCGCGCCATCACGCTGGACAAATCGTCGCCCGCGACGAGTACCGGGATCACCATGCACGATTCGAACATGCTCGATCCCGCGGTCAACGCGGCCAACAACGGCCTGCCGCGGCTCCAGTACGAGGCCCTGCAATCCGCCCAGGCCATCCCGATGAACCTCGACTGGCCCCGGATCATGGACGTCCTCGCCGTGGCCATCAGCAATATGGCCAACGGCGACGACGTACGCGCGCAACTCACCGACGCGGCCCGCCGGATCGACGAACTCGACTGAGCGATCACCCTCGCTTCCACACGAAAGCCGAATGGATGACTTTGAAAGACAGTGCCTTCCTGCCCTACGCCGAGCCGGAGGAGTTCATCGTCGAATGGACCGACCGTATCTGGGTGCAGCGCGGGGTCGGACTGATCCGGCAGAACTACGCCCCCGACGCGATCGTGCACGGCGCCTACGGCACCGGGGTCGGCGTGGAGCCCGTGGTCGCCTCCACCCTGGCCAAGATCAGCGCCTTCCCGGACCGGGTCGGCCAGGCCGAGGACGTGGTGTGGGAGGCCCGCGGTGACGATGCGTTCCTCAGTTCACATCGCATCTTCAGCAGCGGGACGAACTCCAAGCACACCGTCTACGGTCCGCCCACCCATCGCCGGTTCTCGCACCGGACCATCGCGAACTGCCTCTATCGCAACGGGGTGATGGAGGAGGAGTGGGTGATCCGCGACGAACTCGCGGTGGTCCAGGACCTCGGACTGGATCCGTTCGAGGTGGCGCGCACCCTCGCCTTCCGAGGTTTCACCGGCTCGGCCACTCGCGAGAACGCGGTGCACCCGCTCACCGCCGGTGATTCGGGCGCCCGCCCCGGCACCCACCGCGACGAATGCGCTTTCGTCCTGGACATGTTCGACACCGTGCTGGGTCAGGCCATGTTCCACCGTATCGACGAGTACATCGCCCGCGATATCACCTGCCACACCGTCGGCAACCGCACCCTCACCCGGCCGCGGAACTACCAGGAATCGTGGATGGACCTGCTCGCACCCTTCCCCGACGCCCGAATCGAAGTGCGCGACATCGTGGCCAACGAGTCGGCGCCGCACGGCGGGCTGCGGGTGGGCGTCGTCTGGTGGCTCACCGGTACCTACTCGGGGCTGCCCGTTCTCGGCCCGGTCACCGGGTCCCGGATCGAAATTCTCGGGTCCTCGCAGTTCCGGCTGCGCGAGGGCCGCATCGTCGAGGAGTGGCGGGTCTACGACCAGCTCGCCGTCCTGGCCCAGCTCGCCCGCGCCCGCGGCGACGAACCCACCGCGGCGGCGGCCGCCTCCGCTCCGGAAAGGCAGTGACATGGCAGAAGTCAGTTACCAGAAGGCGACCCGCCGCTACGCGGGGTCCGACAGCGCCGCCGTCGACCGCCTGGACCTCGATATCGCCGACGGGGAATTCCTCGTGCTGGTCGGACCGTCCGGCTCGGGTAAGACCACCGCGCTGCGGATGCTGGCCGGCCTAGAGGACGTCGACGACGGGTCGATCTGCATCGGGGACCGCGATGTCACCTTCGTCCAGCCGAAGGAACGTGATATCGCCATGGTGTTCCAGTCCTACGCGCTGTACCCGCATATGACCGTCGGCGACAATATGGGTTTCGCCCTGAAGCTGAAAGGCGTGCCCAAGGACACCATTCGGCAGAAGGTCGCGGACGCGGCGAAGATGCTGGACCTCACCCCGTTCCTCGATCGCAAACCCAAGGCGCTCTCCGGCGGGCAACGCCAGCGCGTGGCCATGGGCCGGGCGATCGTGCGCGACCCGGCGGTGTTCCTGATGGACGAGCCGCTGTCGAATCTCGACGCCAAACTACGCGTCGAGACCCGCGCCAATATCGCCTCGCTTCAACAGCGGCTGGCCACCACCACGGTCTACGTCACCCACGATCAGGTCGAGGCCATGACGATGGGCCATCGGGTCGCGGTACTGAAAGACGGTGTGTTGCAACAGGTCGCGACCCCGCGCGAACTCTACGACCGCCCGGCCAACGCCTTCGTGGCGGGTTTCATGGGTTCGCCCGGCATGAACCTCAGCACCTTGAGCGTGTGCGCCGACGGGGTCGAGATCGGTGAGTGCACGGTCCCGGTGGCGCGGTCGGCGGTCGCGGAGCTGCGCGAGATCGTGTGCGGGATCCGGCCGGAGACACTGCGGTTGATCGGCGAAGAAGACGAGGGCTTCGCACTCACCGTGGAACTGGTCGAGGAGCTGGGCGCGGATGCGTATGTCTACGGCACTGTGCTGAGCCCGTCGGGGCCGCACCGCGTGAATGTGCGGGTCGACGGCCGGACCCCGCCGCGGATCGGGCAGACGGTACGCGTCGGCGTGCGCAACCACGCGGAAGTGCATCTGTTCCATCCGGACACAGGTGCTCGCCTGGCGGCCTGAGCTGTCCGTTCACCGATGCGCCGACCGGGCAGGGTCCCGGTCGGCGCATTGCGCTGCCCATACACGGCACCGCTTGCGGTGCGCCGGTGCGATTCCCGGATATCCTGCCGGAAATAGCCGGAACCCGCCCCTTCCCCCTATATGAATACGTATGTATTCTAGGCCTCATGCCACTCGATCCGATTGCCTATCAGCCCTACGCCGACCCCGACGACTTCATCCGCGAAGTCACCGATCACATCTGGATCGAGCGCGCGATCGGCCATATCAACGACAACTACGAACCCGACTCGATCGTGCACGGCGTGTACGGCACCTCCACCACGGCACGCGAGGTGATCGAGGGGACGCTCATGCGGATCTCGACCACTCCGAACCGGGTGGGCCAGGCCGAGGACATCGTCTGGGAGGCCCGCGGCGACGACGCGTTCCTCAGCTCGCACCTGGTGCTCGGTACCGACCTGGAGAACATCGAGTACCGCAGCCGCAATATCGCCAACTGCCTCTACCGCCGCGGCCGGATGGTCGAGGAATGGGTCGTGCGCGACGCGCTGTCGGTGGCCCGCCAGCTCGGCCAGGACCCCGACGAACTCGCCCGCCGGCAGGCTTTCCGCGGCTTCAGCGGCTCCATGGCCGGCCCCGCGCCCGCCGATGTGATCACCGAAGGCGGTAGCGGTCCGCGGCCGGATGACTTCCGGCCCGAGGTCGAAATGGTGCTCGAGTTCATCGACTCGGTCTGGAACAAGCGCGAACTGGAACGGGTCGAGCAGTTCTGGATCCGCGATCTGTGGCTGAACACCATCGACGATCGCACCATCGCCCGCCCGGAGGGCTACCGGCGCGCCCTGCTGCGCATGCTGCGGCCCTTCCCCGGCGGCACCTTCGACATCCGGGATGTCGCGGCCAACGATTCCCCCCGTTATGGCGGTCTGCGCATCGCGGTGACCTGGAAGTTCACCGGAAAGTACGACGGGATCGCCGATTACGGCCCGCTCACCGGCTCACCGGTCGAGATCATCGGTATCTCCCAGTTCCTGGTCCAGTCCGGCAAGATCGTCAAGGAGACCCGGATCTACGACGATATCGCCACCCGGTCGCAGATCTACGCCCAGCGCGGCGATGAACCGTATGTGAGCCAGAACATCTACTGATCGCCGTCCGGGTCGCCGCTGTACGCGGCGGCGACCCGATTGCGCAGCAACATCTGCTGCGCCATTCGCGCCAGCTCCCGCGTCGCCGGCGACAGCACGCCCGATTCCCGCTGGACCAGCGCGATGGTGTCGTACAGCGGCGGCGCGAAACCCACCACCCGCACCTCGGGCGGGCAGGCCGAGCTGGTCGCCACGGCGCGGGAGATGATCGTGTCCCCGATCCCCCGGCGCACCAGCCCGAGCGCCGCTTCCACCTGTTCCACCTCGATCAGCGGTTCGATCTTGTGGCCCGCGAGCTGGGCCCGTTCGGCCAGTTGGCGACGGGTCGGTTCCTTCCACCCGTAGTGCGCGTCGTAGAGGATCACCGTGGCGCGAGCGAACTGTTCGATGGTGATCGCGCTCGCCACACGCTCCGGTACGACGGAGGCATAGAGCACCTCGTCCCGGACCAGCGGGGTCACCCGCAGCCCCTCGGCATCTATGGGCAGTACCACCAGACCGGCTTCCAGCCGTCCCTCGGCGACCTCCGCCGCGACCTCGACCGAGTTCATCCCCACCAGCCGGATCCGTACCTCCGGGAAGCGGCGATGGAACTCCTCGGCCAGATCGGACAGCAGATAGTAGGAGGCATTGCGGAGTACGCCGAAGGTGGCCACACCGCCGGTCAGCGACCGCACCGATTTCAGCGCGGCCACCCCGCTGTCCGCCGCGGCCAGCGAGTGTTCGGCATGCGGCAGCAGCGCGACTCCGGCGGCGGTGAGGACCAGTTTGCGGCCGCCGCGCACGAACAGGATGGTCCCGTATTCGTCCTCCAGGGTCCGGACCAGTTCGGAGACCGAGGCCTGAGCGATGCCGAGTGATTTGGCGGCGGCGGTGAACGTCCCGGTCCGGGCGGTCACCAGAAACGCGCGCAGTTGCCGAAGAGTCACAGGGTGATCCTATGCGAAGAGCAGTGACTACCCCCATTGCCCAGGACCGATGCGGTTTCTAGGTTCGAGTCCGTGACCCTCTCGCCTTGGCAGACCTACGGCGTCGCCGACCTCCGCCGGCTCCTCGCGGACGGGACCGTGACCAGCGCGGAGATCATCCGAACGTATCTGGATCGGATCGAGGGCTTCGACGGCGCCGGCTCCCCGCCGCTGAACTCCATCGTCGATATCGACCCCGCCGCGGTCGAGCACGCCCGCGCCCGGGACCGCGAACGTGCGGCGGGCCGGATCCGCGGCCCGCTGCACGGGATCCCCTTCGTGGTGAAAACCAATATCGCCGCGACCGGCCTGCCGGCGACAGCGGGTAATCGTGGGCTCGCCTCCTACCGGCCCCGCGCCGATGCCGCCGTGATCCGCGAACTCCGCGCCGCCGGCGCCATCGTCCTCGCCTCCGCGAACATGTCGGAATTCGCCTGGCACGGCACGTTCACCGAAAGCTCGATCCGCGGTGTCACCGCCAATATCTTCGACACCTCACGCAGTGCCGGCGGGTCGAGCGGTGGGAGCGCGGTGGCGGTGGCCGCGGGTTTCGCCCCGATCTCCCTCGGCACCGATTCCTGCGGCTCCGTGGTGGGACCGGCGGTGCACGCCGGGCTCGTCGGTTTCCGGCCCTCCGGTGGCGCGGTCGGCCGCAGCGGCGTCATTCCGCTGTCCCCGTCCCAGGATGTCGTCGGCCCGATCGGCCGGACCGTGCGCGATATCGCGGAATTCGCCGACGCGATGACAGGCGGCCGGCATTCCTGGCTCGCCGGAGCGGCGGCAACCGATCTCACGGAACTCACCGCCGCCTATTTGACGTGGCCTTTCGATACCCCGTCCGGTCGCCGCGCGTCGCGCGGCCGCGACGGCCGATCCGCTCGATTACGGGCACTCGCCGACCATACGATCGACACGCTCACTCGCGAATACCGGCTGCGCCGCGCCGAGTTGCCCGAACTGGACGCCGCCTACGCCCGTGATGTCCTCACCGACAGCGGATGGACGGACGCGCGGCATTCGATCGACAGATTCCTCGAACAGACCCCGGCCCGGTACGAGCCGGCCGCCGGTGCCCGGCCGGGATCCCGGCCCGACCTCGCCGATCTACTCACCACGACGGCCCTCGACCACGACACGGCCGCGGCCTGGCTGGCGGCGCCACCGATACCGAACCCTGCGCACAACGCGGCCCTGGCGAAACAGCGCGCCGGGCGCCGGGCGCTCACCGAATTGCTCACCCGCCGCGGCGTCGACGTGCTCATCTATCCCACGGCCTCTGATATTGCGCACCCCGGCTGGGCCGGGACCGCCGCGGCCGGCATCGCCTCGAACACCGGCGCGCCCTCGGTGCAGGTGCCCATCGGCGCGGTCGCGGGGCTCCCCATCGGCCTGACGGTCACCGCGGCACCCGGCCGGGACATCCGCGCGCTGGCGGTCGCGGCGGCCCTCGAGGCGGTGGTGACAGACGCGGTACGTCCGCCCCGAATCGGAAATTGAGGCCGTACTGTTGCCGATCTCGGTGGGTTCGACCGGTCGCCGAATCAGCGAATGCGGACGATGTTCCAGCATGAAGCGGTGCTGAGCCGCCACCCGGTCGCGGAGTTCTCGGGGGATGAGCGGGTCCGCCTCAGGCGAGTGCGGTGCCCGGACCCCGGCCGCGCGTAACCATTGCCGACCGGCGTGGAAGTGCGGATTATGGCGACCCACCGGACCGGGCCCGGGCTCCTGGGTGCCGCGCGCTGCGCCCGCCGCGGACGAGTTCGCCCGGCACCGGCGCCCCGGCCTCTCACCCGTAGCGGGTGAGGAACCGGCGTTCGACCGGCCCTAGGGTCGATTCGGAAGCGTACTCACCCTTGTTGAAGGAGCCGGAGATGGCCGGTACGTTGACCGTCTGGAAGTTCCCCACCGCCACCGGCGCCGATACCGCCGTATCGACATTGGATGACCTGCAACGCCGGGAGTTGATCACCGTGCAGGATGCCGCGGTGGTCAGCTGGCCGGCGGACGCGAAGAAACCCAAGACCCGTCAGCTGCACAGTCTGGCCGGGCTCGGTGCGTTGGGCGGCGCATTCTGGGGCCTGCTGTTCGGACTGCTGTTCTTCATCCCGCTGATCGGTGCCGCGATGGGTGCGGGCCTGGGCGCGATGTCGGGGTCGCTGGCCGATATCGGGATCGACGACGAATTCATCAAGGAGGTGCGCGACAAGCTGACCCCGGGCACCTCGGCGCTGTTCGCGTTGACCTCCGATGCCACGATGGACCGGGTGCACGAGGCGTTCCACGGCCAGTCGGCGGAGTTGGTCTCCACCAACCTGTCCCATGAGCAGGAAGCCAAGCTGCGCGAGGTCTTCGCCGACTGATCTCCGGCTGATGGATTCCGACCTGACCACTGTGCTGCACGGGCCGCTGTTCTCCCGCCGGATTCCACTGGACCGCGATAACGCCGCCAGCCGGATCAGCGCCTACATCTACGGCAACATCCTCGTGCTCACCGCGCTGGTCCCCGTTGTCACCGCCGAGAAACACCTCGGCATCCTCATCGTGGCCGGCACCGCCGTCTCCACCTTCCTGGCCCACAGTTTCGCCGAAACGGTCGCCCGCACCGTCCGCGAACAACACACCACCACTGTCGCCGACCGGGTCCGCGCCCTCCGCAATTCGGTCCCGATCCTCACCTCCGCGGTCCTGCCCTGTGCCGTCCTCGCCGCCGGCTGGCCGGGCTGGCTGCAACCCCGGACCGCGCAGGTTCTCGCCGAAGTGGTCATCCTCGTGCGTATCGGCGGGATCGTCTTCGTCATCGGCAGACTCCGCGGCCGGAATCCCACCCGGGCCACCGTGATCACCGCACTGCTGCTCACCCTCGCCGGCGCCCTCATCGTGATCGTCAAGATCGCGCTGACCCATTGAGGCCGTCCGCACACCACCCGCCGACACAGCAGCCCATGGGCTCACCTCGGCGCTCGAGGCGGTCGCGGCGCAGCCGTCGCGCCGCCACGGATCGCGAAGTAGGCCTGCTCCTCCTGCTCGCGTCGGAATTCCGGGATCACCGCGCGCAACACCTCGGCTCCCTGGCGTCGTACTCGGCAGCGGTCACGGGGAGCGTATCGAGCGGGGCCGGTGGACACAGGCAGTCTGTAACCATGAACAGCAGCGACCTCGCCCGTGTCCTTCACGAGGTTCTTCGCGCCGTCACCCGCGGCGAACCGGATGTCACCACGCTGGCGGCCTCGCTGACCGAACTGGGACTCGATACCGGCACGGTCGGCGATATCGTCGACCACGCACGTCGCGACCGGGCCGAGGTCACCCGCCTACGGCGCCGCGAACAGGAGCTGACCGCGCTGTTCTCCAGTGCCCGCGATCTGGCCGAGGTGCGTGATATCGATGCGCTGCTGGCCAGGTTGGTGGCGCGCGCCCACGAGATGATGGGTACCGACGTGACCTATCTGTCGGAGTTCGACACCACCACCCGCGACCTGCACGTCCGCAAGACGATGGGGGCGGTGACCACGCAATTCCAGGACCTACACGTCCCCGCCGGGACGGGACTGGCGAGCCGGATCGCCGATACCCGGTCGGCGCAGTGGGTGCCGCGGTACAGCGAGTACGCGGGTGGCCCCCATGAGCACACCATCGATGATGCCGTCTTGGCCGAGGGGATCATCTCCATCCTCGGCGTACCCATGCTCTCCGACGGGACCGTGCTCGGCGTGCTCTTCGCGGCGACCCGGCAGGAACACCAGTTCACCCCCGAAGAGATCGCGCTGCTCTCGGCTCTGGCCGACCACGCCTCGGTGGTGTTGCAGACCGCGAACATCCTCACGCAATTACGGGAGTCGCAGGACCGCACACGCGGCGCCCTGGAGAAATTGACCGCGCACCTGGAAGCACGCGATCGGTCGAGCGCGGTCCACCAGGAACTCGTCCACGCCGTCCTGTCCGGCGGTGGCTTCACACAGGTCGCACGCACCTTGGCGGCGGCGCTGGGCCGGCGGGTGACGATCATCGACGCCGATTCCTTCTCGCTCGCCACCTCCGCGGCCGCGGACCAGGAGCATACGGCGGTGAGTCTGTCCCCGCAGGTGCGTGCCGCGATCTCGCTGAGTCGTGCGAGCGGGCATTGCCGGACCGTCGCGAACAACAGATCGGTCGAGGCGGTCGCCGCCGTCACCGCCGGCGAACTCCACTTCGGGGCCCTGCTGCTCAGCCCGGGCAGCGTGGAACTGGGTCCGGTGGAGCGACGCACGATCGAACGGGCGGCTCAGGTCGCCGCCCTGCTGGCCCTGCAACAGCGGGCGGTCACCGACGCATACCGCCGTGAGCGCGGCGAACTCATCGCCGACCTGCTGCATTCCTCACCGGAGCGACGTCGCGGTATGGACCAGCGGGCGCGCAACCACCGCCTGACGTTGTCCGAACTGCGTACGCTGCTCATCGTCGATGTGCCGCCGGCCCGGCGGACCGGGGCCGAACGCGCCGCCGCGGGTTTCCTCGGCCGCGGCGGGCTGGTGGGTGAGCACGCCGCCACCATCACGGTCATCGGATCGGCTGTCGATCCGATGGCCTTGGCGAACGATCTGCGCAGGCATCTCATCGGCGCACTCGGGGCCCCGGTGCTGGTCGTGGCGCCACCGCGGGCCGCCACGCCCGACGAACTTCCCGATCTGTTCCGCACCGCGCAACAGACAGTGCGCCTGCTGACCGGGCTGGGTATCGACGACCGCGCGGTCGCCACCGACGCCTACGCCCCATACACCGTCCTGTTCGGCGCCAACCCGCAAGCCCTGCAGTCCTTCCTCGATCTCACCATCGGGCCGGTCGTCGACTACGACGCCCGGCACGGCACCGATCTGCTCACCACACTGCGCACCTTCGTGCGGCATGAGGCGAGCCCGACGAAGACTGCGCGAGCGCTGAACTATCACCCCAACACGATCCTGCAGCGACTCGACCGCCTCAAAGCTCTGCTCGGAGCGGATTGGCGTCAGGACGAACACCTGTTCCGTATCTCGCTCGCCACTCGGCTGGACGAGTTGCGTTCGGTATCCCGCCCATGAACAGAAAAATGTGGTCCCACCACACTGAAACCGCGGTTTCATGTGGTCACCTCACATGTCGCGGGTTACAGCCGGCTCGTACCGTCGGACCCGGCAAATGTTCATCGGGGTCGCGGATACCGCGCCCCCGCGATGTGGAGGGCGGCGCGGTGACCGTGAACAGCAGGATTCCGGGGTTCAAGGACTCCTCCGTCGAGCAACGCCGCTCGGTGGTCTCCGAGCGGACCGGAGTAGCTGTCGCGGAGCTGGACGTTCTCGACCCCGCGCACGGCCTGGACACCGAGCATGCCGATCACATGATCGAGAATGTGATCGGGGTGCTGGGTATCCCGGTCGGCATCGCCACGAACTTCCGGATCAACGGCCGAGATCATCTGGTCCCCATGGCCACCGAGGAGCCGTCGGTCGTGGCCGCGGCGAGCAATGCCGCGCGTATGGCCCGCGAGCGAGGCGGATTCTTCACCTCCGGCACCGGTCCGGTGATGCAGGCGCAGATCCAGTTGCTGGACCTGCCCGATCCCGAGGCCGCGCGCCTGCGCATTCTGGAACACCGCTCGGCCGTCGTGGACCTCGCCAACGAGCAGGACCCGACGCTGGTCCGGTTCGGCGGCGGCGCGACGGACCTACAGGTGCGCCTGGTGCCGACGCGAACCGGCACGCATGTCGTCGCGCATCTGGTGGTCGATGTGCGCGATGCGATGGGAGCCAATGCGGTCAACACCATGGCCGAGGCCATCGCGCCCCGGCTCGCGGCCATCACCGGCGGGCGGCCCCTGCTCCGCATCCTCACCAATATGGCCGACCGGCGAATCGTGCGGGCCCGCGCCGTCTTCGACCGTGACCTGCTGGGCGGAGAGCAGGTCGTCGACGATATCGTGCACGCCTCCGCGCTCGCCGAAGCCGACCCCTACCGTGCCGCCACACACAACAAGGGCATCATGAACGGCATCACCGCCGCGGTACTGGCCTCCGGCAACGACACCCGCGCCGTCGAAGCGGGCTGTCACTCCCACGCCGTCGGTCCCGATGGGCGGTACACGGCTCTTTCGCACTTCGAGAAGACCGCCGACGGACACCTGTCCGGCACGCTGGAGGTGCCGATGGCGGTGGGTCTGGTGGGTGGAGCCACCAAGGCCCATCCCGTCGCGCGGGCAGCGATCAAAATCCTCGGCGTGGAGTCGGCCACCGAACTCGCCGAGGTCGTGGTCGCGGTGGGACTGGCCCAGAATCTCGCCGCCTGCCGCGCCCTCGCGGCCGAAGGCATCCAGCGAGGCCATATGAGCCTGCACGCCCGTACCGTCGCGGTCACCGCCGGAGCGCGGACCGCGGAACTCGACACGGTCGTCGCGCAGCTCATCCAGGACCGGAACATTCGCGTCGAGCACGCCGAAAGGGTGCTCGCCGACCTGCGGAATCGAAGCTGAGGTGGCGCCGGACACCGAGGCCGTCCGCCGGCCCGCACCGCATGTCCACCGCAGGCCGGGTCTGCCGGCCGCGGTCCGGGTGTACGAAGTCGGCCCCCGCGACGGTCTCCAGGCAGAAGCCACTGTGGTGCCGACACCGGCCAAAGCCGAATTCTGCCGGCGGCTCGCCGCCGCGGGGGTGTCGGCGCTCGAGCTCACGAGCTTCGTCTCACCCCGATGGATCCCACAGCTGTCCGATGCCGAGCAGCTGCTGGCCACCTTGGACCTGCCCGGCGATATCCGCCGGGTGGTGCTGGCACCGAACCGCCGCGGGCTCGACAGGGCGTTGGCCGCAGGCGCCACGGAACTCGCCGTATTCGTGAGCGCGACCGAGACCTTCGCGGGCAAGAACCTGCACACCACCGTCGACGGCGCGATCGAATCCGCACGCCCCGTAGTGCACGGTGCCGGAGCACAGGGGCTTGCCACGCGCGGATACATCTCGATGTGTTTCGGGGACCCCTGGGAGGGCGCGGTGGATACCTCGGCCGTCGCCGATATCGCCGAACGACTCCTCGACATGGGAGTGGCCTCGATCTCGCTGGGCGACACCATCGGGGTCGCCACGCCCGGACACGTCCTCGACCTACTGGAAGCCCTGTTCGACCGCGGTATCCGCCCGGAGATCACGGCGATGCATTTCCACGACACCTACGGCCAGGCGCTCGCGAACGTCTATGCCGCTCTGAGCGCCGGGATCACCGAGTTCGACAGCGCCGCCGGCGGCCTGGGTCGCTGCCCGTATGCCGCCGGAGCCACCGGAAATCTCGCCACCGAGGACCTGGTGTGGATGCTGCACGGCCTCGGTATCACCACCGGTATCGGTCTGGACGCGCTCATCGCGACTTCCCGGTGGATGTCGACCGTCATCGGTCGGCCCAGCCCTTCGCGAGTGGTCCGCGCCCTCACCGCCTCGACATCCTGACCTGCCCGACCCCCTCGACGCCGACGGAGTACCCATGCCCACCCAACCCCCGCCGACCGCGGCACCGACACCGGTCGACCCGCCCACCGCAGAGCCGGCCCCCGGCGGCGAACATCCGCAGTACCTGGAGGTATGGGGTGATACCGTCGTCGGTCGTCACCTGGCCGTATCCGTGGTCATCGGCGTCGGCGTGAGCCTGTCCGCACTGCTGCTGGCGGACCGGGCATTCTCTTCGTTCGTGGCGAACGACTCGCTCGCCGACGCCTACGCTCTCCTCGTGGGGATCGCCGGATGTGTGATCGCCGGTCTGATCTGCGGGCGTCTCTTCCGTCCGAAACGGATCGTGGTCACCGAGGTATCCGAAGACGCGGCCGTCGGCGAGGTCATCGCCGCACTGCGCGAGGAACGACAGGGGCTGGGCTCGCTCGACGATCTGCCCGCGCACACCCGGCGCGAACTCGACGAACTCGGGTTGAGCCGGCGGTTCACCGAAGCCGAACACTCCACCACCGGGACAGTGTCATGAGTTCGATCCTCACCAGCGATATCGCGCTGGCCATCATGCTCGCCGTGGTGGGCGCCATCGTCTTCTCGTTGATCGGCATGGTCTCGGGTACCGACGAAACCGCGACCATCGCCCCGCTGACCCTGCTGGTGATTCTGCTCGGCGCTCCCCCGGCAGGCGTGTTCACATTCTTCCTCGCCGGAGCCGTGGCCAAACATATGACGCACGCGGCGCCGACCACACTCCTCGGCATACCCGGGGACACGATGGCGGTTCCGCTCATGCGCGAAGCGCGGATGCTGCGCGCGTTGGGCGTACCCCATATTGCGCTCCGCAAAGCGATCTCCGCGGCCCTCATCGCCGCTGTGATAGCGGTCCCCGCCGCCGTACTGTTCGCCGTGCTGCTGGCCCCGGTCGCCGACACGGTGCAGTCCGCCGCGCCGTGGTTGTTCTTGCTGGCCGCCATCGGCATCGCCTACGCGTCGCCCGGGAAATGGGCGGGCGTGCTCGCGCTCGTACCGTTCGTGGTCCTCATCCTCGGTCTCAAACAGCTCACGGCGTCCTACGATGTCGCGCTCAACATCAGTTACTTCCTCGGCATCGCCGTCGGACCGCTGATCGCCGACCTCTTCTTGTCCCTGGGACCCCAGGGTCGTGCCGAGATGGCGCGCAAGGAGCCGGCGACAGTATGGCTCGCACCCGATGTCAAGACCTGGAAGGGCTACTTTCCCAATCCCTTCCGGATCCTCGACCGTGGACAGACCGGCTATGTCGCGGCCACCGCCACCGTTTCCAGCGCCACTTTCGTTTTCAGCCCGGTCGCCATGACGGTCCTGATGGGTGAAGTGGTCGGGAGCCGCATCAAACACGGCTACCGCCGGCTCACTTCGGTGATCGCCGCCCGCAACGGCACGACCGAATCCACCTATATCGCCGAAGCCCTGATCCCCCTCATCGCCTTCGGACTGCCGCTGAGTCCGGTCGCCGCCGGGCCCGCCGCCCCCCTGTTCAACGCGCCACCGGTTTTCACCACCGCCGACGGCAACGGCAATATCGACAACCTGTCCACCGCGCTCACCAGCACCGAATTCCTATTCTACGGACTCGCTGCCGTCGCGGTGGCCGGCCTCATCGCCTACCCCTTCGCGATGAACTTCGCCCATCGGGCCGCGACCGTCGTCGTGCGGTTCGTAAGCCACGAAGCCATCATCGCCGCCTTCGCCGGACTCGTCGTGGTGATCAGCGTGTGGGAGGGCGGGATTCTGGGACTCGCCGTCACACTCACGGTCGGTCTCGTGGGCGGCCTGCTGTGCCGGTTCTTCAAGATCCACGCCGGAGTGTTGTTCATGGGTTACTACGTCGCGGTACTGACGATCCCCGCGGTCCTCGCTCTCTGAGCGAGCACCGACCCTCTCCGGGACATATGGGCCCGCCGCCACCGGCCAGGTGGTGGCGGGCCCACGTGATCAAGTGCTCTGCCCTGGATGTGGCCGCCGGTTTCGCGCCGTTGCCACTCAGCGGACCGTCGGCCGGTTGCCGGGACGCACGCAAAGGGTTTCCCTTTGCATCGCGGAGGATCGCGACGGGTTGTCCATTGTTCAGGCCCGCCATACCGTCGAATTATGAAGTTCACCCCCGCCCGCCTCGCCGAACTCGAAGGCTCCTTCCAGATCCTCAAGCGCCCCGCGCTGGACCGCCCGGCCGCCCAGCGCGACCCATCGGTCATCGCCACCGTCTCGGAGATGCTCTCCACGATCGAGCAGGGCGGCCTCGACGCGGTGCTGTCCTATGCCCGCGATCTCGACGGGTTCACGTCCGGTCAGGTCGAACTGGGCGCGGCGGAGCTGGCGCGGTCGGGGGATTCGCTGTCACCCGAACTACGGGCGGCACTGGAACTGGGCCACGAACGGACCAGCGCGTTCGCCCGGGAGACCCGTTCGCATCTGGTCGATTTCGAGACCCGCCCGGCGCCCGGCCTGACCACCGGAGTTCGCTATGTACCGATCTCGCGGGTGGGCGCCTACGTGCCGGCCGGTCGTTTCCCGCTGCTCGCCGGGGCGTTCATGACCGTCGGCGTCGCCAAGGTGGCCGGGGTCCCGACCGTGCTCGCCTGCACTCCCCCGCGTCGCGACGGCACCGCCGACCCCGCCGTGCTCTACTCCTGCCATCTCTCCGGCGCCGACCGCGTCTACGTGCTCGGCGGTGTCCAGGCGCTGGCCGCCATGGCGTTCGGCCTGCTCGGGGAGCCATCGGTCGATATGCTCGTCGGCGCCGGCAACGCCTATGTGGCCGAGGCCAAACGACAGCTCTTCGGCACGGTCGCCATCGACCTGCCGGCCGGCCCGTCGGAGGTCGCGGTGATCGCCGACGAAACCGCCGATCCGGCCACGGTCGCCGCCGATCTCCTCGGCCAGGCCGAACACGGCACCGAATCACCCGCCGCCCTGGTCACCACCTCGCGGCAACTGGGCGAAGCGGTGATCGCCGAAGCCGACCGGCAGCTGGAGACCCTGAAGACGCGCGATATCGCCGGACCGGCCTGGCGCGACTACGGCTCGGTGACCTGGGCCAAGGACGCCGCGACCGCCGCTGCCCTGATGGACGATCTGGCGCCGGAACATTTGGAGATCCAGACTGCCGACGACGAGTACTACCACAACACCCTGCACAACTACGGTTCGATCTTCCTGGGCCGCTGGAGTACGGTGGCGTACTCCGACAAGGGCATGGCGGGCACCAACCACGTGCTACCGACCGCCGGTGGCGCCAAACACAGTGCGGGGCTCTCGGTCTCCCGCTTCCTCAAGCCGCTGACCTACCAGCGCGTGGAACGGTCGGCCACTCCCGAGACGGCCGGTGCCGTCGAAACCATCTCACGGTACGAAGGGATGGCCGCGCACGAGGCGACGGCGACCATCCGCCTCGACGCCTACCGGACCGACGAGGCCTGAGAGACGTCCAGGCGGCCCATCAGCCCGTCCGGGCCATACCGGAAATGGCCCCACCCGGATCCCGCGGTGGGGCCACTTCGGTCTTCAGCCCAGGGCCACCAGGGCGCGACCGTGAGCCCCAGCAGACCCAACAGCAGCGGTCCGGCGTGCGCTGCCTCACTCTTCGGGTGGGGTGGCCGGATCTATGGCATGCTCGATGGTGAGCACGGGTTGTTGCAGTGATCGCTCGGCTCGCAACAGGAAGTAAAGAAACAGTATGTCGCAAGGCAGTGTGAAGTGGTTCAACGGCGAAAAGGGCTTCGGGTTCATCGCGCAAGACGGTGGCGGCCCTGATGTTTTCGTCCACTACTCCGCGATTTCCGGCTCCGGCTTCAAATCCCTCGACGAGGGGCAGCGTGTCGAGTTCGAGATCGAGCAGGGCCAGAAAGGTCCGCAGGCTCAGAGCGTCCGCGCCATCTAAGAGCTGACCAACACAGAAACCCGCGCCACGGCGCGGGTTTCTTGCTTTTCCGGGGGGCGGCGCCTGCCCTATTCGTCCACGCTGAGCGCCTGGGTGCGGGCACTCAGCGACCGGCCGAGTTCGCTCACCTCCGCATCCATCTCGGGCAGCCAGGTCCGGGTGGCCGTGCCGACGAATCGCTCGACCAGCGGAGTCTGCAGCACCGGTTTCAGCCAGCGCAGCGCGCCTGCCCACCCGGGCACATTGATCCGCTCGGCACGCCGCTCGATGCCCCGCTCGAAGGCGGCAGCGCACTCCCGCACCGTGACGGTTTTCTGGAACAGGGCCGGCAACGAGGCGAGCGCCCGCGCGGCCGCCGGCAGATCGATGAACGTTTCCCGCACCAGCGCGGTATCGATCCACAACATATGGGCCGACCCGACCGCGACGCCGCGGTAGCCGACCTCCGCGCGCACCGCGTTGGCGAACTGCTCTACTCCGGCTTTCGTCGCGGAGTAACCTGCCAGCCCCGGCATCGCCACGTAGGCGGCGACGGAGGATACGAACAGCACGTAGCCGCCCCGGTCGATGACGGCGGGCAGGGCGGCACGCACGGTATGGAAACATCCGACGAGGTTCACGTCGATCACCCGCCGGAAGGCAGCGGGGTCCACCGCCAGGACCGATCCGTAGCTGCCGATACCGGCGTTGGCCACGACGATATCGATTCCGCCGAACCTTTCGACTCCGAGCGCGACCGCGGCCTCCATCGCGGCGAGATCGCGCACGTCCGCGGGGACCGCGACGACGTACTCGTCGCCGCCGAGTTCCCTGGCGAGCTCTTGCAACGGGGGCCGGTCGATATCGGTGAGCACCAGCCGGGCGCCGCGCCCGCGCAGCCGCCGGGCGAGCTCCGCACCGATACCGCGGGCGCCGCCGGTGATGAGTACGACCTTTCCGGTGAAGGCGGTCATGACGTTGAACGTTAGACCGGCCGGTCCGGCTCCGGAAGGGTTCGGGCACCGATGTCGGCGCCTGTGAGCGTGCTGTTATCCCGACGGCGGAGTCTGCGCGCCCGGCCCCGAATCGTGACCCCACCACCCGGACGCGGGACACGGTACCGAGACCCGCACAGGTCGGCGCGGGGGCGCTTCGTGCGACGTTCCCGCGCGGCGCCGGACCCGCCGTGGCATCCGCTAACGGCCGGTGGATGAACTTCGGTCCGGGTGCCGGGTCAGCGACGCCAGGACGACCTCCCGGGCCGCACGCACCGTGGCCGAGTAGTCGGCCGGGTCCCGGCCGAGGCGTTCGGCGCCGGCGCGCATGACACCGGACAGCAGCTCCACCACCAGGGACACCTCGCCGAGATCACGGAACTCCCCGCTCGCCACGCCGTCTCGGACGACATTCTCCACTGCCACGACGATCGCGTGGAACGGCCCGTCCGGGCCCTTCGGCACCTCGTCGACCACGGGGCCCGAGCCCGGCCGGAACATCAGCTGCATGGCCTGGTCCGTGGACGCCTCCAGAACCGCCTCGATGATCTCCCCCAGTCGCTCCACGGCCGGATCGCCGGACCGTGCGGCGATCGCGGTCACCCGCATCCGCGGCATCCGGTCATCCTTCCGCACCAGGTCGTACCGCCGAGTCGGGCACCCGATCGCATAGCGCTGCCCGGGATTCGCGTGACCGTTCCGGCCGTCGGCGCCGGCGTGCCTATCCGATGGCCGCCGCAGCCAGATGTGCGATGAGGCGTTCCACCGACGCGACCCGGGGCCCGTGCGTCATATCACACGCTAATAGTTGGTGCATTAACTATTAGTGGACTATATTCTATTCGTCAGGGGTATCCGATCGCATGGAGGCGCGTTGACCGCGGAAATCGACGATCCACTACGGCTGGAGCGGCAAGTGTGTTTCGCGCTGGCCGTGGCGAACCGCTCGGTGCTCGCCGTGTACCGGCCGCTGCTGGAACCGCTCGGATTGACCCACCCGCAATATCTGGTCATGTTGGCTCTGTGGGGGGAGGCGCCGATGTCGGTGAAGGCCATCGCCGAGGCGATCCAGCTCGACTCCCCCACACTGTCCCCGCTGCTCAAACGCCTGGAGAGCGCCGGCCTGGTCACCCGGCGGCGCGACCCCCGCGACGAGCGCACCCTGGTCGTCGACCTCACCGACGCGGGACGCGCGCTACGCCGCGAGGCCGAGCGGATCCCGCCCGCCGTCGTCGACCGGCTCGGCGTGGAACTCGCCGATCTCGAGGATTTGCGCGAAGTGCTCGGACGGGTCAACGAGGCGGCCCGCCGGGCGGCACTCGCGTACCCGGACGACGAATCATGAAGGCCCCTTGCGAACCGCCGCGGCGAACCGCGGCGTCCGGACCGTCGACAGGAGGCCCCGTGACAGGCCAGACCCCCACACCGGCTCAGCGCATCCGCTACCTCTTCGGCGAGACCCTGCCGCCCTCGATGCGGCAGTGGGTCCTGCGTGACCAGACCGGTCCGGGAGCCACCCGCCGGTACCTCCAGCGCTTCCTGCTACCCCCGATCCCGTTCCTGTGCCTGTTCGCACTGGTCCCGGGACCGTGGTGGATGGGATTCTCGATGGCCACGCTGGTGTTCATCCCACTCGCCTTCTTCGCGGTCGCCCTGGTGTACGTGCATCGGCGCCATGTCCTGGTCAAGCACGGTCTCGATCCGGCACTGGCCGACCCGAACCGGCACCGTCGCGCCGCCGAGGAGCGGGCGAGCTACGAAATGCGCTACCACCGCGGCTGATCCACACCGCGCACCGTCCTCGGCGCGAACCGCTGCCGCTCGCCGTCAACTCCCCCGGATCGTCGCCCCACCGGCGTCCGCGGAATCGGAATTTCCGGGCTACCGATCCGAGGCGGCGCCCCGGGGCCCGGTGGCCGGCTCCTCGGGTGCTCTCCCCGTCCGGGCCGCTCGAGCCGACGGCGACCACTGTGGCCGCACAGATACAGGTGATGGCGAACCATTGACGGGCCGACAGCGTCTCGTCCAGAACGAGTAGACCGGCCAGCGCCGCGACGACGGGTTCCAGGCTCAGCAGGATTCCCGC